>JBGAGW010000014.1:0-179309 GCA_044226545.1 Limisphaerales bacterium
AATGACACGGCAAAATCCGCGCTGCGCGTAAAATTCGTGATTCAGGACTGCGTGATCGAAGGGGGCGGTCCATCGGTCGGCGATTCGCAAATCGGAATGCTCTTCTCGTGTGGTGCCAGCGGAACCGTGCTCGGCAATCGAATCACAGGGCATTGCCGTTTGGTGAATGATACTGAAAAGAGCCTCGGCATTTTGGCGGTCGATTGGATGTGGTTGGTGGGACTGAATAACGCCCCGTCGGCCCTCCTCGCTATTCGCTACGAGGCAAATACCCTCGTCGCCAACGAATGGGCGATTGGTTCCGTGAAAAGCGACAACAGCGTATTTCTCAATAACCTGATTATCGGCCCCGCGTCACCCGACACCTTCGCGGATCCGGCCCAGATTGTAACAACTGGTATCAGTGTCACCGGATCTGGAAATATTCTCGAAGGGAACAGCATCTCCCATGTGACCCGGGGTATTCTTTTGATGGGCGACGATCCGGAGTATGGCAAAGTTCTCGGAGTTGCCCAAAATCCAACCGTAGTGAGCAACCGGTTTTGCGAGGTGAAGAACAACTTCAGTGTCGAACCGCTCGCTACTGGCGCGGAAAACAAAAGCCTGAGTTGTCCGGATATCGCTCCGACCGTCCAAATCGGTCAGGCTGTCGCCTTGGACTGGGTCGTTTCGGGCGAACCGATCATTCTCGAAATGGCCGCGACTCCTGAAGGACCATGGACGGTTCTGGACCATTCGATCAGTTCGAACGGGAAGAATGCGACTGTCTTCGCCCGCGCGAGTGAACGGGCGCTGTTTTACCGTGTTCGCAAGCGGTAAGCAAAGAAGGTCGAATCAATCGGGGAGGCTCGGGACACAAGCGGCTAAGGCCAGCTCGTGTCCCGCGCCTGTTTTTGAGACCGCGTCTTTTTTGCCTATGAGTAAAAGAGCTGTGGCAATCGGGAGTTTCGGGAGTTTTGGGGCTTTTGAGGTTGGTCCAGACGACTCGGGCTTCATTTGTATGTGCAATACAACCAATGATTCACTCCGGGCCTGCGCGGCACCTAACGTGGGCAATATGTAGGCGCCGAGAATCCCGAATCGTCTGGAACCAAGTGTTCTCATCAAATCTCTTTCCAAAGGGGAGAGACGGAATGGCGATTTTTTATTACGGGCAGCATCAGGGTGCAGGAAATGTTGTTAGGAAGCGGCGGTCTGAGAGTAGTGCGGTTGGGGTTGCGGGATCGCTGCGGCCCGGAGGGCCGCACTCCGGTGTAATGATTTTTGACGGTTCCTGCTCTTGAGGGTGAAGAGGTTATCCGAAAGAGAGCCGGACCGGGCGGCGGGTGCCGCCCGGTCTGCGTTCCAAAATGCGGAGGCCACTCAGTGAGCCGCAGCGTGGTAAGTGTGCAGGCGGACCCTGTCATCAGCCTGCATGCATGTTCAAGGTGCTGCGGCTCACTGAGCTGCACCTGCAAATGAGTGGAGGTGTGCGTTGCTGAATCCGAGAAATAGCTTGAAAAATGGGGCTGGACTCTTACGATCCTGTAAAGGCGTCCGGTCCAGACGAAACCTTCCCGCACGCGGGATATCAAGTAGTAGAGGTTGCAGAGTGAATAATTCCTGTTTAGAGGGGGCCAGTGTGCCACCCACCGATTCGGGCAAGCCGTCCGGTTATTTTCCTGATACGCAGTGGACCACGCTGCTCAAACCGCTCACCAAAAGGTCTGCGACAGAAATTGAGACGCTGGATCGGTTGTTCCGAATTTATCGTCCGGCGATTTTGGGATTTATCCGACCGCGCGTGCGCGATCCGCAGCTCGCGGAGGATTTGGCGCATGATTACATCCATCGGCTGCTGAAGAGCGACGATCTGCTGCGAATGGATCGTTCAAAGGGGCGGTTCCGCAGTTTTTTGATCGTCAGCATCAAACATTTCCTGGCCAACCATTTTGAAGCGATTGCCACCCTGAAGCGCGGGGGCGGAGCGGTGCATGTGCCAGTGGACGAGCATGTGGATGAGATTTCGGAGGACCCGAAGGATCACGACATCTTCATGCAGGAATGGGTGAACGCGATCAATAGCGAGGTGTTGGAACGGTTACGGGGGGAGTGGGCTGCGGTAGGCAAATCGAATGAGCTGGAGGATTACGAGCCATTTATTTGGGAAAAGAAGGGAACGGAGTCGCGTGCAGACCTGGCGAAGAAGCACGGGCTGACGGCGAATGCGGTGAATGTGAGGATTTCGAGGTTGCGCGATCGTTATAAGGCGTTGCTGCGGGAAGTGGTCGCGCAAACAGTGCGGGAAGGGGAGGTCGACGAAGAGATTCGGGTGTTGACCGCGCGGATCCTTGCGCCGGAGAGCGAGAAGCGACGATAGGGCGCGCGCTGGGTTAGGCGAAATGCCCAAGAAGCCGACCGCTGAACGCGGTCGCGTCCGGCGGGGCGCCGGACGGGACAGGCGAGGCGCCTGTCCTACCCTTTCAGAGGGGCCGAGATGGGACTCCATATGTTTTTCGATCAGTGAACGGGAAGCCGGTGCGAATACCAGATGACCAATATTGCGCCCGTTGCGGAGGCCCGTTGATGGAGCCGGATGGCTACTGTCTAACCTGTGGCTGCGTCACCACGTCGGCGGCGGATCTGTTCAACGCGCCTTCCCAGTTTTACACGGAAACACCGTCGCGCATTGGCGAGTACGAAATCATCGAAGAGATCGCGCGCGGGGGGATGGGGATTGTTTACAAGGCTCGTCAAGGGCGGCTCAATCGGACCGTGGCGCTCAAGGTTTTGCTGGGTGGAATCATTTCGCACCCGGCGCAGGTGCAGCGGTTCAATGCGGAGGCGCAGATTGTCGCGGCTCTGAATCATCCAAACATCATTTCGGTTCACGAGATCGGCGAGGAGCGTGGCGCGTGTTATTTCTCGATGCCGCTGGTGAACGGGCTTGATCTTGCGAAGCTCGGAAGAGTTCAACCGGAGAAAGCGGCGCGTTACGTCCAAAAGATCGCGGAGGCGGTTTATCACGCGCATCAACGCGGCGTGCTGCATCGTGATCTGAAGCCAAATAACGTCCTGATCGATGAACAGGACGAACCGCGCGTGGTGGATTTTGGGATCGCGAAGCTCACCGCGGAAACTCACACGATCACGCAAACGGGCGAGAGCCTGGGCACGCCGAGTTACATGGCGCCGGAGCAGGTGCACCCGGATGCAAGTTCGGTGAGTGTGGCGACGGATATTTATGCGCTCGGTGGAATTCTCTATTTCCTGTTGACGGGCAGGCCACCGTTCAACGGACCTTCGCGCGACCAAACATTGTGGTCTGTTTTTTACGACGAGCCGAAGCGTCCGTCCGAATCGGATCCACTTGTGCCGCGTGATTTGGAAACGATTTGCCTGAAGTGCCTGTCAAAGGATCCAGCAGATCGTTATGCGACGTGCGGGGATCTCGCAGAAGATTTGCGCCGTTTTCTGGCGGATGAGCCAATTCGGGCGCGGCCGATTTCGGTGGCGCGACGCACGGTTCTTTGGAGCCGGCGAAATCCGGCGCTGGCTGCGTGTGCGGCTGCGTTGGTTGCTGCTCTCTGTTACGGGGTGATTGCTCAACAACTCGCGCTGCGACAGGCTCGCAAGGCCCGCGCAGACGCGGAAACCTTGATTGGATTCATGGACAAGGAAATAACTGACAAGTTGCGTCCGCTCGGGCGGCTTGAAGACACTGCGACAGTGGTGCGCGAGGCGGAGGCATATTTCAGCCGACAAAGCGAAGCCGACTCCGGCCCGGACTTTCTCTTGCGCAAAGCGAGTTACTTTTGGCGCGCGGGGAATTTGCAGCGTGACCTCGGCAAGCTCACAGAGGCAGATCGGCTGGCGCGTGAAGGACTGGCGACGCTGGACCGGTTCCAGTCGAAACGCCAGTCGGACGCGGAGTCATGGACACTGCGAGCTCGCCTGGAATTGCTTGTTTTTCAAATCGATAAGGCGTTCGGAAAAAAGGCCGAGGCCGATGAATTCGCGACGCGGGCTCTGGCCAATCAGCGCCGCGCTGCGGAAGTAGCGCCGGAAGACTCGATCCAGAGTGCGGTGCTTTCCGAAATGCTCATGGAAACCGGACGTTTTTATCGGGACGAGAGACGTTCAGAAACAGCGGATACGCAGCTTGAAGAGGCGAGCGAAAGGCTCTCTGCAATTTCGGCCCGGAACCCGAACGATTTGACGGTGCGGCGGTTGCTGGCACAGACCCACTATGATCGCGGAATAGCGCAACAGAACGCCCACGATAACGCTTCGGCTCTCCAGGAATTCAAATTGTACATTCGGGCGCTGGAGGAGATTAAGCCCGCGGCCGAATCGGATCGCGATTGGCAGTACGAACTCGCCACGGCTTACGGGCGCGCGGCCGACGCCTATTATTCGCTCGGGTCACGTGAGTTGTGCGAAAAGCTGGTTGAAAACTGGACGAGCGCCACAGAGAAGCTGGTCGCTATCGATCCGAAGAACATATTGTGGCGTGCTTCCCTCGCGCAGAGTCTTGCCTGGGCTGGAATGGTAACGCGCGACAAAGCGGGGGCGGAAACAGACCCGCGCGTTGGGAAACTTTTTCAAAGGGCGCTCAACGAATATCTGCAACTGAGCGTACAGGTGCCGTATGGCCTGCAGCACGTCGAGGGCAGCGAAGAAATATCCGGTAACTGGGTGGCGGAAAAAATCCAGTACACCACGGACAACCTGGTGCGTTACTACCTGGCCTCACACCAGCCGGACGAAGCGGAACGCCTGCTTATTTCAAACGTCGGGCATCATTTCGATCTTGCCGTTCGTTCGCCTGGCGCGTTCGCGGCGCAAAGAGCTTTGGCCAACGCCTTTGATAAACAGCGCGAATTTCTGGAGAACCAGCAGCGTCGCCCTGAATTTGCAAGCTGGTGTCAGACCTGGCTGGGCCAATTGCGAACGCGTTTTGCGGACAGTCCTGCGCCGTACCTTTGGCAGTTTACCGAGGCGAGGGTGAATTCCTATTTAGCCAATTTGGCGACACGAGCAGAACGCTACGACCAGTCCGTAACACACTGGCGACGTGCGTTGGAATTGCTCCGTGGAATTAGCAATTCCGCAGCCGGCAAACTGAACGAGGAATTTTCATATGCCTACCGCAGCCTGGTGAGCGTCCAGAGCAAGCGGGGCAACGTTGCCGACTTCATATCGGCCTCGTCCGAGGCGCTGGATTGGGTGATGGGTTCGCCCGCAAAACCAGCGAGCGTAATTGAGGATGTATGCGTGGGAATTGCTGAGAAAGCGGCGGCGTTGGATGTGCATGATCCTGCGATCGAAAAAGTGTTGAGCCGCTGCCGGGAACAATTGCTCGCCGCTCCGCAATCGCTCACAAAATTCGACGACAAGGTGAAGGATCAGAAGCTCACATCAGCGCGTTGATCAAAGGCGCCATGGAACGAAAACCACCATCCCTGACCATTCGCCGGGTTCACTGCATGTAATAAGAAGCTCAAGTTCGGCGATGGCCTGGCCGACGGGCAGGCTTCTTGAGACGACAAACAGGCCCGGCATGGGCAGACCTTCGCCGACCCGATCGTACGCGAACGCTGGCATGGTTTGACGATCATGAGTCACGATCACCCGCTCATTTCTGGCAGCCCAATCAAGAACTTCGGGATCAGTTTTTTTACTCAAACCTGCCTCACGCGCAGTTATTGCGTCGAGAGCCAGCCGCAGCCGCAGGCCGCGTAAGATATCGTGATCAAAATCCTGGTCGATAAGGACCCGGAGCATTCAGTGAGAGAGGTTCCCGGCTCGTTCTTTCAACCGGTCGCGCATTCGCTTTGCGGCCGCCTTTTGGCTGGGATCTTCAGTGATGCGACGCTCCAAAGAATCTCCTTCCTTCTCACGCTTGGCAAGATAGTCATCGAGGGAAGCCTCGTTGTTGAGATAATACGCGAGGCAGGAATGGACATCCGCCAAACGCAGTCCGGGGAAGCGCAGACATATCTCTTCCGCAGTCGCACCCTGTAAATAATGATGAAGCACCGAGTCGAGAGAAACTCGACTGTCCCCAATCCGGATGGAGCCGTCCTGCGACATTGAAAGTGGAACGGTCTGGGTTGGTTCCAACAACACCATGACGAATGATATATCCGGGCCGGCGCGACGCCAAATCGTTTTTGGTCTGCCTCTTTACGTTTACGTGGAAAGCTCAGGAAAGGCGTTGTCCCAAAGCCGAATATGTTCAGATGCCGTGCAATGCCGGTGGACGGCATCTTCGCGCGCGCGATGGGAGCATTGGGCCAGAAGGTTCGAATCGCTTTCGAGAATGCGGGCATATTTGCTGAACTCGGCCTCGTTCTCGCAGAGGAAACCGGAATCGCCGTGTTTTACAAGATTCCGGAGATGATGTTTCGCGTCGGCGGGCAAGAGAGGAACGACGCCGCAGAGCATTGCTTCGACAATGGCGCGGCCCCAACTTTCGCGGAGGTTTGGACCGACCGAATAGACGAACAGGTCGAGCGATTGGAGGAATCGCAAAGGATCTTCCTTCATCGGAGGAATTAATTCCCAGCGATGGTCGAAGTGGTGAGCATTGTGTTTTTGCGCGAGTGGTTCGTGCCAGGCCATGACGCGGAAACGCGCGTTGCGCAGGCCGAGGTTTTCGTAAAAGGCAGGGAAGTTGTCGGGGAATTTGTCGGGGTCAGCTCGGGAAAGGCGTCCGA
Organism: Limisphaerales bacterium; assembly: GCA_044226545.1. Lineage (GTDB taxonomy): Bacteria > Verrucomicrobiota > Verrucomicrobiia > Limisphaerales > SXQI01 > DASVNK01. The sequence continues at coordinate 6,702 of JBGAGW010000014.1, forward strand.
CAACGATGGGTTCCTCAGGCTTTTTGATTCGCGCGCTCTTCTCGGGAAATAACGCTGGATCTACATAATTGCCGGTAATGGCCCAGCGAAGGTTGCGGCCTGACGAATGTTTCACTTCACCGGAATCGGTATTCCGCTCACTAACGGTGTGGGTTTTTAGCGAACCAGTGCGGGCGGCGACGTATTGCGGTTCGAGACTTTCGCGCTGGACTCCGGAAACGTAAAGAACCTGGTCAACGAGACCCGTGAAAATTGCGCCGAGTTCGCTGGGGTGTGTCCACATCATTTCGTTGGACCAGGCCATTTTCAGACCGCGACGGCGCGCCTCCGCCCATTTCGGGCTCATGAGGAATTCGAAATTGCAAAGGGACAATCCCCAGCCGTGCAAATGGTCGGGCAAATCGTTGAACGCGCACGCGTTGATCGCCAACTTGTCAATCATCGGCCTCCATTCGGGATCGTTCACCTCGGCGTCCTCGTTCGGAACAACGAGAATGGGAAAGCGCTTATGCAGCAACCGCAGCAGGTGCGCGAGTTTGGTCGAAGCGCCGCCAATGACGCCCGGCCAGCCGAAAATATAGAGCCTCTGCTCGCGATTCATGGAAAAGCCACGTGCACGGCGCCATTCGTGCCAATTACTCAAATCTGTGTCACCCTTTTTCCTTCCATCCCTTGACGACGTGCCACTTTGTTCTTAAGGAATTCCACCGATGAGCGCAGAGAAGCATCAATTTCAGGCTGAGATTCAGCAGTTGCTGAATATCGTCATTCATTCCCTCTACACCGATAAGGAGATTTTCGTTCGGGAGCTTATTTCCAACGCGGCGGATGCGCTGGAAAAGCTGCGGTTCATGCAAGCTTCGGGTCAAACGGTTTACCAGCCTGATCAGGCGCCCAAAATTTCGATCCAGACCGACGAAAAGGAAAACACGATTACCTTCACCGACACCGGTGTCGGCATGACACACGGCGAACTAGTCGAAAACCTCGGAACGATTGCGCATTCGGGCTCGAAGGCGTTTCTCAATTCGCTGCAGGCCGGAGGCAAACCAGACCTGAGCCTGATCGGGCAATTCGGTGTCGGTTTTTATTCGGCTTTTATGGCCGGAAAAAAGGTGGTGGTGACGAGCCGTTCCTACAAACCGGAAGAATCCGGCTGGCAATGGACTTCTGAAGGAATGGGTGGTTACGAAATTGAACCGGAGGCCGATGCTCCGCGTGGGACGCGCATTGTCGTTCATCTCAAGGAGGATCAAAAGGATTTCGCGAGCGAGTGGCGGGTGGATGGCATCATCAAGCGCTACTCGAACTTTGTCAGTTTCCCGATTGAGCTGAACGGCAAAGCCGTGAACACGGTCCAGGCGATTTGGGCTCGTAATAAGAACGACATCAAAGAAGAGGAGTACGACGAGTTCTACAAATACATCGGGCACGACCAGGACAAACCGCTGTATCGCCTCCATTTTTCCGCAGACGCGCCGCTCACCATCCAGGCGTTGCTTTACGTGCCGAGTCATAACCTCGAGCAACTCGGGATGCAGCATCTGGAATCGGGCGTGAATCTCTATTCCAGAAAGGTGCTCATTCAGGCGCACGCCAAAGGTTTGTTTCCCGATTGGCTGCGCTTCCTGCGCGGCGCTGTCGATAGCGAGGATTTGCCGCTGAATATCTCACGTGAAACCATGCAGGACAGCGCTCTCCTGCAGAAGCTGAACAAGGTCCTGACCAGCCGCTTCATCAAGTTTCTTGAGGAACAATCGGGAAAGGACGCGACTCAGTACGACAAGTTTTATACGGAGTTCAGCCGCTTTCTGAAGGAAGGGATCATCACCGATTTTACGCACCGTGACGCGCTCGCGAAGCTGTTGCGCTTCGAATCCTCGACCACTTCGTCCGGCCAGAAAACCTCGCTGGCGGAATACATCAGCCGTATGCCGCAGGATCAAAAAGAGATTTATTACCTGCTCGCTCCGAACCGGGAGGCAGCCCAGAGCAGTCCGTACTTCGAAGTTTTCGCGGCACGGAAATACGAAGTGCTCTTCTTCTACGACACGATCGACGAATTCGTCATGGATCATCTGCACACCTTTGAGAGCAAGAATATCAAGGCTGCCGAGAAGGCGGATCTCACCATTGAAAATGAATCCAAAGAGGGCGGCCTCAGTGCGGATCAGGCAGAAGGTCTCGCCAAATGGATCAAGGATATCCTCAAGGAAGCGGTGACCAGCGTGCGCGTCTCCAAGCGTCTCGCCGAGAGCCCCGCGGTGGTGGTTGATCACGACGAAGGACTCACGCGCAGCATGCGGCAAATTTTGAAAACAATGCGCAAAGGCGAACCGGAAACCGCGCCGAAATACGATCTCGAGATCAACCCGCGCCATCGAGTCATCGTGCAACTGGAGCAAATCCGCTCGAAAGACGCCGGACTTGCGGAAAAGGTCGCGGAACAGATTTACGACAACGCACGCGTCGCCGCTGGCGTGCTCGAAGACCCCCGTGCGATGCTCAAGCGGTTGAATGAACTGCTCGAAAAAGTGCTCGCGACGCAATGAATTATTCGGTGAGCCAGCGCAACCATTTTGGTCCCTGCCAGATCGTAGGACGCCACGTCCAACCCGAGCGCGTCACCGCTTCAATCAATGGCGATTTCATTTCCTTCAGATTGAATGTGTAGGCATAGGAAACGTCGGGCTTGAAACGACCTTGTTCGTCCAGTTGGAGGCCGAAAACGCGCTGATGCTCGTACTGGAAGAACACGATTCCCAGGAGCGCTTTCCATTCCACCTCGGCACCGCCCCGTCCGGCGGACCAATCGTAGCCGGCGGCGTAGTCCGTTGCGCGAACAGTGTGGGCCTGTTCATCCAGGCTGAGCCGAATGCGGAATGTTCGGCGCAGCCCGCGAGCCCGTGCGAGATCGATCCATTTTGCATCGGCGTAGCGCCAGGTAGCGATGAGTTCGTTCGCTCCAGTTCTTTCAATTTGGAACGGTACATCCAGTGAATTGATCGATTCCAATTGGCCGGCCACTTCCGAAACCAGCGCCGGACGAACCCCGGCCTTGGCCGCGCTCGATCCTGCCCAGGCCGCACCTTTGAAAAAATAGAGGACGATTAGGAGCAGGTAGATAGCCATGCCACCCACTAACACTGGGATTGGCAAAGACCTGTTCGATGTGGAACGCTTCTCTTCTTCCGTGGCTCCGCTGGCGGGGATCTCGGCAAGGGGTGCGCGGCGCGGAATCTCGAAGCCGCCCGCCAGCATGCGCTTCCGAATCGTTTCATCGTCTTTGGCGGTCCAGATGCCGACCATATTGCTCATGTGCAGAACATAGGCGCGATCACCGCTGGGGCGCGTCACGGCAAATCCGCGCTGCGAATCGCCTTCACCCTTTATTTGGTTCAGGCCGCTCACGCTGAGGTAGTTGACCCACGCTTTTTCCGCTTTGGAATAACCGTTAAATTTCGCGATCAACACCGTTTCGCCACTCGGCAGGACAGCCAATTGGGCGCTCTCCGCCTGACCGAACACATCGCCAAAGGCGGCACGGGCGTCCGTGACGAAGTGCGGATCTACATCGGCGCCGAAGATGGATTTCGCATCCGCGGGATTTCGGACGGCTTCGACTCGAGTCGTGTGAATAGCATTGTAGAGATGGCCGAAAAACTGGGGCACGACCACCAACGCAAAAAAGCCAGCGAACCAGTAGATCGGACGGAGCGAAGCTCCGGAGCGGCCCATGATCAGCCCGAGCACGGCGCAAACAAAGAGGCATCCGATCATCAACGCAATAGTGATGATCAGGCCGGGACTTGTTCGGAATAGTTGTAGCATATTTATGGTTCTAGGTGTTCACCGCTTCCGGATCGCTGCCGAATTCACTCACCAGTTCGGCTCGAAAACGATCTCGTTCGAGAGACAGCGCCGCGCCTTCACCGCCGCTGGTCGCACAACTGGCGTAGAAGGAAATGAAGTCGCTGGATTTCTTGAATGCTTCCTTTGCACCTTCGCGGTCGCCCGCCTCTAGGAGTCGACACATCCGCAGCCGATACATTTCCGCCGTGGACGCGGCGGCGCCGATGTGCTGGCAACCGTCGTGAATCACTTTTTCCGCGGCTTCCAGTTCGTTCTGAGCTTCGAGCGCGAGTGCCTTTTTCCACCAGGCTGGCTGGCCATCGTTCACTTCTTTGGGTTCATCCCGCTGCTGGAAAGAATCGAACGCGCAACTATCGAGAATCAGTTGAGCCAGATTGCAGGCGTCCGTCGCTTCTTCAGGTGTGGCCGTCACGCGAGCGCGCAGAACCATCGTCTCGTCTCGGAACGGATAAAGCATGTGATATTGTTCCAGGGGTTGCGGCCCGTCAGCAATGTTTCGCGCTCCCAATCCGTGAACCCGCCCCTCGCGCAGACGAACAAATTCGGGGTTCGGATACTCAGACCGCATTTGCGTTTCGATTTCGTCCAGGATCGCTTTTCGACTTTTTCCTTCCGTCGGCAGGAGATTCAGGCTGATCTGAACTTTGCCACTTGGTTCGAAGACCAGAGTGCGTTTGCCATCATCGCTCACATACCAACCAAATGGGACGTCAAACTGCGCCATGATTGCTGCGGCAGCCACACTGGCATACCGAGCCTCCTTTCGCACCGCAACCACGTTGGGCACCAAACCAATACCCTTGTCGCGAAAATTCGCGTTTAGCGCTTTCTCCTGATCAAGAGATTCGGTGTCGTCCGCGAGGGCAAAATCGTAGAATTTGCTCTTTTTCGGCTTCACTTCCGCTGGCAATGTCATCGAAATTTCCGGAACGACCGGCGCGGGAGCGCGTCCGGGTTCCGGCGGACGAGGGGCATTGTCCGGATGATCTTCGATGGCAAAACGCGAACCGCGAGGCGTTTCGAGCCGGAAGGACTTCAACATCGCGAACCAGGCGTCACGCACTGTATCCGCGAGGAGCTCTGGAGCGGTGAGTGTCAGATTCACCAAACGCCCGCCATCCTCGAAAAAGGCGAACCGCACCACGAGAGGTCCGACTTCCGACTGTTGCGTCGCCTCGCCGCTTACCGCCGCGACGTTCGTGACTACGTCGCGTCCGACCGCGCGTGGTTGAATTTGGTTGTTGTTGAGATGGTACCACGCCCAATCCTGCAAAGTGCCGTCGTCATAAGCGGGCCGCGCAGCGAACGCGAAGACAATTGCTGCGTGTGGCGCGGTGACGATTGCGAGCGGAACGAAGAGAGTCGGATTCGAGAAATCCGGGTCCTCATTCGGCAACTCGTGCGAGATCCACCCTTCGGGCAGGACCGCAGTGAAACCGAGTTCCGCTATGCGCGCCGGGAAAGTTCGAGGAGCAAGTTTGAGCGCTGGATTCATGTCGACCCCCTGATCAAGCAGGCCAGGCGAATTTCACAGATTTCGGCGCGTCAGCCGTTCCGTCGAACTTGCGCAATTGCACATACATTTCGATTTCGGAAGGTTGCCCGTTTGCGACGTGGACGCGGAATTGAATGCAGCGAGGGTCGCCTGTGCTCGGATCGAAACTGTAGCCCCATTGGAACCACGGCTTGCCTTGTGCGCCAGCCGCCCGAGCGTTGCTCCGCATCGCGTCTGGCTCGAAGACTGCGCCAGCTGTCTGTGACGATTTAATGCGCACGCGCCAGGCTCCGCCGCTATCGATTTCCTTGTAAGCGACGAACGCGTAGTCGCAGTTGATGACCGCATCGTAAGCGTCGACATAGCCGAGGTGTTGATATTGCGTGCCGCCCTGAACGTTAGCCGGTGTTTCAATTAATTGAGGTGTCGTTGTCATAATCACTATTCCAATTTCAAATGCGCCGATGTTCTAAGCTGAAACAGAAAACCTGAACATGCGACTATGGTCCCCTATGCGGTTTCTCCTGCGAAAGCGCCACTTCCCTCAGGGTTCCAACCTCGCTATTCTTTGGTCATGACCCGTTCCTTTCTCGCGCTGCTCTTCTGCGTTTTCGCTCTGCGAGCCGAACCGCTCACGAATTCCACTCTTCAGAATTACTTTGCGGCCAAGGCACGCAAGATCGCCGCCGACTCGCTCAGCGGTGTAGACACACTCGATCAATGGGAAGCGTTGAAGCCCAGGTATCGAGCGCAACTCTTCGAAATGCTCGGCCTCTCACCACTTCCGCCGAAAAGCGATCTTCATTCAACCATTACAGGCAAACTTGAACGCGATGACATCGTCGTTGAAAAGCTGCACTTCCAATCCCTGCCGGGCCTCTACGTTACCGGAAACTTCTATCTGCCGAAGAATGTTACCAGTCCACTTCCAACGATCCTTTATGTGTGCGGTCATTCACTGGTCCGAAGTAATGGCGTCAGTTACGGGAACAAAACTTTCTATCAACACCACGGCGCCTGGTTCGCGCGCAACGGTTATGCCTGCCTGATTATCGACACGATCGAGGCTGGCGAACTGCAGGGGGAACATCACGGCACCTATACGCGCGGCATGTGGTGGTGGAATTCGCGCGGCTACACTCCTGCCGGTGTCGAAGCCTGGAATTGCATCCGCGCTCTCGATTACCTCGAGACGCGGCCCGAGGTGGATAAAGCACGCTTTGGTGTAACCGGTCGTTCCGGTGGTGGCGCCTACAGTTGGTGGATCACCGCGCTCGACGACCGCATCAAAGTTTCCGCTCCTGTCGCCGGGATCACCGATCTTCAAAATCACGTGACCGACGGCGTGGTGGAAGGTCATTGTGACTGCATGTTTTTGGTTAACACCTACCGTTGGGATTATCCACTCGTCGCTGCGTTGGTGGCCCCTCGCCCGCTCCTCATCTGCAATTCCGATAAAGATACGATCTTCCCGCTCGACGGCGTGATACGCACCCACGGCTTCGCGAAGAAAATTTACGACCTCTATCGCGCTCCGAAAAATCTTGGGCTTCTCATCACTGAAGGCCCGCATCAGGACACCCAGGATCTTCAGTTACCGGTCTTCCGCTGGTTCAACCGCCATCTCAAGGGCGAAGATCCCGTGATTTCCATGGCGGCGACGAAACTCTTCACGCCTGCCGAACTGAAAGTCTTCGACCAACTCCCTTCTGACGAACGGACCACACGCATCCACGAAACTTTCGTCACGCCGACTCCGATCTCTCATCTGGACGAACTTCGTAAGACACTCCTTACCGAAACGTTCGGCGGTTGGCCTGCAGATTCCAAAATCGAGACGCACGACGAATTCGCGCAAAATGCCAGCGACCACGACCTCCGCGCCCTCGATTTCGATTCGGAGCCGAATGTGCCCATCAAACTCATTTCCGTCGCGCCAGACTATCCAGAAGAACTGCGCCTGCATATCCTCACAATGGACGACTTTCCTGTGCTCGCGGCGTTTTTGAATGGTGAATTCCACTTCGACCTGCCGCACGTGGAAAGCGCCGATAGTTTAAACTCAATCGAAGCTCTCCGCTCCGAATTGAAGGAGCATCCCCGCGCAAAAATGGCGTTTCTCATTGTCCGGGGCGATGGCAGTGTGGATTCGCGGAAAGCGATTCAAATCCGCCGCCGCTACATGCTCCTCGGCGAAACCCTTGATTCGATGCGCGTTTGGGACATCAAACAAGGGCTCGATCTCGTCCGCTCGCGCGAAAAACTCCCGTTGCACATCTCCGCCGAAGGCCGAAACGCCGCCAACCTGCTGATGTTCGCCGCCCTTACTGACAAGCTTCCCGCCTCGATCACATTGAGGCGGCTTCCGAAGGACGAGGCTCTTGCGCCCGACTATCTAAACTTCAATCGATTCACATCGATCGGCGACATCCTTCGAATGGTGTCCCAGGAACATCCGAACCTTCTGGCGTCCAAAGCTGAATAACCCGTCCGGTCTCGTCAAATCTATTGACATCAATGGAATATCATAGTGATATCACTGCGATATGAATACTCAAACCGTTCGTTCTCCCAGCAGTGAAAGAGTGGTTCGTGTTCCCGGTGGAGGTCCCATGCTCCTGCTCACCTTCGGACTTCTGTTCGGCGGAGTCGCCTCGTTCTACTACGCCGCCACAGAGGAAAATGTTCCCGCTGTTTTCCTCGGCATCGTAATTGAACTCTTTTTCGTTGTCTCTTGCTTCGGCTATTTCACGCTTCAACCGAACGAGGCTCGCGTCCTTGTGCTCTTTGGCAGTTACAAGGGCACCGCGCGCGAGAGTGGCTTTCACTGGACCAATCCGTTCAATCGAAAGTTTCCGATTTCGCTTCGCGCGCGCAATTTCCAGAGCGAGCGCCTCAAGGTGAATGACAAGCGGGGCAATCCGATCGAAATCGCGTGCGTCGTTGTCTGGCGCGTGGCCGATACTGCTCAGGCCGTCTTTGATGTGGATGCGTATGTGGATTACGTCCGCGTCCAGAGCGAATCCGCTGTCCGTCATCTTGCCAGTGCCTTCGCCTACGATCACGGCGAAGAAAACGAGATCACCCTCCGGGGTGGCGGCGAAGAGGTGCAGCGCGACCTTCAAAAGGAACTTCAGGACCGGCTCGGAAAAGCCGGCGTGCTGGTCGACGAGGCCCGCATCACACACCTTGCTTACGCTCCGGAAATCGCCAATGCGATGCTCCGTCGCCAGCAGGCGGAAGCTGTCATCGCGGCGCGTCAGAAAATCGTTCACGGAGCCGTTAGCATGGTGGACATGGCTTTGCGTGAACTGGCGGAAAAGGCCGTTGTCCACCTTGACGACGAACGCAAAGCCGCAATGGTCAGCAATCTGATGGTCGTGCTATGCGGCGAAAACGAAGTGCACCCGATCATCAACGCCGGGACCCTCTACGCCTGATTCGAGCGCGGATGGAAAGTCGGAAATCATTTTTGTTGCGGATCGATCCTGAGCTTTGGCGGGAACTCGAACGCTGGGCTCAGGACGAACTTCGCAGCGTCAACGGCCAGATAGAATTTGTGCTCAAAGAAGCCGTCAAAAAACGCAAACGCGAACAACTCAAGCAGGACTGATCGTAATCCGATTCTCAAAGTTCCAGTCGCTCACAACGAAGTAGGATTAGAAGCAAGATTACCAACCTCCGTACAAGCCGAGCTGGCTCCGTTGTCCTCCCAACTGTAACAATTTGGGACTGGAATGCCGCAGGCGTGGCGTTACCTTCTCGGTCTTTGTCAGGATGAGCCGCCCCGTTGCCCCAAAATATTTCAACCGCGAGTTGAGCTGGCTGGAATTTAACCAGCGAGTGCTGGATGAAGCACTCGACCCCAAAACCCCGCTGTTGGAGCGAGTAAAATTCTTTTGCATCTGCAGTTCGAACCTTGACGAGTTTTTTGAGGTCCGCGTCGCCGGAATCAAACAGCAGATCGAAAGCGATGTGGTTGCGCGCAGCATTGATGGATTGACCGCGACCGAAACGTTTCGCGCGATCATAAAACGAGTGCGCCGGATGGTCGAGGTTCAGTACCGGTGCTGGCGCGAGGAACTCAAGCCGCAGTTGTCCGCGCATAACATCCGTTTCCTCCGTTTTGCGGACCTGACCGCTGCCGATCTTCAGCATCTTGAGAGCTATTACCACAATCAGGTTCGCCCGGTGCTGACGCCGCTCGCGATTGATCCAGCACATCCGTTCCCCCAACTCCTCAACAAGTCGCTGAACATCATGGTTCGGCTGGAGATGGCCAAGGAAGGAACTCCACTCAAGTATCTCGCGGTGGTGCAAGTGCCGCGAGTCTTGCCCCGTCTGATCAAATTGAAACGAGACGATTCGCGCCAGGATTATGTTTTCCTGGCCGAGGTAATTGGACATCACCTCGGCGACTTGTTTCCCGGGACTAAGATTCTGGGTTACTGGGCGTTTCGAGTCACTCGAAACAGCGAGCTTTATATCGATGAAGAAGAGGTGGCGAACCTGCTCAAAGCGGTCGAAAACGAATTGCATAATCGCCGCAAAGGCGACGCCGTTCGACTTGAAGTGGAAAAGGATTGTCCGCAGGACATTCGCGACGTGCTTCTCTCCACACTGCGTCTTACGGAGGACGACCTGTACGTGCTGGATGGTCCGATCAATCCGACGCGACTCATGGCGATTTACGAGGGGGACCATTCGCCGGAACTGCGCGATCCGCCTTTTGTGCCAGTGCCGCCCGCCATGTTGCGTGACGAACCGGATCTTTTTTCGGCGATGCAGAAGCGCGATTTACTGCTGCACCATCCCTACGAGAGTTTCACGCCCATCGTGGAATTTCTAGAATGTGCCGCGGCGGATCCGAAAGTGCTCGCGATCAAACAAACGCTTTATCGCACGGGAGGGGATTCGCGCATCATCGGCGCGCTGATGAATGCAGTGCGCAATGGCAAACAAGTGACTGTGGTCGTAGAACTGCGGGCGCGTTTCGACGAGGCCAACAACATCCTGTGGGCAGGGAAATTGGAAGAAGCCGGGGTGCATGTGGTATACGGTTTGGTGGGTTACAAAATTCACGCGAAGATGACCCTGGTGGTTCGCAAGGAAGATGACCTGATCCGACGTTACGTTCATCTCGGCACCGGCAATTACAATCCGAGCACCGCTAAACTTTACACCGACCTGAGTTTCTTCACGTGCAAGCCAGCCATTGCTGAGGACGTCACCAATCTGTTTAATCTCCTGACTGGCATTTGCCAGTTTAGCGGCACCTCCAAACTCATCGTCGCCCCGTTCGAGCTGAAAAAGCGCACACTCACATTAATCGATCGGGAAACAGAAAATGCGGTCAAAGGCCTTCCCGCGCGAATTATTGCGAAGACAAATGCGCTGGTTGATCCGGAAGTAATTGCCGCGCTCTACCAGGCTTCGCAGGCTGGCGTGAAGGTTGACCTGATCGTCCGAGGCATTTGCTGTCTCGTCCCTGGTGTGAAAGGACTCAGCGAGAGCATTTCCGTTCGCAGCATTGTTGATCGTTTTCTCGAACACAGTCGTATTTTCTATTTCGAGAATGGCTGCCAGCCGGAAATCTACATCGGCAGCTCAGATTGGATGCCGCGCAATTTCATCCGCCGCATCGAAGTGATTGTGCCGATCGAAGATGGCAACCTCCGCGAGCGCATCATGTCGCAGATTTTAGAAACTCACCTCGCTGACAACGTGAAGGCGCGACTCCTTCAATCAAGCGGCGTCTACAAAACCTCCCCACGGAAATCCGGAGGCGCGGTTCATCGCAGCCAGGTGGAGTTCATCAACCAAGCTCAGGGCACCAAAAAGCCTCGGGCGAAAGCAAACGCGACGAGGAAGCCGAATTACGTGCAGGTTAAGCTTCGCACAAAGCCGAAGTAGCATCGTTCAGTTCTGTGTCGGTCGCTCGTCTTTCGGAACTTTCACGAAGAACTCGGCTTTTCGAGTTTTTTGGACAATGAAGGTGAGTTTCTTGTTGGTTTCGCCGGGGCGGTATTCGAGGGCCAGGCATTGGATCATTGACGGAGTGCCCGGATAGAAGGCGGGACCGTTGCGATTCATTGACGAAACGGGTTCGGGAACGGAGGTATCCTGCTCACGGAGTGCGAAGAGAGTGTCGCGGCTGTTTTGAGCGACGCGGCAGACGACGTGCGGAGTCTTGGAAATAATGATTAACGGGCCAACAGCCATCCCGGGAGGCATTCCCATCGGCATGCGGTTAGCTGAACGAATGCTTAGCTTCGGCTCGACCCGCCGACCCTGGAATCCGAACGAGGGAATCGCGTCCTCTTCGTCGGAATCCTCTTTCGCGGAGATCAAATTTCCATCTTCGTAAGTGAATTCCCCGATGCCGCCGATGGAGAAGATGCGCAAGGGCAGGCCTTGCACGGTTCTGCGCAAGTCGATGTTCGTGCTCTCCCCGGCACTTGGAATTTTTGTAACGGGTACTTCGACTTTTTCATCGTCGGCAAAAGCTCCTTTGACCGGATCGCGCGCGACTTCGACGATGTATTTGAAGATTTCCTCTTCTTTGCAGAAGGGCTGAAGATTGTAGGCTTCGTTGCCCCAGCGATCGATGAATTTGCCCGATAGTTTACGCCAGGCCGTGGCTGGCTCTCCACGCGATGAAAAGGTGACTTTGTTTTGGAGCGGACGAGGTGGCCGCACCATGCCGGGGAAGCCATAGCCATAGCGCTGTTCGAAACCCGGACCCATCATGGGCGGGGGTTCCATTGCTCGCGGATCGAATGCGGCGAGCTGAACGGAGACGATGTCGAGGTCTCGTTTGGCCGGGAAAACGTCTGGCTTCCAATCGGCGGGAGTGGCGTGGAACAAATTTGTGAGCGTGTAGCTGGCTAGCTGCGTGGTGCGGGCACCGTTATTATAAGCTCGTCCGCGTTCGTCCTGATAATCCTCCCTCGAAATGCGGAGCTGAAGTTGTTTGGCACCGAGCGGCACGACCTGAAAATCCAATTGAAAGTTGCGCCCGGAATTGTTGAATCCATGCGTCTCGAACGTACAACCATGCTCGTCCTCCAGTTCCGCCTTAATGTTTGGGATTGTGCCGCTTCTGCGTGAATCAAAACCGGGCAAGCTCAAGTGGACCGAAAACATTTTTCGAGGCGGGTCGGACAGCACCTCCCTCAATGTGATTCGGCGCAGTAGGGCCTTTCCACTATTTTCGTTGGTCCGTATGATCCATTGGGAAAGTGGAGCGTTGAAAAAGCCTTTTACCCTGTCGCCGCGAAAACTTTGTGAGAGGGCCGAGCTGTCGGGGTCTTCTGCTGGATGTTCTTTGGCCCATTTCTCATCGTCCGCGGCGAATTGATCGACTTTGCCGACGCGGTTGGTGCAAAAAATATCTACTCCTGTGACCGTTTGTGACGCGGCCAATTTGACGACCGGTGACTCGGCGCTTTCGTAATCGCCCGCTTGTGGTGTGACCGTCGTTTGATTTTGACCTGGCATCATTCCTGGCAGGGGCGTACGCGCGGCGCGGCGATCCCAAACCGCCTTTAAGCGGTATTCCCCTGGCGGAATCGTATCAAAAAGGAAGCTGACGGTCGAAGCGCCCGGCGCGGCCTGTTGTGGCTGCCCCGGGAATCGCATGCCTTGTTCCCGGTAATATGACGCGTGGAGGACTGAGTCGTCCTTCGACCACTGTCCGGCCTCAACTCTCGCTGGAATCAAATACAAAAACAGCCCGCCGGAATCTGGCGGCGCAGCAAAAGGGAGATGCAATTTGCCGGTGAGACTACCGAACCGGGTCAGTTTGAGGGGATTTCCTGCGACCACTAATTCGGTGGCATCCTCGGACGACGGAAGAGCTTTTCCATCCCACTGGTCGAGCAGTCGATCGGCAAGAGAACGTTCAAAGGAGCTAAGTTGCATGAAGGGTTCGGGGCCGCGCCCGGAGAAACGAAAATCGGCCCCGGACCAGTAAGTCGATTGCAGCTCGGTATCGAGCAGAGCCTCGATGAGGGCGCGGTCCTCGGGCTTTTTCAGAGAAGCAAGAAAGCGATAGGCCGCTTCAATGTTTGTGTCCTGGTCTTGCCCAGGGTTCGCTCCCGAACCGATTGAAGGAACGACCGCGGCGGCGTGTTGCATCACAGTTCTGAAGGCGCGGCGCAGTCCGCTCGGGCGGTGGCGTTGCGCAGCGGCGCGCGCTTCCTGCAGGGCGAGTTCGTTGAGGCGAGTGAGTTGGGCAGCGCTTGGCTTTTCAAGCATTAGTTTCTCCTGATCGAGCATGACCCAGCGCCCGGAGCGAGCGTGCCACATGCCAAAGATTTTCGGACTATCTGATAGGACCTCAAGAAAGGGCGCCTGTGACGCGTCATACTGATTTTCGAAGGCGTCACCGAACGCTTCGATCAAGTCATCCGCTTCGAAAGCAGTGTCTGTTTTCTGGGTCAGAACGCGCATCGCAGGCATGTCGTCCCGGTAATAGCGCATGCGTAAGACGACAAGCGAGCCGTCGTCGCTAACGAGTTTGCGGTAAGAGTTCGGGTCCCAGTTCATGGAGAAATTCTGGTTGGGGTCCTGGTCTGCTTCGGTTTCCGGAGCAAGTGGGCGGGACCAGATGAGTGCCGGGTGATCGCCGGCGTGGCTGAATACAAAAAGCATCGGCTTGTCGGTGCCGTTGGAGGAAAGCTCGGCGGAAAACTTTTTGTTTCGGGAGAAAGTTTCGTCCTTGGGCGTGCCGGGCGGTTGAGCCAAAACGGCCAGGACCGAGAGAAGCAGCGTAACGAGAATTGGGATCAGCCGAGTCATGGGAATATGACAGCTAAGAAGGCGAAGTTGCACAAGCCTTCTGATTCAACCCTGGGGAGCCAAGCAAGGAGCGAAGAGCCGTTGAAAATTTAATTCAACACGGCGGGCGAGTTCTTCCACGGCCAGATTGAGCAGGCTGGCGGCGAATTTGTAAATCGCCCGGATATTCGCCGGATGATTCAGGTCTTCAGAGATTGTGAACTCCTGCAACTCGGGCGGAGGAATCATATCAGGCGCATCGGTTTCCAAGAGCAAACGATTGAGAGGAACGTGACGGAATACTTCCCTTTGTTTCGCTTTCCGGGGATGGGCGAAGTGGCCTGAGAAGGAGAAATAGGCGCCCAGCGCTTCAAACTGCGGAATCATCTCAGCGGGGCCACCATAAGAGTGCAAAAGGAAACCGGTGGCGGGAAGCGTCTCCTGCCGCAGAAGTTCGAGCAAACGGCCCCAGGCTTTCAGGCAGTGGATTGAAGCGGGGCGGTCCACGGTCGCAGCCAGAGAGAGTTGCTGAATAAAAATCTCCTCTTGAGTGGCGGAGTCATATCCTTCAATCCAGCGGTCGAGACCGATCTCGCCAAGGGCGCATGGAGCGGTCGCGAGTGCTGTTTTGAGTTTCTCGAACCAGGAGTCAGTTCGTTCGTTGATGTACCAGGGATGCAGCCCGAGGGATGGAATGACGCGGGCATCGTCGGCACCGAGTTGAAGGACTTGATCCCAATCACTCTCGCGCGTGCCGTTGACAACGGTTTTATGTAGGCCGACGGAGGTGAGATCAGTAAGAATGTTCGGCAAAGCTCGTTGGAGGCGGCTGTCTTGAAGATGGCAGTGGGCGTCGTAGAGGGGGAATTTGGAGAGCGGTTGGCTCATGAGATGTGCGCGGCGGCGAAGCTGCGGATTTTTTCCCAGAGACGGGAAAGGCCGTTACGGCGGTTGGGTGAGAGATGCTGAGTGATGCCGACTTCGCTGAGAAACGCTGGATCGTGCCTGAGGATTTCCGCAGGAGTTTCGCCGCTATAGTAGTTGGCGAGAACGAGAGCGATGCCGCGAACAATGTGCGAATCGGCGTCGACATTGAAGTAACATTGACCGTCGCGGAATTCCGGGACGAACCAGAGATTGGAAAGACAACCTTCGACACGGTAGGTGTCGGTCTGAAACTGAGGCGGGAGGTGTTTCGCTTTTTTAGCCTGATCGACAATATACATGAGGCGGTCCTGAGCGGTTGGAAGGAGGCTCAGATCATCGACCAATTCCCGCTTTTTGCTGTCAAGGCTCATGTCTGAAATAAGATAGCGATTAGTCCGAGCCGCTTAAAGAGGCAACCGGAGCGAGTTGGGCATGAGGAGAAGTGCAGCACTCTTACGAGTGCAGCTACGGGAGCAACAAAAAAGCGGCGCTCTCGCGAAACGCCGCTCTGAAATCGGTTGGACCGCTCTACGCCGCGACCTCCTCGACCACTTTGATCACGCGGCTTTGCGCGGCGCGTTTGCGTTGGGTTTCATTGAGAAGTTTTTTGCGCAGGCGCAAATTTTTCGGAGTGGCTTCGACATATTCGTCGGGTCCGATGTACTCGAGCGCACGCTCGAGAGAGAGCTTGAGAGGCGGCTCGAGCTGGATGCCTTTGCCGTCACCCTGGGAGCGCATGTTGGTCAGGCGCTTGGCGCGGCAGGGGTTGACCGGGATGTCGTTTTCGCGGGCATTTTCGCCAACGATCATGCCTTCGTAAATCTGGTCGCCGGGCTCGCACATGAGCCGTCCGCGTTCCTGCACCATGTTGAGCGCGTAGGCAGTGGCTTCGCCGGCTTCCATGCTGACGAGCGAACCGTTTTTGCGCGCCGGAATTTCGCCACGATCGGGACCGTACTCGTGGAACAAGTGGCTCATGACGCCCATACCTTTGGTCTGGTTGACGAGATCGGTTTCGAAACCAATCAAGCCGCGCGTGGGGATGACCCCTTCAATGCTGATCTGTTCTCCATGATGGCTCATGTTCGTGATCTCGCCTTTTCGCGCGGCAAGATTTTCCATGACCGCGCCCATGAATTCCTTGGGAATTTCCAGGAACAGTTTCTCGATTGGTTCCTGAAGATTGCCCTCTTTGTCCTTGCGATAAATAACCTCGGGACGGGAGACGAGAACTTCATGACCTTCACGGCGCATCTGCTCGACGAGAATCGCAATTTGCATTTCACCGCGACCGCTCACCAGAAAAACGTTCGGCGCGTCGGTGTCTTCCACACGCAAGGCCACGTTCGTTCGAGTTTCCTTGATGAGGCGCTCTTTTATGTGACGAGCGGTGACGAGTTTGCCGTCCTGACCCGCGAGCGGGCCGTCGTTAACGGCGAATTCCATCTGAATAGTGGGCGGATCAATCGGCACGAAGGGCAGCGGTTGCCGCTCCATTGTATCGGTGATTGTTTCGCCAATGAACACGTCGTCGAAGGCCGTCAGACCGATAATATCGCCCGCGTGCGCTTCTTGAATTTCGATGCGCTGCATGCCGCGGAAATGGAAGAGCGCAGTTACTTTGGACTGATCGCGTTTGCCATTGCCGTGAATGCAGACGACGGGATCGCCCACTTTCACTTTACCGCCGATTATCTTGCCCAAGGCAATACGCCCGAGGTAATCGGAGTAATCGAGGTTGGCGACGAGCATTTTGAATTCGCCCGCATGCGCGCGTGGCGGCGGGATATGTTTAATGATCGCGTCGAAGAGCGGCTCCATCGTGTCGCTCGCGTCAGTGATGTTCACCTTGGCAAAGCCCCCTTTGGCGCTCGCGTAAATCGTGGGGAAATCCAACTGCTCGTCAGTCGCGTTGAGCGAAATGAAAAGCTCGAAGACCTGGTCGAGCACTTTGTGCGGCGCGGCGTTGTCGCGGTCGATCTTATTGATGACCACGATCGGTTTGGCACCGGCCTCCAGCGCTTTGCGCAAGACGAATCGGGTCTGCGCCTGAGGGCCTTCGGCGGCATCAACAACGAGCAGCACGCCGTCGATCATGTTCATGATGCGCTCGACCTCGCCGCCGAAGTCGGCATGGCCTGGAGTATCAACGATATTGACGTGGTAATCCTTGTACTGGAACGCGGCGTTTTTGGCCTTGATGGTGATGCCCTTCTCCCGTTCGAGATCCATCGAGTCCATCATGCGCTCTTCCGTGACCTGGTTCGCGCGAAAAGTGCCGGATTGCCGGAGGAGACAATCCACCAGCGTCGTTTTGCCATGATCAACGTGAGCGATAATGGCGATGTTGCGAATATGCTGCATATCAAAAGCCCTGAACAAATCGAGCCGCGTAATATGGAGGCAAAGTGCCGAAGGTCAAGGGAAGGGGTCCGGTTTTGCTCGATTTTTACCCAGCTGCCACCATTCGCCCACGGGAAGAGGCAAAAAAACGAATAAAAATAAAGATTTTTAAGGGCTTGACGATAATCCCCGAGCTGAGCGATAACACCGTGAGCGCCATGGAAATGGGAACAGAAATGTGAAAAAAAACCGCTTGACGGATTCCGGTGGTTTTAATACAACTGTCTCACAAATTGGACTTGGACTAGGGAAAAACGGAGAAAAACTCAGAAAAAATCGGTAAAAAAACCCGCGACGAATTTATGCGAAAAACCAACACTGGATTGACAGCGGCTGCCTGCCTGGCGGTTTCCGCGTTTATGGGCGTCACCGCTTCC
Source organism: Limisphaerales bacterium (assembly GCA_044226545.1). Taxonomy (GTDB): domain Bacteria; phylum Verrucomicrobiota; class Verrucomicrobiia; order Limisphaerales; family SXQI01; genus DASVNK01. The sequence goes on from JBGAGW010000014.1 coordinate 24,558, forward strand.
GCGCAAAGCATTATTTATGACAATACCTCCGGCGCGCTCGGTCAGCGCACGGGTGAAGGCAATGCGGAAATTGGCGATCAGGTTGTCTTTGCGGGCACTGCTCGCACGGTGAACCAGGTTTCCTTTGAATATTTTGTCACCCCGGGTGGCAGCGGAAACGAGACGGCGCAGTTCTTCATGTATTCGATCGATGCCGCTACCAAGCTGCCTTCGACGCTGCTTTACACCAGCCCTACCTTTAACCTTGTGCCTGCAACGCAGGCCGGTTTCGGCACCGCAACGATCAGTGGTTTCTCGGTCGATGTTCCTGACCAGATCGCCTGGACGGTTTCGTTCTCCGGTTTGGAAGGCCAGGAATCAGCCGGTTTGCTTTTCTACAATCCGCCGTCTGTTGGCTCGAGCCCCACGTTCGATCCCGGTGATGGCACTCAGCACGATTTCTTCCTCCGCCACAACGTGAGCGGTTGGCAGGTTCTGGATACGCCAAACCTCGTTGATAACCTCAACGTCCGTTTTACTGCGGTTCCTGAACCCAGCACTGTCGCTCTGATGCTCGGCGGTTTAGTGACAATGGGCCTGATTCGCCGCCGCAAGTAAATCCAAGTCCAATGTTTTTCGTAAGCGCGGACAATGTCCGCGCTTTTTTTATTAATGGAAGCAGGGCGAAAGGAATGCGTTCCCTCCTCAGGATACTCCGCAGCGTTGTTCAGAGAATCGTCCGACGGCAGCGGTTACATTCCTGAAGCGCGATTCCGGCGTGCGTGACGTTGGCTGGCAATGCATTCTGTCATATCCTTTAGGCGTCGCAGGTCGAAAGATGGCGACAGATCAGGGGAACACATTTTGCTTAGACGAAGTTGAATGTGACCGATATATCAAAAGGACCACTGACCCTATGAAGCTGATTCAGCCGAACTGCCGGATCCAGTTTACCGCGGACGACCTCGATTTCATTGCGAACACGCTTGGGAAGTCTGAAAACCAGCGGAATTCCATCTTTCAACTGCTTTCAGATCCCGAAACCCGTGATTCTATCCTGGATGACGAGCATCTTTTCCAGGCGCTGCTTGAACACCACGGCTGCTTGCGCATTTCGAACAGGTTGTACTTTTTTGTGATAGTACGGCACGTCCTCAAAGAGGCAGGGATCGACGATCGCGATGTCGCCGACTACACAGCGGAAATGCTTTCCGAATACTCGGATTTCGAGCGCAGCCGACATATTCCCGGGGCGGGTCCGATGGAATATTTCTTTGAGATGCTCGCAGCGCTTCAGACTGCAGATGAGCGGACAAGCTTTTTCATCCGCGCGCATATTGGGAATCATTCACTGTTTCTTTCCGGAGTATTTCCCCAGCGCATCCGGTATCGCGCCGAAAGAAAAGGATTTCCGGGACTGAGCTATTACGAGGAACTTGGGCGTTCGAATTTTCGCATCGCGAGTGATCACCGGCTGGCTTCCCGTTATGACCTGGCGCCGATCTATTCAACTCTTTCAGAGCGCTTTCAGGAAACTCGTCAGGCGCTTAACGACATGAGTGAGCGTCTGGTTTCGCTGGGCGATATCGACAGCGGTATTGATGCGTTGCTTTTGCACAGCCTGAATCAGCCGGGCTGGAGCTGATTTCTCAACGGAGGAACAAATCTTCGACCTGTCCGATTGTTTCGCGATGGTTGGTATGGTGGATCGTTTGCCAACCGCGAGCTGCGCCTTGCTCGACGTTTTCAAGGCGATCGTCGATGTAAAGAAGTTCCGCGCTCTTCTTTTTCGCGGTTCGCTCCAGCACGTCGTAAATGCCCGGATCCGGCTTCATCGAGCGGTGTTCATAGGAAAAGATGTACCCGGTAAAGTTGGCGAAGAACGGGTATGTCGCGCGGATGTGCTTGATCGCCAGCTCGTTCGTGTTCGAGAAAATGTAGGTCGGCACCTCGCGTGAACGGAGACGTGTGTTCAGGTCGATCATTTCGGGAATGGGGGTGAAGATGTCGCCGAAAATTTCTTCAAAATCGCTGAATTGCCCGCAGAACTTCGAGATGTTCTTCACCTCCTCGAAGAATTCGTTTGTGGTCATCAAACCCGTTTCATAACGGTGGAGCAAGGGAGACTGATTCAGCGCGCGGATAATGGCGTCCCGCGGTAGATCGCAATACTTGAGCATCCGCGCTGCGACCTTTCCATAATCGAAATCGAGCAGCACTTTGCCGAGATCGAAAATGACCGCTCCTGGTTTTTGCGTCATGAGAATTGTCTTCGTCCTTCGAGCGCGCGGCTCAACGTGAGTTCATCCGCAAACTCGAGTCCGCTGCCAACTGGAAGTCCGTGCGCAAGGCGGGTTACTTTAATTCCGCGTGAGGTAAAAATTTTGTTCAGATAAAAACTGGTGGCATCGCCCTCAACATCGGAGGGGAGAGCGATAATCAGTTCGGAAACCGGCCCCTCTGCGCTGCGTTTCTCCAATTGAGCAACGCGCAAGTCCTCAGGCTCCACTCCGTTCAAAGGTGAAATCTTTCCTCCCAGCACGTGATAACACCCGCGAAAGACCCCGGCTTTTTCGAGGCTCAGAATGTCCACCGGCCTTTCCACGACACAAATGAGCGAATGATCTCTTCGAGGATCGCTGCAAAAGGTGCACGGTTGCTGTTCAGTCAGGCTTCCGCAGATCCGGCACTCGGTGATTCTTTTCCGCGCATCGAGGATTGCCTCCGCGAGAGCGCGAACGGTTCCCTCTTCGGATTGGACGAGGTGAAGCGCGATGCGTTCGGCCGAACGCGGACCGACGCCCGGAAGCTTCGAGAGAACAGCGACCAATCGCGTGATTGGCTCGGGAAAAGAAGCCACGGGAGTTGCGCGCTATACCAATCCGGGGATGCTGAAGCCCTGCGTCACCTTCCCCATTTCCGCGGTCGAAATTTCCTTCGCTTGCGCGAGCGCGTTGTTCACCGCAGTAAGAATCATATCCTCCAGCAATTGAACATCAGCAGGATTCACTGCTTGTGGATCGATTTTGATCGAACCGAGGCTGCCATCGCATTTTGCCGCGACCTTGACCACTCCGCCGCCGCTGGTGGCTTCGACTGTCCGAGCGGCGAGCGCGTTCTGGACATCTTCCATCTGCCGCTGAATGCGCGCGGCCTGTTTCATCAGTTTTCCAATGCTGGACATAACTCTGTTCCGGGTACCCTACCTTCAGGCGCGGACTTCGACAATCGTGCCTTTGAAAATCTCAAGCGCCTTCTTGATGAGGGGGTCGTTCTTGAAATCGTCCTTCGAAAACATAGAGGCGGAGGCCGAAGGAGCGGCTCCATTTTTCGGTGCTCCGTTGGTGGCGGAACGCGCCGCAGGTTCGCTAGTGGTTGGGGGCGGTGGTGCCGCGGGGCGCGCGCGATTTGGCGGTGCTTCCGCCTGGATGAATCGCACGGAGACATCGTGATAACCCATCTCCCGAAGTTTCGTCTCAAGCACTGTGCGATTCTTCAAATTATCAACCAGGGCGAAATGATCCTTGAACTCTGGATCGAACCCGATGGTGAAACTCGTTTTGCTCAATCCTACAGGATGGGATTCGAGCAAGTAGGTCTTCACAAATGGGCTCACCCTCCCCACGGCTTCCACTAATTGGCCCCAGATCGATTCCAAGTCTGGACCGCTCCCGTTCGCAGCCGCTGCCGGGGCGATCGTAGGCTGCGGCGCTTCGGTGAGAGTAAAGGCGGATGGTTCCCGAAGGACAGCGGAAGGCTGTGGCGCGGAGGCTGTGGGAGGACGGGCCGGAGCAGGAGCCGGCGAAGATGGTGGCACACCTGTAGGGTCAGATCGAAGCTGCTGCAGCTTCTTCAGCACGGCGTCAATGCTCTGGGAGTTCCGCCCCTCGATTGCTTTCAGAAGTGTGATTTCCAGGAAAATCTTCTTCGAAGCCGCATCGCGCAGCCGTCCTTCGGCATCGGCTAAGACCTCCATGACGCGAGTGACTGCGTCGCCACTGATCTGGGCCGCATTCTCCGCGAGCGTGGCAGACTCCTGCTCTGATACGTCCATGAGCGAGAGATCACCCTTTGAGAATTGGAAAATCATCAGGTTGCGGAAGTAAGAAAGCAGATCGGAAAGCAAACGGCCGAGATCTTTGCCGTTACGCGCAAGATCGTTCAGCTCCCGCAAGGCGGTGTTCGCATCGCCTGCGATGATCGCGCCTGCGAGCGCGAGTAATTGCGCGCGCGCAGCCAGCCCGAACATCGATAGGACATCGCTTTCCTGGATTTTGCTGCCGCAAAAACTGATCAATTGATCGAGAGTTGATTCCGCGTCGCGCATCCCGCCCTCTGCTCCCCGTGCGATCGCGTACAAGGCCGGCTCATCGATCTCAACTTTCTCCTGGCGCGCGATCTGAGCGAGATGCTTGACGATCAGACCCGCGGGAATGCGACGGAGATCAAAGCGCTGGCAGCGAGAGAGAATTGTCGGAAGCACCTTCTCCGGCTCGGTCGTGGCGAACATGAATTTTACATGTTCTGGCGGCTCTTCCAGCGTTTTCAGAAGCGCGTTGAACGCTTCCTTGGTGAGCATGTGGACTTCGTCGATGATGTAGATTTTGAATTTCGAACTGGCGGGCGCGTATTTCACGGTATCGCGCAACTCACGAATTTCGTCGATACCGCGATTGCTGGCGCCGTCGATTTCAAGAACGTCGAGCGAGCGTCCTTCAGCGATTTCCTTTGCTTTTGGGTCGTCGTCGGGAAAATCGACTTTTGGCCCGCCGGTGCAATTCAGGCACTTGGCAAAAATGCGCGCGACCGTGGTCTTTCCGGTCCCGCGTGGCCCGACAAAAAGATAGGCGTGCGCAATCCGTTTTTGGGTGATGGCGTTACTCAGCGTCTGCGTGACGTGTTCCTGGCCGACCACTTCGGAAAACCGTTGCGGCCGATATTTTCGCGCTATGACTTGATACGACATCGGACCACCACTGTACTAACGAAATGCCCCTTGCCAAGCCTGCAAGCTCTCGAATCTGGCTGTCACTTCGCCCATTCCAGTGCCCAATCAGCCAGCCCTTCGTCAGACGCCCGCTCTTCCATCTGCCGGTATTTGGATTTCGAGTAAAGCGCAGGGAGCCAGCTCGCATTTAACTTGCCTCCTGTATTGTGAATCAACAAAGGATTCGGTGCAGCCAAGGCTGCGATTCCTTGAAATGAACCAAGGCAGCGAATCCCGGGAAAGAACCAATTCAAATCGAGCAGGGTTTCATCTTTTGAGTCATCCAGTGCGTTGCAATCAGCCGCCACGCCTGAAGCCAGCGGTGCGGCGGCCAGCGCGGCTAGACCTGCATTGCCGCGGCCGATAATCAGGACTTTTCGCGCCTTCAATTTTTGCTGGGCATACTGCACGGTAACCTTCAATTCGGCCACGCGGTCCTGAAGCGCGGTCCGGTTGTAAGTGGAGAAATAATTCGCAAACTGTTTACGGCCGTCCGGAACCGCATCGTGCGAGATCAGTATGGCTGTCACGCCTGCATCTCGCATTTTCTCCGCCACTTTGCGCGCTCCCTCCGAATCTTCATTCCGCACGGAGGAGATGATCACAACGGTCTTTGTTTTGCGTGAGGAAGGAGTGAACAAGTTGACATTGACTTCGTTACCGTCGGGTTTTCGTTTGATCCTGACGCTGGTCTCACCGTCCCTGAGTTCCTCCGTCGCGGTTTCGCCCTGAACCTGCTGCAGTTGCAGAGAATGCTCCCATGCCGGCAGCAACTGCTTTTTCCAATTGGCGAGGGAACGCCTGTTGCTCGGTTGCGAGGAGTCAATGCGCGCCTGAGCCATCGCTACGAGACTTGCGGGGAAGGCTTGTTCGCTCAGCGCGTCTTCGGGAAGTTTTCCGTCGGGGAAAACTCGCAACTCGGAATCCGGCTCTTTTGTGTAAAGTTGCTCTTTCAACTTCTCTGGATCGTTTTCATGCAGCAGCCATTTTCCGAACCATCGATAAACTGCCTCTCGGCTGGTCTTGTTGTAATTGTGGTTGTAGTTGAAGATTTCGTAGCTCAGGCGATCACTCGCACCAAACAACTCGTAAATTTTTTTTAAGGCCGGTCCTTCCACCGTTAACGTGGCGCGAGTCCAGTCTCCGGTGGCGGCCACCAGTTTTTGGGGACGCGGCGCGGGCACAGCGGCGATTTCCATATTGGAGTAATCCACCCGTAAGCCCGGTGCGTTTTCGCAGAGGCAACCGCCTTGCATGGAGTGCGAAACCATGACAATGGGCGCCTGAACTGCGAGGCGGGGATCGATGGAGCCCAGCATGAACGTCTGCGTTCCGCCGCCCGATTCGCCGGTGCAGGCGAGCCGTTTCTTATCTACATCGGGAAGGCTTTCGAGGAAATCGAGCGCGCGAATGCTGTTCCAGGTCTGAACTCCCATCAGGCTAATGTTCCAAAGTTGATTCGTCGGATTTGAGCCGAAGCTTTGATGATCGACCTGCAAACTGTCGTTGTAACCGGCCATGTCCCACGAGAACGCGACCATTCCCTGGCGCGCGAAGGTAATGCACCGCGCGGCAATACTGCCCGCCTCTTCATCGGCCATACGGCCGTTTTTCCAATGTCCATGCGGATTCAGCACGCCGGGAAATGGACCGCTGCCCTTTCCCAGTGGCCTGTACAGATTGCCCGCCACATAAAAGCCGGGGTAACTCTCGAAATAAACATTCTCCACCGAGTAAGCTTCGCGCTCGATTCGTCCGAAAATCTTTGCGTTGAGGGGCGTCTTGTCCGGCATCGGCCAGAGCCCGCAACTAACGAGGACGTGCTCCCGAATTTCCTGCGCTCGCTTTTGCCATTCCGCTTTCGTTTTGATTTCCGGGAAGGCGCGCTTCGTGTTGAGGTCTTTGACGCCGTTCGCTCCTTCGGTGGCGAGCACGGATGCGAGCAATGCACCGACAAGAAGAGAGTGGGCTTTCATGCGCCCATGTAACCAAGCGCTTGCGCTCAAAGCAATGTGTTCTTGCAGCGCCCTGACCACTGACTTCAGGGCAAACCCGCATTGTCGCGCTCGTACAGGGTGCGAGTATGGCGCACGGAGATATTGCCATACTGTGTTTTTGGTCATTGCACAGGTTGCGATCTCCTTGGTCGGGGGAGCTTGATAATTTCGCCGGGAGACTCAAGCTCTCCCTTCTTTTTCCTTGGATAGGCTTTCACGCGGTGTTGTGGTCAAGTTGGCGGCAGTTCTCTGACGATTCGCCCAAATAAATTGTTGAAACTGGACCGGATTCAGGGAATAACACACCGTTCGAATGCGGACGCGCGTTAGTCTACCCCGAACCAGCCCTGCCAAAAGCGGCTGCCGCTAGCCGCTGTCCTCGAGCAGAAGAGAAAGAAAATGGGTAAGCCCACTGGATTTATTGAGTATTTGCGCGAGTTGCCCCTCGACCGTTCCGCCATTGAACGGATCAAGGACTGGAACGAATTCCACTTCCACATGCCCGAGGATAAACTCCGGGTGCAAGGAGCGCGTTGCATGGATTGCGGCATTCCTTTCTGCCACACCGGCCAGTTGGTCAGCGGAATGGCGAGCGGTTGCCCGATTAACAATTTAATTCCGGAGTGGAACGACCTCGTTTACCGCGGGCTTTGGCATGAGGCGCTGGATCGCCTGCACAAAACAAATAATTTTCCTGAGTTCACCGGACGCGTTTGCCCGGCTCCGTGCGAAGGCTCGTGCGTTCTCGGAATTCATTCCCCGCCAGTCACGATCAAGAATATCGAATGCTCGATTGCGGACCATGGCTGGGATGAAGGATGGATCGTTCCCGAACCGCCCAAGGTCCGCACCGGGAAGAAGGTGGCGATTATCGGTTCCGGACCGGCTGGCCTGTGCGCCGCTGCGCAATTGAACAAGGCAGGGCACACGGTCACCGTTTTCGAACGCGCGGATCGCGTGGGTGGTCTGCTCATGTATGGGATTCCGAACATGAAGCTCGACAAGAAATTGGTGCTGCGCCGGGTCGAGCAGATGCAGGCCGAAGGTGTGACCTTCAAGACGGGCACGGAAGTCGGAAAAGACATTCCAGCCAAACAGTTGATGGATGAGTACGACGCGATCGTCATCTGCACCGGAGCGACGAAGGGTCGCGATCTGCCAATCGAGGGGCGCAATTTGAAAGGTATCCACTTCGCGATGGAATTCCTGCACGCGAATACGAAATCGCTGCTGGACCAGAAGTGGAACGGAAATTTTATTTCAGCCAAGGGTAAAGACGTAGTTGTGATCGGGGGTGGGGACACCGGCACGGACTGCGTGGGAACTTCGATGCGCCACGGGTGCCAAAGCCTGGTGCAACTCGAAATTCTCCCGCGTCCGCCGATGGAGCGCGCCGCAGATAATCCATGGCCTGAATGGCCGAAGGTCTATCGGCTCGATTACGGGCAGGAGGAAGCGGCGTCAATTTTCGGCAATGACCCGCGCGTCTATCTCACCACGGCGAAGAAGTTCGTGGGCGATGACAATGGCCAGGTGAAAGAAGTGCACACCGTCGAGATCGAGTGGGCAAAGAACGACAAGGGACAATTCGTGCCGAAGGAAGTTCCAGGAACGGAGAAAGTTCGTCCGGCGCAGCTCGTTTTATTGGCCATGGGTTTTCTCGGGCCGGAACAGCCGCTGCTCGAAGGTCTCGGTGTCGAACGCGATCCACGGACGAATGTGAAAGCGGATTTCGGCAAGTTTCAGACGAGTATTCCGAAGGTGTTTGCGGCGGGCGACGCTCGTCGTGGGCAGAGCCTCGTCGTTTGGGCTTTCAACGAAGGTCGTGGTGCGGCGCGGGAATGTGACCGATTCCTGATGGGGCGGACGGACCTGCCTTAATTGCGAAAGCACGTCACTGGCCGAAAATTTGAGGTGATCGGCCGATCAGATCGGCAACGTTGTTTGAACTGACGATCAAATAGCGGTTTTTGAAGTCAGTCCTTTCCATGGTGCCGGGTTGAACAATGACTGCGCCAACCAACTTGCCGCAGCTGAACGCCTGTTGAATTCCTCCAGGATCACCGATGATCCGCCAATCCGGGAGAAGCAGCGCAAAACGAGGGGGACCGCTCTTATTCCAGGTTTCCATTGAGGAAAGATTTACCGGCAGGCCGATCAGGCTCACCGCCAGATCGCAATCGGAATTTGCTTTGAGCACATCATCGAACGCTGAGCTTTCGATAATGAAACTGAGCGGGGTCGGGCTTCGCGAGTCGATGTGAACGGACGTGGGGTCCGCGAGAACGGATGGCTTGATCGCCGGGTGCGCAACTTTCACCTGGATCAGTGCGCCGAAACCCTCTTTTAAGCCTGCGATGCCCGCTCTTTCGAATTCTTTCGCCTGGCCGGAATAATTAGGCAAATCGGTAAACGGATTTCCAATCACCAGAACCGATCTTGGCTTTACAGCAATTTTGAGATGTTCCGCGAGCAGATGAGTGGCGTATTCGCGTTCGGAAATGGCGGGTCTTTTGTGTCGAATCCAGAGCAAAACGCCGCCGGCCAAAATAAGGACGGCGAAAACGACAATCAGTCCGCTGCGACCCCGCGCTGCCATTGAAAGGGTCAAAAATAGGCGGGAATATCGTCCTTGGCAAACAAACCGGTAATGCCGAGCGATTCGAGACGAGGCGCGCCGCAAGCTTCCACATGGCCATCGAGAAACATCCCGTCAGCTTTTTTATTGTGCCGGGCGTGAACTTCTTTTTCCGAGGCGACTCGAAAATAATAGTACTGCTCGCCGCCCACGCCGCCTTTGCCACGGCTGGTGGTGTCCGCCACGTGGAGGTAATCAGATGGGTGCTCTACCGAATCTTTTTTCAACACTTCGCGAAAGGCACCAGAAACGTAATTTGAAGGTGGATCCTGGCGCACTCCGAAGGTCTTTACCCAATTCGTAAACCGATACGGCGAGTAGCTGGGACAAACGAAAATGTCGAAGGCCTTGAGGTTTTGATTTGTGGCCAGGATACTGGCCCACTTAACACCAGGAGTGAGAGGTGTCCCGTCGATTTGGAGCTTTCCGTTGAAGTCATCGGCGTAAATGAATGCGGCCAGACCAATCTGTTTCAGATTGTTGGCGCACTGAGTTTGCTTGGCCTTGCTTTTCGCCTTGCTGAGCGCAGGCAGGAGCATGCCGGCCAGGATGGCGATGATCGCGATCACCACCAGCAACTCGATCAATGTGAAGCCTTTCTTTCGCATCTCCTTCTGTCAGCGCGACAAGATAGAGGACAAACATGCCTCGCTCAAATGCCGGACCCTCCTGTGCGGTCTGACGCACGGCTCACCTTACAGTCCGAACCAAAGTCGCAAAGAGCTATCCAGCGAAACGAGATCTCCGGAGTTGAAACGCCCGAGTTCCTTCCGAACTAGCTTTCCGGAGATACACGTGATGGCTCTTTTCAGGAACGTCGGGTGGATTAGACCCTGCTTCGCGCCAGAAGCGCAGGGCAAATTCTCCCGGCAGCATCGCTGCACTCGCGGAACTTAAGCCCACAACAAAGAGGTCCTCAGATGGAGAGCGAGAGCTGACAACAACTGCGGGACGGATTTTAACCGTTGATTGATCAGAGAACGGGAAGGGAATTAAGACAACTGACCCGCGATCATAGTTTGTCATAATCCGCATCCAAAGGGTTATCCCAGATTTTCTCGAAAGTCGGTTCTGCCAGCTGCGTGAACTGGCGGGTTAAAGCCTCCTCATTACCAGTCTGGTCCGGGACCAACACTTTCACCCTGGTATTGGCCTGAAGCGTCACGGGGACATCGAGGACCACAACCTTCCCGTCAAAATGCCCATCCAACGTTTGCATGCCACAGCTTAACTCTCACAAGGAATGTCTCAAGACAGCAGTTTAAGGCGCAACGTCAACATTGCTGGCCAATGGCCGCTGAGATGATCGAGTGTTCTGTCCATTCTTCAACAGGTCGCACTTGCACGATGTTTCCACGACACATTACAGCGATGGTGTCGCAAACGCCGAGCAGTTCCGGGAGGTAGGAGCTAACAAAAATCACCGATTTTCCAGCCGCGGCGAGTTCGCCGATCAGTTCGTAGATTTGGGCTTTGCTCGCGACGTCAATACCACGGGTGGGTTCGTCGAGGAGCAAGATGTCCGCCTCACAATGCAGGAGGCGCGCAAGCGCGACCTTTTGCTGGTTGCCGCCGGACAATTCGCTGATGGGCTGGAGCGGCGAACGGGCACGGACGCGAACTCGATTGATCCAATTTGCGGCGGAATCGCGCTGACGGGCGAGATTGAGAATGCCACCGCGAGAAAAAGGCGAAAGACGCGGCAGGGTGAGATTCTCAGCTATGCTGAGGTTGAGCATGAGGCCTTCCTCTTTTCGATTTTCGCTGAGCATGCCGAAGCCAGCCTTGAGAGCGCCGGAGGGAGAATAATGGATGCAAGTTCGGCGATGGCGGATTTCGCCTTCCACAAGGCGATCCAACCCGAAAATAACACGGAGGGTTTCGGTGCGGCCCGCGCCGATCAAGCCGGCGATGCCGAGGATCTCTCCGCTGCGCAAGGTGAGCGAAGCATTTTCGGGCCGACGTTTTCCAGCGACGTGGCTCAACTCAAGGACCTGTTCGCCTATCTCGTGTTCTATTTCGGGATAAATTTCATCAAGCTCGCGACCAACCATCAGGTGAATAATGTTGGCCAGGTCCGCCGTTGGCATGTCGCCGGAGCCGACGGTTTGGCCGTCGCGCAACACCGTGTAACGGTCGGCGACGCGCTGGCATTCTTCGAGAAAGTGGCTGATGTAAATGATGCTCACGCCGCGCGATTTGAGGCGGGCAATCGCGGCGACCAGATTTTCGGTATCGACCTGCGTGAGGCTGCTCGTGGGTTCGTCCATGATCAGCACCTGGGGTGAACCGAGCATCGCGCGTGCAATTTCGACCATTTGTTGCTCGGCAATCGAGCAACTGTGAACTGGAGCATCGAGCGCAACACCTTCGTGGTGCACCTCAGCCAACACACGTTGCGCCATCTCGCGGCGCTTTCGTCGGTCGATCCAGCCCAGCCGCGAAGGCTCTACGCCCAGAAGAATATTTTCTTCGACCGAAAGATGAGGCGCGAGGTTCAGCTCCTGGTAAATCATCTCGACGCCGCTGCGGCGAGCTTCGAGTGGATTCCGCGGCCGGTATGATTCGCCGTTGAGGAAGATCTCTCCTGCGTCCGGTTGGTACGCACCGCTCAGGATCTTCATGAGCGTGCTTTTGCCCGCGCCATTTTCGCCGATCAGCGCGTGCACTTCACCAGGGCGAACCTCAAGGGAGACGTCACGCAAGGCATGCGTGCTGCCGAAACTCTTTTTGATGCCCTGGATTCGGAGACGCATCGTGGAGGAATGACCAATGTCCAAGCACTAATCACCAAGGAATTCCCAATGGCCAAACCGCTTATGTTTGGGTAATTGGAAATAGGTCATTGCTCGGTCATTGGTCATTTGTGCTTGGACATTCTTTCACTATTTCACTACTTCGATCCGCTGAGATATTTGGCATAGGGCGGGTAGATCAGATCGTGGATTTCGGGCGTGTTCATGTTTTCCTTTGTCGCGACGGTCACGCCTGTATCGATGCGCTTGGAGACCTCTTTTTTCTCGAGGTGTTCGACCATGGTCATCACGCCGAGGTAACCCATCTTCAACGGGTTCTGAACGACCAAACCTTGGACATCTCCGCTTTTGAGGCCGTCGACCGATTGAGTTCCGGAATCAAAACCCATCAACGCCACCGTTCCTCCCGCTTTGCCGATATCTTTCAACGCCATGAGCACTCCAATGGTTACTGGTTCGCACGGTGCGAAAATGCCGTGCACCTCTTTGCCGTAACGGTTCATTAAGTTTTGTGCGGCTTGATAAGCGGAATCGCGTGTCGCGCCCGCGTATTGATCTGACGAAATGACTTTGATGTCCTTGTGCTTCTTGATTTCGTCCATGAAACCGGCCTCACGTTCCTCGGTGCTGGCGGAACCGACTTGATAACGCAGCAGAATCACGTTGCCCCGATCGTTCAAAACTTTCGCAAGGTGAGCCGCGCCAAGTTGGCCTCCCTTGAAATTGTCGGTCGATATGTAGCTGACGATCTGGTCCGATTTGAGGCCCGAATCGATGATCGCGACGGGCACCCGCGCTCGCATCGCATTTTCCACCGGAGCGACCAGCGCGGTGCTATCGAGAGGTGCGAGCACAATGCCGTTGACGCGGCGCGCAACGAAGTTTTCCACCACCTGAATTTGCTGGTCGCGATCGTCTTCACGAAGGGGCCCCTTCCAAAAGATGTTTACCCGGGTGCCTTTTTCTTTCAGTTCCTGTTGCGCTTTGAGCGCTCCGGCGTGGATTGATTTCCAAAATTCGTGGCTGGTGCCTTTCGGAATGACGGCGATATCCAGCGTCCCTGCCGCGAAGGAACGCGCGGCAAAAGACAAAGACAATACTGCGATGGCGAAAACTCTCGATGGCGTCATGCGATTGATTTAACGGCACCTGCGAGCTGTTTTCAAATTCTTTTGCCGCGGAGACATTTTGTGGCTTGTCATGAAATGGCAGTGTGCTACGCCTTGGCGCGTCAGCCAGACTCGAACTCGTTATGAAATATTATCGCCTGCTTCCGTTGATTGTTGCAGCAATTACCAGCGCATTTGCTCAAGAAAAACCGCTGTCGATCGGTTGGGGGAATGTTCAATGGCCACCAGCGACAAACCACATCGTCAGCGCGACGAATCGAACACCCGCGATTTATGGGCAGGTCTGGATCGATGGGGTGAGCAATCAACCGGGTGCCACCCCGAAACTGCAGGCACAACTCGGCTTCGGACCTGCTGGTTCCAATCCGATCGGAAATGCGAACTGGACCTGGGTAGATGCCACTTTCAATGTGGATGTCGGGAACAACGATGAATTCACGGCCAGCCTTCTGCCGGATCGCGCAGGGTCGTTCGATTACCTCTATCGTTACTCCACGACTGCTGGCAGCAATTGGGTCTATGCGGATCTCAAAGGTTTGGTGGCGAACGGTCAATCCCCCGCGAGCCCTGGCAAACTAACTGTAACCGCGAGCGCGGACACGACGCCACCGCAGGCGCCAGCGGGTCTGGTCGTTTCGGGCACTTCGCCTTCGGAAATCAAACTCGCCTGGCGAAGAATTTCCGGTGATTCAACCCTTTATGGATACGAAGTCCTGCGAAGCTCAAATGGAGGCAGCACGTACAGTGCCCTTGGACTCGTGGCGACGACCTCGTTCACCGACTCGACCGTGAAACGAGGGACGACTTACTTCTACAAGGTTCGGGCGGTCGATCTTTCGTTTAATCGCTCTGATAGCTCCGCTGAAATTAACGTGGCACCCGAACGTTCCGTCTCGGTGACGTTTAATGTTACGGTTCCTCAAAGCACGGAATCGAGCGGCAAGCCGGTCTTTCTAGCTGGAACGCTGTCGCAGTTGAACGGCGGCATACCGGACTGGGATCCTGGTTCGCTCATCATCAACCGTGTTGATGCGAATCACTGGACGATCACTCTCTGTGGCAAGGAAGGCGGTCTGGTTGCCTACAAATACACGCTCGGCTCATGGGATAACGTCGAAAAGGGCGAGAAGTGCGACGAAATCGGGGATCGCCAGGTGAAGCTAATCCCCAGCTCCGACGGTCTCATCGTCAACGATACGGTGCTGAACTGGCGCAATATTGCGCCGTGCAAGGATTAAGCGGCCGCGGCCATTTCGCTACGGCGCTGCGCCATGGTGCTGAAGAATTCGTATCCTTCGCGGATGCGGCGCACGCAGACGTCCTTGTCCTCAAGCATGGTCTTGATGATTCGGAGAATCGGCTTCGGGCGGAGGTAATACTGCCGGTAGAAGCGTTCGACTGATTCGAAAATCTCTTCCTTGCTCAGTCCCGGATATTCGAGCGTGGATTGCTGAATCCCATCATCGCGCACGATATCGGTCTTGTCCTTCTTGGCGAACCAACCGTTTTGGCGGGCCATTTCGTAAAGCTCGGTCCCCGGGTAAGGGGCGGCGAGAGAAACCTGGATGCTGAATACGTCCAGTTCCATTGCGTAACGAATCGTTTCTTCGATTGTCTCTTTCGTCTCGACGGGTAATCCAAGGATGAACGTGCCGTGGATAATTACGCCGAGGTCTTTGCACGCTTTGGTGAATCGCTTCGCCTCGTCAACCGTGATGCCCTTTTTGATGCGATCGAGAATTTGTTGATTGCCCGACTCGTAACCAACGAGGAAGAGACGTAGGCCGCAATCCTTCATCAGTTTGATCGTGTCGTAATTGACATTCGCGCGGCTGTTGCACGACCAGGTCAGTCCCAACGGCTTCAGCTTCTGCGCGATCTCGCGGGCACGGGGAAGGTTCGCAGTGAAAGTGTCGTCATCGAAGAAGAACTCCTGCACTTGCGGAAAAAGCTTTTTGGCGTGCGCCATTTCCGCCGCCACATTTTCGGCCGAGCGAACGCGATATTTGTGTCCGCCAATCGTTTGCGGCCAGAGACAGAAGGTGCACTGAGCGGGACAGCCGCGGCCAGTGTAAAGCGAGACGTAAGGTTCCTTGAGATAACCGATGGAGTATTTCTCGATTTGCAGGTCGCGCTTGTAAACATCCACCACCCACGGAAGCGCATCCATATTATGGATCAATTCACGCTCGGGATTGTGCATGATCTTGCCGTCTTTTCGGTAAGAAAGCCCGGCCACTTCGGAAATGGGACGTCCTTCCGAAACTTCCTTGCAGGTAAAATCGAACTCTTTGCGTCCGACCCAATCGATGGCCGGCGAGGCTTTCAGCGTCTCGGTCGGCAAAACCGCCGCATGGGCGCCGACGAATCCAATGGTCGTGGAGGGTCTCTGGCTCTTGATGGCTTCGGCGACTTTGCAGTCGTTCTTTAGCGAAGGAGTCGAGGTGTGGATGACAACATGATCATGCTTCTTCGCTTCGGCAAGGCAGGCATTCACGTCGATGTCATGCGGCGGGCAATCCATCAACTTGCTGTCCTTCACCAGCGCAGCGGGTTGCGCAAGCCAGGTCGGATACCAAAACGAACGGATCTCCCGCTTGGCTTGATAACGCGCCCCAGCGCCGCCATCGAAACCATCAAAAGAGGGGGGTGAAAGGAATAATGTGCTCATTTATTTCGCAACTGAAATCTCCAAAGGAATTACAAGATACTCGCCGGCTTTGATTCTGGCCAATGCGGCCAGGATTCCGGGCACCATCGGTTTCAGACGTTTCCAGGAATTCACGGGCAGTTCAACAATCGCCAGGACTCTGCCTTTCAAATTTTGCTGATAACGAAGGTTTTTGTCTGCGGTAATCAAAACGTCAAACTTTCCTGTTGCCGCAGACAATAATGCTCCGTTTGTTAACCCTTTAAAATTGGCCTGCTCGACCGTAACCACTTCGAAGCCTGGTAGAGAATTTTTCAGCGGTTTTGGGCAGAATTCATCAAGCAGAACCCTCATGCCACTTCGGCTAGACTTTTGTAGCCGTAGCGAAGAAGCGATTCTGCCTGTTCACGCGACACCGTGGGAAACCAGTCCAGGAACTCTTCTAATGTGGCGCCGTCGGCAAGATTGTTCCAAAGCGCATCGATCGGCACCCGTGTTCCAGTAAAAACGGGACGCCCTGCAAGGACGTCTGGATCCACTGTCACGGGCAATTTGGAGAAATCATCTGGTTCCAGAACAACTCTCATTCCATCAAGCTGGAGGGCGTGCAGCGGCGATCTTCTTCAGCAGGTCATCACGCACAGTCGAATCTCCACTGCTGCAGCTTCCTGCCGGAACAGCGTTGATGGCCGCTTTGGCTTCGGCAAGGTGGCCTTTGCCAATGGTAAAACCGTTAAAGGCGTTTACGTTTTTGCCTTCGTAATAGGGCTTGGGTTTCGCGCCGAAGTTATATTTGAAATTTTTCCAGTTATCGCCGCGCTGATAATTCGTGCCTAACGCGCCGCTCGGGTCGTAGCCGCAGTGGACCATGCAATTCTCGCAGCGCGAGTCGCGAGCGACCCCGTCGACCACGCCGTATTTGTTCCAGTCGACCTTCTCCAGCATCTCCTGGTAACCGGCGTAATGGCCGTCAGTCATCAGGTAACAAGGGGCTTTCCACCCACGCACGTTACGGGTGGGGATCGCCCAAGCAGTGCAGGTCAGTTCGCGTTTGCCAGCCAGAAATTCCTGGTAAACAGGTGTCCCGAAAATCGTGAAGCGTTCGCCCCATTGCTGGATCTTCGCAAACTTCTCGCGAGTGGCTTTGCGCGTGAGGAAGAAATCTTCAGGCTTCTTCGCGAGTCGCTTGACCATGTCCTTTTTCGCGGCGTCATAATCGTAGCCTGGAGAAATCGTGTGACCATCCACTTCAAGCGCGGAGAAGAATTCAAACATCTCTTCGATTTCTTTGACGTCGGTTTCTTTGTAAACCGTGGTGTTGGTCGCGACCTGATAGCCGAGAATTTTTGCCATCTTAATCGCTTCAACGCATTCCTTGAACACGCCCTCGCGCTCGACGATAAGGTCGTGCGTGTATTCCAGGCCATCGATATGGACGTTCCAATACATCCATTTTGAAGGACGAATTACCGGACGTCCGTCATTCTTTCCTTTGCGAATCGTTTCCGCGTCCTTCTCTGAAATCAATTTGTCGGCGAGGAGCGTCGAAAGCTTTTGCTCGAGCTGCGGAGAATAAATTGCTGCGAGGTAATCTTTCATTTTCTTCCGCATGAACATTCCGTTCGTGCAGACGTAAACGATGCGGCCTTGTTTGAGGAGGCCGTCAATTAATTCCTCGATCTTGGGATAAATCAGCGGTTCGCCGCCGCAGATGGAGACCATCGGTGCATCGCACTCATCTGCCGAGCCCAGGCAATCCTCAAGCGGCATCATGTCTTTCAGGCTGGTGGAATATTCGCGAATCCGCCCGCACCCTGTGCAGGTGAGATTGCAAGTGTGGAGGGGTTCGAGCTGGAGGACCATCGCGAATTTGGGCGTTCGCGCGACCTTGTGCTTAATAATGTGCCCTGCAATTTTAGCCGTTAAGGCCAAGGGAAACCGCATACGTTTTTTGATTTTTGTTTAACGAACTGGGTCGCCTGAGAAACGGACGACCACAGGTGCATCTTTGAAACCCTCTGATGGATCGCGGGAAGGCTTTTGCGGTTCCATCGAAAAGACCCCTGGAAGCAGAAATGTAGCTGGCGAAACGCTTTTGCTGGCGGAAAACCCGCCGCATCCGCTGACCAGCAGCGTCGGAGCGAGCAGGCTCAGAATCGCGCCGCTCCTGAAAACATTCCGCTTAAAATTCACAATGCCTACTATAGGGGTATCCCATATTGTCTCGCAACAGGGAAAATGGAAGAGTTGTAGATGGGCTTTGAACCGCAAGAACGGCGCAAACCGGTTTTCCAATGGTACGGGGTTTTGCTGGTGGCATTGGTATTGTCCTCTTTGACGAAGCTTCGTTCGGAGACTCTCCCGCAAGCGTTCTTACGGGCGCAAAAGAGCTATTCCATTGCCCATTCAAACTACCTCGCATCGCCCGGCCAAATTGAAGTGGCCGCAGGACTCGCCCGCGCCTGCTTTGAGCTCTCGGAGTTGAGTAATGACAACGAACGAAAGGCGACCCTCGCTCAGGAAGGCATCAACGCCGCTCGATTCGTTTCGCAGATGGATCCTCAGCGCGCGGAAGGATTCTTCTTTCTCGCGTTGAACCTGGGCGAACTCGCCCGAACGAAATCGGTGGGAGCGCTTTCCCTGCTGCGACAAATGGAAAAGGCACTGCTCGAAGCGGCCAAATTGAAGCCCCATTTGGACCATGCGGGACCGGACCGGTCACTCGGGCTGCTCTATTTCGACGCCCCGAGCTGGCCGGTGAGCATCGGCAGCAAACGCAAGGCCCGCGAACACCTGGAGCGAGCAGTCAATCTGGAGCCGGATTATCCGGACAACTACCTTTCTCTGATGGAAGCGTGTGTGCGTTGGAATGATCCCACGCTGGATGAACAAGTCGTCCGGTATCAAAAAGTTCTTCCGGACGCGAAGAAGAGGTATACAGGCCCGGAATGGGAGCAGCCCTGGCACGATTGGGACGAACGGTGGGCTGCGATCCAACGGGAAACCAAAAGAGATTAGAAACTCGTGCAACTCTCCGCCAGGAGCGGTGTTCTCTTATTTGACTGGCATCCGGAATGCTGGTTTATTTGCCGACTGTTTTTAAGAGGACCTGCTCAAGCGAAGCGATTGTATGCGTACCCGTATTGGAAAAACCTCCGGTTTTGCTGGAAAGAACTCCGGTTTCACATTGGTCGAAATCATGATTGTCGTGGCGATCATTGGCCTTTTGGCTGCCATCGCCATCCCGAATTTCGTTAAAGCCCGCGGGACAGCCCAGCGCAATGCCTGCATCCGAAACCTTCACGAAATTGACGGCGCGAAAGAACAATGGGCTCTCGAAAACAAGAAAAGTGCCGGTTCCGCCATCGATGAGGCCGCAGTGAACAGCTACATCAAAGGCGGCGGGCCGAGTTGCCCGGGAGGCGGGACCTATACTTACGGGAATGTGGATACGAATCCCACCTGCTCAATTCCGGGCCACGCACTATAAGACATTAACCTCTTTTTCGCTCCCGATCTAAAACACCCGAAACTGTAAGGGTGTTTTACGACTTTTTCTCCTCTGCTCTCCCGCTCCATGTTGAGGTCTGGCGGTAAGTGTATCGAATAGCGCCAGTTGTAACTATTCGGAATGGTTGGTCTGCAATTTGCTTCAGCAAGGTTTCCGTCTGCCTTATTAGTCACAAACCGTTGAACAGTTGCTGATTATGATAAAAAACCAGAATATTCGTTTCGGGCTGAGCGCATTGGTCGCTGTATGCGCGTCGTTCAGTGCCGTTATCGCAGGGACGCCCACTTCCGGCGACCTTTACTTCACCCGCTACCAAGGTGGGGGAGGGCCCCGGGTTGCGAAGGTTCCTTTTAACTACGATGGGACGACTGCCACTTTGGGAGCGGAAGTTCCTATCGTCCAAAATACCGGGGCCGATGGAATCATCTTCTCTCCCAACGGTAACCTTTTGATTGGAGGTCAATCTCCGGTCGTGCATGAATACAAAACGGACGGTACGTTCGTGGCCACCGGAAACGCCACCCGACTGCCCGCGGCGTATCACCTGGCGCTCGATCCCTCGGGGACCAAGGTTTGGACCAGCCCCTTCGGTGGTGCGCTCGCAGACCTGCCTCTTAGCCCGAACGTGGGGGATTCCGGGGCACCGCATGCCATTACCGGCCAGAACTTATTCAACAATGATGATGACGGTGTTACCGGAATTGCATTCGCGCCCAACGGCAAAGTGTTTTATGTCAATGGCCAGCCGAACGGTGGAGGCCACGTTGGGGAGATTGATTTGACGACCTTCGAGACTGATCGCTTTGCCTCCAGCGTGGAATCTGCGCATGGAATTGTCTACGACAGTTTCACTAAGCTGATGACGCTTTTCGGAGCTGGAAAAGTCGGCACCTTTGATCCCACCTCAGCCACTCCAGGGGCGACACTTAAACAGACTGCCAACGATTTAACCGCCGACTTCGATCAAGGCGCAGTTGATGGAAAAGGCCACGCGTTGATCGCAGGCAACAATTCGATCACCTTCATCGACTACAGTGCGACTGGGGATATCACCAGCGCTGCGAACTACGTCAAGGTTTTCGACGGATTCTGGTTTATCGACGATGTCGCGCCATTGTCAGGGCTTGGTTCGATTGACCAAGGGGTGCCCGATAATGCAGGAGCCTCAGTAACGCTCGCGTTGCTGCTTCCGCTTCTCGCTCACTCTATTCGTCGCCGCACTCAACGCGCTTAACGCAGCCTCGCATTTATTTCACTTGATACAATCGCTCCGCCCGACAGCGGAGCGATTTTTCTTTTTTTCGCTCGTAATCCATCGGCCTGAAGGAGCCTCGGTTCGCCTGAAGAAAAGTTTGCGCGTAATTTAGAATGATTCTAAAGTAAGGAACTGGTGAGTTCGTCCGGTGGAGGTGCTGCGAGTCCCCCAAACACGTCTTCCGGCTTTTGTATGAGCACAGCGACCGAGACAATTGAGCAATTTGTTAAGAAGGAGTATCAGCACGGATTCGAGACCGAGATCGAAATGGATAAGGCCCCACGCGGGCTGAACGAAGAGATCGTCCGTTTCATTTCGAAGAAGAAGAAGGAGCCGGAATTCCTGCTCAACTGGCGTCTCAAAGCGTATCGGCACTGGATCACGATGCAGGAACCGACCTGGCCGAATGTTCATTACCCCAAGATCGATTTTCAGGATGTCGTCTACTACGCCGCACCGAAAAAGGTGGGTGAAGGCCCAAAAAGTCTCGACGAAGTCGATCCGAAGTTGATCGAAACCTACAATAAGCTCGGCATTCCTTTGCGGGAACAGGAACGGTTGGCCGGCGTGGCGGTGGACGCAGTGTTTGATAGCGTGTCGGTAGCAACCACTTTCAAAGCGAAGCTTGCGGAAATGGGAGTGATTTTCGGCTCATTTTCAGAAGCGGTGCAGAATCATCCTGACTTGATCGAGAAGTATCTCGGCACGGTAGTTCCGTACACTGACAACTATTACGCTGCTCTCAACTCCGCCGTCTTCAGCGACGGGTCGTTCTGCTACATCCCGAAAGGGGTGAAGTGCCCGATGGAACTGTCGACCTACTTCCGTATCAATGCGAAGGATACCGGCCAGTTCGAACGCACCTTGATCGTGGCGGAAGAGGGCAGTTACGTCAGCTATCTCGAAGGTTGCACGGCACCGCGTCGCGACAATAATCAATTGCACGCTGCGGTTGTGGAATTGATCGCGCTCGATAATGCTGAGATCAAGTATTCCACCGTGCAGAATTGGTACCCTGGTGACGAACAGGGGCGGGGTGGCATTTACAATTTTGTCACCAAGCGCGGTCTGGCCCGTGGCATCAATTCGAAGATTTCCTGGACTCAGGTGGAAACCGGCTCTGCCATCACCTGGAAATATCCAAGTGTCATTCTCAAAGGCGACAACTCCATCGGTGAATTTTATTCCGTGGCGCTGACGAACAATTATCAGCAAGCGGATACCGGGACGAAAATGATTCATATCGGTAAAAACACCCGGAGTACCATCGTTTCGAAAGGCATCTCCGCTGGTCACGGTCAAAACAGCTATCGCGGCCAGGTGAAGGTGATGAAGAGCGCCGAACGTGCGCGCAATTTCTCACAATGCGATTCGCTGCTCATCGGGAACAAGTGCGGCGCGCACACCTTTCCGTACATTGAAGTGAAGAACACTTCCTCCAAGGTTGAACATGAGGCGTCCACTTCGAAGATCGGTGAAGATCAGATTTTCTATTGTCGCCAGCGTGGACTTTCCACACAGGACGCCGTGAACATGATCGTGAACGGCTATTGCAAAGAGGTGTTTCGCCACTTGCCGATGGAGTTCGCGGTCGAAGCGCAGAAACTCCTCGGGGTGAGTCTCGAAGGAAGCGTGGGTTAAGCAAGGGTTAATGGAAGATTTGGAAATGTTGCAAATTCATAATTTATCTGCCGCCGTTGAAGGAAAGCAGATTCTCAAAGGGTTGGATCTCAACATCAACGCGGGCGAGGTGCACGCGATCATGGGGCCGAACGGCAGCGGCAAAAGTACGCTGGCTGCAGTTTTGGCCGGGCGCGAGGAATACGAGATAACGGGCGGCAAAGTGCTGTTCAACGGCAAAGATCTTTTGGAGATGGATCCGGAAGAGCGCGCGCGCGAAGGAGTCTTTCTCGCATTTCAGTATCCGGTTGAAATCCCAGGCGTAAATACCATGTATTTTCTGAAAGCCGCTCTGAACGAACAGCGCAAAGCACGGGGCGAACAGGAACTCGACGCGGTAGAGTTTCTGAAACTCGTCAAGGAACGGATGAAAGTTCTCGAGCTGGATCAGAGCCTTCTCAATCGCCCGGTGAACGAAGGCTTTTCAGGCGGCGAGAAGAAGCGAAACGAGATTTTCCAGATGGCTCTGCTCGAACCCAAGCTCGCCATCCTTGACGAAACTGATTCCGGTCTGGATATCGACGCGCTGCGCGTTGTCGCGCAAGGGGTCAACCGGCTCAAGCGCAAGGATAACGCGCAACTGGTCATTACGCATTACCAACGCCTGCTCGATTACATCGTTCCGGACAAAGTCCACGTTTTGCACAATGGCCGGATTATTCGTTCCGGGGACAAGGGCTTAGCCTTGGAACTGGAAGAACGCGGATACGACTGGATTACCGAGGCTGAGGACAAAGCTGCTTGAATGCCATGGTTGAAATAAAATCCACCGAAGCCGCCCGTCCACATGAGGGTG
This sequence comes from Limisphaerales bacterium, assembly GCA_044226545.1. Lineage (GTDB taxonomy): Bacteria > Verrucomicrobiota > Verrucomicrobiia > Limisphaerales > SXQI01 > DASVNK01. Next base: position 47,937 of record JBGAGW010000014.1, read on the forward strand.
TTCTTAGCTTGTTCGACTCGTTTGAGCGAGGCGGGCATGGCTCGACTCCGAGCTGGCTTCAAGCCCTGAACAAAGGCGGTATCGCCCACTTTGCCGAACTCGGCTTCCCCACAACGAAGCACGAGGAATGGCGCTTTACCAATGTTTCGTCAATTGCCAAAGTTTCATGGCAATTGCCTTCGAACCAGGTCCGCGTCTCCGAAAAAGAAGTTTCGCGCCTGCTTCTCCCTGGTGTGAAAGGCAGGCATCTGGTTTTTGTTGATGGACGTTTCTCGAAGGAGCTTTCGTCCAAAGAAGTTTCCAGCCCGAACTCGCTTCGTGTCATGAGCCTTTACGACGCGGTGCGTTCGACTTATCCGCTCCTCATGCAGAGCCTCGCCCGCTTTGCGCGATATGATGAAAACGCTTTTGCTGCTTTGAATACCGCGTTTCTGCAGGACGGTGCGCTCATCGTCGCGCCTCCGCGGCATGTTGAGAACGAGCCGGTTTACATCCTTTACCTCTCCACCGCTTCCGCCGCTAACACTGCGACACATCCGCGCACGTTGATCATTGCTCAACGTGATAGCCGAGTCCGCGTCATCGAACATTTCGCAACCCTGGGACAAGAAACTGTCTGGACCAACGCCGTGACCGAAATGGTTCTGGAAGAGGCGGCGCAGGTTGAACACTGTAAAATCCAGGAGGAAAGTTTCCGCACTTATCACATCGCAACGATCCAGGCTCAACAAGCGCGAAACAGTCGCTCGCTCTGCCACTCGATCTCGATCGGGGGCGCGATCGCACGTAACAACATCAACATCGTGCTGGATGGCGAACGCAGCGAATCTACACTGAATGGCCTGTACCTCGGCCGCGATTCGCAATTGGTCGATCATCACACCGCGATTTACCACAACAAGCCGAACTGCCCGAGTCACGAGTATTACCATGGGATTCTCGATGGCCGATCGCAGGGCGTGTTCAATGGCAAGATATTCGTTCGGCCCGAGGCACAGAAGACGGATGCGAAACAAACCAATCGCAACCTTCTTTTGTCGGACGACGCCACGGTTGATACCAAGCCGCAGCTCGAAATTTTCGCGGATGACGTGAAGTGCACGCACGGGGCGACGATTGGACAGTTGGACGAAGAATCAATTTTTTACCTGCGTTCCCGCGGGATCGGCCTCGAGACCGCCCGGAAGATGCTGTTGCACGCCTTCGCAAGTGAGATCGTCAATCGCATCTCGATCGAACCACTGCGCGAGGAATTGGACAATCGCCTTTTCGAAATGTACGAGAAATAAAGGAGATCGAACGAATGTTCGACGAACTGCAAGAGCTTTACCAGCAAGTGATCCTCGATCACAGCCGCAGTCCGCGCAATTTTCTAAAACTCGACGGCGCAAATCGCATCGCTGAGGGTCACAACCCTCTCTGTGGTGACCGTGTCACCGTCTACCTCCGGCTGGAGAACGACATCATTCGCGACGTGAGTTTCCAGGGAGAAGGCTGCGCCATCTCGAAAGCCTCCGCCTCCATGATGACCGAATTGCTTAAGGGCAAAAGCCGAGCTGAGGCCCAGAAAATCTTCCACAAGTTCCACGACATGGTTACGACGGGAACGCCGAATCTCGACGAACTGGGAAAGCTCGGCGTCTTTGCCGGGGTGAACAAGTTTCCCGCGCGCGTGAAATGCGCGATCCTCGCCTGGCACGCGATTTCCGCGACCTTAGAGGGCAAGGAGAATGTTGTTTCCACCGAATAGCCTATGCACAAAAACGTGATTATCAGCCGGGATGTTGATGGGACGATGATTCCCGCTGGAACACCGGTTCGAATTCCTCAGGGGACGGAAGTCACCATCACCCAGGCCCTCGGCGGCACCTACACTGTGATGGGTCCCGGTTTGATGGCTCGCATTTCCGGCAAAGATGCCGATGCGCTCGGCTTCGCCAAAGAAGAAAAGCCAACCGTCGCTCCTGAAAACGCCGGCCCGGTAAACGTGGATGCCGTTTGGGAACAGCTCAAAAGTTGCTACGATCCTGAAATTCCCGTGAACATTGTTGACCTTGGCTTGGTTTATGACTGCCAGGTGACGCCTTTGCCCGAAGGTGGCAATCGTGTGGATGTGAAGATGACCCTCACCGCGCCCGGTTGCGGGATGGGCGGCGTGATCGCTTCGGACGCCGAGCAAAAGATTCGCGAAGTCCCGGGTGTGTCTGACGTGCACGTCGAAGTCGTTTGGGACCCGATTTGGAACCAGAGCATGATGAGTGACGCCGCACGGCTTCAGCTTGGATTGATGTAAACACGTTCAGCGGATTCCTGAAGCCGCCTTTAGGATTCTGCCATATTCTCGTCCTTGCGGCGCCGGTTTAGTTTCAAGGCATGAGCGTTTCTCAAAGCGATGTTCAAGAAGGCCGTATCAACGATCAACTTGGTTCTCAACTCGAATCCCTCTCCGCCCAGGTGGAAGCCAATGTCGAACGGGGGAAAGATGCGCTCGCCGAATGGCGCGCCACTCTGTCGGAAAAATCGAGCCAGTTCGTCGACACGATGGATCGTTATACTCACGAACACCCCTGGCGCATGATCTCCTCGGCCCTTATTACGGGAGTGCTCCTTGGCCTTCTTTGCGGTTCGGGAGGTTCACGCAGAAGCGCCCGTTTTTAATTCTTTTAGCTTCCTGGCGGTTTGGAGTGACGGGTCTGGCGGCGGTTTAGCTTTGACCCCAGCAGCCCAAAAATCCTTCGGCAAATTGTTCCACCTGGGTTACCTTAGCGTAACTGAACTCCGAGCCTTGCTGCGATAGTTTGGCACGAATCCTTCTGGTTTTCGCCTTGGCGCGTGCGCATTCGCGGGTCGGGATGATGTGTTTTCGCTATCGGTTATGAGATTTGCTCGACTGGTTCTTGGCTGTGCGGCTTGGCTTTTGTTTGGCCAGGTGCTGGCCAGAGCGGAATTACGTTTAATCACTCCCACAGGGTACCTACCCGGTGTACCGTTTTTGGTGCGAGTCGAGATGCGGAGGGGGGACGGCTCGAGGAATCTCGACTTTTGGGATGCAGATGCCTCTCTGAGCCCGGATCGCCCAGACATTACGCTTTCCACGAATCATCTCGTGCTCAAGAATGGGCTGGGCACGGCACTCATCACCATAGGCGGCGCGACAGATTTTACGCTACGGGCGGAGGTGAACGGCCAGCAAGTTACAAAGGCGATCCGGAATCGCAGCGGAGACCCAGTCAGGACCGTGAGCGGGACGTTGACTGGAACTAGCACGACTTGGAGAGACATTGTCAAAGTAACGGGAACCGTGATGGTCCCTACATCGCACACGCTGACGATTGAACCGGGCACGATGGTTCTGATTGATGGAGTTGCGTCGGGCACCAGTGGCAACAGCATCGTTGTGCGCGGAGCGGTTCAATCATTCGGGACGGAAGCTGCACCGGTGGTCATGACCTGCGCGGATCCGAATCTGAACTGGGGGCAAGTGCGGCATCAATCTTCAGCCCAATCGATTTATCGACACACATTTGTTTCGCGCGCCGGCCGGGCCACGGCCGAGGGCCACACTTTTACCGCGGCGACATTCCACGCCGACAATTCGGTCATCGATTTCGAAGGCTGTGTGCTCTCCGACGTGACGGCGAACGACGCGACCATTGGGAAAGTGATGATGGCGACGGGTTGCACACTTACTTTTAACGATTGCGTTTTTACGCGCGCACGCATGGGACCGGAGATCGCGAGCACCGGCCTCACCTTGACCAATAGTTACATCCTAGAGATGCGGGGGCCGGATGATTGCGATGGTCTTTATCTTCATGACGCTGGGACACGGCCTTTGCTCGTTACACATTGCGTGATTGCGGGCGGGGACGACGACGGGGTGGACAATCTCGATTCGGACGCGACGATTGAACACACGATCATTCGTGATTGGCGCAAACCGAACGAGGACGCCAAAGGCATCAGTGCGTTCAACGGGGAGATCAAAGTGAATCACTGCCTGATCGTGAATTGTCTGGATGGCGTTTCGACCAAGAGCAGCGGACCTCTCGCGGTGTTGCGGCTTGATCACTGCACCATTTCCGCGTTGAACAGGGGCGTGGCTGCAGCCACGAAGGCGAATGCATCTGCGGGGAACATCAACGTGTATGTGACCAACAGCATTGTGGTGGCGCCCAATCCGATCTACTCGGATTTCGGGCCGGAGAAATTTCAGGCAGTACAATATAACGTGCTTTCGGGATTCTGGCCCGGCACGGGCAACTTGAATGTTGATCCAGGATTCGCAAGCCCCGCCAATTTCGACTTTCACCTGTTCGGCAATTCTCCCGCGGTCAATGCCGGTGACCCATCCTTTCCGGCTGACCCAGACGGAAGTCGCACAGATATCGGTTTCTTCAGCGTTTTCCGACCTGCCGCCGTGGTGATCAATGAAATTATGTACGATCCTCTTTCTGCCAACTCCCGGGAAGAGTATATCGAGCTGTACAACGCGGGTGGAACGGATGCGAATTTTAAGAATTGGCGCTTCAGCAAGGGCGTTGATTTTCAGTTCCCGGAGGTGAGCATTCCTGCGGACGGGTATCTCGTTATTGCGGCTGACCTTTCAACCTTTCACGCGAAATATCCCGAGGTGACTAATGTCATCGGGAACTGGAGCGGCAAGTTGAGTAACAGCGGCGAAACGATCAGTCTTGATGATGCTCAGGGAAATCGGATCGATAGCGTCCACTACGCCGATAGCGGTGATTGGGCCGTCCGTCAGCGCGGTTTACTCGACCATGGCCATCGCGGCTGGGTTTGGACCACTCCGCACAACGGCGGCGGTTCATCAATTGAACTTACCATGCCCGGCGCAGACCTGAACGATTACGGGCAGGCATGGGGTGCGAGCCTCGTTCCCGGTGGAACGCCCGGGCGCCTGAATTCAATCCGCAAGGGAGCCATCGCGCCGCTGATACTGGATGTGGCGCATGCACCGGTAGTTCCGAAGTCGACGAATGAGGTGGTGATCACCTCGAAGATCATCGGCGGCGGAGATTTTCGCGCGATCACGCTTTTTTACCGGTTGGACGGGCTGACGCCTTCCGTCTTCACGCAGGAGCCGATGCACGACGATGGACTGAATGGCGACGCTGCGGCGGGAGATGGAGTTTTCAGTGCGATTGTCCCACCGCAAACGAACAATGCGGTCATCGAGTTCTACATCAGCGCATTTCATCCGGCGGGTTTTTTGCGCACCTGGCCGACTGCTGAGGAACAGTCGGCCAATGCTCTCTACCAGGTGGACGATTCCTCCTACGAAGGCAGCCAACCGCTCTACAAGATCATCATGACCGAAGCAGAGCGCCGGGAGTTGCAGGATATCGACAATAATGTGTCCGGTGCAGCAGTGAGTGACGCGATGATGAACGGGACCTTCATCAGTATCGATTCAACTGGGACAGAGGCGCATTATCTGGCAGGCGTTCGCAATCGCGGACATGGCACGCGCACGGCCAAACCGAATAATTTCCGGGTCGAGTTTCCGGGCGATGATTTGTGGAAAGGGGTTCGAGCGATAAATCTCAATGCCCAATTCACGTGGCTGCAGGTTTTCGGTTCGGCCCTAAATCTCAAGTCCGGGATTGCGGGGGCTTACTCCCGCCCTGTGCAGTTGCGGGTCAATAATCAGAACCTGGTGACCAGTGGCGCGATCGACCGCACGTACGGATCCTACGCCGCGAATGAGGAGCTCAATTCGGATTGGGCCGACCGGCATTTTCCGCACGACAACCAGGGCAACGTCTACCGCGCTCTTCGGGACATTGCGCCGAGCAATTTCGATTATCGCACGAGCGAGGCTTATCCAGCGCTCTTTGGCGCCGAGGATAAACGATCCTATACAAATACCTGGTTCAAAACCTCGAACGTGCGAGAGGATGATTGGACCGACCTGATCGCGATGCTGAGGGTGTTTGGCACAAACGGAATCGTCCCGTTCACGCCGGATAATGTTTCGAAAGTAATCAACGTAGAACAGTGGATGCGCCATTTGGCTTCGATGAACCTCCTTGGCAATTCTGAAACTGGTTTGAACAGCGGGTACAACGATGACTATTTCATGTATCGTGGCACAAGGGATTCGCGTTTTATCCTGCTCTTCTACGATCAGGATTCCATCGCAGGATTTAACAGAGCCTTTGCGACCAATGCCTCGATTTTTACAGCGGCAAGTTCGACGGCGACGCAGGGCTCCGGAGCCGCGTTTGGCCGATTCCTGCATGATTCCGAGTTCGAACCGATCTATTACGCGCAACTGATGGACTTGATCGACACCACCTTTTCGGAAGCGGAGTACAATTCTCTGATCGACCAAACACTCGGCGATTTCGTGCCGGATAACGTTCGGCAGCAAATGAAGGCCTGGATGGCAGGCCGCCGCGCTTATGTCCTGTCTCAACTGCCCGGGAGCACGGGGGCCAAACTTCCGGTCGCAAGCGTCTCGGGGATACCGCGTTCGCCTTCGCCGTTTAACACTGCCATTCTCAACGTAAGCGGCGAAGCAGTGACGCAATATCGCTACAAGCTGAATGACGGGTTTTTCAGCGAAGCGTTCCCGGTCGAAACTCCAATTGCGCTCCAAGGGCTGCAAGACGGCACCAACGCCGTGGCCGTTATCGGCGGGGGCGAAAGTGGTGTCTTCCAGTCGGAAAGTAGCGCGACAATTGTGCAGTGGATTGTGAATTCAGCACTGCCTCGGGTCCGACTCAACGAGATTCTCGCCAGTCGCAGCGGAAATCTTCCCGATCAGATCGAACTTTATAACGAGGGGACAACCGTTGCTGATCTCAGCAATTTTGCTTTAAGCGACGACTCCGCGAACTTGCGCAAGTTCCATTTTGCTGCGGGCGCTTTGCTCGCACCCGGCGCATACCTGGTCCTGGATGAGAAGCAACTGGGCTTTGCGCTCAATGCTTCCGGGGAAACCGTTTACCTAAGTCAAATGGCAGATGTGGGCGCAGCCGTTGTCGATTCAGTTGAGTTTGGTCCGCAACTTCTGGATTTTTCCATCGGGCGCCTCAGCTCGAATGGCGAGTGGCGCCTTTGCCACTCAACTTTGGGTGCAACGAATCTTGCGGCCGAGATTGGATCGCCCAGAGCGCTTCGCATCAACGAATGGTCCGCCCTTGGAGTTGCACCCTATGCCGACGATTTTATCGAAATTTTTAACCCGCAGCTCCTTCCCGTCGCCGTTGATGATCTATTCTTCACGGACGAGCCGATCGGCGACCCGCGGAAGAGCCCCATTCGTGCGAACACTTTTATTGGACCGAACAGCTTTCTGATTTTCAAAAGCGGAAACGGCAAGAACGACATCAATTTCAATCTCGCGGGCGAGCAAGGCCAAATCGCTCTGCTGGATTCCAATCACACGGAAATCGATCACATCGTTTACGGGCCGCCGCGGCTTGGATTAACGAGCGGACGGTGTCCGGATGGCGGCGCTGCCATCAAGGTGCTTGGTACCCCAACGCCCGGCACCGTCAATGAATGCCCTTTCGTTCCTCCGCCCGCAGAGCGAGTGACCCTGGTTGGCGAGAATGACATTTGGCGATATCACGCCCCCGCGTCCGATCCAGGGAGCACCTGGAAGGACCGTGGCTATGACGACAGTTCGTGGAACTCCGGCACCGCGCCGATTGGTTTTGAAACGGATCCATTACCTGAACCCTTGCGCACAGTGATCTCGAATGCCGAAATCGCCACCTATTATTTCCGTCGTGAATTTGTCCTCGATGCCGAGCTCACGCCCGCCACTTTCGAGGTAACCCACTTCATCGACGACGGCGCGATATTTTATTTGAACGGCGAGGAGGTCGGCCGCTACAACATGCCCGCCAGCAGCACGAGTGCGACGCTGGCCAGCAGCACAATCGAGGCGAATTTTGAAACGCTGACTCTTCCGGCGAACGCGGTGCACCCAGGCACGAATCTTTTCGCGGTCGAGGTGCATCAGGCCAGCCGAAACAGCAGTGACCTTGTTTTTGGACTGAAGATGGATGCACTTGTTGTCACGAATACGCCTCAGGAGGAGCATGTTCTTATCAATGAGGTGCTCGCCTCAAATGCTTCACTCCTTGACCTGGACGGAAGCATGCCAGATTGGATCGAATTGTACAACCCCTCAACAAACACCGTTGACCTGGGCGGACTGAGTCTCAGCGACTCACTCACTACGCCGGATCGCTGGATTTTTCCGCAGGGTTCGCTCATCGCGCCGAATGGCTTTTTTAAAATCCATTTCGACGATGAAAAGCTTTCTTCGACCACGAATACCGGATTCGGTTTGAAAGCCAACGGCGGGAGCATTTATCTGTTCCACAGTTCCACAAACGGGCCCGCGCTGGGGGATTCCGTCAATTACGGACTGCAAGCCGCCGACTGGTCGATCGGTCGAGTGCCAGATGGAGGCACCCATTGGGTCCTGAGTCGACCAACGCCTGCCGCCCCAAACGTGGCGGCGGTTCTCGGAGATCCAACGCTTTTGCGCGTGAATGAGTGGATGGCCGAACCGACCACGGGCGATGATTGGTTCGAAATCTTCAATCCCGCAATCACCCCTGTCGAACTGAGCGGCCTCGCATTGTCGGACAATCTCTCCTCTCTCCTGAAGAGTGCGATTCCACCGCTCTCGTTCATCGGGACTGGTGTTCATGCGTTCCAAACATTCGTGGCAGATGGCAATGCGAACGCTGGGGCCGACCATGTCAGTTACAAGTTAAGCGGCTCCGGTGAATCCATCGCAATAGCGAGCGCGGCTGGGGTACTGATTGATGGAATTAGCTTTGGACCTCAAATCAAAGGCGTCTCGGAGGGTCGGTTACCTGATGGCACCGCCAACATAGTCACCTTCCCGAAATCCGCCTCCCCAGGACGAAGTAACTTCCTCGCGCCCTTGGATACGGACGGCGACGGCCTGCCTGACGCCTACGAAATTGAGCACGGTTCGAATGCAAACGATCCGGCGGATGCTGCCGTGGATGCGGACGGCGATGGTTCGACCGCTCTTCAGGAATACCTGGCTGGTACTGACCCGGCAAACCCGGCCGATGCGTTGCGCATCGAGTCGCTGGAGGTTTTGAGCTCGGGCGTGGCCATTCATTTTCGAGTCGTGGCCGGCCATAGTTACTCTGTTATCTACGCTGAGAGTCTCGGGGATAACGGTTGGCAGAAATTGAAGAACATCAGCGCGCAAGCTAGCGACGGGGTGAAAGAAATCATCGACCCTGCCAGTCTCTTCCGTGCGCGCTTTTACAAGATTGTTTCGCCGGCGCTATAAGCGCCGGTTTGCGAGTAAGAATTTTTCTTAGGAACGCCGATTTCTCTGTCCTATTGCCGTTGCGCCGAAATTGTCTCTAGCTTTTCTTATGAAACTAAGCACTGCCTGGCGTCCGGAACAACCGTTTACGTTTGTGGTCGGTTATGAGGACTCAGCCTCTCGCCTTCGCGCCATCGAGTTGTATAAACGACTTTTGACCAGTCTCTCGGATTCATTCGACGTCCGATTGGTCCTTTGGAAGTTCGAACCGCTCGGTCTCGAATCAATGCTGGCCAGGGCGACGCAGGATGCGATCAATGCCGATCTTATTCTCATCTCCCTCAGCGGGACGCACCCGCTTCCTTCTGAAGCTGCCACCTGGATCGCTCAATGGAATGGCCGGATGGGCAGGGATTCCGCCATCGCAGTGCTGCTTGACCCCGATCACGAAAGAACGTCCGAAGCGCGAAGAATTGTAGCTCTGCTTAAAGCCGTTGCCGAACAAAACGGCGCAGCCTTCTTTTCACAAACTGCGGCGTCTCCTGTCGAATCGCACCATCGCGGCGAGTCGGTTTTGGCCGCAGCCGAAATCCTGCGTACGCCCTTCCATCCCGAAGAGTATATGGAGCACTGGGGTTTGAACGAATAGCTCAGTTTCCCTTCACTGCGGAGATCACGTCAGTCGCTGGATGATCCTTGAAGGCGTCCGGGCTTCGGCTCACATCCTGAAAATCTCCGCGCAACACTTTCAGGGCGAATTTCTCCCGGTCAATTTCGGAACGAGTCCGAATTCCCAGTCTGCGCAAAACCGGCACAGGCGGACACCAACCCTGAACTGCATGCATGAGGAGGAAGCTTAATACAGTACCACTCAACAACAGGTACTTGCGGCTCCTGGTCAAACCAAGGATAAGTCCCATCAGCGCCAGGGAGGAGGCATTCGTTTCCAGCCAGCGTTCGATATCCCATTCCCTTTCCAACTGTGCAATACGCGCAGAAATTACCTCTTTCGGCTGCGTAGAGTAATAAAGCACCTTCTCCTCGATCGTGGTGTCAATCCTCTTCAACGTTTCTGGTGTCGTGTTTGCCCTGACTGGATCAGCTTCGTTTGTGTTTGTTTCCATACCCGTTCCTCAACGGACAAGATCAACTGTCGCGCGGGCGGAGTGAAGCGGGGTCTCTCTGAATTTGTGGTCAGCAAAGCCCAACAAATCGAGACGACCCCGCGTGTTTTATCTCAGCTAGTAGCGAATGGCTCGGTAAAAGCGCCGACTGCTTTGCCGGACGGTGGCATCCCGCAACAAGGTTTGCCCGGGACGCAGCATTCCAACTGTCTCCCAGGAGCTGAAGTCGGAGGTGGCCTGGATAACCCAGGCGGATGGTGAGCTTTCGTTGAAGCCCACGACGAGGTCTTCACCGTCTGACCTCAGACTCAATTGTGGAGCAACAGCACGGGCATTGAATGCGGCTTGTGCCTCGCTGATGACCGTTAGCATGAATGAACTTTTGGCAGAACGTCCGTCTTCGGTCGTCGCCGACAAGGTAATCATCGTTGCGCCCAGTTGCTGTTGCGCGGGTGTGATCCGGACGCGCTGATTGGAACCTTCCGCCTCCACCACGATGTTGTCTGGCGTGACGAGACTTTGGTTCGACGAACTGGCTTCGAAGCGCAACGGACCTGCGCCGGCGGCGAGAACAGAGCAATCGAGAGTGATGGCTTCGCCTGGAGTCGTCACTTGATTCGGAACTGGACTGGGGAGGATGACCGGAGGCAATTCGCCGGTTGGGTCGTCGGTAACGATGATCGCGTCGATCTCCGGCGTTCCCGTGAGTTGCAGATGATGCTGCCCCACGCTCAGCGGGATGAGAAGCGGCGAGCGGGAATCGTCCACCACTCGCGTCCAACCCGACGCAGCATTTTTCACGACGGCCAAAGCGCCTGACCGGAGGAATGTTCCATCGAGGACCAGGCCGACGTTTGCCGTTGCGGCCGAGGTGCGACACCAGACGGAGTATTGACCAGCCGGTTCGACGTCGACAGTGAAGCCAGGAGCAGCCACGTCGGCCCCGTCGAAGGAAGCGAGGTAGTGCACGTGTTTGACCATCACATCGACAGATTCCGGGCTCGTGCCATTGCGCGCGAGGGGGATGATTTTGATCCCGAGATCGGGATCGTAGAAGGAGCGGCCGAGTCCGAGTTGAGCGTCGTAGAATCCTCCCCATCCAGAGGGAACCATATCGAGCAGTTGCGTTCCCTCATGGCTCGTGTACCAGGGGCTCCAGTTGATCAACAGTTCACCCATCTTCATCAGAGGCGAGTTCTGGCGAGTCTCGATCCAGTAGTCGCGGTCGTTATCTTTAGCCATGCGCAGGGCGTATGTCCGCCCAAGTTCCAGCGAAGGAACATCGTACGCATAGAGGCGGTAAATACCGTCCTGATCAATGGTCCGCACGGCGCTGTCCGGCAGCCAGTTCAGTCGATATTTGTGGCAGGCATTGAATTGGCCCGGGTCATCTTTGCTGTTGCCCATCGTGTCGAACTTATTTTCGTACTCGGCATTGAATCCCTGGCCGATGATCGAACCATCAGTGGTGCTCCAACCATTGGCGTGTGAAAGGCCAAGATTGTGCCCCAGTTCGTGGCAGGCGGCGGCCACCCGATCATCCGAAAGCGTGGCACCTTTGACACCAATGTATCCGCGCGGAGAAACGACACCACCGTTCAGGTGAACGCAGTCCAGATCGTATTTGTCCGTGTTAAAGCCGGCCGCGGCCGCGACTGCTCGGGCATCCTCCATTACTCGGCCGAAGTTTATTTCCACGCTGGATGCTCTGTACCAATTCTTATTATTCGGTAACGTGAGTAGCGGAGTCACGGTGCTGCGAATCGAGAGTTTTTCATAGGAATTGAGTTCGAAGAATGCGTTGACTTTCTCCATTAACGAGGACGCGGCCTCCGCGGTGATGGTTTCCGCCTTGTCATCGGGGAAGTTCGCCCGGATGAAGAGCAAGGTCTTCTCGCCCTGGGTTCGGGCAGCATCCACTTTGTAGGCCGACTGGCGCGTGAGACCTCCCGCTTCCGCTTTCTCCAATTGCGTGTTGAGCGCCTCAATGTGTCCGTCGTGGCAAAAGTAACGGACTTCGCCCCCGACATCGGCGGCATATGCTGAACTTCCAGCCTTCTGGCTGATCGGGCATTCCGCCGCGGAAGGCGCACCGCTGGCCAAACGATCAGCGGCTTCTGCAGCCCCGAGCGGGCGAACAGCGTGTTCTGCGAGTGCGAGCGATTCTCCAATCGCGATGCCATGCAGAGGGATGTGATCGCTGCTCACCTGACCGACGCGACGTCCGTACACAGAGGCTTTGAACATGCGTTCGTTCATCGTCACGAGCCGTTCAATGGATTTGCCTTGCGGCGCTCCGTAGCCCGGAGCCACCCCAATGACATCATATCGTCCATAGCCGCTCACCGGCTCTTCCAAATGACGCGCGACCTCCGGTGGCAGTATCTTTCGTTGTTCATAGGGGATGGCCAAACGCAACGCCTGTTCGGGATCAGTCTCGATGAGAACTGCCAGTGCGGCCCGTCGATCCAGCGCAATTCGTTCGCCTTCGGCCAGGAGTTGGCTTGTTTTCACTGTCGCGGTTTCGTATCGGCCGATCCAGTTAGCGAAGGCTTCGAAAGGCGCTGCGCCAAGCGCCGTTTTCGCTGCCTCGTCAGTTTCGACCAGATCGGCCGAAAGCTCAGATGCGGCTCGCGGGGAGGCGATTTGGGTCCGTCCGGTGTGCAGGTCCGCGGTTCCTGAATTCACTGGTTCGAGAAGTTTTATTGTTTCATGTCTTGGAGGCGCAACAGCCAAAAGGAAAATGGCTAAACCCCCGCTTATTACCTTGATACTGCTCCTCATAATGGTCCGTTTCGTTCAAAGGCCCGGCTTTGAGCACGGGCCCGTGCTCGGACTACGCAGGGAGGAGCTGGAATCTTTCAGCGGAGTGCCGGGAGAGCGAGGGCGCGAATCACTGGCAAAACTGACAGTTCAGCAGCGCCGAGGCGGGGCATAGCTTCAGATCGAAGTTGGCCGGCCATGCGGGCCTGGCGAACGGATGAAAAGTTTTACGTTCGTGTCCAACCGAAGAGTCCCAATCTGATTTATGAAGCAGAGTCAGGATCCAGCCAAAACGCCCGTCACTCACTGCGCGCGGGCGGTGCAGATATCAAAAGTTTCGGGACTCGTCCTGGCGCTCGCGTTCGCCGGAACGTCGTGCAAGAAAAAGGCCGCGGCTCCTCCCCCGCCTCCGGTCGTTCAGGTCGCCGAAGTGACCACGACCAACGCGCCGATGGCGACGGAGATAATTGGCCAGTTGGATTCGCCTCAGAACGTCGAGATCCGCGCCCGCATCGAAGCGTTCGTGGAGAAGATGAATTTCACCGAAGGCACGATGGTGAAGCAGGGGGATCTGCTCTTCGTGCTGGATAAAAAGCCATTTAACGAGCGATTGGCCGGAGCGAACGGGATGCTCGCGGAAGCAAAGGCGGCGTTGAATAAATACGAGAAGGATGTCGCCCGACTCAAACCGCTCGCGGAAAAGCGCGCCATTCCGCAACAGGATTTGGATAACGCTGTGGCCTCAGTCGAAGTCGGCCGGGCCAGTGTCCTCTCAGCACAGGCCAGAGTGGAATCGGCGCAGATTGATCTCGGTTACTGTGACGTGTTCGCGCCGATCAGCGGATTGATTGGCGCCAAGCAGGTTTCGATCGGTGAGCTCGTGGGAAAGGGGCAGCCGACGCTCATGGCGACTATCTCTACGCTTGATCCGATCTGGTTTTATTGCGCGATCAGTGAGGTGCAATACCTGAAGGCCGAAACCGAAACCAAGCGGCTGAATAAGAAAGTCGCGGATTTCCCCGTCACGCTAATTCTCGCCGATGGATCGATCCACCCAACCAAAGGCAAGATCGTGTTTTTAGATCGTGCAGTCGACACCAAGACAGGGACGTTGCGCGTGCGCGCGGAGTTTCCGAATGAACAGGGAATTCTTCGTCCCGGAATGTTCGGGAGAATTCGCATCGATCTGGGTGTTCGCAACGACAGCATTCTTATTCCTGAGCGCGCGGTGGCTGAATTGCAGGGTAAGACCTTCGTTTGGATGGTTGATTCAGAAAACAAGGCCACGCAAAAATCGGTGAAAGTGGGCGAGTCGTTTGACGATCGCGTGATGATCGTCGAGGGGCTCAAAGCCGGCGACCGCATCATCGTTGAGGGCCTGCAGAAAGTTCGCGAAGGCGCCCCCGTTCAAATCGCCTCGGCCACACCCGCGAAACAAGTCGCATCTGCTGAGGGCAAGGCGGGGCACACGAAGGAGTAGTTCGTTATGGCCGATTTTTTCATTCGCCGCCCAATCGTTGCGATGGTGATCGCGATCCTGACCGTCATCGTCGGCGCGATCACGCTCAAACGCCTGCCCATCTCCGAATATCCGCCGGTCAGCCCGACTTTGATCCAGGTAACCACGACTTATCGGGGTGCCGCTGCGGAAGCGGTGATGGAATCGGTCGCGACACCGATCGAATCCAAGGTCAACGGTGTGGACAAGCTGCTCTACCTGCAGTCCTACAACGCGAACGACGGCAAGCTCACTTTGAATGTCTATTTCGACGTCGGCACGGACGTCGACATCATGCAGGTCAACGCGCAAAACCGAGTAGGGCAGGCCGAGGCGCAGTTGCCGGAAGCGGTAAAAAAAGAAGGGGTGGTGGTTAACCGCTCCAGCCCGGACATTCTCATGGTCGTGGCGCTTTCGTCGCCGAAAGGAACATACGATGCGATCTTTCTCGGCAATTACTGCGATATTAACCTGGTCGACGCGATCAAGCGCGTGCGCGGCGTCGGCGACGTAAAGAATTTCACGGCGCAGGACTATACGATGCGCGTTTGGTTGCGTCCTGACCGGCTTGCTTCGCTGGGTGTGACACCGAGCGACATTCAGAACGCACTCAAAGAACAGAACGCCCAATCTCCCGCTGGACGTATCGGCGCCGAACCGGCGCCCAGCGGGCAGGAGAGCCAGTTCAACGTGCGCGCTCTCGGTTTGCTGAAGGATCCGAAGGAATTCGAAGAAATCATCATCCGCTCTAATCCGGATGGGTCGCAAGTGAAGATCAAAGATGTCGCGCGAGTAGAACTGGGTGCGCAGACGTACGATTTGCGCGCACGCCTGAACAAAGCGCCGGCTGGCGCGATCGGTATTTACCTCGCGCCGGGTGCCAACGCCATTGAGACAGCGAACAACGTCAACAAGATCCTCGCCGACGCCCAGAAGCGCTTTCCGCCCGACATGAAGTATGAAGTGACGCTCGATTCGACGCTGCCAATCAAAGCATCCATGAACGAGATCGTTCATACTCTGGTCGAAGCGGTCATCCTCGTGTTGGTCGTCGTTTACGTCTTCCTCCAAAGTTTCCGCGCGACGATCATCCCGATGTGCACCGTGCCGGTCTCTCTGCTCGGTGCATTCATCATGTTCCCGGTGCTTGGCTTCAGCGTGAACGTGCTTACCATGTTCGGCCTGGTTTTGGCGATCGGAATCGTGGTCGACGACGCAATTGTCGTGGTTGAAGCGGTGCAGCATCACCTCGAGCATGGAATGACTCCAGTGGAAGCGACGCGCAAGGCGATGCAGGAGGTTTCCGGGCCGGTGGTGGCGATTGGTCTTGTTTTGTGTGCCGTGTTCGTGCCCGTGGCCTTCATGGGCGGCGTGACGGGACAGCTCTACAAACAATTCGCTCTGACCATTGCCGTCGCGGTGGTTTTCTCAGTGATCAACGCGCTGACCCTCAGTCCGGCGCTTTCCGCGCTGATGCTCAAGAAGCCCACGCCCGGACGCGGGCCGATCGCGAAGTTTTTCAACTTATTCAATAAAAGCTTCGATTGGCTCAGCACGAAATACGGGAACGTTGTCGGTGGGCTGGCCCGCAAGGCGACCCGGTCGATGATATTGCTGGTCGCAGTTGTGGTCGGCATATGGCTTATTGGAAAAGTTGTTCCGGGCGGATTCATTCCTGACGAAGATAAAGGGTATCTGTTCGTCGCAGTCGACCTGCCGGAAGGTGCATCCCTCCAGCGAACGGACGTGGCGTTGAAGCAGGTCGAAGAAATTGTCGCCAATACACCCGGTGTGCGCTCCGCTGTTGCGCTGGCGGGTATGAACATCATGAATTCGCTCAATTTTCCCAATGCCGCGCTGATGTTCGTTGGCTTGAAGGACTGGGAAGAACGGAAAGCCCCGGAATTGCATTCGAGCGCGATCGCACGAGAGTGGAACAAGAAATTCCATGCGATCCCCGGTGCGCGGGCGTTTTCTTTCGGACCGCCGCCGCTGCCCGGTTATGGCAACGTTTCGGGCTTCAGCATGCAGTTGCAGGATCGCTCCGGCGGCAGCATCGAGCAGTTGGCCGGCTATGTCGCGCAATTGCAGGAGGCCGTAGCCAAACGTCCGGAAATTGCGCGCCTGACCACAACGTTCAATCCCGCGACGCCGCAGGTGAAGGTGGAACTCGATCGAGAAAAGGCCCGCACGCTCGGGGTCCCGGTTGATTCGGTCTTTTCGACCTTGCAGGCTTACCTCAGCGGTTTGTATGTAAACGACTTCGTTCGCTTCGGCAGGGTCTATAAAGTCTTCCTCCAGGCCGAATCGCAATTCACCAATAAGCCAGAGGACATCGGCAACTTCTACGTCCGAAACAACGATGGCAACATGGTTCCCCTCAGCACGCTCGTGAAGGTCAGTCGCATGTCGGGGCCGAATCTAGTCACCCGTTTTAATTTGTATAACGCCGCCGAGATCATGGGTGCGCCTGCGCCGGGCTATAGTTCGGGACAGGCGATTAAAGCGATCGAAGAGGTCATGGCTGGAATGCCGAGCGAGACTGGCTACGAATGGTCTGGCCTCACGCTGCAGGAGAAAAAATCGGAAGGGCAGGCTCCGATCATTTTCGGCATGGCTGTGCTGTTTGTATTTTTGCTGCTCGCTGCGCAATACGAGAGCTGGGGGCTTCCTTTCTCCGTATTGCTCGCAACGCCAACTGTCATTTTGGGCACACTCATCGGCATGTGGGTGCGCAACTACGACCTGAACGTCTATGCGCAGGTCGGATTGGTCATGTTGATCGGGTTAGCCGCGAAAAACGCAATCCTGATCGTCGAATTCGCCAAGATGCGCCGGGAGGAAGGCAAAGAAATTCTCGATGCGGCCGTGGAAGGTTCGAAGTTGCGTCTCCGGCCAATCTTGATGACCTCGTTCGCTTTTATTCTTGGTTGCGTGCCTCTGATGCTCGCGACCGGTTCCGGCGCGGCTTCACGAAGCACGATGGGAACGGGCGTGGTCTACGGCATGACGATCTCCACGGCGATCGGTTTGTTTATCATTCCTGTCTGTTACGTCTTCGTGCAGAAACTCGTCGAGCGCGGTAGTAAAAAACCAATGCCCAACGCGGCGACGGAAGTCGCTGCTGCCACAGCGGCGCCACACGGAGGTGCGCACTAATGAAAACACGGGTAGCAAAATCATTGGGTGCTGCGGCTCTGCTCGGAGCTGTGATTCAAATCGGTTGCACGGTTGGTCCTGACTACAAACGGCCCATCACAGCCACGCCACAGGAATTTCGCGCACCCGAGCCCGGCACAAACGCGGTCGCGAACGCTTCTCAACTGCAATCACAGAATTCTGGCGCGGACCTTGGCTGGTGGGACGTCTTCAAGGATCCGCAATTGCAGACGCTGGTGCACGAAGCGCTCACCAATAGCTACGATATTCGAATCGCTGCGGCTCGCGTGATGCAGGCCGAAGCTTCGTTGAAGGTCGCGCGCTCGCAATATTTCCCGACCATCAATGCCGGTGCGGATTACCTGACCTCACGCACTTCTGAAAAAGGTCCTTTCGGTTCCACTCCGCATCCTGAGCGCGCTTATGGTGATGCTTTTGTCTCAATGCCCGGCTACGAAGTTGACCTATGGGGCCGAATTCGGCGCGCGAACGAAGCCGCGCGCGCGCAGTTGCTCGCGACCAAGGAAGCGCAGCACATCGTCCGCCAGACGTTGGTCGCTGATGTCGCAACCGTCTACCTGCAACTGCTGGAACTCGACCTTGAGCTGGAAATCGCGAATCGCACTTATTCCAGCCGGACCAATTCCCTCAATTTGACCATTGCGCGTGAAGAGGGCGGGGTGACCGAAATGCAGGCGGTAAACCAGTCGAAAGTCCTGGTGGCGGCCGCAGATGCTACCATAACTGATGTCCTTCGTCGCCTTGAGCAGAAGGAGAACGAATTGAGCATTTTGCTCGGACGCAATCCAGGGAAAATAGAACGCACCTCGGCGCTGAACGGCGCAAGCTTGCAAGCTCAAGTGCCGGCAGGGCTTCCATCCACTTTGCTCGAACGCCGCCCGGACATTCGAGCAGCCGAACAGGATCTCGTTGCTTTCAATGCGAACATTGGTGAAGCGAAGGCCGCGTTTTATCCACAGGTGACGCTGACCGGATTTTACGGTTATCAGAGCGTCGCGATGTCCGATCTGTTCACCAGTCCGGCGCGCGCCTGGCAGTTCGGCCCCGCTGTATCGTTCCCGCTTTTTACCGGCGGCCGGTTGCGGGGGAATTTGAAAATCGCCGAAGCGCGTTTTCAGGAATCGGTCGCGTTCTACCAGCGCACGGTGCAGCAAGCGTTTCGCGAGGTATCGGATAGCTTGATCGCATACCAGAGATCGCGCGAATTCCGTACTAAGCAAGAGACGCTGACGCAGGCCACACGCAGTTCCACGGAACTCGCCCACGTTCGCTACGAGGGGGGCGTGACCAGTTATCTGGAAGTCCTGTTTACCGAACAAGACCTCTTTGCCTCAGAGTTGATTCTAGCGCAGGCGCAGCGCGATGAGTTATTGAGCATCGTTCAGCTTTATCGCGCGCTCGGCGGTGGTTGGCAGACCGAAGCTGAGCAATACGCCATGAACAACCCTTCACAAGCCGCTTCGGTCAAACCCAAATAAATTATGAACACTGCGAATCTTCGAAACATTACCAACAATTTTCAGGATGTGCGCCTGGTTAGTCTCGCCTCGTGGAGGGCGGCCGCTGAAATCACTCCAAAGGACAGGGGCGGTCCTTACGTCGTGATGCAGGACGGCTTCGATCCGGAAGATATCACGATGACGCCGGACGAATTTGTGCTGGGGCGGTCCGGTAAGTGGCTTTCTGTCGGATTTTTCTACCAAATGCCCATTCCCGAACGTCGCACGGAATTCATTTTTGGAACTGCAGGTGAAGTGATGAAGATGATGGCCGATCTGCCGCCGAAGGTCGTCATGATGAAACCTGATAAGAAGAAAGCCGCCGGGCCTGCGGAAGGCGATGAAATGGCGGCCGCGCTGAAGGCTGCGAAGGAAAAACAATAGGAGCGTTTATGCCAGAATCTGATCAAATCGCAAGTGTAGTTTCGGCTCCGACACTCCCGCCGAAGCCGCGCGTGTTGCACAAGCCTCAGGCGAAGAAGCCGGCGACGACGCCTGACAAACATATCGGATCACTGCGGAACAAAGCGAAACAAGTGGAGGAGGCGCTAAAACGCGCCAAAGAGGCGGCCGCGAAAGCGGACGAGGAACGGGACGCTGCCAAATTGCGTTTGAAGCGCGTGAAGAAAGAGGCCAAAGCGCTGCGCCGGAGCCTCGGTTCGAACCAGCGTGCTCAGGCTAATGGAAATGCAAACATGAAGGGCGCTCTCGAACTCGAGACGAAAAGCCTTAAGGGCAAAAAATACGAGAAGGCACTCCGCAAGCTTCAGGAGGAGCTCTGCTATTTGCAGGATTGGGTGAAGGCGAAGGGTGCGCGTGTAATCGTTGTTTTCGAGGGCCGCGATGCGGCTGGCAAAGGCGGGACAATCCGCGCGATAACCGAACGTGTCAGTCCGCGTGTTTTCCGTCTCGTTGCGCTGCCCGCGCCTTCGGACCGGGAAAAAACCATGATGTACCTGCAACGGTACATGCAGCATTTCCCGGCTGCCGGCGAAATCGTGATTTTCGATCGCAGTTGGTACAACCGCGCCGGTGTTGAGCATGTCATGGGCTTTTGCACCAAGGAGCAGTACGAGGGGTTTCTCGAGAACTGTCCCGAAATCGAGAATTACATAGTTGATGCTGGAATTATCCTGATCAAATTCTGGTTGGAGGTGAGCGACAAGGAGCAGAAGCGGCGTTTTGAGGCGCGCATTGAAGATCCCATGCGTCAGTGGAAACTCAGTCCCATGGATCTCCCGTCGCGCAGCAATTGGTTCAAATATTCACGGGCACGAGATCGCATGCTTGCCGCCACCGATACGAAACACGCACCGTGGCACATTGTTCCTTCCGACGACAAAAAGCGCGCGCGCCTGAACTGCATTGCACAATTGTTGAAACTGATCCCTTACAAAAAAATCCCGCGCGAAAAGGTGAAACTGCCGAAACGCTCCATGAAAGGCGCGTACGATGATATCGCGTCGATCAAGGGTCGGAAGTTCATTCCACAGATTTATTAAACGCGGCCGCCAAGGCCATGAACAGTTCTCTGCATGCAGCAAACGAAGCGCCCCTTTGGGTGCGCTGGATCCCTGCGTTCGGCTGGCTGCGTAACTATCAGGCAGCCTGGATTCGTTCGGACATCGCCGCGGGGGTGACGCTCGCTGCGTACCTGCTTCCCGCCGCGATTGGCGATGCTTCTCTGGCAGGACTCCCGGCACAAGCCGGGCTTTACGCCTGTCTCTTCTCTGGATTGGTTTTCTGGATTTTTTGCAGTTCCCGGCAGACCGCGATTTCGGTCACTTCGGCAATCTCCCTGTTGATGGGCACATCGCTGGGCGCGCTCGCACAGGGTGACGCGTCGAGATTTGGGGCGCTCGCGGCCGGAACGGCGGTCTTGGTCGCGGCTATAGGTTTTGTCGCCTGGCTTTTCCGCGCGGGGGTAATTGTAAAGTTCATTTCGGAAACCGTATTGATCGGTTTCAAATCGGGCGTGGCGCTGCACCTGGCGAGTACCCAACTGCCGAAGCTCTTTGGGATTCCCGGTTCACATGGAAATTTCTGGGAACGGTCGTGGGGCTTTCTGACGCACCTCGGCCAGACTAACCCAGCGTCGGTGCTGCTGGGCGGCGCGGCTTTGGCGATGCTCATTCTCGGAAAGAGATTTCTCCCAAACCGCCCGATAGCCATTGTGGTGGTCGTCGGAGGTATCCTGATTGCTTCCATGATCGACCTCGGCCAGTACGGCGTGAAGTTGCTCGGTCCGGTGCCTCAAGGGTTGCCTCCTTTCGGCCTTCCTCATCTGCAGTGGAGCGATTTCAATGAACTTCTGCCCCTCGCCCTGGCCTGTTTTCTCCTGGGCGCGGTGGAAACGGTGGCAATCGGTCGAATGTTCGCGGAGAAGCATGGCTATCGGTTGGACAGTAATCGCGAATTTCTGGCGCTGGCTGGAGCAAATCTCGCCGCCGGCTTAGGCCATGGCTTTCCGGTGAGCGGCGGAATGTCGCAATCGCTGGTGAATGAAAGCGGTGGAGCGCGCTCGCCGCTTTCGGGTTTTGTGGCTTCATCGGTCATTTTGATCGTCGCCCTTTTTCTTACAGGGACGTTGCGCAATTTGCCCCAACCGGTGCTCGCGGCGATTGTTCTCTTTGCGGTAACCGGCCTTTTGAAAATTTCTGCGCTCGCGCATCTTTGGCGTTTTCATAAAAGCGAATTTGCGGTCGCGATTGTGGCGATCCTCGGAGTGCTGGGTTCGGGCCTGCTTCGTGGGGTGATGCTCGGGGTTGTCATCTCTTTGGTCATGCTTTTGCGCCGAGCCTCGAGTCCGAACGTCGCTTTCCTCGGGCGTATTCCCGGCACACGCCGCTATAGCGATATCGAGCGCCATCCCGACAATGAATCGATCAAGGACGTCGTGATCTTTCGGCCGGAGGCGGCTCTTCTCTATTTCAACGTGGAGCACGTGGGCGACGCGGTCCGTGCACGCGTTCAATCGGCGCCCCAACCGGTCAAGGCAGTTTTGTGCGATCTCTCGAACGCTCCCTTTGTTGATCTTGCCGGCGCAGAAATGTTGAAGCACTTGCAACGCGATTTCGCGGCAGACGGGATCGAATTCCGAATTGTTGAGGCCCACGCAGCGGTGCGCGATCTCCTCCGCCTGGAGGGACTGGAGGATAAGGTGGGCCACATTGGTCGCTTCAAATCGCTGGCCGATGTCGTGGAGGAATTTCAAGCGGGAAAACCGGGTGATTCCGACGCAACGAGAAAGGATGGTCCAGAGCCGGTTCTGGCAGGAGCAAGAGTGAATGAAAGAGCTTCGTTCTAAACTCGAGCAGAACCTCGGCTGGCTCGTGCTGATCATGCTCGGCGCGGGCTGCATCGCCGTGATGTGGCCGTTTCTTTCGGCGTTCCTTTGGGCAGGCATTCTTTGCTTTTCCTGCTGGCCCCTTTACGGGCGATTGCTCGCCTTTTTAAAGGGGCGCAAAACAGTGGCGGCCGCGATGATGGCGCTCGGGTTGATGTTGGTGGTGCTGCTACCCTTCGCGATTATCGGCGCGACCCTGGCCGATCAGGTTAAGGACCTGAGCACCGCGGCGCGAAGCTGGATCGATTCGGGGCCGCCGAAACCTCCCGCGTGGTTGAACAAGCTTCCTGTAGTCGGGCCGCGCGCCGTCTCACAATGGCAAAACGTCACCCAGGATAGTACTAAATTCGTGGCTGCGTTGCGTCGAGTGATCGAACCCGTCAGCGCAAAATTACTCTCTCTTGGCGTTTTGCTGGGTGCCGGATTGGTTCACCTCGCGTTGAGTCTGTTCATCTGCTTTTTTCTGTTCCGCAACGGAACGTGGGCTGCGAGCCAGCTCAGCGCAGTGGTTATGCGCATCGGCGGTGATCGCGCCGCTCGTTTGCTCGATCTTGCAGGCAGCACCGTCCGCGGAGTGGTCTATGGCGTTCTGGGAACGGCGCTGATTCAAGCCGTTCTCGCCGCGATCGGTTTTCTCATAGCCGGAATTCCGGGAGCGGGGGTCCTCGCTCTCTTCACCCTTTTCCTCTCCGTCGTGCCGTTGGGACCGGCGCTCGTCGCGCTGCCCGGTGCATTCTGGTTATATCACCAGGGCGCGACTGGCTGGGCTGTGTTCATCATGATCTGGGCGCTTGGTGTCGGGAGCATCGATAATTTTCTCAAACCGTGGTTGATCAGCCGCGGCAGTCCGTCTCCCTTTTTGCTCATCCTTTTCGGTGTGCTCGGCGGTGCCATTGCTTTTGGTTTTATTGGGGTCTTTCTCGGTCCAACTCTGCTGGCGGTGGGTTACCGCATTTTCCAGGAGTGGGTTTCCGAAAAGACCGGTCGCACCCTCAGCGGCCAGCACGAACTCACGACCGAGGAAGCTCTCATTTTCTAAACAGATACAAACGAACAACTAGTCCAAACGATGCTATGAAGTCACATCTCAACAAATGGTTCTGCGCCGCCCTTTTGGCGTTCAGTCTGAATTCTGTCCTCGCGGCCGACGATCACGAACCGCACCACAAAATGATGGTTGGCGATGACGTTCTGGTCACGGCTACCGCGACGGTCGAGGCAGTGAACCTCGAGAAACGGGAACTGACCTTGAAAGGCTCTCTCGGCGAGACCAGTAGTGTCACGGTCGACAAAGCGGTCAAGCGCCTGGACGAAATCAAACCGGGCGATCAGGTGAAGGTGCAGTACTACCTCGCGGTGGCGGCCGAACTGCGCGAACCGACCCGCGAAGAAAAGGAGAATCCCATCATGGTCGTCGAAGGAACGGCCAAAGCGCCCAAAAGCGCCTCACCGGCCGCCGGCCAGCTCAACGTGCTGCGTATAGTCGCTACAGTGGAAGGACTGGAACGTCCCACCCGCATGCTCACTCTTAAAGGTCCTCGTGGAAATTACCTTTCGGTCAAGGCACGCGACGTGAAAAAACTGGAGAAACTCCACCTGGGCGACACGATCGTTGTGACTTTCACCGAGGCGCTCGCCATTGGCGTCGAGAAGACAGAGAAATAATCGTCCAAGAACCTCGTCATGAAAAATACATTTTGCCGGCCCGCGATTTCACGCGCGGGGTTCTTGCTGGCGCTCATTGGCGCGTGCGTTTTCTCCCGCGCCGGCGGACCGGAGTTGCCGCCTCTCACCAGCGTTAAAGGAAACCCCCGGCTGCCTGGGAAATTTATCTGGGCGGATCTCATGACCGATGACGTCGCGAAGGCCCGTACCTTCTATAAAGAGTTGTTCGGTTGGCAATTCGCAGTCGCGGGCGACTATTCGTTCGTCATCAACGATTCACATCCCATTGCCGGATTGTTCCAAAAACCTAAACCGGCGAACGATCCAAAAGCCAAGCCCCGTTGGTTCGGTTTCGTCTCGGTTCCGAACGTGAAGAAGGCCGAGAAAAAAGTACTCGCCGGCGGCGGCCGAATGTTAATGCCTCCGCAGGACTTTCCGAAGCGCGGCGAGCAGGCCGTCTTTGCCGATCCGGAGGGTGCGGTTTTCGGCGTGATGAAATCGAGCTCCGGCGACCCCGAAGATACCCAGGGCGGTTTGGGCGATTGGATCTGGATTCAGCTCCTCAGCCGTGATGGGCGCGCGGCCAGCGAGTTTTACAAGAGCGTGTGTGGCTATGAAGTCATCGAGAACACGTCGCCCAACCATGTGAACGATTACGTGCTCGTGAGCAAAGGTTATGCGCGCGCTACCGTGCGCACTTTACAGACTTCGCGTGAGGATGCCGTTCCAACTTGGCTTCCTTACGTGCGCGTCGCGAGCGTAATGGAGGTGGTCGCGAAAGCGAAACAACTGGGGGGGACGGCATTGATTGATCCCAAGCCGTCCCTCCTCAACGGCAAAGTCGCGGTGCTCGCCGACCCGACTGGCGCCGCTTTCGGAGTTCTGGAATGGAGCGAAGACCTGGTTAAAGGTGCTCGGTAAAAGGGCAGCGCGCTGTCATTTCTGACAGTTTTGCACTGTCGCCCGTTGCTTTCTGCTGTGGTGGTAGAGGAAAATGCCATGACACCCGCACAGAAGCAGTCCCCAACCCGTCGAAATCGAGCGCGAAAATCATCGGAGCTCTCGGCAAGCGATGGCATCCGAACGGGATTGGGTGCCGCCGAGATCAAGCAGGCATTCCTGGATAACTTGTTTTTTGGGATGGGCCGCGCGCCCGCTGCGGCCACGCCGCATGATGCCTATACCGCTCTCGCCCTGACCGTTCGAGACCGTCTGCTGAAGCGTGCAGTGCAAACTGCCGAAGGTGCGGTGGAAAAATACGCACGCGTGGTATCTTACCTCTCCGCGGAGTTTTTGCCTGGGCCGCACCTTGCGAACAATCTTCTCAATCTGGGAATAATTGACGCCGCCCGGCAGGCGATGTCCGAACTTGGGCTCGAGCTCGACGCGATTATCGAACAGGAGGAGGAACCTGGTCTCGGCAATGGCGGCCTCGGCCGGTTGGCTTCGTGCTACATGGATTCCCTGGCTTCGGTGGAAGTTCCAGCGATCGGCTATGGCATTCGGTACGAGTTCGGGATTTTTGACCAATCGATCCGTGACGGCGCGCAGGTCGAAACGACCGATAAGTGGCTCCGGTTCGGCAATGCTTGGGAGATCATCCGTCCCGAACTCACTTACGATGTAAAGTTTGGCGGGCGCACTGAAACGTGCACCGACGAGCATGGGCGCTACCGGGTGCGCTGGGTTCCAGCCGAGGTCGTCAAAGGAATCGCCTGCGACACTCCGATCCTGGGTTATCGCGTCGCCACCTGCAACAGCCTGCGCTTGTGGAAAGCTGAAGCAGTGGAATCCTTCGATTTCGCGGCCTTTAACCAGGGAGAATACTTCCGCGCCGTAGAAGCCAAGGTTCAATCCGAAAACATCAGCAAGGTTTTATACCCCAATGATGAACCGGCGCAGGGTAAGCGGCTGCGCCTCCGACAGCAGTTTTTCTTCGTCACCTGTTCGCTCCAGGATATGCTTCGAATGCAAAAGTTTTTGGGCGGCCGCCCCGAAACTTTCCACGAACGGTTTGCCGTTCAACTCAATGACACTCACCCCGCGATCGCGGTTGCGGAACTGATGCGTCTGCTCGTGGACGAACATCAGATCGACTGGGACGTTGCGTGGAAAGTCACGACCAGGACCATTGCCTATACCAATCACACGCTGTTGCCCGAAGCGCTTGAGAAGTGGTCCATCGACCTTTTCGGGTCACTTTTGCCGCGCCATCTGGAGATCATTTACGAAATTAATCGCCGCTTCCTCGGTGAGGTGCGCAGCCGCTTTCCTGGCGACGAGAGTAAAGTCGCTGCTCTCTCCTTAATTGATGAAGGCGGCGGACGTTACGTGCGGATGGCGAACCTCGCGACGGTTGGCAGTCACCACGTGAACGGCGTCGCTGCTTTGCATTCCGACCTGCTGAAACGCACCGTTCTGCGCGACTTCGCCGAACTCTGGCCGGAAAAGTTTTGCAACGTGACCAATGGCGTCACGCCACGGCGATTCATTGCGCTCAGCAACCCCGAGTTGACCACTCTCATCACGGAACAGATAGGAGAGGGCTGGCTCAACGATTTGAGCCGTTTGCGCAAGCTCGAAAAGGTCGCGGATGATCCTGGTTTCCAAAAGCGTTGGCGTGAAGTGAAGTTCGACAACAAGCGCGAACTCGCCGCACTGCTGGCGACGCGCACCGGAATTGAAGTCGATCCTGCCTCGCTTTTTGACATCCAGGTCAAACGGATCCACGAGTACAAACGGCAACATCTGAACGTGCTTCACATCATCCACCGTTATCTCACACTGAAGCGCGACTCTGCTGCCCGGCTCGCGCCCCGCACCTTTATCTTCGGCGGCAAAGCCGCGCCCGGTTATTTTATGGCGAAATTGATCATCCGTTTGATCAATGGCGTTGCTGAGACGGTGAACAACGACCGGTCGCTTCAAGGCCGGCTTAGGGTGGCATTCTTCCCGGATTTCAATGTCAAGAACGCGCATCACGTCTATCCCGCCGCGGATCTCTCCGAGCAGATTTCGACGGCCGGACTCGAGGCTTCCGGCACCGGTAATATGAAATTTTCTCTGAACGGCGCGCTCACCATCGGCACGCTTGACGGGGCGAACGTTGAAATTCTGGAAGAGGTCGGCGGCGATAATTTTTTCCTGTTTGGCCTAACGACGGAACAGGTCGCCCAAACAAAAGCGCTCGGTTACGCGCCGCTCGAAATCTATGGGAAGAATCCCGTCCTGCGCGACGTGATCGATGCGATCGCCGGTGGCGCCTTTTCGCGCGGAGACAAGAACTTGTTCACACCCCTGGTCGACTTGCTCCTGCACCACGATCCCTATCTGCTCTTTGCTGATTTTGAGTCTTATCTCAATTGCCAGGCCCGCGTGGACGCGCTCTGGCAGGATCCGGCCGCCTGGACACGGCACAGCATTTTGAATGTGGCGCGCATGGGCAAGTTCAGCTCCGATCGTTCGATCCGCGAATATTGCGAGCGCATCTGGCAGGTGAAGCCCGCGCCCATTTCCACGGAAAAGTGAGGCATGAGCACAGATGTGTCACCGGGTTTCGCCTGGCCTTTGGGCGCCCGCTGGATCGAGGCGGAGAAAGCCTTCAACTTCGCCCTTTATTCGCGGCACGCCACCGCTGTCACGCTCCTGTGCTACCAGGAGAAAAACCCTGCCGTTCCGGTTTTCGAGTTCAAACTCGAATATCCCGCTCAAAAAACCGGCAGTATCTGGCATTGCCGCGTTCCGGTCCACTTGCTCGCGGGCGCGAACCTTTACGCCTTTAAAGTGGAAGGTCCGCATCAACCTGAGCACGGTCATCGCTACGATCCGCAGAAGACTCTTCTGGATCCATACGCGCCGGCTGTCTTCTTCCCGCCCAATTTTAGCCGCGAAGCTTGCTCAAGGCCTGGACCAACCGACGGGCGAGCTCCGCTCGGACGGCTTCCGCGCGTCTCTCCCGAACCCGCCGAACCGTCATGCGGACCGCGTTACACCGCTCGCGATGCCATCGTCTACGAACTGCACGTCAAGGGCTTCACCGCACGCGCCAACTCAGGCGTGTGCGCACCGCATCGCGGCACCTTTGCCGGCCTCGTCGAAAAAATCCCTTATCTCCAGGAGCTCGGAGTCACCATTGTCGAGCTCCTGCCTGTTCATCAGTTCGATCCGCAGGAGCAAAACTACTGGGGTTACATGACCCTCCATTTTTTCTCACCTCATCAGCAATACGCTGCGGGCGAACCATTCGAGGAATTTCGCGCCATGGTGGACGCGTTCCACAAAGCGGGCATCGAAGTCTGGCTCGACGTTGTTTACAACCACACTGCCGAAGGCGGCGAAACCGGTCCCACCTACAGCTTCCGCGGCATCGATAACGACAGCTACTACCTCCTCACCTCAGACCTTCGTCACTACAATAACGACACCGGTTGCGGCAACACCGTGCGCACAGGGCATCCAGCCGGCCGCGTGCTCGTGCTCGACAGCTTGCGTTTTTGGGCCCGGGAAATGGGTGTCGATGGTTTCCGTTTCGATCTCGCCTCAATTTTTTCCCGGGCGGCGGACGGCACCATTGGTGTGCAGGAGGCCTCACTTGTCCCCGAGGTTGGCTTGCTCGCCCGCATGTGGAACATCCGTCTGATTGCCGAAGCTTGGGATATTTCCAGTTACCAGCTCGGCAAGAGCTTTCCCGGCCAGGCCTGGCTACAGTGGAACGGAAAATTTCGCGACGACCTGCGCTCTTTCGTCAAAGGTGATCCGGGTAAAGTGGGTGCACTGATGCAAAGGATTTACGGCAGCGACGATCTCTTTCCGGATGGGTTAAAGGACACCCGCCGCCCGCACCAGAGTATCAACTTTCTGACAGCTCACGACGGCTTCTGCCTCTACGATCTGCTTTCCTACAACATTAAACACAACGAGGCCAACGGACACAACAACGCAGACGGTTCCGATCACAACCTGAGCTGGAACTGTGGCCAGGAAGGCGATGAAAACGCGCCAGCCGAAGTGCTCGCCTTGCGAAAACAACAGGCAAAAAACTTCTGTGCCCTGCTTCTCCTTTCGAACGGAATTCCGATGATCGTTGCCGGGGACGAATTCCTGAACACGCAACGTGGCAACAACAATCCCTACAATCAGGATAACGAGATCACCTGGCTCGATTGGGATCGCCTCAAATCCAACGTCGACATCTTCCGCTTTTTCAAATTAATGATTGCGTTCCGAAAAGCGCATCCTTCGATCGGCCGTCCGACCTTCTGGCGCGAAGACATTACCTGGTTTAGTTCCGATGGCCCTGTCGATTTCAGCACCGAGTCCCGGCACCTGGCCTATCTCCTGCGTGGCGCAAAGATGAATGACCAGGATCTCTACGTAATGATCAACGCCCATTGGGAAGACGGAACCTTCAAGATCCAAACCGATAATCCGAAGTCCTGTAAGCGCGTTATCGACACCGCGCGTCCTTCGCCTGAAGATATTCTCGATCCCGGCAAAGAAATCCCCTTGAATAGCGGAGATTACACCGTGCGAGCGCACTCAGTCGTTGTCCTTTTAAGATCTTCCTGAGTTCCTGATACCCCCATGCGCTTCTAGACTAGTAAGCCTCTTCCAGCGTCTTCTGAACCTTCCCCAACATCATTTGATATGGCGCGCTCCGCATGTTCGAAAGTCTGACTTCGTTTTCAAAGAATGAGTCCCCTGCGCCGCTGACCATGTACGCCGTGCACTGCAGCCGATAAGTCTTCTCGCCCGTTTCCACCAGTTGAGTGCGGACTCGTTCAATCGTTACCGCTCCGGCCTGCGCTGCGACGAGCCCGTCACGCGAGATCGTTGTCAGCCGCGACGCTTCCTTCTCCCACACCGTGTCGAGCGGCGAAGTCTTTCCGCCTCTGTACTCATCGGCTTCAAAAACCTGCGCCGTGGCCCAGTGAATCTCGTCAACGCTGTGGTTCTTGATCGTGACTGCAGCAAAACTGGCCGACGCTGGACCGCCCATCGTCCCACAGCCTGTCAGTGTCAGAAGAAAGGTAAAAACTAAAATGACTCGTGTGAACACATGCGGGTTTATCGACTACTGCGGGAAATTATTGAACTGTTAGATTTGCCAGCTCCCTGCAGTTCAAAGCCGGATTCAGTGGAACACACAAGCCGCGGTCAGGGACGTTTCGCCCGACGTTCAGGCACTCTCCCGATAGCGGTGGCACGCTCCTCCAATATTCTCAGGCAAAATACGGAACAGGATCATCAGGGTGATAGTTGAAGAGTGACCGAGAAATGTTAGCCAGGGTTAAGAAAGGTTGGAAAATTTCGCTCGCGATTTGTGGGCTCGGTTTGCTGCTGAGCGCGTGCAGCTCGCCGACTAAGAAAGTCGCCGGGCACATGGACCGCTTGCGGAATGCCTGGGAAACCAATCTGCAGGTGCAGGCTTCGTTGCCGGAGAAAGTGCTCGATTGGCCTTCCGCGGTTGAATTGGTGCTCACGAACAACTTAAAGCTCGCCCAGGCGCGAACGGAAATAACCAATGCGATCGAGAATGTTCACCAGGTGTACAAAGACCTGATTCCAACGCTCACCATGCGAGCTGGAGTCAGCAAGCAGCTCGCCGATCTCGCGAATCTCTCGGAGAACGATTACACCTTTAGTGCCGACAGCTTCTTCAATGTCCCCGGCGTAGTTAGCTTTGGATCGCGGCTTTACGCGGCCCGCCTTTACGCCATGCGCGCGCAAGCCGCGTACGAACTCGCGGAGCGTGAGCAACTCATCGAACTGTATCGCCTTTTCTACGGCGCGGACGAACTGCGTGACCAAAATGTCCGTCTTGGGATGCAGCATGCCACGGCTACCGCCATGGAGCAGGTCGATCCGTTCACGGGCCAGGTGATGCGGACAGAAATGGAGACGCTCGATCTCACCTACTTGCGCGACTTGAAAAGTTTCCAGGACCGGGCGAGCGACCTTTTAGGGTCTCGCCAATATCGTTGGATCTTTTCCACGAATGGCTTGCCCGTTTTGAATTATCATCAGAATCCATTGCCGCTCGGCGATACCAATCGCGTTGCGCAGGTCCAAATGCGCCTTCTGGCAGTCGAATTGGAGGCCGCCCGTGCGCAAATCCTCGGGATGAGGCTGCGCTACTGGCCTGAACTCAACATCTTCGTGACAGGTCCGCCGATATACCAGCAGACCTCCGGTCACGATCGTTTTTGGGATTCCGAAGAGGTGCGCGCGTCGGCTGACCTTTTTTGGACGGTCGATACGCGCGGAAATAATCGGCGCATGATTCGGCAGACGTTGCGTCAGCAAGATTTGCAGATTCGGCAATATCAACAGGAAAGTCTCACGCTGCTGAACCGGCTTATTTTCAC
This sequence comes from Limisphaerales bacterium, assembly GCA_044226545.1. Lineage (GTDB taxonomy): Bacteria > Verrucomicrobiota > Verrucomicrobiia > Limisphaerales > SXQI01 > DASVNK01. The sequence continues at coordinate 79,680 of JBGAGW010000014.1, forward strand.
CCAGCAGATCATGGATACCATGCAGAAGCAGTTGAACAATGTGCAAAGTCAGCTCGCTCTCCTGCTCTCGATTCCTCCGGCGGGAAATTACGATGCGATTCAGAAATATTCCTTCGAATATCACACGCTCACGCAACAGGAGATCCAGTTGAAACGCGATATTGCTGAACTGAACGCGCTGTTTTGGTTTGTCGACGAGAATGCCTGGCGCGACCAAAGAACCGCTTTTCCAAAAACCTGATTTATGAAACCCGGCGCTCTCACAATCATAGCCGCCGCCGCGTCCGTACTCTGCGGCTGTTCGCTCGAATCGGCCAAGGCCAAGGTGCAACAGGCTAAAGGCGGCGAGGCGGGAAAAACACCGGCGTGGAATTGGGAACAGTACCCGCCCGTTACTCGCATGCGCGTCGCGACGCTGCCCTGCCAGCTTCTGCCAAAGAGCACCATCACCATGATTTCGCCATTGATGGGTTCGCTTCGTGTTTACGCGACAGCACCGCAAACAAATCTGCCGGCGGGATACCTCTGGGCCGAGTTTCAACCGGAAATTTTCGCCGCGGAGGAAACAGCCCTGCGCGATGCGGAAAAAAAACTGCGCGACCAGGAACAGCTCCAGTGGGAAGTGGATTATCCGCGCAAGAAGCTGGACCTCGAGCAGCAGATTGAAGAAGCGCAGAGGCAGGTCAACTATGTCGAGTTTCTCTCAACTCACACTAATCTTGCCAAAGCCGCATTCGGATTGCCCGGCCAGTCGAACCTGCTTCGTCCAGACGCTTTGGAAAAAGCGATGGTGAAACTCCATCTCATGAAGCAGAGCCTGGCCTATCTGGAATCAACCAATTTCGCCGCCGTTGGCATCGACCTCGCCGGCGCGCGGACCGAATGGGAACGGCGTAATCTCGAATTCAAAAAGCAACGCGCCCAATCCCGTTTCGAGATGCCATTCAGCGGTCGCTTGACCATCAGCCTGCCGCTCACTGAAGGCGTGGTAAATTATCCGGTCACAACAGGCCAGGAACTCGGGATCGCGCGGGATCTCAGCTCGATTCGCATCCGAATCGTTCTCGAGAATTCGGCCTGGACCGGCCTGCCGACGGAAAAACTTCGGGCCACGATTCTTTCCGGGAGCGAACTTCTGGAAGCAAAGTTCGCTTACCAGAAAATTGAAAAAGTTCAGAACCGGGAAGAGCCGGCTTACTACTTCGAATTTCCGCCAGAAAAAGCAGCGACCGCTTCGCGGCTGATCGGAGCAAATGTCGCATGCGATCTCTGGGTCGATCTGCCTGAACCCGTTCGCGTCGTGCCAAAACTCGCGCTCGTTCTGCACGATCCCGCTGCCTATCAGAACCGGAACTGGCCAACTGCACTCGCAACCATCTTCCCGGGCGCTCGTGTCGTTGTGGAGGGACAAACCGAACTCGGTGTGGCTTTGCCGAAGGAGATGAAACTGACCAGCGCGAAATGAATGCAGCCGTTATAGCTCTTCCCGGAATCGCGCAGGCGGGTGCCACACACGAGACGATTCTTTCGTCCTCTTTACGTTGTGATCGGATTCACTTTCGCTACCGCGGCAAAGGAGATTGGATCATCAACGACTTTTCCCATGCGTTTCGCCCGGGCGTCACTCTTATCAAAGGCGCGTCTGGCTGTGGCAAATCCACCTTGTTGCGCTTGCTCGCCGGTTACCTGCGTCCGAGCAGTGGCGAAATCCGCACCCCGCTCGGAACCGATCCGATGGACCGCGATTATCAATGCAGGCAACTCGGTTTCGTTTTTCAACAACTCAATTTGCTGCCGCTGGCCACCGTTGCGCGCAACCTGCACATGGCCGGGACGCTTGCTGGACTTTCTTCGGAGGAAAGCCTTGAGAGAACGCAGACCTGGCTCGGTCTTCTTGGTTTGAAAGACTTTGCGGATCGTCGACCCGCCTCGTTGTCCGGTGGACAACAACAACGGGCCGCGATCGCCCGCGCTTTGATTAAACATCCTGAAGTTTTACTGCTGGACGAGCCGACTTCCGGCCTGGATGACCTCAATACGCAGGTCATCAGTAACACGCTTCGCCAGTACGTTACCGGTGGGCGCATCTGCGTCATTTGCACCCACGACCACAGAATAGATTTCTTAGCACATGAAGTCCTGGACTTTAATCGCTTCCTACCTTTGGAAGGACACCTGGTCGCGCTGGCTGGAACAGCCCAGTAGCGTCCTGTCCCGAATCTTTGTGGGAAGCCTGCTGGTGACCGTTGCCACGGTGATCCTGGTCGCGTTCAATTTGCTCGAACGCAATCTCCGCACGCGCCTGGAGAACTTCGGAGTGAACACCATCGTCGCGCGCGAAATGGTTACCGCTACCGAGCCGCTCGCCATGCCCAACCAGGTTCGGCCCGACGCCTATGCGCCGCTGAAGGATTTCGGCGACAAGCTTCGACTGCGCCAGTTCTTCACCCGCGCGCATACTCCGTGGCAGCGTGAAATCCCAACCTTCAGCTATGACGACGAGGCGTTGCCGTTACTCCAGGACCTGATCCATCCGGAGACGCCACTTGTCTATCTCACAGACAGCTTGCCGGAGAACGCCCTGGTGGAAATGAATCTGGATCGACGCCAATTCACGGCGGTGGTGCGTCGTCCCACAACCTTCTTTCGCCCGTTGGTGCAACAATCTGCACTCCTCGTCCCGCAAGGCTGGTCACCCGAATCGGAAAGGCTCGGCTATTTTGAAACCACCATCTTTCGGCGAGATCCGGAGAAATATTCCATTCCCCATTTCGTTGCCGCGATTCAGAACCTCTTTACGGTAGAAAACAAGAACCCGCCGCAAATTCAAAGCGCCATCGGAATGGCAAAAGAACTGGAAAATCTCCAGGCCCGGCAAGCACAATGGCGAAGCGCCATGGCCGGTATGCTGGGACTCGCAGTCGCGCTGGTTTTTGGCGCGATTGCCGTTCTTGAGTTTCGGCAGAACGCTTATGTGAGCGCCCTCTTGCGCAGCTTCGGTGCGCCGGGCAAAGCGCTTTATATTCGGCAATGGCTCGAAAACGCCGCACTCGCCAACCTTGCCGCAATCTCCGCGATCCTTATCCTCGCCTGTTTTCACCGGGAGCTTTTCGGTCTGCTCGGTTTCCCGCGCGATCTGCTCAGTCTGAACAAAGCCAATCCCTACGTGAGTTGGGAAATCGCGCTGGTTCTGGTGTGGGTGAACATTGGCGCGTTTCTGAGTTCCCTCTCGGTCGCCCTGGGCCTCAGAAAGCCCGTCGGCGAGATCCTCAGCTAGGCAGGACCGGAGCCCGTTTGGCGGCTTCATTCTGCGGCAGTTCGCGATACAGAACGCGCAATTGAAGCTGTGTAAGATACGGGTCGACCTTCGATAACACAAAGTAGGCCCACTCTTCCTTGAGTCGTGTCCAGAGCGAACGTGAAGTTCGCCAGGCTTCGCGCTCAATCTTGACGCAATGTTGGAGGGTCCGATCGAAAAATTCCCTTCCTTCCTGGGCCAACTCTCGATCCTTCACTCGAATGAGCAGTTCGTAATTCACGAGCAGACTACGCTTGTCCATGTTGGCAGACCCGACATAGAGCACATCATCGAACAAAAAGAATTTGGTGTGTAGAATCTGCGGCTGATATTCGTAGATCTCGACCCCGGCGCGCAAAAGGCTTCGGTAAAGATGATGCGATGCGAGTTGTGAAAGTTTTACGTCCGACTTGGCAGCGAGAATGAGTCGCACCGGACGGCCCTGCCGCGCCGCGCGCATCATCGCGCGCCGTAGTTGGCGCGGCGGCAGAAAATAGGCAGAGATGATGTCACTCTTCCTCGCAGAATTCAGGTCGCGGACCAGCGCTCCTTTGAGAAAATGGGGACCGCGGCCGGGGGCATTGGTGAGCAACTGACCTTCCGGCGTATTCGTGACCTTCGCGACTTGTGATCGGCGATACCGCGCCAGACGGCGATGCCGGTAATCTGCGAGCGCGAACATTAAATCAAAGGAAGCAGCCAGTTCCTTCGCGAGCCTGTCGGGAACCCGCATTCCAAGGTCATGCCAGCCTTTGGTTACCCCGTCGCCCTGGTATTCCGGGGCCACATTGAATCCACCAATAAACGCGACCTTCTCGTCAATGACCAAAACCTTGCGGTGATCTCGAAAACCGAGCCGTTTCAGCTTCAGCGGATTGAACCAGCGAAATTGTCCGCCAGCCTGAATGAGAGAGTCCCAAAACTTCTCAGGCAGGGAGATCGAGCCTAACGCGTCTACCAAAACCTGGACCTGCACACCCCGCTGGCAGGCCCGGATCAGCGCGTCACGAATTGTCTCGCCGATCGGCGACAGGCGATAGATGTAAACCTCCAATCGGATTGACACCGCAGCCGCATCGATGGCCGGAAGCATCACGCCAAACGCTTCATCCACAGTTTGTAGAAGATCGAAGCCTCCCACCTCTGCGCTTTGCGACCGCTCATCTGGCAATACCGAAACCACCTGGAACGTTCAGAGGGTAAGTTTCTCAATTCAAAATGCAATAGTGGCGGCCCTTACCTTGATTCTTGGAGGATCGGAAGCGTGGCGAATAAGGTGAGATGATCATCAGAGCCTAAATCCAGCAGTGCCGCATACTTCGCCAGAAAGAGCTGACTGCAGTCCAAAAAGCCCGCCATTTGCCGATATTTACTCAGGTGACGAAATTATGTTCGCCAAGCAACGGATCTTAAAACGAGCGGGCGGTTTCACTCTGATGGAGTTGCTGGTGGTGATTGCAATTATTGCCGCCCTGGCGAGTTTGCTTATTCCTGTCCTTTCGCGAGGCAAAGGGGTTGCCGCTGCTACCAGGTGCAAGGCCAATCTGCGCCAGATAGCGCTGGCCCTCACGATGTATGAGCTGGAAAACGGCGGAGCCTTTCCGGTTATGACATCTTCGGGAATCGATACGCTCCAATGGGAATTTGATCTACTTCCCTATCTGCGGCCGGCGCGGAACGGTTGGTTTGTCCCAAGCAACGCGGTTCTTCAATGTCCTGCGCACAAAACGCTCCTTACGCCGATAGCGCCAGGGGTTAACTTCTTTCACCCGAGCTATGGCTATAACGCTTTTGGAAATCCCTTTCTTCGAACCCAAGGAGCAAAAGAGGGGCTGGGACTTGGGGGGGTGACCAAGGAGAGCGATCCCTTAAGCAGGCGTGCGACGCAGGCTCGTCCGACCCGCGAAGGAGACGTAAGAAGACCTGACGATATGATCGCCATCGGCGATGGATATATGGCTCGCAAGTCGAAAGGCCCTGGGAGTGCGCCAGAAATAGTCGAGTGCTCAGTGCTTGGACGGAATGCGGAGGAGCTTTTGTCTGTCCCCGGATATGAAGAAGGCATAAAAGCGGTGAATCGCCGCCATCGAGGAACGTTGAACGTGGTTCTCTGCGACGGGCATGTGGAAGAGGGTGGCATTAACGTTTTGTATTTTTCGGAGGAACAAACTCACGCCTGCCGTTGGAATACCGATAATCTCCAATAGCACTCCTCAGATGCGAATGAAGCGGACCAACTCCTGCCATACCAACTGCCGCTCAAATCTGGAGAGAATGCTGGCTAAGCCTCTAGCGCACGAGGGTGAGCGCAAGGATTTGGGCGCAGAGGATTCGCAACAGCATGGTTAACGGATAGACGGTCGCGTAGGTGAGCGTCGGCGCTTCCGAGTTGCTGATATTCGTGGCGAAAGTGAGAGCCGGAGGGTTGGTCGTGCTGCCGGAGAGAAGGCCGCTCACATCCATGAAGTTCATCCTGGAACGGCACGCGTAAATGCCGACCAGCAACAAAGGAATCATGGTGACGGCGGCACCGGCGAGCAGCCATTGCAAGCCGGTTGCGCTGAAGACGGTGGCGAAGAACTTCGGCCCTGCTTCGAGACCGACTGCGGCGAAGAAAAGCGCGATGCCGAAATCACGAAAGGCGAGGTTGGCATTTACCGGCATATAACAGACGAGAGGGCCGATTCGTCCAATTCGGCCAAGAATGAGCGCGACAATGAGCGGGCCACCAGCGAGTCCGAGCCGCAGTGGTTGCGGAAGTCCTGCGAGAGTGATGGGAAAGGTTCCAAGCACCACACCGAGAAAGAGGCCGGCAAAAAATGTTATGAATTGGGTCTCGTTCAATTGCTTCACGGAATTTCCTAGCGCAGCCGCGGCTTTGGCCAGGTCGGCGCTCTCGCCGACGATCTGGACCATGTCGCCGAAGCGCAGGCGCAGGTCCGGGGCGGCAGACATTTCGATGCCTGCTCTCGTGATGCGCGTAACGGCAACGTTGAATCGGGCATTCAATCCGAGTTCTCCGATGCTCTTGCCCAAAACGTCGCGCTCCGTGACGACGATCGGCCGAAAGGAAATGTGAGTGGATTGAGGCACGAGATCTTCGTCGCTGGTCTGGCCGACGATGCAGGTGAACTTTTCGATGCCGGCGCGAGTGCCGACCACGGTCATGCAATCGCCTTTGTGCAGAAGGGTGTCTGGCAATGCGGTCGATGTTTTGCCCTCGTGACGAATGCGCGAAACGGTGACTCCGGTTTCGGCGCGGCCCGGCAAGGCTCCGAGTCGCAAACCCTCGATGTTTGGGTTGGTGATAACGAGGGTTGTTCTCTCCAGCGGTTCGACCGCTTTGCGAGCGCGCGCCGCGTAATCGGCCGCGTGTTGCGCAGGATCGATACGAAAGATTTTTTGAAGCAGAAGCAGCGTCAGAATGCTTCCGATGATGGCGGTCGGAAATGTCACCGCGCAGGCCAGAGCGGGGAGTGCAATGCGGTCGGGAGCGACGTTCGGCAGCGTTTGCAAGGTCTGCACCGCGGCTCCAAGCGACGGCATGTTGACGGACGCGCCCGAGAAGACACCGAGAACGGCCGCGGGGTCAAAACCAGCGAACCAGCCGATAAGCGGGGCGGCCAAAGCCCCCATCAGCACTATGAGCGCGGCGAGAGCGTTCATCTTCAGTCCCTGTTCGCGCATCGCGGAAAAAAAGCCGGGACCGAGTTGTAACCCGATGGCAAAGACGAAGAGAATCAGGCCGAATTCTTTGACGAAGGCGAGCGTGGCGCTCTCCACCGGCTTGCCGAAGTGTCCGACAATGATGCCCGCGAATAGCACTCCCGCGACACCGACACCGACGCCGCGAACTTTCAAGCTACCGAGCGCCAGGCCCGCGACGCAGACCAGTGCCAATATACCGACGGCATGAGCTACCGGGTAGGTGTCATGTATCTGACTGAGCCAATTCACTTCTGGCTCTTGCTTGCGGGCGCGACCTTCTTACTGGTCGCGGCTTTTTTACCGAGGTCACGGATCTCGTCTGACGTGTTAGTTGCAAATAGGTGCATCGCTCGGGCGATGACGCCGGTCCATCCGGTTTGGTGGCTGGCGCCTAATCCCGCGCCAGTATCGCCGTGGAAGAATTCGTAGAAAAGGATGTTTTCGCTCCAGTTCGGGTCCTGCTCGAAAATCTTGGTTGCACCGTTAACGGGTCGCGCGCCTTTTTCGTTCTTGAGGAACATACTGGTAAGACGGCGGGAAATCTCTTCCGCCACTTGATAAAGATTCATTTGGCGGCCTGATCCAGTGGGGCATTCGACGGTGAAATCGTCACCGTAATAGGTGTAGTACATCAAGAGGCCGCGAATGATCAGTGCATTCACCGGCATCCAGATCGGACCGCGCCAGTTGGAATTTCCGCCGAACATTCCGGTATCGGAATCGCCCGGCAAATACGCGACGCGAAACTCGCGTCCGTCTGCGTGAAAGACGTACGGGTGTTCCTCGTGAAAGCGCGAGAGTGAGCGAATGCCGTAGGGACTCAGAAATTCATTTGCATCGAGCATTTTCGCGAGCACGCGTCGGAGTTTTGTTTCATCGAGGATTGCGCCGAGCCGGCGGCCTTTAACGCCGGTTTTACCGGGGTCGTGAATGAACGAGACCAATTCAGGACGTGCTTTGAAGAAAGTGGTAAGCCGCTTAATGACTTCCGGATAGCGCTCCTGCATCTCACCTTCGAAAACGGTCACGGCGCAAAGTGGCAGCAGCCCAACCATGGACCGAACTTTCAGACGCTGGGCGTGACCGTCCGGCTGTTGCAGGACATCGTAGAAGAAGCCGTCTTCTTCATCCCACATGCCGGTCTTGCCTCCGGCATTGATGGTGGCGGAAGCAATGGAGACGAAGTGGTAAACGAACTTCAACACCATGTCGGTGTAGGTCGGATCATGCAAAGCCAACTCGATCGCGATCTCGAGCATGTTCAAGCTGTAGAGAGCCATCCAGGCGGTGCCGTCCGCCTGTTCGAGATATCCGCCGGTCGGCAGCGGTGAACTGCGATCAAAGACCCCAATGTTGTCGAGGCCGAGGAAGCCGCCTTCGAAGGCATTTCGACCAGTGCGATCTTTGCGATTCAGCCACCAGGTGAAATTGAGGAGTAGTTTCTGAAAACTGCGTTCGAGCCAGGCAGTGTCGCCTTTGCCTGTTCGACCTTTTTCCAGGCGATAAGTGAAAAGCGTCGCCCATGGATGCACCGGTGGATTGACGTCGCCGAAGTTCCATTCATAAGCAGGGATTTGGCCGTTCGGATGAAGGTAAGTCTCCTTCAGCATCAGGTTGAGCTGCTCCTTGCCGAAATCGGGATCGACCAGTGTGATCGGCAGGACGTGAAATGCGAGATCCCATGCCGCATACCACGGATACTCCCATTTGTCCGGCATGGAGATCACGTCAGCGTTATACATGTGATGCCAATGCTCGTTCCGCGGAGCTTTCTTTCCCGTAGGCATGTAAGGATCGCAACCTCGCTCTTCGAGCCAGCGGTTCACATCGAAATAGTAGAACTGCTTCGACCAAAGCATTCCCGCCAGCGCCTGGCGCATGACGTTGGCCTGATCGACGTTCAATGACGGCGGGATGATCTCTGCGTAAAATTCATTCGCCTCGTCGCGTCGCGTTTGGAAGGCCTTCTCGAATTCCGCTCCAAAAGAAGCGGTTGCCTTTGGACCGGAGCCGGCGGTTGGGGCGGTCTTTGTCAAACGCAGGCGCACGACCTCGCATTTCCCGGCGGGCACTTGCAGAAGATAGTCCGCGGCGACTTTCGTGCCGGTATTTTTCGGATTAACAGCGTTCGTATCGCCGTGGACCAAGTAGTTATTGATCGCGTCTTTTACGTAGGGGGTGTGGTTCTCGCTCTTGAAAAGGCGTTTGTTGTTTGTCTCGTTTTCCGTGAAAAGCAATTTCGGTTTGCCGTCACACGTTAAATAATAGGTGTCGAAATCGACCGCCCGGATGGTGGCAACGGATCCTTCCACCATTTCAAGATGGGGCCGTGGGGTCTCCTCGCCCCATGACCAGCGGTTGCGGAACCAGAGCGTCGGAAGGACGTGGAGTGCCGCGGGATCAGACCCGCGGTTATGGACGCTGATTTGGATGAGAATCTCTTCCGGCGATTGCTTGGCATATTCGACGAAGACATCGAAATAGCGGTTCTCGTTGAAAACGCCGGTGTCGACCAATTCGTATTCCGGGTCGTTGCGGCCGCGCTGGCGGTTCATCGAGACGATCACGTCGTACGGGTAGGCGGCCTGGGGATATTTGTAGAGATACTTGAGGTACGAGTGGGTGGGGGTGCTATCAAGGTAGAAGTAATATTCCTTCACGTCCTCGCCGTGGTTGCCTTCGCTATTCGTGAGACCGAAAAGGCGTTCTTTGATGATCGGATCCTGACCGTTCCAGAGCGCGAGCGCGAAGCACAAGCGTTGGTGGTCATCCGAAATGCCCGCGAGGCCGTCTTCACCCCAATGGTAAGCACGGGAGCGGGCCTGGTCGTGACTGAAATAGCCCCAGGCATTCCCATCCTCGCTATAATCTTCGCGCACTGTGCCCCATTGGCGTTCGCTCAGGTACGGACCCCATTTTTTCCAAGGGACGTTTTTTTCTCGGGCTTCGTCGAGGCGTTGTTGTTCGGCGTTCATAGTGAGTGTGTAAAAGTTTGGAGTCCGGGGTTCAGGGGGTGGTGCGAAGAACGCGCGCTGAACGCGCGCGCGCCCGGCTGGGCGCCGGGCGGAGACAGCCGAGGCGGCTGTCCTACCCGAGTTAATTGCATACCTTTGAACGGGGTGGTCATTAGACGTTGTCTCCTTCGGTCGAACTGCGTTTGACGTCGACGGGGGTTTTCTCGCCCCACTTCCAACCAAGTACGAAAGGATGGTCCTCGCCGTGCTGGTTGATGTATTGGCGGTGGTCGATGAGAGCATTCTGGATGGCTTGTTTCGCATAGGCAGCCCGCGAACCGAGTTGCGGCAGGCGATCGATTACGTCCTGGACGAGATGGAAGCGGTCCATTTCGTTGAGCACCACCATGTCGAAAGGCGTGGTGGTGGTGCCCTCTTCCTTGTAGCCGCGGACGTGAAGGTTCCGATGATTGGTTCGACGATAGGTCAATCGATGGATCAACCAGGGATAACCGTGAAAGGCGAAAACGATCGGTTTGTCTTTGGTGAAAAGAGTGTCGAAGTCGTGATCGCTCAAGCCGTGCGGGTGTTCCTTTGTCGGCTGCAATTTCATCAGGTTCACGACGTTGATGACGCGGATTTTCAGCTCAGGAATGTGGCGCCGGAGAAGATCGACGGCGGCGAGCGTCTCGAGTGTGGGGACGTCGCCACAGCAGGCCATCACCACGTCGGGTTCCGAGCCTTTGTCGTTGCTGGCCCATTCCCAAATGCTCAGGCCTGCAGCGCAATGCTTGATCGCTTCATCCATCGTGAGCCAAACGGGCGCGGGTTGTTTGCCTGCGACGACCAGGTTGATATAATTGCGGCTGCGCAAGCAGTGATCGGTGACGGAGAGAAGGCAATTGGCGTCGGGCGGGAGATAAACGCGGACAATTTCTGCCTTTTTATTCACGACGTGGTCGATGAAGCCGGGGTCCTGGTGTGAGAAGCCGTTGTGATCCTGTCGCCAGACGTGGGAGGAGAGAAGGTAATTGAGGGACGCGATGGGACGGCGCCACGGGATGTGATTGCACACTTTCAACCACTTCGCGTGCTGGTTGAACATCGAATCGATGATGTGGATAAACGCTTCGTAACAGGAGAAAAAGCCGTGACGCCCGGTCAGCAGATACCCTTCGAGCCACCCCTGGCATTGATGCTCGCTGAGCATCTCCATCACGCGACCGTCGGGAGCCAAGTGATCGTCGTATGAAAACTTCTCCGCCATCCAGGCGCGGTTCGTCACTTCGAGTGCGTCCTGCCAGCGGTTGGAATTGTTCTCGTCGGGGCTGAACAAGCGGAAGTTCTTGTGCTCAAGATTGAGCTTCATCACGTCGCGCAGGAACTTGCCCATGACGCGTGTCGCTTCGGCGTTAGTTGCGCCGGGCTTTTTCACCTCAACGGCATAGTTACGAAAATCAGGAAGACGCAAGTCGCGCAGGAGCAGTCCGCCGTTGGCGTGGCGATTAGCGCTCATACGGCGTTCCCCGCGGGGAGCGATCTCTGCGATTTCTGGTTTGAGGCGACCGCTCTGATCGAAGAGTTCTTCGGGGCGGTAGCTCTTCATCCATTGCTCGAGAATTTTGACGTGCTCCGGCTTTTCATGCATTTCGCCCATTGGCACCTGGTGAGAACGCCAGGAATCCTCAGCGCGTTTGCCGTCAATCTCCTTCGGGCAGGTCCAACCTTTCGGCGAACGCAGAATGATCATTGGCCAGCGAGGACGCTCTACTTTGCCGTTTTTCCTCGCGTTGGTTTGAATGCTTTTAATTTCGTCGAGCGCCTGGTCGAGTGCGTCCGCCATGAGGCGATGCATCTTCGCGGGCTCGCTCCCTTCGACGAAAATGGGTGAGTAACCGTAACCGCGGAAGAGTTGATCCAACTCTTCGTGGCTGATACGCGCCAGGACACAAGGGTTCGCGATTTTGTAACCGTTCAGATGGAGAATCGGCAGAACAGCGCCGTCGGCGGCGGGATTCAGGAATTTGTTGGAATGCCAGCTCGTCGCGAGGGGGCCGGTTTCCGCTTCGCCATCCCCGACTACAGCAGCGACAATCAAATCTGGATTATCGTAGGCTGCTCCGAAAGCGTGGCTGAGGGCATAGCCAAGTTCGCCACCTTCATGGATGGAACCCGGAGTTTCGGGTGCTACGTGGCTTGGGATGCCGCCAGGAAATGAGAATTGCTTGAAGAGTTTCTGCATCCCTTCGGCGTCCTGCGAAATATTTGGATAAACTTCGCTGTAGGTTCCTTCGAGCCAGGTGTTCGCCACAATGCCGGGCCCGCCATGACCGGGACCGATGATGTAAATCATGTTCAAGTCGCGTTGCTTGATCACGCGATTGAGATGCACGTAGATGAAGTTGAGGCCGGGCGTTGTGCCCCAGTGGCCCACCAGACGGGGTTTGACGTGTTCTTTCTTGAGCGGCTCTTTGAGGAGCGGATTGGCGTAGAGATAGGTTTGACCCACGGAGAGATAATTCGCGGCGCGCCACCAGGCATCCATCTTCAGAAGAAGATCGTCCCCGGGAGGGCCGTCTTTGGCGGCGGGTTCGGTGACGTTGAATTTTACGGGTCGGCGGGCTTTTGAAACGACGGAAGATTTAGTCGGCATGTTGCACCTCTTCATCTCACCATACCGAGGGGGAAAAGCGGAAAAACTGGCAAATCTAACAGTTGGGAGAGTGGATTCACGCGGAGGCGCGAAGATCGCGGAGGGGAGGTTGCGGGACAAAGCTGAGGCGTGAAGCAAGAAGTCTGAGGCGAAAAATGCGAAATCAAGGACTTACGCGGGAAAAGTCTACTTTTCAGTGCGAATAAATTAACCGCTTCGAGGTACAAGAATTCCGACTGGGTAAGTCGAGATTCGTTCTGAGGCGCGGGCGGAATTGTAGACGCAAGCTCGTACTGTTGGGCAGTATCCCACCGAAGTGTCGCCGCGAGTGACTGGAAGGTCTGAAGAGAGAATTTCGCTCTTCGGGCATTCCGGACGTCCGGGCGACACTGAATCAAATCGTTCAGTGTCATGGCGCTCAATTTAATGTGCTCCTAAATACTGGCAAGTGCGCCGCGACCTCAGGGCAGACGCAGCCTTGATGAAATGGACCTAATTTGGGGCGACGAACTTGTAGCGGGTGTCGAAGATCATCTCGCGGTCATCTGCGACGAAGCGGAATCGGAGTGTTCCCTGGCGAGGGTCCAGAGGTGTGGCGATGGCGTCAATGCGACGGGATTTGCGGGCTTTTCCATTTTGCGTGGCGGTACCCTTGATTTCGACGGTGCGCCCTGCGCCTACTTTCTCGATGTCGTCACGTGTGATTGAGATGGCCAAGGTCCCGTCTTCGTTCTTAAAGAAATAGGGTGAGATTTTGGTGTTGTAATCCCCGCGATAAAGGTCGCCGTTGGCGCGGAGCGGCCCGATGATCAGGGTGCATTTTCCGCCGGCCACGGTGGTGAAACAGCGATCAATGACCAGCAGGTCGTTGGTTGAAACGAGATTGGTCGTCGAATCGGCATAAAGATTGCCGTAAAGACCAACAAGCAGGCCAACGATAAAAGGAAGCAGGCGCATACCTCGTAGCGAACCCTAAGCCTCCCAATGACGCAGCGCTACTGTCAGTTTTCGCAGAGGATCTGAACTAACGTTCCTGGTATTTCGCTTTCGCGCGCGAGGTCAAACCGACCGCGGTTTGAAGGCGGCTTCAACGTCCGCCTTGCTCCTGGACGATTTGGAGGAGTACGATCCGGAGCAATGCACAAGAGCCGAAAGCTGTTAACTCTGACCTTTTTCAGTCTAATGTGGGGGCTTTCCTGGGGATGCGCGACGAATTTGTCGGAACATACGTTGAAGGAGAATCCGGCACTGCGTCCGGCGGATGGTAGCAAGAGCGTGATTGAATGGACACGGCAGGACGGCGATGAGTTCGTGGTTTTTTATGGCGATATCAATTCCGAGCCGCAGGGCGGGGTGGGGATTTACAGAGGCAATGCGCCGGCGTTTCGAAAACCAGCGAAAGTTGCCCCGATCAAAGGCAAGTTGGGAGTGTTTGATGTGGATTGGTATCCGCTGAAGGATAAAGGGACCAAGTTTTATCGAACCTGCCTAATCGATTACCAGAAGAGGATCTCGAAGAGGGGAACGTCAGTCATTCAGCGACATGTCTGGGTGTATTCAGATACTGAGGCGGGTTTGGAAAGGGTGGTCGGAGAGGTGAGCAAATTGACGATGTTTGCGACGCGGCCGCCGGATATTAGTGAATAGCGAGTGAGCGAAGAAGCGACAGAGCGACGTAGCGAAGGGGAAGGAGCGCGGAGCCGCCCGGCTACAGCCGGGCGATTCGCCGCAGTCTCGCAGACTGAGAGTGCAGTCGCGCTGTTGAATGTCGGGGTGGGATTTGGCAGGGTTTGGGAATGCCGATAGTGTCCTTGTTTCGGAGTGTGATCGCGCTGTGCGTGCTGGTTTTGTGTGGGCGCGTATTTGGGGCGGTGGAGGCGCCTAATTTCGACAAGCAGATTCGGCCGATTCTTTCGGATAAATGTTATGCGTGTCACGGGCCGGACGAGCATAAGCGGAAGGCGGGGTTGCGGCTGGATCGAAAGGAAAGCGCGTTTGGAGCGTTGAAGTCGGGCAGGCACGCGGTGGTCCCGGGCAGGCCGGAAGAGAGTGCGCTGGTGGCGCGAATCCGCTCGGCTGATCCGGAGGAGAAGATGCCTCCGCCCGATTCGAATAAGAAGCTGAGCCATGAGGAGAGCGGCTTGCTGATGCGCTGGATCGAGTCGGGCGCGGAGTGGAAAGAGCACTGGGCATATATCGCGCCGGAACGGCCCGCATTGCCTCGAGTAAAAGAGAAATCGTGGCTGCGGAATGAGATTGATCATTTTGTTTTGGCGCGGTTGGAGAAGGAAGGGCTCAAGCCATCGCCAGAAGGGGAGAAGGCCGAGTTGATTCGCCGCGCTACGCTGGATTTAACCGGTCTGCCACCGACGGTTGAGGAGATCGATGCGTATCTGGCGGACAAGAGTTCAGATGCATACGAGAAGGTGGTCGATCGGCTGCTCGATGCGGCGCAGTATGGGGAACGAATGGCGCAGAATTGGTTGGATCTGGCGCGTTATGCGGATACGAGCGGTTATCATTTCGATGGGTTGCGTTTCATGTGGCCGTGGCGGGATTGGGTGATTAATGCGTTCAACAAGAACATGCCGTTCGACGAATTCACGATTGAGCAACTGGCGGGTGATTTGTTGCCGAATCCAACTGTGGCGCAGCGGGTGGCCACGGGGTTCCACCGGAATGTCATGACCAATGACGAGGGAGGCGCCGATCCGGATGAATATCTGAGCAAGTACCAGGTCGACCGGGTGAGCACGACGGGCGCGGTGTGGCTCGGGACGACTGTGGGGTGCGCGGAGTGTCACGACCACAAGTACGATCCGCTGACACAAAAGGAGTTTTATCAGCTCTACGCTTTTTTCCATAACGTGCCTGAGAAGGGGCTGGACGGGACGCGTGTCGAAAATCCTCTTCCGCGTTTGCCGGTGCCGACGCCGGAGCTTGCGACTGAACTGGTGGAGCTCGATCGAGTGGTTGAAGAGGCAGAGAAGCTCGTCAAGCAGCGAGAGAATGAGTTGCCGGCCGCACAAGCGAAGTGGGAAAAGGAGGTCGTCGCGAAAAATGTGAACGCAGCAATAACGAACGGCCTCCGCGCGCGTTTTGCATTCGAAGATAATCTCGAATACACGGATGGATCGGGCGAGCGTCACGAGGCCAAAGCTAAAGGGGTTACCTATGCCGAAGGCCGGCTGGGCCGGGCACTCAAGCTTAACGGTAAAAAGCAGTTCGTTGATGCGGGCAAGGGGATATCAATCGACCGGACGAATGCCTTCTCTTATGGCGGGTGGATTTATTACCAGGGCAGCCAGGGAGCGATTCTCAGCCGGATGAGCGATGAAGAAAATTACCGCGGCTTCGATCTTTTAATGATGGACGGTGCGTTCGAGGTGCATTTGGTGAACAAGTGGCCGGAGAATGGGTTGAAAGTTCGAACGCGGAAAAGCTGGCCGAAAGAGAAATGGCTGCACGTTTTCGCGACGTACGATGGTTCGAGCAAAGCGTCTGGAGTTCGGATTTATGTGAACGGGCAGGAGCAGGAACTGGAGGTGCAGAAGGATTCGCTCAGTGAATCCATCATCGCGGATACGCCGCTTCGGATTGGTTCGCGTTCGAGTTCGTTCCATTTTGAAGGACGCCTCGATGATGTTCGGGTGTATGAGCGCGCGCTGAGCAAAGAGGAAGTTCTGGGGCTGGAGCTCGAAGCGTTTGGACCCATTCTAGCGCTTCCCGCCGATCGCCGGACAGGTTTGGAACTGGAAGCTGTTCGGGCATTTTATCGCGACAGCTATGCCGCGGATTATCGGGCGGCGGAAGAGAGCCTCGCGGCCGCACGGAATCGAAAGGGGGATCTCCTCAAACGAATTCCGAACACGATGGTGATGCAGGAAATGGAAAAGCCACGTGATACTTTCGTGCTGGTGCGCGGCGATTTTCAGCGCCATGGGGAAAAGGTGAGCGCGGATGTTCCAAGATTTCTGCCGCCGCTGAAAAATGCGGAGCCGCATAACCGGCTCGGTCTGGCGCGCTGGCTGATGTCAAAAGAGCATCCGCTGACCAGCAGAGTGACGGTGAATCGATACTGGGCGTTATTCTTCGGCAGTGGGTTTGTGAAAACGGTGAATGATTTTGGATCGCAAAGCGAGCCGCCGAGCCATCCCGAGTTGCTGGACTGGCTGGCTTGCCAATTTCGAGATGGTGGCGGGAGCAGTCAGGCCAGGGCGTGGGACTTGAAAGCGCTGGTGCGTCTAATCGTGACCTCGTCCACTTATCGCCAAAGCGCGGCCGTGACCCCACGCTTACTGGAACGCGATCCTTACAATCGGCTGCTCACGCGCGGGCCGAGGCTGCGGCTGGAAGCGGAATTCATTCGGGATAACGCGCTGGCCATTAGTGGACTGCTCAATCCGAAGATCGGAGGCGAGAGCGTCAAGCCGTATCAACCAGCCGGGTTGTGGGACGTGACTGATTCGAAATATGAGCAAAGTCACGGGCCGGATTTGTATCGGCGGGGCATGTATGTCTATTGGAAGCGGGCGGTGCACTACCCTTCGTTCGCGACATTCGATGCGCCGAGCCGGGAGATCTGCACCGCGCAACGGCCCCGCACGAGCACGCCGTTACAATCATTCGTGTTGATGAACGATCCTGTCTATCTCGAATGCGCCCGTGCGTTCGCCGCGCGCATGATACACCAAGGCGGATCGGACGCGGAGGAGCGCCTGATTTACGGTTTCCGGACGGCTCTGTCGCGAAGGCCGAGCTCGCAAGAGGTTGCGGTCCTGACGCGTACGCTCAAGGAGATGCAGGCGATCTACACGGAAAACGGGAGCGCAGCTGAGGAACTCCTTGCCGTCGGAGAATCGCCACTTCCATCGGACATCAAGAAGCAGGAACTCGCGGCGTATACCTGTGTGGCGAATGTGCTGTTGAACCTGAACGAGGCGATTACGAAGTAGCGATTCCGGCCATCAGGCGCATCAACGTCGGCTGCGAAAAGTCTTCGCGTTTCAGTTCGCCCATCTGAACCCCTTCGCGGAGCACGATGATACGGCGCGAGAGGTTAATTATTTCCGGCAATTCAGATGAGATGAGGAGAATGGCGGTGCCGTTGCAGGCGAGTTCATCGAGCAACTGATGAATTTCGGCCTTGGCGCCGACATCGACTCCGCGGGTGGGTTCATCGACGATCAGAATGTTGCAGCGTCGAGCGAGCCATTTGGCGAGTGCGATTTTTTGTTGGTTGCCGCCGCTCAATCCGGAAATGGGCGATTCCAAACCCGGAGCTTTGACACGCAACTGGCCGGCGTAATCGCTCACTAGCGCGCGTTCGCGGGATCGTTCAAGAAAGCCGTGCCGCGTGAGTAATGGAAGAGCGGCCAGAGAACCGTTCTCGCGGCAATTCATCGATAACACCAGACCTTGTCGCTTACGATCTTCGGGTAAGAGACCGATCCCGGCCTCGAGCGCTGCGTCGGGTGTGTTGAAATGTCGTTCCTCGCCATGCAGCAGCAGTCGTCCGGTGCATTCGGAATCCAATCCGAAAATGGCCTGAGCCACCTCACTTCGTCCCGCCCCGACGAGTCCGGCGAGGCCCAGGATCTCTCCCTTCCTTAATGAAAATGAAATATCCCGAAATTTGCCCGGCGATGAAAAACCTTCGACGCGCAGCAGTTCTGGACCGAGTTCCCGCGAAACATGCCGTGGTTGCACGCTCCTCAACTCGCGCCCGATCATTTGCTGGACCACCCGCTCAGGAGTCGTCTCACTGATTCTAGCTGTCGCGACGTGATGTCCGTCGCGCAACACCGTAATTCCATCGCAGAGACGAAAAATCTCTTCCATGCGATGGGAGACATAAAGGACAGTAATTCGACGCTGTTTCAATTTCGCGAGCAAGTGGAACAAATGCTCGCTTTCCGCGGCGGAAAGCGAACTGGTCGGTTCATCCATTACGATGACCTGTGCGTCCACGCCGAGCGCGGCAGCGATTTGAACCATCTGTTCCTGTCCTGTTGTGAGTTGGCTGATCCGAATATCCGGATCAATCTCCGCTTCAATCTGCGCCAGCATCTGCCTGGCGCGTTCCCGCATTTCGGCGCGGCTTAAGAAACCGGCGCGCCGCGGCAAGTCACCCAGGCATAAGTTCTCGGCGACGGTGAGATTTGGACAGAACGCGAGTTCCTGGTGAACGATGGCCAATCCGAGCTTCCGGGCGATCAACGGGTTGGTTGGATGAATCAGTTTTCCGCCAAGCCGAATTTCCCCCGAATCCGCCGTCTGAACACCCGCAAGAATTTTTCCCAAAGTGCTTTTGCCTGCGCCGTTTTCTCCGATGAGCGCGTGACAGGCGCCGTGTTCAATCGCGAAGCTGACATTTTCCAGGGCGGTTACGCCGGGAAAGCGCTTCGTGATTTCGTTGAAAGCAAGCCAGTCCATCGATCAAGCACGAATAAACACCGATAAACACGAATGAGTGTGGAAGTATCGTGTCATCCATCCAGGTGAATCCGTTTCCATTCGTGGTGGACTCTTCTTCGCCTTAGCTCACCCGCGAGGTCAAGTCTGGAGCTCTTGTGCCACCGCGGAAACGGTGCATCCGCTTTGAGGCTGTGCAGAGGTCGTAAGGGGGTTTTACGTTTCGGATGTGTGGCAGGCGAATCGCTCGGGGCGGTTTCGAGTTGATCCGTATCTACTGTAGTCGCGAATGTTCGTTGAGCGACACGGCATCGGGGAATCCGCTAATGGGCATTTCGATTGCTTGGAAGCTGCACGGATCGCAATTGGATCATGTCAGCTCAGGCTATCGTCTGGATCGCACGGGACCTCGACTACATGCTGCTGGTGAGGCGCTGCTTCAGGCAACGTGGAGTAGACAATCCCATCGTTCTGCTCACCAGCGGGGAGTTGGCTCTTTCGTATATGAAGACGGAAGGCAGTGGCGACCCCGTTCCGATCGTTATTGTGAGCGAAATCTCACTGCCGCAGATGGATGGTTACGAGGTGCTTCGCCGAATCAAAGCGGAACCGCAATTTTCCGGTATCCCATTCCTTTTACTCGGAACCGCGGAGCAGGCAGACTCTCGACGGAGTGAGGAGTTTTCTGGGGTCCATTTCGCACGGAGACCGGGGCTCGACGGGATAGAGAGGCTGGTGGACGTCATCATTGAGAGGTGGGTTCCTCGCAGGTAGATCGTCGACAGGGGATGCGACTGGCAAGAAAGGGCTGTGAGTGACGGCTGAAATTAATGGAAGTGGAGCCAATGGTGGGGATTGAACCCACGACCTACGGTTTACGAAACCGTTGCTCTACCACTGAGCTACATTGGCGCGGTTGGCGCTCGAAGTATTCGAGCGGCTGTTAAACTAGCAAGGATTTTTGCTTTCGCAACACGGCTCTGCACGCGCGCTCAGCCATTCAAAACCAGCTTCACCATGCTGCTGTATTGAGGCGGGATTTGGTGACGTTTGCCGATGACGAGATTGCGCAGAACGGCATTGACCCATTCACGGGACGCTCGAGCTCGCTTTACGATGATGTAATCCTGATGGCTGGAGATAATTTCGTATTCATCGATGTGAACGGTGAGTTTATCGCGTTCACCTTTGAGCAGGACGTGAAGTTCCGCGGAGCGCGAGCGGGAACTGATCTTAAAGTCGAGCACCTCGCCGTAGTCGGCCATTTCGCGGCTGAGCCAGCGTTGGATCGCTGCGGAGGCACCAGAATCCTTTACTGAGCCAATGGCTCCCATTACCATGTCGCCTAATCCCATATCCATAATTTAGCACATGGCGCGGGACGAGCATGATCAGTTCGTGCGCACGCGAACAAGGATGGTGTGTTCCAGTTTATCAACGGCGAAACGCAGGGGAAACGAGGCGCTGGGCGCATTCGTCACGAAGGCATCGGACCAATTCACGAGATCGCGGGATACTTGCACGACTTGCTGACGTCCTTCGGTGCAGGTCAGAGTGAATTCAAGTACGTCATTCGATACCTTCGCCACGTTGAGAGCGGCCGCGGAAATATTTCCGCCCGCGGCCTGGATGGTGGCCCGCGTCTCGCAGGCGGACATTACCGTCCCGAGGGATTGCGGGTACGTGAAAGGATCGACCGAAATGGCTTTGCAATAAGTGAGGGTGACATCGGCCGATTCTCCAGGCGAGAGCAACCCAGCGGGCAGGCTCACGCTCGTGGCGCGTCCATCCAAAGCGCCGGTTGCTCCCGGATAGCTCCCGGTTTGAAAAACGGTGTTACCGCTTTTCGTCACAACCACTTGGAAAAAGTCGTCCACCGTGGCGCCTGCGAGAGGAAGCCATTTGAGCGCGAACGCTCGAGTCGAATCGAAGGCTGAAGCCTCGTTCCAGTTGCTGATCTGCACTGGGGGAGGAGTGCTTGTCGAGCTAAAGGTCAGTGCCAGCTTTTGGGCGCCGTTGTGCTTCGTTTGAATATTGAGTTCGTACGCGCCGTTTGCATAGGCGGCATCGAGCAGCGGTTGAGTGTTAAAATTATCTGCTGCGGTCCAGATTTCCCCGCTTGCGGAAAGGGTTTTTGTCGTCGCATTGGGCAGTTTCACCGAAACTTTCTGCACGTTGAGGGGATCGGTGGCGAATGTGAAGGCGTTGAAACTGAAACCGCCAGACGGGAGAGGGGCGGGCGTGAGAACGCTGTTTTGTGTGAAACGACGAATCTTCGAAATGCCATACCAATTTACGTCGAGAGTAGAGTATGCGGTGCGCAATGTGAACTCGGTCGCTCGCGCATAAAGCGCCCAGGCTGGCACGCCCGGATAGCCAGCGGCGTCGCTGCTGGCCTTGCGATTCGCCATTACTTGTGCTCGATAGACCGCACCCTCCACCAAGGTGTTTTTAGGAATCAAACACGAAGTAGTCGAGCCTGGGAGTGCTCCGGGAGCCCCGGGAATGGGACCTGTTTCGAAGATGACCTGGTCATTGGCGAAGATGCGGACCTGAATCATATCCCCGGCGGATGTGCCGGGCGGGTCCCATTGCAAGGTGAAGTCGGCTTTCGCGTTCACTTTTTGCGCGGCGGCGAAGTTTGCAATGTGAACGGGGTTGGGATAAACGTCCGCCGCCAGCGTGAGCACGTTGGTTTTCTTTCCATCGAGCGCGCCTTGCGTGACCATGGTGTAAGTCCCGTTGGGAGCTGCGAGGTTCATCGCGTCAATGGTCGAGAAACGTTGCGAGTATTCCCAGTAGGTAACGCCGTTCGAAAGGGCGCGCGTCGTGGTTGGAGAAGGCCATCTCAAAGTCGCAGCGCCGATGTCGTCTGCTTTCGTCGCATCAACCCGCGTCCGAAACAGGTAAGGGCTGGCTTGCAGGACGGGAGCGCCAGTCCCGTTTTGGGTGTACCAGACGCTCTTGCCGACCTGCACGAAACGAGCATCCACCGCGTCCGTACGCGCAGGGGCGGAGCAGAGCAAAAGAGTCCCCAAAGTAGCCGCCAAGCGCATAGTCTCTATGACGCCTGCAGATTAGGGGATGTTACGCCCTTTGTGGCGAGCAGGAAAGGAAGCAGTTAAAGCTTCAAATGAGCCCAGAGATCTTCCGGTTGCAAACGCATATTGATGTAAAAGGGACCGAACTCACCATAGCGTGCGCTTACCTCGTCGAAGCGCATCTCGTAGACGATTTCTTTCAGCGCATCGAGTTGGTGTGCCATGAGCGTGACACCCCACTCCCAGTCATCCAAGCCGGTCGAGCCGGTGATGAGCTGGCTGATGCGGCCGGCAAACTTGCGTCCGACGCGCGCGTGGCCGGCCATGAGCTTCTTGCGCGTGTCGAAGTCGAGCATGTACCAGTTGTCATTACCGGTGCGACGTTTGCTCATCGGGTAGAATGCCATCACCTCCCAGTCGGGCATTTCGGGATAAAGGCGATACTGCTCGTATTCGGCCTGGCGCTTTTTTCCAGCTTCGAGGCGTTGATTGTAGGCGTCCGTGCCGGGCTGGAGCCCTTCCTGTTGAAGAGAACGAGCCAGGTCGTCGTCCGTCGTCACATATTCGGGAAGTTCAGTAACGCTGAGAAAAGTGTAGACCGGTTGCAATGTGCCCGCCGGAAAGCAGGCTTCGAGATCATGATGCATCTGGCTCAGCGTGGCGAGTTCGGCGGCGTAGAGAATGAATGCGAGATCCGCTTTGCCGCCGACATTCACGTATGGCACAAGGCGGGGATTCGAGGGCGCACTGTTCGCCGCAATTAATTTCTGCAGACGGGCGAGACTTAGCGTGGATTCACCTTCCACAAGCGAGTTCCAGCGAACGCGATCGATCCGGTAGAAAACATGCATCACATGGATGCCGCGGGTGAGTTTGATATTGGGAACGGGCATAAAAATTAATCAATGCGAAGCGCGTGTTCGAGCAAATGTGGCAATTGCGGGAGCAGAGCGTCGTCGAACGCCACCAAAGTCGCCCCGCAACGCGTGGCTTCGGCGTGCAGTTTCTGCTCTTTCGCCGCTGCGAAGCCTATGACCGGCAAATGTTCCATCTCTTTGTCCGACTTGATCGCTTGAATCACCGCACAGACATCCGCTCGGGTCATGAGGTCGAGAATCGCGATCATCGGTTTTTCCCGCCGGGCGGTTTCGAGCAACTCGGCGGGTTCCGTGACCGTAAGGACGCGATAACCGAGATCCGTCAGGCGGTTTACAAGCTGGCTCCCCGGCATGAGCCGTTCGTAATGGATGAGCGCCAGCGGTTTCGTCATAAGGCGAGGAATTGAATCAATGTTCGCCCCAAAATCAAATGCCAAACGTCCGATAAGAAAATGGCGCCCGAAAGCAAGAGAGTGTGGCCCGGTGCCAATCTTTGGTCAGCGTATGGCTAAAAGTGGGCAGATTAAAATGATCGTTCTGACGATGTTGCATCTGTCTGTTCAGCTTCGGTTGGGCAGGTTTTATGCGTGTAATAGCGGAACCGCGAAGATACTCGAAATATGCGTGGCGCGAAATCGCACGTGAACTCCCCTCCAAACGCAGCGCCGCGCAACGTGTCGGCGATTTCGGTGAGATCAATCTTCTTTACGACGAAGACCAGGTACGCGAGCAGGCGAGCCGCTGTTTGCAGTGTCCATTTCCGAGCTGCCGTCAGGGCTGCCCCCTCAGCAATCGAATCCCGGAATGGCTCGCTCTGGCCGCGGAAGGGAATTTCCTCGAGGCAGCGGAGGTTTCGCGCTCCACCAGCAACATGCCGGAGATTTGTTCGCGGGTCTGCCCGCAGGAGAGGCTCTGTGAAGGGGCGTGCATTCTGAACACCCGATCGGAGCCGGTCTGCATCGGAGCGGTTGAGAAGTTTATCAACGAGTATGCCTTTGCCCATGAGGAACCGGAGCCGCCGCGCACGCCTCGAAAGGCAGAAAAAATCGCGGTGATTGGCTCAGGCCCCGGCGGGTTGGCCTGCGCGGATGAACTGGCGAAGCGGGGTTATGGCGTGACCGTTTTCGAGGCGCAAAACCGGGCGGGCGGTCTGCTGATGAATGGCATTCCCGCATTCAAGCTGGAGAAGCCGGTTGTCGATCGGCGTGTGGAAGTTCTGCAACGCCGGGGGGTGGCGTTCTGCTTGAACACAAGAATCGGGCAGGATGTGAGCTTTGCGGATTTGCGCGCGAGATTTGACGCCGTCTTTCTGGGTATCGGCGCCCAAAAGGCG
This sequence comes from Limisphaerales bacterium, assembly GCA_044226545.1. Lineage (GTDB taxonomy): Bacteria > Verrucomicrobiota > Verrucomicrobiia > Limisphaerales > SXQI01 > DASVNK01. The sequence continues at coordinate 103,959 of JBGAGW010000014.1, forward strand.
AAAGATCTTGAAGTGCCGGGCGCGGAGTTGCGGGGCGTCCTCCCGGCACTTCCCTTTTTGATTGAGAAAAATGTCAACAGCGCCGGTCGCACTGTAATCGACGTTCGCGGCAAGCGCGTTGCTGTGCTGGGTGGCGGCGATACCGCCATGGATTGTTTACGAACCGCATTGCGCAGCGGTGCGACAGAAGCGGTCTGCGTTTATCGGCGCGATCTCGAGAACATGCCCGGCAGTCGTAAGGAATATTACAACGCGATCGAAGAAGGCGCGCGCTTCCAGTTCCTGACTAACCCCGCGGCAATCGATGGAAAAGACGGGCACGTGTCTGGAGTCCGCTGCATGCGAATGCAACTCGGTAAGCCGGATGTACAAGGGAGGCGTTCGCCTCAACCCGTTCCCGGCTCTGAGTTTGTGCTGCCGGTCGAAGTCGTGCTGGTCGCTTACGGATTCGATCCGGAGCCCTTGCCGCGCTCACTCGGAATTGTGGACCTTGAGACGGACCGTTGGGGCGCAGTGAAGGTGGACCCCAATCAAGCCACGAATCTTCCCGGCGTTTTCGCCGGTGGCGATCTATCCCGCGGGGCGAGCCTTGTCGTTCATGCTGTGCGCGACGGGCGCAAAGCGGCCGACTCGATCGAGCAATACCTCCGTTAGCTAAAACTTCAGGGAATACACTTTGAAACTTTGCTCGCGAAGCTGATGGCCTCGCGGCACCGGTGCCGTCATTTTGCTTGGAGTTGGGGAAAGCGAACTATGTATCATCATATTAAAAAACTTATGTACACCGTGCGGGTGGGCACTCCTGACCCGCGCTTTGGCAATATGTTGCTGGAACAGTTTGGCGGCGCGAACGGGGAACTGGCTGCTGCCATGCAATATTCCATTCAAGGACTCAATTGCGATGACCCTGCGCGCAAAGATCTGCTCATGGATATCGGAACCGAAGAGCTGAGCCATCTCGAAATTATCGGCACATTGGCGCGCATGCATCTGAAGCCTGCCAAGAAGTCGCGCGAAGCCGCCGAAGCCGATCCGCTTATCGCCATCGCTGGTGGGGGAGGTGTGGCCCTCCATAATTCACAGGGTAATCCCTGGACAGCGGATTACCTGAAAATTACCGGGGAGTTGGACGTCGACCTGCGCAGCAATATTGCCGCCGAAGCCCGCGCCAAGATTGTTTATGAACGGCTCATCAACTTTTGTGATGACGCGGGAAGCAAAGACGCCTTGCAATTTTTGATGACGCGGGAAATTACCCATATGAAAGCGTTCATGGTGGCATTGGACAGCATGGGCAAAGATCCACTGGAAATTGGCAAGATTCCGCCCACACCCGGCATCGTGAACCAGTTCTTCAACGACTCAACCGGCGAAGGTGATTTGGGCGAACGGGACGTTCGCGGTCCATGGAACGAGGGCGAGGGTGTTCAGCTCGTGGAAGCGCCGGCGCGGATCGAAGCCAGCCTCACGCAGGAGGAAGTGACGCGCGAAATCCAGCGCGCCGCGGGACGCTCGACACGCTCCGCGCCGCGGTCCAAACGGCTCCAGAAGGTCGGGCGCTAGTTGCGCGGCAGAACTTCGCGCCAATCTGAAATTCCAATCAGAGGGAGGGCGAATTTAAAGACGTCCTCCCAATCCGCGTGATCAGCGGATTTGAAGACGTCGTAAATTTTCTTTCGAGCGAGTGGTTCAGCGGGATTCGCCGAGTTTTTGTTGCGGGTCCAGAGGCCGAGGTTTAGCCCGCCTTCCTGGCCATGGTCGACATGACGGTGCAGGATAAAGGCGTCGATTCCATCGAGATGGGCGACTTTGTAGTAGGCATAACAGTAAGCCGCAGCCTGGAGCGTTTGTCCCTCTGCAGTGTCGGGCGAATGGAAACCCTGTTCCGATAAAATAATGTGGCGCGGCTTCCCGTTGAAGAGGAGTTCTGGACGCTGGAAGTATTGCTGAAGCACTTCCAGATTTTTGAAGGTAATGCGGGGAGAATCCGCCGAAGGGAGCGCACTTTTGTCATTCCAAGTCCGACACTCAAAGAGATTCTCTGGGTACGGATGGAACGCCAGGTTCCAGTCGAAATCTCCGCCTTTGCGCGCGCGGCGCGCAAAGTAGTCGATAAATGGTTTGCCGGCGAAAGTCTGGCGTTCATCGCCGCCGGGATAATGAATATTCCAGTGATGTTCGAGTGAGAGATAAACGCGCGCGTTCGCCGAATACTTTCGGACCGCTTCGTGACAAGTGCGCACAGCGCGGAGATAGTCGTCCGCAAATTCTTCCATCGTCACGCGACCCATGTTGCTCCAAAACCAATGCGAATTGACCTCATTGCCAACAATGTAGTTCCAGACACGGCCATGTTGCGCCTTCCTGCCGCTGTAGCGATCAGCAAGAAACTCAATGCATGCTTGAAAAGCGGTGGCGCTTTCTGGCGTTGTAGTATTGAAGGCGGAAAGATTGTTCGGCGCGGCCGGATCGTATTTCGGGTGCAGCATCAGCTTATTCAGCGTCTCATCTGAGCTGCGGTAATAAAGGAGGATGAGACTTACAACCACTTCATGATCCGAAAGCGCCTTGATCTGTCGGTCGAGATGCTCCACATAGCTGCGCTGAAAGGAAAAGTCACGGTCGCCGACACGCAGCGTGAGGTTGTTCGTGTTGCTCCGCACATCCAGAAGTTGCGCTAGATTAACGTTCAACGCCGCGTGTTTGATCCCCAGCGCAATAGCGTCGTCGACCATCTGCACCTGAAGCCCTTTTTTCGAGGATGGGGTAGGAAATGCAGTGCCGTCGGCTTCAGCAACAGCGGACGCAGGAAGGGCGAGCACGAACAGCGCTGCCCAGAGAAGAGGAGCGAACTTGCGGAGCTTCGACATTTTCGATTCAAGCGTTCATCAAAACAGGTCACTTCGCCACTCTGACTTTCAGACCGCCTGCATCTAAACGGCGGGGCTTCGTATTTTCTCGTCGATTTGGTTGCTGACGATTACAACGTGGTGCGTGCCTTCAATCTTCAGAGTCGCGGCGTGCACTTTTGCTGCGCTGCTCGTGACTGGGTGCCAGCGATTCACGAGTGCGCCGATCGACCCGGCGAAATCAGCGCAGCAGTTCTCGGCGCGGTTATTGAGTGATACGGGTTTTCGGCAGTTTGTGGAAAGCGTGGCGGGGCCGCAAACGGTTTGGCCAATGGCAGATTGGGATTTTGACCGGTTGACGCTGGCGGCGCTTTATTATCAGCCGAACCTCGAGGTGTGGCGGGCGCAATGGCGCTCGGCGCAGGCAGCAGAAAAGACGGCGGAGGGACGGTTGAATCCGGTGCTGACGGTTGTGCCAGGCTATAGCATGAACCCGGCGGCGGGTATGTCCCCGTGGTTCCCGTTGACGAGTGTAGATATTCCGATTGAGACGGCCGGGAAACGTGATTTGCGGAAGTTGCGCGCGGCCCAACTCGCTGCGGCGAGCCAATTGACGGCGCAATCGGCGGCGTGGCAGGCGCGGAGTCATTTGCGGGCGACCTTGCTGGATCTCGGCTTGAATGAGCGACGGGCGGAATTGCTCGAGCAGCAGGTGCAATTTCAGAAGCAGACAGTGGAAATGCTGGAACAACGGCTCGCGGCGGGCGCGACATCGCCTTTCGAAGTGACGGCAGCGCGGACGAGTCGATTGCGGGTGGAGACAGAGGCAGCGGATGCGCGATTGAAAGCGAAAGCGGCGCGAACGCAGTTGGCCGAAGCGATTGGGGTTCCTTCGGCTGCGTTGGAAGGGATTCGCATCGAGCCAATCAAAACGGCGGCGGAGAATGTAGGAAGTTTGGTTTCGAAGGAGGCGCAGGATCGAGCATTGCAAACGCGGAGTGATATTCGCACGTTACTCGCGGAATACGCAGCAAGTGAAACAGCGCTAAAGCTCGAGATCGCGCGGCAATATCCGGATGTGCATTTGAACCCCGGTTATCAGTTTGACCAGGGCGAACATAAATGGAGTCTGGGAGTGACGGTTGAGCTGCCGCTGCTTAACCAGAACCAGGGACCGATCGCTGAAGCCGAGGCAAAACGCAAGGAGACCGCAGCCCGTTTTCTGGCGTTGCAGGCGCAGGTGATTGCGAGCATCGAGCAAAGCGTCAGCGAATTGAACGCGGTGAGTGAACAGCGGACCCGGTCGCGAAATCTGCTGGAGATGCAACGTCAACAGCGGAGCGCGACGGAAGCGGCTTTTCGCGCGGGCGGCGCGGATCGTTTAGAGATGGCGAGTGCTGACCTGGAGACCGCGCTGGCGGAACTCGCGGCGGCAGATTTCGAAGCGCGCGAAGCGGTGGCTCTGGGAAAATTGGAGGACGCTCTGCAGCAAAACGCAGGGACGGCCAAGGCTATCGATAAATCGATGAATTTCGCCGGGAGGTCACATGACTAAAGTGGTTCTTGGAGTTTGTCTCGGAATTGTGGTCGGCGTAGCCGCGACGTGGTTTTTCGTCCCGCACGGAGGAGCCTCGCACGAACCGGAGAAAAAAGAGGAAGCGAAAGCCGAGTCGCGCCTTGTTCACACGAATGACGAGACCTGGATTCGTCTCGAAGGAAAAGCGCAGGAACTCGCCGGATTAAAGGTGGTGGCAGTTCAGAAAGCTTCCATTCCTCCCGAGATCAAAGGGTACGGCCGGGTGCTTGATCCGGCGCCATTGGCGGCGCTTACGATTGAAATTGCGACGGCACAGGCTGCGCTCGCTGCGTCGCAAAAGGAGTACAACCGTCTCAAGGAGTTGCACGCGCAGAACCAGAACGTTTCGGCGCGCGCGCTGGAAACCGCCGAGGCAGCATGGAAACGAGACGAGGTGGCGCACCAATCGGCGCAACTGCGGCTGCTGACCGGTTGGGGCAAGGCGCTCACCGAATCTCCGGACTTGCCGGGGTTGGTGCGCGCGCTGGCGGGGCTGGAAAGCGCATTGGTTCGTGTGGATGTGCCGCTCGGCGAATCGGTGGACAAAATTCCGACCGGCGCGCGAATCGCTCCGCTGCAGGACGAGGCGCACGCGTTCCCCGCGCGTTTCCTCGGCCCGGTATCGACAGTGGATGCACAGTCGCAAGGACGCGGATTTCTCTTTTTGATCGAAACGAATGCTTTGCCTCCGGGAGCAGCGGTGATCGGTTGGCTCGCGATTCCGGGGGAAAATGAGGAGGGCTTGATCGTTCCAGCTTCGGCGTTGGTGCGGCATGAGGGTGGGGTTTTCGTTTACGTGGCCAGGGCTGACGAGCTTTACGCACGCATCGGGGTCGAACTCGAAAAGCCCGTTGACCAGGGCTGGGCGGTGAAGGGCGAATTGAAACCGGGCGATAAAGTGGTGGGAACCGGTGCGCAACAATTGCTTTCGGAGGAACTGAAGGCGCAAATGAGCGAGGAGTGATTTGCTAAGCAGCATTATCACGATTTCGCTGCGGCAGAAGGGCGTGGTCCTCGTCCTTGCGGCTCTGCTTCTTGGTTACGGCATTTATCAGACGAAGAATGCCAGGTTGGATGTGTTTCCTGATTTCGTTCCGCCCCAGGTCACCGTTCAGACGGAAGCGCCCGGTCTCGCCGCCGAACAGGTTGAGTCGCTCGTAACGCGTCCGGTGGAGATCGCGATCAGCGGTTTGGGCAGCCAGGATTCAATCCGGTCGGAATCGATTCAAGGACTTTCGATAATCACCGTGATCTTCAAGGAGAACACCGACATTTTTCGCGCGCGCCAATTGTTGACGGAAAAATTGGGGGAGCTCTCCGGCCAACTCGCCGCCGGCGTAAAGCCACCGCGTGTGACGCCGTTGGTTTCTTCCACGATGGACCTGCTGAAAATCGGATTGTTGTCCGAAAAGCTTTCACCGATGGATCTGCGGACTTTCGCGGATTGGACCGTCAAACCGCGCTTGCTGGCGGTGCCCGGAGTAGCCAAATGCAGTTCGTTCGGCGGGGAGGTGCGACAATTGCAGGTGCGAGTGAAGCCGGACCGTTTGCTGGCCTACGACTTGAGTGTGACCGACGTTTTGAACGCAGCTCGAAGTGCCACGGTGGTCATGGGCGCGGGCTATGTCGAGACGAGTAATCAACGCATCACCATCCAGACGGAAGCGCAGACCGTTACCGCGGAAGAACTCGGGGCGGTCTTGCTCGTGAACACGACAAACGGCCTGCCGGTGCGCTTACGCGATGTGGCGGTGGTGCAGGACGGGCCGGAACCGAAGTTCGGCGATACGCTCATCCAGGGAAAGCCGGGCGTGCTCCTCACGATGTCCAGCCAGTATGGGGCCAACACGATGGAAGTTACGGAAGGATTGGAAGCCGCGCTGGAGGAAATGAAGCCGCTTTTTCAACGGGAGGGTATCCAGCTTCTTCCTCGCTTGCATCGGCCAGCCACTTTCATCGAAATCTCGATTGCGAATATTCGACATTCCCTTTGGCTCGGCGCGGCGCTCGTCTCGGTGGTGCTACTGCTATTCCTTGGCAGTTTTCGCACCGCATTTATCTCGTTAACGGCCATTCCACTTTCGCTGCTCACTGCCATCGTCATTCTCCAAAAGCTCGGAATGACGCTGAATACCATCACGCTTGGCGGGCTTGCCATCGCGGTCGGTGAAGTGGTGGACGACGCGATTATCGATGTGGAGAACATTTTTCGGCGCCTTCGCGAAAACCGCATGTTGCCAAATCCGCGGTCGATCTTCACGGTGGTACTCGATGCTTCGCTTGAGGTGCGCAGCGCAGTTGTCTACGCCACGCTGGTTGTTGTTCTGGTTTTTCTTCCCGTTCTCACCCTGAGCGGATTGCAGGGGATCTTCTTCGCGCCATTGGCCATCAGCTATATTTTGGCGATCGGCGCTTCGCTGCTGGTCGCGCTGACGGTGACGCCAGCGCTTTGCCTTTTGCTCGCGCGCGGACGTGAGAAGGATCGTGAAACGCGACTGCAGTCCGGACTCAAAAACGTTTATCGAAAGTTCGTTGGCTTGACCATGCGTTGGCCATGGTTGCTCCTTGGCATCTCCATCATCGCGACGATTCTCGGTCTCCTGCGGGTGCCGTCTCTCGGTGGTGAGTTTCTTCCAGAATTCAAAGAGGGCCACTTCGTCCTTCAGGTGAGCACCGCGCCGGGCACTTCATTGCCGGAGATGCGGAGGATCGGCGTCAGCATTTCCGAAGCGCTTCTCAAAATTCCTCAGGTCGCCACTGCGGAGCAACAAATTGGCCGCGCGGAATTGGGTGAGGACCCGTGGGGCCCGCACCGCAGCGAATTTCACGTCGAGCTGAAGAGCGCAGCCGCCAAAGACCAGGAGAAAGCTGGCGACGCGATTCGCGAACTGCTCAGTAACACACCTGGAATCCAGTTCGAAGTCCTCACCTTTCTTGGAGACCGCATCGGCGAGTCCATCTCGGGCGAGACGGCACCGGTCGTCGTGAGCGTTTTCGGGGACGATCTCGAAGAGATTAACGCACGCGCAAAAGAAGTCGCCGCGATTTTGCATGGTGTCCCGGGCGCGGCAGACGTTCAGGTCAAGGCCCCGCCTGGGGCGCCGCGACTGGTGATAAAACTCAGACGCGAGCGCTTGATTCAACTCGGCTACCATCCGGCCGAATTGCTTTCAGCGATTCAGACGGCGTTCCAAGGCTCGATTGCCGCACAGGTCTACCAGGGTAATCGCGTTTCGGATGTGAACGTAATCCTGGATGAACCCGCTCGCGCTGATCCGGAGACAATCGGTTTATTGCAATTTCGCGCCACTTCCGGCGCGCGCCTCCCGTTGCGCGAGCTTGCGGATATTTATTTGAGCAGCGGCCCCTATTCGCTCCTCCACGAAGGCGGACGGAGACGGCAGACTATCACCTGCAACGTGGAAGGCCGTGACGTGACTTCCTTCGTGAACGAGGCGAAACGGGAGATTGAATCCAAGGTGAAACTCAAAGGTGGAACGTATCTCGCTTTCGCCGGCGCGGCCGAGGCAGCGCGCGCGGCACGTAACGAACTGCTCCTCCACTCCGCCGTCGCCGCCGCCGGAATTTTTCTGCTTCTTGCAATGGTCTTCGGGAACGCGCGTAATCTGCTGCTCACTCTCCTCAACGTCCCTTTCGCGCTCATCGGCGGGGTTCTCGCTCTTTTCGTGGCGCGGATGCTCGCCGGTCACGATGCCGGTACTCTGAGCATTGGTTCATTGGTCGGCTTCGTCACGCTCTTTGGCATTACCATGCGCAATTCCATCATGCTCGTTTCACACTACGAACATCTCGTCGATCATGAAGGCATGAGCTGGGGATCTGAAGCGGCTTTGCGCGGCGCGTCAGAACGCCTTGTCCCGATTTTGATGACCGCGCTGGTCGCGGGCCTGGGTCTGCTTCCGCTCGCGCTCGGCTCTGGTGAAGCCGGCCGTGAAATCGAAGGACCGATGGCGATCGTAATTCTCGGGGGACTTGTTACCTCGACTACGCTGAACTTACTGTTCCTGCCATCACTCGCCCTTCGTTTCGGGCGGTTCGGCCACGCTAATGTTTTGAATCCAGTGCCCGTTGCAAAATGACTGGGGCCTTCTGCCAAAAAGTGGATTGCGAAATCTCGAGGCCGGCAATCAGCACGATTGCGCAGCAAAAGAGCAAAACGAACGCAGTGAACGCCAGAGCTGTCGCGCTCGGGACGTAAACCTCATCGTTCTGCTCGTCTCTATTCACCAGCGATTACTTGGAGCTTTTTCCGGAGCTTACCGTTATTTGCGATAATGCGATAGGCGTGATCGCCTTCAATCGGTTGATGATAATAATCTCCACCGGCGCATTCGAGAATCAGCCCGCCCGCTGCTATATCCCAAAGTCGAATACCGCCTTCCACATAAGCATCAAAACGCCCCGCCGCCACGTAAACCATCGCCAACGCCGCCGCACCCATGATGCGAATTTTTCGCACCTTATGCACAAGCGTATTGAATTGCGGAAGCATCCGTTCGAGGCTTGCGGCCGACTTCGCAAAGCCGATCGAAATGATCGATTCTTCAAGTCTGGTGCGATCACTCACCACAGTTTTTCGCCCGTTCACCTTGGCCGGTCCACCCTTGATCGCGGTAAAAGTTTCATCGGTGAACGGATCGTAAACGACGCCGGCCACCGTTTCGAAATCAGCATCCGGATAGGTGCCGCGCGATTTGGCGCGCCGATGTTGCAGCGCGATGGAGACGCATGCGTGAGGAATGCCGTAAGTGAAATTCACCGTACCATCGATTGGATCAACCACCCAACGATCCGTCGAGAGCGGATCGCCCAGAACCCCTTCCTCGCCAAGAATGGCATAATGAGGCGCGGCCGCTTTCAATTTCTTCTCGATCAGCTTCTGGCAACGGACATCCAATTCCAGCTTGATGTCGTGCTGATACGCTTCGTTGATCTTTTTCGGTAGATGGAAATTTTTCCGCATGACCGCGCCGGCGGCATGAGCGGCATCAATGGCTGCGGCGAGTCCTTGCTTGGTATTGATCGTTCTCACTACGGGATAACTTCTTTCCTCTTTTGCAACTCCGTGTCCAGTTCTTCGCGTTTTTCCTGGATCAGACCGGCCAAGGCCGCTTCGATCACCTTGCGCAATTCCTTCGCTTCAATCAATCGTGGGACCGAAACATAATCTGCGCCGGCCGCGTAAAGCTTCGGCACATCCTGGAAGAGTTCGGCGTGCATGATGATTTTGGCTGTGGGGTTTAGTTCACGGAGTTGCTGCAGCAGCTTCAGATTGGTCGCGCCTCGCAGGATGCTGTTGGGCAGCGAGCAAACAATCAATTCCGCGTGCCCGATGCCCGCATGCAATAGGGTGTCACGCTGCGTGATATCGCCGTAAACAACGGGGATTTGACGATGGCGCAATTCCGTATTCACGTTCGGATTGAAATCGATCACCAGGACTTCACCCAACAAATGCGGCGCGTGCCGGCTGATTTCTTCGAGCAAAGAACTGGCGGTCCAAAAAAAGCCGAGGAGAAAAATGCGAGGCTCCGCCGAATGTTTGGTGTTGAAAACAGTTTGCCCGCCATGATCGCGGATGCCGAGCTTCATCAACTTTGGTGCGGTCCAGGCGAGCAATTTTTCGCTCACGGTGATGGCGTAACTCGACAGAATGGCGACGAAGACAAATGCATAAGCCATGATCCCTTGCGTTCTGGTTGAAACATGGCCAAAGCTGCTGCCAATCGCGATGATCACGAGCGAAAGTTCACTGATTTGCGCGAGGTTGATCGCGGGCAACAAGCTGCTGCGATAACCTTGTCGCAGAAGGTGCAAGCTCGGGAAGACCGTCACTAGCCGGCTGATGAAAACAAAGGCCGCGATGGCGAGCGCCCAGAGGATGTATTCACCGGTCGGTAGGGGAACCGCCATTCCGAGCGCAACGAAGAAGAGTGTCACGAAAAAGTCCCGCAAGCTCGTAAGCTTCGCCGCAATGTCGAGGGTGTAAGGGAAAGTCGAGATGGCGACGCCGGCGATGAGGGCACCCATCTCGCGCGAGAGTTTGAATGCGCCCGCGGCACCCGCGATGAGAAAGCACCATGCGATGGCGCCAATAAGAACCAACTCCGGGAGACGTGCCACGGCTTTAAAGACCGGCGGTAACGCATAGCGACTGGCCAGGAATGCGATCGCGATCAGGATGATCACGCGACCAAAGGAGGGTAGGAGGATCTTTAGGCTTGGTTCGGTGAGATTCGGTTGAACCGCGAGAAAGAAGATCGCGACGAGATCCTGAAGCACCAACACCCCCAACGTGATTCGACCTTGCAGCGTATCGAGTTGCCGCTGCTCATAGAGGAGTTTGACGATAATGACAGTACTGCTGAGCGCGGCACCGACCGCGAGATACAGAGCGTCGAGACGCCGGTCACCGAGGGTGAAGCCAGCCAATCGAAAAAACGCCAGGCCCAGGAGAAAACTGCCAAAGATCTGTGCGAGTGCGGTGACGATGATGAGCTTGCCCGTGCTCATGATCTTCTTCAGATCGATTTCGAGTCCGATCAGGAAGAGCAGCAGAATCAGGCCGATGGCGGAAATCGTTTCAATCGATTCGCGAGCGGAAACGAGTTTGAGTCCGACCGGCCCGACCGTAATTCCAGCAACGAGATAGGCGAGAAGAAGGGGTTGGCGCAAAGCTTGTGCGATGACCCCAAAAATCCAGGCGGCGACAATACAAATCGCCAGGTCGAAAACGACATGATTCTCCATCGGCCCAGCCGCAAGTTTAGCGAGGCTTATTCGGAGGGCGAGCGAAATGCTCGGTTTTTGCGGAAAAACAGGTGGCAGCCGATGGAAGCCTGCATATCTTGCGAACCATACTCACGTGAGTGTCGTCAGCTCCATCCCCGAATTCCGGCCGCTCCCGCGCGACTTCTACAAACCGTCCGCCCGCGTCGTCGCATCGCGTTTGCTCGGGCATTGGTTGATTCGTAAGACGCCGCACGGTTTCGCCGGCGGACGCATTATTGAAACGGAAGCTTACGTGAAAAACGATCCCGCCTGCCACGCCTACGTGGGGCTAACCAACCGCAACCGCGTGATGTGGGGCGCGCCGGGTCACGCGTATGTTTATCTGATTTACGGATTCTACTTTTGTTTCAATACAGTTTGCCGCCCGCATGGAGATGCGGAAGCGGTTTTGGTCCGGGCAGTCGATGTGGTGTTCGGACATAATTGGATGCAGATGAACCGCCCGGTCGCGAATGAAACGCAGCTCACGAGCGGTCCTGGAAAACTGTGTGTTGCACTGAAAATAGATCGTTCGCTTGATGGTGCCGATTTGTGCGATGCGAACTCTGAAATTTTCGTCGCAGAGAACCCGGGAGTGCGTTCGTTTAGAAGAAAAATGGGGCCGAGAATTACCACGACAAGAATCGGACTGACGCAGGCAGCAGATTGGCCACTGAGATATTACCTGGAAAAGAGTGCGTTCGTTTCGAAACGCGCCCGGAAAGCGTGAGTTACTTCGCGCCGGTACCCATCACCACGACGGGGATAGTCTGAAAAAGGATTTTGACGTCGAGCCAGATGGACCAGTTGTCGATATATTCGAGATCAAGACGCACCCAGTCTTTGAAATTCTTAACCTCATTCCGCCCTTTCACCTGCCAGAGACAGGTCAACCCTGGCTTAACACTCAAGCGACGGCGATCGGCGAAATCATCGAAGCGCAGCACTTCGTCGACCGGCAAGGGGCGCGGGCCCACCAGACTCATATCGCCGCGCAGCACGTTAATCATTTGAGGCCATTCATCGATGCTCCAACGGCGAATGATGCGACCGATCGAGGTGACGCGTGGGTCATTGGTCAGTTTGAAAACAGGGCCCTCCATTTCGTTCAATGCCTGAAGTTCAGCTTTTCGCTGTTCCGCGTTTGTCACCATTGAGCGGAACTTCAGCATGGTGAACGGTCTGCCATTCAAACCGCTTCGACGTTGTCTAAAAAGCACGGGGCCGGGTGAGGAAAATTTGATCGCAGCAGCAACGATCAGGAAAATTGGAGAAAGCACCGTAAGGAACGCCAGCGCGCCAAAAACATCGATCGCCTGCTTGGCTACCTTTTGCCAGGAATCCTCTGGCGTCGAACGGAAGACCAGCATGGGGCGCCCGTTGAAGTCATCGAGGGTAGTTTGCGAAACCTGGGTATTGAAGAAATCCGCAAGCAACCACGCTTCGACCCCTTCGAGTTCACATGCCTGAATCGCCTTCTCCACCTGGCCGAAGTAAGTATGTTTCGCGCTGAGTAACACGCCATTTGCCGAATGCTCGTGGAGGCATTCAACAAGGTCATCAATGGAGGCCTTGTTCAAATTGAGAGTCGCCACGATCTGAACGGTTTCCGCCCCGGTTCCGCGGAGTTCTTCATCAAGGCGATCACAATCCTCGTGACTGCCAACCAGGATCAAACGGCGGCGGAGTTGCGCCTGACCGATGCGGCTTTGGACCCACTGGCGCATCAACTCTTCCTTCAGAAATACAATCCCGAAAGCAAGCGGGCCAAAGAGAAAGATGACGGAACGCGCAAGATTCTGCTTGAACAAGAAGACCACGAAGATCAGCACGAGCGTAGCAACGAACCCGGCCTTGAAAAGCTGCCATGCGGTGGTGCGTCGCCGCGCCAGGAGTGGACGCTTGTAGAAGCCTTGGATGTCCAGCAGCAGCGGCGCGACGGGAACCATCAGCCACCCGAGCCAGACGAAATCTTCAAAATTTTCAATGTCGGGATAGCCGCCGAACCAGGAAACCTTCAGATAGTTTTGTCGGACGAACCAGGCCAGATACAACGCCAGAGCGAACAAACATCCGTCCAGCAACTTCTGGAGCTGTGCGCGAATCTGTTTTTGGCGGCGTAACATCTTTTATCGGGCGGCGGCGGCAAGTGACTTTGTCACTATGGAAAGTTCGGCCGTTTTCTGTTCTGTGCTTCCGGTGGTGATCTGAAACTCCGGCACCGATGCAGCGACAAATCGCTTCATCTGTTCGAGCAAAATATTTTCCTGGCCAGGAAGGCACCTCGAAAAGTAGGCAATATACGCCCAGCGTTGAAGCAACCCTTTCGTGATGAGGTCGCGCCCCATCAGCCACATTCTTTCCCCGTGATGAGGCGTCAACTGGCCGTCCGCGACAAACCAATACAAATAAATGCCACTGGCCGGTGTGAATCTTCCGGAGCCAATCGGTTGTTGGGAGGTGGTCGTGAGCTTCATTACCTTCAGTTCGTACGGGTGCGGCCTTGCAATCGGGATGGTAATGATCTCAGTACCAACGATGGTCTCGCCCTGCCCGGTGAGGCAGTATTGCGGTTTGTGTATGCTCGTTCGGTCTGTGCCCATCAGCACCACGCTGGCCATGATCGCGGAATCGGAAGAGTGATAAAGCCGGCGCCCGTAAACCGTATCCGGCGGCAACATACCGAGTTCAATCTTCGTAACCGGCAGATTGGTGGAGGTGTAATCACCGACCCTATCCGGCAGAAAAACGCTTTGATTCGAAACAGGATTGTTGTCCTCGTTATAAATCGGAACGTTCACCACCTTGACGCCTGGAGTGCCCAAAGAGTAATGCGCGCGCACGCGCAAAAGTAACGCGGCGGTCAGTCCTACCAGCAGGACGAAGCCGATTAAAACCTGGAGTGCGCTGCGGTTCACGAAATCACGCCCGGATCGAAGGTTTCACGAGATCGGAGGAAAACCCTCCGGAGCCCATGCAAGGCGATGAGCCTCTGTGGCTTATCAACAATCATACCGCGTTTTCTTCTGCTAAGCTCGACGATTGTAATGTTTTTCGGCGGAGTGACAATCCCCCATTTCGTCCCGCGCGAAAGTTTAACATTTCCAAACTTTTATTCTTCAATAACTTCTCCGCCCGTGAGTGTACTTGTAGTTGGTTCAACGGCGCTGGATTCAATCAAAACTCCAGCTTCAGAAAATCCGCGTTTGCTTGGCGGAAGCGCCAGCCACGCGGCCGTGGCCGCTAGCTTCTTCGCCCCGGTTAAAATGATCGGGGTGGTGGGCGACGACTTTCCCAAAAAATACATACAGCTCTACAAGAAGCATAAAATTGACCTCGAAGGGCTCCAGGTCGTTCAAGGAAAAACCTTCCACTGGTCGGGCGAGTACGAGCTGAACATGAACAACCGGCGCACTCTCACGACCGAGTTGGGCGTTTTCGAAAGCTTCACCCCGCACCTGCCGGAAAAGCATAAATCCCAACCCTACGTTCTGCTGGCCAATATCGCTCCGAGCCTGCAGCACCACGTGCTCGACCAGGTGAACCGCCCGAAGTTCGTCATGGCCGATACAATGGATCTTTGGCTGAACATCGCTTTGGAAGATCTGCTTAAGCTTCTCAAGCGCGTTGACGCCTTCGTGCTCAATGACAGTGAGGCCCATTTGCTCACAGAAGAGCGAAATATTCTGAGCTCCCTTAAGAAGATTCATAAACTCGGGCCGAAATACGTCATCATCAAGAGGGGCGAATACGGTTCCGTGTTGTCAGGTCCGCAGGGAATGTTTATCGCCCCCGCGTTCCCGATCAAATCCGTCATCGACCCTACTGGGGCAGGCGATTCGTTTGTCGGCGGATTGCTAGGCTACCTGGCGAGCGCCGGCGGTTCCGTTGAAAAGAACCTGCGCAAAGCGATCATTCACGGCTCAGCAGTGGCAAGTTTTTGTTGCGAAGGGTTCGGACTGACTCGCACGACGCGCGTCACCAAGCAGCAGATCAATCAGCGCGTGCGAGAGTTGGAATCGATGGTCCGTCTTTAGTCATTTAACCACGGATGGACACGAATGAGGAGAGCGGCTTAATTCGTGTGAATTCGTGTCCATTGGTGGTTTCCTTGTCGCTCTGGATTAAGTTCCCGCAGGCGCGACGTAAATCTCTTCGTCCTTCAAATGTTGCACGATCATATCAACCGTGCGGTCGATAGAGCCCTTGTTTTCCTGGACCACACGAAGCGCGTTTTGACCGAGCCGTTCGCGTTTCGAAGGATCGCTCAACAATTTACGCAGCGATTCTTCCAGTGCGCTTTCATCGCGCACCTGGATGGCGGCGTCTTTCCGCAAAAACGCTTCGGTAATGCTCGCGAAGTTTTGCATGTTCGGCCCGAATACCACCGGCTTCGCCAGCGCCGCTGGTTCGATCGGGTTCTGTCCGCCTTCGCCCGAAAGACTCTTGCCCACGAAGATGACTGTGGCCACCCGGTAAAAGTCGCGTAATTCACCGGTCGTGTTCACGAGAAGGCAATCGACTTCGCCGGGACGAAACGAAGTGTCGGCACTGATCTCCGTTCGGTAAACGAAACGCACCCCTGCCGCCTTCACGTCCCCGCCGGCCTCTTTACCTCGTTCGAAGTGGCGGGGAACGATAATTAGAAAAAGATTGGGATGATCCTTTTGCAGCTTGCGAAAAACACGGGAGAGAATCGCTTCTTCACCCGCATGAGTGCTTCCGGCCACAATAATCGGCGCATTCGGCTGAACAGCCAGTTTCTTCAGCAAAGTCGGAACATCCAGTGTGGGCTTTTCGGCTATGATCGCGCCGTCGAACTTCAGGTTTCCGACCACATGAACCGCCTCGGGGCGTGCGCCCAGTTTTAGAAGACGTTGTTTATCGTGTTCATTTTGCACGCCTACCCCTACGAGAAATGTCGGGATACGCCGCGACCGGGCAGTCCACAAAAAATTCGGCCAGATTTCGGCTTCAACCAACACGACTGCTTCGGGATTAATGATGCGCAACGCGCGACTCACGTAAACACGGCGGTCGATCGGGTAGTAGATCTTCTCGATGTGGCTCGGCAGTCGTTTGCGCAGTTCGCCCATCCCGGTCGAAGTCGTGGTGGAAACAACGATCTTGAGATTGGGCAATCGCGCTTCAATCGCGCGAATGAGCTGCGTCGCGATATTTACTTCGCCAACGCTCACCGCATGTATCCAGAGCGTATGACGATTTGTGAGGGCTGATTTAAGTTTGCTCGAGAACTTGCCGAAGCGCTGTTGGAAGCCGGCCTGCCAATTTCCACGGCGCGACATTCGCCAAAAATAATATGGCGAACTTGCCACGAAAAAGATCGTGAACAGCAGATTGTACCAAAACCGCATTGCGCTCCTGCCAAGGCAACATCTTCCCGGAGCCAGACATTGCCTTAGGCCGGAAGTTCTTAGCAGCCGAGCCGAGCGCCGTCAAAATGCTTCTGCGGCGAATCAATGGGAGTAACTATTCTCGTTTAAGTCTACGCGTGGCCAACCAAATCGGCTCCAGGTCAAGAACGAATCCTTTGAGGACAGGACCGCCCGCAACGCTCTTCGGATCATTCAAGATTCTCGGTTCTTTCCCGGTCCGATAAACGTGAACCTGCTTTTCCATCGGGTCGAGCAACCAGCCAAGACGAGCCCCATTATAGATGTATTCCTGCATTTTCGACTTCAGCGCTCGTAGTGAATCCGAAGGAGATCGCAGCTCCAGGACAAAGTCAGGGCAGAGCGGTACAAATTCATCAGCTGGATCTTCGTCCAGAGCATTCAGCCGCTCTTGCCTGACCCACGCCACATTCGGCGAACGCATCGCGCCATTGGGAAGAACAAAACCGGCAGAAGAATCAAAAACCACACCGTTGCCGTCGCGCGTAGCCCAATTTTCAAATGCAGCCGTCAGCTTGGTGTTCCCACGACTGCTCCCGCCGGTTACCGGTGGCATGATGATGAGGTTTCCCTTGGCATTCCGTTCGATCCGCAAATTCCGGTTAGCCCGGCAAAAACTAAAGAGGTCATGGTCGTCCATCTCCCATCCGGGACTCGTATGGACAAGAAGCGGCTCTTGCTCAAAATGACTGAGAACGGTCGCCATAAAGTGACATTGCCAAAACACCCGGAGTGGCGCAACTCCCTGCTGCGCAGGGTGTCCGTCCTCAGGCGGCTGGACTCCGAAAGCAAAGTGAGAGGGGAATTTCCTGGCCGAGGAACCAATGATGTTTCACCGCCTGAAGGCGCGACTCCGTACCGTGCGAGTTTTAGTGCACCTCACGCACGCGGATGGTGTAGCGTTTGGCTTTGTCGTTGAATGAAACGAACTTTACACCTTCCTGAGCATTTTCCGTCAACACAACCGTTTGCCACGGAGTGGAATCGACAGGGAACCCTTGCGCATCCTTGAATTCACATTGGGCCTGCACTTCGATGCGGCGCGATTCTTTGTTGCGGAGATTGGCAATCACTTGCATGCGTCCGTCAGGCAAAGCGGTTTCCTGAACGCCGGTCGAGGTGACGGAGTGATGCACCCCTGAACCGAGGAGAACGACTGTCTCGGAGTTCTCAATAGCATGGTTGGTGGTGTCGGTTGCGGTATAGGCGCCGCCACCGGATTGGCAACCGATCGCTGCGAGCAAACCAGCGCTGAGAGCAGAAATGAGCAGATAGTTTTTCATATTAAATATTGTGGTCACTGCCGAACACGACCGCGTCATGACCGGCGGTCACGGTAAAATTGAACGACTTCGTCAAATTGGGAATGGTGCGGCCCGCCGCATCGGTAAACTCGAATGTAACCGTGTGGGGACCGAGCGGCAGTTCGAGCGCAACGAAGCTCAGATAGCCGGGAAGATTGTCCCAGGTTCGCGTATCCGCCTGGGGCGTGGTTGCCGCTGAAACAACCTTGCTGATGATGCCGGCCGCGATCAGACCAAGGCCCACTTCTTCTCCGCCATGAACCCCCGCAGCGGTGACAGCCCCGCCAATGATTGCGGCATTTCCGAAAGCATCCGTAGCCGATTTGAACACGGCTTTGTTGGCAAGAACGTGATCCATGACCCGCCCGCCGCGCGTCGTCGCCTGAAAATTGAGGTCGTCGTACGGCGCAATACGCACCGCTTTGTTGTCCACCTTCACCCACGCGCCTTGAACGACCGATTGTCCCGGACGAAAGCGCAGTTGCTCCGAATGTTCGCCGGTCGCGTACTTGCCAGGACCTTGGCCGAACTCAAGAAAGAACATCGTGTTCGCGGAGCGGCTGTATTCGGGAAGCTGCCCCAGCTTGAAATTTTTCTGCGCACGTTTGAAGCCATCCGAACCGTCGCCGGAATAACGCGTGGTCACGAGACCATCAAGATAATCGAGCAGAATCCAATCGTTCGCGTATTCGCGATTTTCGGTATCGCTATCCTGGATCTCGCCGTTGCGGAAGCAGGCGCGCGCGTTATCGGGTTCGCCGTTCATCCAGTAAAGGATGCCCCGGTAGAAATATGCCATCACGCGCTCGTATGGTTCGCCAAGAAAAGTCTTCTTCGCCTCTTCGTTGAACATGCTCCGCGCTTTTTTGGCGGAGAGGTCCTGCCCAATGATGTTCCCGACGCGAGACAGCGCTTCGTCGAACAGCCGTTGCGCTTCGGCGTAGTTGCCGCGCCGCAGAGCGGTCAAACCAACGCGGTACTGCCAAAGCACGCGATCCTTCTCCGGCGCCGAAGCCAGCGCGTTTTCTCCATCCAGAACGGGGTCGCCCGTGGGCGTAAACGTCTGCTTCGGTGCTGGGGTGCTCGCACAACCGGCGAGCAAAACCAGCCCGGCAAAACTCGACAATACGCCTCGGCGGCTCATGAGAGATAGATACGATTAGCGGTAAGAAGCGTCTTCCAGCCCTTGCTTTTTGATTTCGTACGAGCCGTCGTACACGATCTCGGTCGTCCGCACGTTCACCAATTGGAACGTATACAGAATGTAATCACTGATCCCTTTAGAAGTGCGAGTGGACTGCCCTTCCAATCTGCCAGTCAGCAGATAATCCGCGCCGCGAAATTCCTGCACGTTTGGATCGCTGCTGGTCGTCACCTGGCCGGTCTGCTTCATCTGGCGCTCCTTCTCCAGCGTGGCGGCATACTCACGCGCCAGGAAGGTCATCTTGCCTCGTGCTTTCGAATTCAGCTCCGTCCGGATCCGGGTCAAAAAGATATCCTTGTTGATGGCAAACCGCGTATTGTTAATGACGGGATCGGTGATGACGTAAATCCTGGTCTGCGCCGTCGCGATTTCAGGTGTGCTCAGGATTTCGCGCGCCATTTTGTCCGTGGCTGCGATAATATCGGTCGATTCAACGCCCGTCCCGCCGACGAACCCACGTTCATCCGGCCGCATTTCCGTCACACCCGTTCCGGAAGGATTCTTCACGCCTGCGGAGGCACAGCCCGCCAGAATCACAGCCAGAGCGGTGGCAGATGCAGGTTTGATCGAGGTAAAAAACAGTTGTTTCAAGTTCATATGGAGAGAGTGATCGGAATGGCCTGAAAGTTTAAAGAAAGCGTCCGGCGTATGCTGGTCATGCTGGAAACGGCGGTCTCGGGCGTGTGAGAAGCGCATCGAAATTCACCTGTTTCATAATCTATACGCCGTTTAGACGGCGGACACGTCCAAACATTCAGGCGCGCGCCTACGCTAACACGCAGCGCGAGGAGCGCAAATCGCTCCGGCCGCAAAATGTTGCGCCTCCAGCACTTACTTGCGTCTTTGAAATTCGGCTGGCTTGCCCCAGCACTTCTCTTCCGCGCTGATTCGCTTAAGAAAATCGCGCATCTGCTCGCTCGAACCGGTGAAAACCAGGCGGTCCGATAGTTCCCTCCCGACAAAGCTGTGCGGGACGACTCCTTTGTTACCCTTTAAATATTCCTTGATCCCGTCTTCATCCATGACTTGCAACGTGAGGTTGGGAGGAAGAGACGCCACTTTGAGCGCCAGGTGCCCAGGAATAAGTGATGCCTTAAAGAAATCCTCGCGCGGCGAATCATCCAGACTTTCGTTGACGGCGTATAAGTCGAGGAAGTGAACGGTCCCGACTTTAAACAAGTGAGTAACGAAGCTTGAACTTTTGTCCTTGTCCTTAATGGTGAGGTTGTATTCCCGATCACCCGCTTTCATGAAAGTCCAGGTTGCGCTCCCATCAGCCTCGCCGAAGGAACCGATCAATGACGATTCGAAAACGAGGTCCTTTTCCGTGTAAAACGGTTGAAGTGAAGGAACACAGGCGCTGAAGAGCAAAACGCCGAGCAATGCGATCAGCAGCCCGCGATCAAATAAATTTTTTCTCATGGTGCAGAACAGTTAAAGCGATTCATGCACGAAGGAAATACCTAAAAAGAGGCAACGGCTTTCCGAACTCGTTTTGGGCTTTGAAGTTCGATTCGCGCCCCGTATATATCTGCCATGTTGCCAACTCTGCTTGCCAAGGGCGGCGCGATGATGTGGCTGTTGCTGCTCGTCAGCGCAGTTGGCATTGCTGTCTTTATTGAGCGTTTGCTGCACTATCACCGGGCTCAGATCAACTCTTCCGAGTTCATTAACGGTGTGCGCAACGTGCTCAAACGCGAAAATGTGGTCGAAGCCCTTTCGATATGCGATGCCACGCCGGGTCCAGTTCCTCGCCTTGTGAAAACTGCTATTCTGAACCGGGAACGCGGGCGTGAAGGTGTGCGCGAAGCATTGGAGGAAGCCGGGTTGGTCGAGGTTCCGCGCCTTGAAGAGAAACTCAATGTGCTGGCTACCATCGCGCAGATTGCACCTCTCATGGGTTTCCTGGGAACGGTGCTCGGCTTCATTCGCGTCTTCATTAAGTTGGAGGAAGCAGGCCTTTATTCTCACATGGCTCAACTCTCCGAGGGCGTGTGGCAAGGGCTGATTTGCACCGCGATGGGCCTGGCGATCGCAATTCCCGGTTACGCAGGGTACAATTATCTGGTCAGCCGGGTAAATGCGATTGTCCTGGATATGGAAAAGGTTTCGACCGAGATCCTGAACATGATCGCGGAAATTCGCCGTTAACGCATGCGTTACTCGCGCAACATCAAGATTTTTCGCGGCGGCGTGGATGCCGCCCCGTTCGCCAGCATGTTTTTCCTGGTGGTGCTGTTCGTGATGCTTTTTTACTCGCACACCTTTTTTCCCGGCGTGCCGGTGAAACTGGTTGACGAGGAGCCTCCCCCGGAAATGCAGTCTCGCTCCGTGAAGGTAAGCGCGGCCGGCACGATTCAATTTCTCGGCAACTCATATGATCTCTCCGGGTTTAAAAACGAACTTCAATCGCGCAGCCAAAAGGGCACGTTACCCCGGCGCGTTTTGCTGGAAACAGAACCAACTGCCAGCCCGCGCTCTGTCTCGCAGGTGGAGAATCTTCTCAAGGGCGCCGGCATTGCGTTGAAGTTGCCAGGCGCCCGTTTGGAACTGCCCGACTTTGCCGGTTTTACTGGGGCGCGCAATCCCGTGGTTGTGGTGGGCTTGAATTTGAACGGCCAGCTTTTCTTTCAGCATCAGCTCATTTCAGAAAAAGTTCTCCTGGACAAGTTGGCGGAGGCAGTGGGCCGTGCCACGGAACCGCTGACTTTGCTTTTGCAGGCCGACAAAAACGTCCCTTACGGGAAGATTACTCGGCTGGCCGAAATCGCCAAACGAGCCGGCATAACGGATGTTTACTTTGCCACCAAACCGACTGCGGGCTGATCGATCGTGAGCAGCGCCGGAGATTTACAGATTGAAAAGGATCTCGTGCGGTGGCCGCGCGCCCGATGGGTTGCAGTCGTCCTCGCGGTCATAGTTTTCCAGGGAGTGTTGCTCTTTCTGGCGCCGCGCGCGCTTCAAGGTGTACGCACAAGATATCCTCACGAGCCGACCGTCAGCTTCGTTCAGTTTAGCGCACCTTCCGAATGGCTCGGCCTGCAGGACACCAGCCTTTTCACGAGTGCAAATCCGCGTGGTTTTTCCGGTCCCGCGTGGATCGTCGAGACGCCGCGCACGTACGTCCCACCGGATTCCCTTTCTCCGCCATCCTTTCTCACATTTTCGGAGCTTTCTTCGGAAGAAGAAGATGCCGAGCCCACTTTTGCGGCACTGCCGCACACGCGATCTCTCCCGGAGCCCACCTCCGTTATGGCTTCGATCGGATCGAGCGCGTCCGAACCGCGAAGCCGGTTGGAGATCGAAGACCTTGCCGGCCGCCGGGTCGTCTCGGCACCGCCGATTCCCATTCAGTATGCGACTGATGCCCTTCGACCAACGGTGATGAAGGCGTTGGTTGATTCCGATGGCTCCGTCTTCTCCTGTCGCATAATCGAGAACAGTGGCTCGAAAATTGCCGACAATTCCGCCATCGACCTCACGCGAAAGCTTCGCTTTTCGCCGGCTGAATCGGTGCGTCAACGCGATTCCCTCTCAACCATCAAAGTGATTTTTAACTGGTACGCGCTCGATGCGAGTACGACGAACGGGGCTGCGATCAGGGCATCTCCGCGCTAATCACACGCGAGATTCCAGCGTGTGGACAACCTTTCAACAACGTTCGCTTGCTCAGGGTTTAGGAGCGCCATTAACTTGTGAGCATGTCGCATGCGGATTTCGTTCATCTTCACCTTCACACGGAGTATTCGCTCCTGGATGGGGCGTGCCGTTTGGACAAGTTGATGGAGCGCGCGCATGACCTGAAGTTCCCGGCCATTTCGATCACCGATCACGGCGTGATGTACGGCGCGATCGACTTCTACAAGGCGGCTCGCGAAAAAGGGATGAAGCCGATCATCGGCTGCGAAGTTTACGTTGCACCCGGGAGCCGTTTGGAAAAGAAAAGCAGTTCGGGAGGCAAGGACGTTTACAATCACCTGGTCCTTCTGGCTAAAGACGAGATCGGTTATCAGAATCTCGTCAAGCTTGTCAGCGATGCGCACCTGAAAGGGTATTACTACAAGCCGCGCATCGACAAAGAGATTCTGGTCCAACATAAGGAGGGATTGATCGCGCTTTCCGGATGCCTCGCCAGCGAAATTCCCGAAGCGATTTCGAAAGACGACTTGAAGCACGCTCGGGACGCAATCGATTGGTTTAAACAGGTACTCGGGCCGGAAAATTTTTATCTCGAACTACAAAACCACGGGATTCCAGAGCAGGCTAAGGTGAACAAACACCTCATTCCTTGGGCGAAGGAGTTTGGCCTGAAATTTGTTGCGACCAATGACGTGCATTACGTCGAACGCGGACACTCCCATGCGCATGACTGCCTGATCTGCATCGGCACGCAGGCCCTTCTGACTGACACCAAGCGGATGCGGTACGTGCCGGAACAGTTCTTCCTGCGGAGTGCCGACGAAATGAAGGCGCTTTTTCACGAAGTGCCCGATGCCGTTCAAAACACTCTCGAAGTCGCCGAAAAGTGCAACGTCGAGATCGCTTTCAACAAGCTGTACTACCCGGTTTTTGCGCCGCCCGAGCACTTCACGCGTGAAGGTTATTTGCGCCAATTGCTGGCTGAAGGTCTGAATACGCGCTACGGCATGCGGGCGCGGGCTGAAGGGGAAGAGTTTGTTATCGACTCCGTAGAAGACGCACGGCAACTACCTACTTTCCAACCGGTCGAAGGCCAAAATGACTTTACCTCTCTGGCGGATCCAAGTGTGGCGGATGCCATCAGGGTGGTCACTGACCGTCTGAAAATGGAGCTGAAGGTGATCGAGAAAACGGGCTTCATCAGCTACTTCCTCATTGTCGGCGATTTCGTCCGCTACGGTCGCAGCATCGGTGTCTCCTGCGTGGCCCGCGGTAGCGCGGCCGGTTCCATTGTCACGTACCTTCTGGAAATCTCCAATGTCGATCCCATCCGTTACGGCCTCCTGTTCGAACGGTTCCTGAACCCGGAACGCGTGAACCCTCCTGATATCGATATCGACTTCGCCGATGATCGCCGCGCGGACGTTATCGAATATGTCCGAAAAAAATACGGGAACGAATCGGTCGCGCAAATTATCACGTTCGGCACGATGGGCGCCAAATCGGTCGTGCGCGATGTTGGACGTGTGATGGGGTTGAGTTACGGGGAATGCGATCGCCTCGCCAAAATGATCCCGAATGAACTTAAAATGGATCTGGCAAAGGCTCTAAAGCAATCGCCCGATTTCAAAACGGCTTACGATTCCGAAGAGGTCACGCGCGAACTGGTCGATACGGCGTTCGTTCTCGAAGACATTACGCGCAACTCCTCCGTCCATGCCGCCGGAGTCGTGATTGGGGATCGCCCGTTGCACGATCTGCTCCCGCTCAAGCAGGACGAGGACGGCACGATCGTCACACAATATGCCATGGGACCGGTCGGCGATCTTGGTCTGCTGAAGATGGACTTCCTCGGGCTGAAGACGCTCACTGTTATTCGCAACACCTGTGAGCTGGTGAAACACACGAAGGGAATCGACGTTCCCATTGATCGACTACCGCTGGACGATGCGAAAACGTACGACCTGCTCAATAAGGCGAATACGATTGGAGTGTTCCAGTTGGAATCCGGCGGGATGCGCGATCTTTGCCGGAAATTCCAGATTAGCAGCGTCGAGCACATCACGGCGTTAATCTCGCTTTATCGTCCCGGCCCGATGGACCTTATTCCTGAATTCATCAAGCGGCGCCACGGCGAAGTGAAGATTGAATACGAGCATCCGCTTCTGGAACCGATTAGTAAGGAGACTTACGGAATTCTCGTTTATCAGGAACAGGTCATGCAGGCCGCTCAAGCGCTCGCCGGCTACACCCTCGGGGCTGCCGACATTCTCCGCCGCGCGATGGGCAAGAAGAAGATCGAGGAAATGGCGAAGCAGCGCGAGAAGTTCCTCAAAGGTTGCGCCGAAATAAACAAAATCCCTGCGGCCAAGGCCAACCAGATTTTCGATTTGCTTGAGAAATTCGCTGGTTACGGATTCAACAAGTCCCACGCGGCCGCCTACGCCATCGTCGCCTACCAGACGGCCTATCTGAAGGCCAATTACCCGGTGGAATTCCTCAGCGCCATGATGACGAACGATATGAGCGACACCGGAAAGCTCAGCATTCTCATCAACGAAGCTCGCACGTTCGGAGTCGAAGTTCTTCCCCCCGACGTCAACGAAAGTCTCGTCGCCTTCGCGCCGGCGCGTGAGGGCACCGTCATTCGGTTCGGCCTCGCCGCCATCAAGGGAATCGGTGAAGTCGCCGTTCAAAGCATCCTCGAAGCACGGCAGAAAGATGGAAAATTCAAGGCACTGGCGGATCTATGCGAACGCGTTGATACCCGAACAGTGAATCGCAAAGTCCTCGAAGCTCTTATTCGATCGGGTGCTTGCGACACCTTCGGCGAAACACGCGCGACCCTTTTTTCGCAAATCGATCGGACTCTGGCGCGCGCCACGAGCATTATTCAGGATCGTCAGCGCGGGCAGGCTTCGCTGTTTGGTGCGTTCGAAGAAAAAGCTTCGGATCAAGGTGAGAAAGTTGCGCGCCTTCCCGAGTGGCCACAAAGTGAGCTTCTCGCCGCCGAAAAGGAGTTACTCGGCTTTTACGTCACTGGTCATCCGCTCACTCCGTACGCTTCCATCCTCGAAAAATACGCTTTGCACAACAGCATCACCGCCGCTCAAGTTCAGCCTCGCACCGTGACACGCATCGGCGGAATGATCAGCGCGGTGCAACAAGGCATTTCAAAAAAGAGCGGCAAACCGTATGCGATGGTCACGCTCGAAGATCTCGAAGGATCGATGCAGCTCCTTTGTATGAACGAGAATTACGACAAATTCCGCGAGCTCTTGAAGTCCGGCAACGCGATCCTTGTCGTGGGCGAGGTCAATAATGGGGAAGACAAACCAAAAATTTTTCCCCAGGAGATCATGTTATTGGAGGATGCTCCCCGTCGCTATACCAAGCAGGTGCATCTCCGTCTGCATACCTCGCACATCAACGCGGAGAAACTCGAAGAAGCCAAAGGGCTTGCTACGGCGCATCCCGGCAAGATCCCCCTCTTCCTTTGTCTTCGCTACCCGACCGGCGAAGCCGTCTTCATCGAAACTCACGAAAAATATTGGGTCGCACCCACCCGCCAACTCCAACAACAGGCCGACGAAATTTTCGGAGAGGAAACCTACTACGCGAAGGTCGACGCCACGCTTCCTGAACCGCAAAAGCCCAGGTGGCAGAAGCGAAATGGCGACAGCGATGAGTAACGTTGCTTTAGCGCCCTCTCGAAAACGCCGATACGTCTCCTAACAATGCCGCTTCGCTGTGAAAACGACTGCCGAAGGGGTTGAGCAATGGTTCACTCCGGCGCGCTTCGGCCTGCTAACCGCCTGCCTGATCGCCGCCTGTTTTCCCGGTGTCATCGCCGGGCGAGATACCTTTTTTTTCCGGGATTTTGCCATCTTTTCCTATCCGCTCGCCGCCTATCATAAGGAATCTTTCTGGCAAGGAACGATCCCGCTTTGGAATCCCTATAACGATTGCGGCCTGCCCTTTCTCGCGCAGTGGAACACCATGGTGCTCTATCCGCTCTCGCTCATTTACATCTTGCTCCCGCTTTCCTGGTCTTTGCCGATGTTTTGTCTGTTTCATTGGTGGCTCGGCGGATTCGGCATGTACCGGCTGGCACGTTCATGGACTGGAAGCAATTCCGCTGCAACACTCGCGGGGCTCGCATTCCTGTTCAACGGCGTCCTGCTTAGTTGCCTGAAGTGGCCAAATAATATAGCGGCCCTCGGCTGGATGCCGTGGGTGGTCCTGACGGCGGAGCGCGCGTTCACCGGGAATGCGCGCGCGCTTGGTTTGGCGGCGTTGGTGGGATCTGTGCAAATGCTGGCCGGCGCGCCGGAAATTATCGTGCTCACCTGGGCCTTTGCCGCCGCGCTTTGGCTGATTTCATTACGCGGAGAGTGGCGCAAACCGCTCCTCCGCTTTCCCTTGCTCGTCCTGCTGGTCGCCGGAATCTCAGCAGCCCAACTTTTGCCCTTTCTGGATTTACTTCAACAATCCCAGCGCGACGGTGAGTTTCGCGGTTCACAATGGCCGATGCCACCTTGGGGTTGGGCCAATTTCATTGTGCCGCTCTTCTACATGTTTCCGTCATATCACGATGTCCATTCACAGCCCGGCCAATACTGGATCTCCACATACTACGTGAGCATTGCCGTTGTTCTGCTCGCGTTGATTGCGCTAATAAAAGTTCGGAACCGCAGAGTTTGGCTGCTCGGTGGCCTGCTGCTCTTCTCCATGTGGATGGCTCTCGGTGACCGCGCTCTTCTTTATAAATGGCTTCGCGGCACGGTGCCCGGCCTGGGCATGATGCGCTTCCCGATTAAGTTCATCGTTCTGGCCGCCTTTGTTTTTCCTCTGCTCGGCGCGATTGGTCTGCAGCATTTGCGCGAGTATCCTCCGAATCGACGTCTTATCTGGATTCCTGCGATAACTCTGAGCGTCGGAATCCTCGCCTTAATCCTTTATGCGGAGTTTTACCCTTTTCGTTACAGTCGGGCTTTTGTGACAACGCCGAATGGCCTATGGCGCATGGCGTTTCTTCTTGCGGCTGCCGGTGTGCTGACCGTGCTGGCTCGGAAACCGGTTATGCCGCTAATTATGGCGCTAGTTGTCGTCGACGGACTGACCCACACGACGTGGCAGAACCCCGTAGCTCCACGATGGGTCTACGACGGCGTTGGCGCGGAAATGCACCCGCGGCCAAAGTTGGGGGAAGGTCGCGCGATGATTTCGCCCGAAGCGGCGGAAACGGTGGACCATCTAAAACTCGATAAGCCCTCGGAGGATGTGATGGCGAGCCGTCTTTCACTCTATTGCAACTTGAATCTACTCGACAACGTCCCGAAGATCGACGGTTTCTACGCCATTTATCCACGTGAAATGTCGAAGTTGCAGGATCGACTATATAAAGGCACGAACCTTCCTCCCGTCTCCGTGATGGATTTCCTCGGCGTGACTCAAATCACCGCTCCCGGCTCCTGGGAAAAATGGGAGCACCGGGCTTCTGCTCTCCCGTTTGTCACATCTCCTAAGAACATCCGGGTGGTTCCAGATCCTTTGGAGCAAGTATTACGCGGGGATTTCAATCCGAGCGCAGAAGCATTCCTGGCAAGCCCGGTAGCCATCAGCGGGGCGGCAAAGGTCGCGCCACTGGATTGGAAGCCGCAGAGGATCGCGCTGAATGCTTCAACGGACACCTCAGCTCTCCTCGTCCTTTCCCAAACGTTCTATCACTGCTGGCAGGCGACCATCGACGGACAACCCACGGACATCCTTAGAGCTAACGGTGCCTTCCAAGGAATAACCATACCTGCTGGTTCCCATCGGATCACTCTGGAATACCGCGACGACTCGTTTCGCCTCGGGATATTCGTTTCTCTTGTCAGCACGGCCTTCGTGACAATTCTCCTCTCGGGTAGGCGGCTTAAGCCTGTGTGACATATTGCATCTCTCGGAGCAGCGCCTCTGACCTGTGAACGACCGTCGAGAAGCCCGCCTACCTCGGTCTCGGCGCATCTGACCGATTGAATAACCCTTTCTGCCTGCTCAGTAGAGCGTTGCAAAAAGAAAAACGCCCTTCTCGCGACGAGAGGGGCGTTTCCGCGTAACTTCCTGAAAGTGATTACAGCGAGTGTCCGTCGATGGTGCAACTCGCGTTGGCACCAATCGCGTTATAGCTATAAGTGCCACCGGCCGGGCAGAGAGGGTCATTTTTCATGTAGAGATTAGGACCTACCAGTTCGCCATTCACCGGCACGTCCCCATCTTTCTTGGCATGTTCCACACCCCAAATCTGTTTAGCTGATTCGATCTGGGAAAGGTTTTCGATGCAAAGCTGCTGGCGCGCACGGACGCGCGCCTTGATAAAGTTAGGCAAGGCAAGGCCCACCAAAATGCCGAAGATCGCAACCACGATCATCAGCTCGACCAGGGTAAACCCTCGTCGCGTGGGCTTGAACCATACTATATTCATAGGCTCTTTCGCGTCCCACCCGCGCAGGAAATCGTTTCCCTGCGGGGCGAGGACCCTTAGCTTATTAGAGCGTGTGACCGGAAGCCGAGAGGCTGCAGGACGGATTGGTGTCCACCACGTTATAGGTGTAAGTGCCACCACCAGGGCAGCTCGGAGCAGGGCCTTTGATGTAGGTTTGCACTTCGCTGTCCACTGTGGTCGACCCCGAGGACTTCTTGTTTTCCAAGGCCCATTGTTCCTTTGCTCCGTCGATCTGGCGGAGGTTATTAATGCATGCGTTCTTTTGAGCGGTGCCGCGAGCTTTCACGAAGTTGGGAATCGCAATCGCCGCGAGCAATCCGATGATTGCCACGACAATCATAATTTCCACGAGGGTGAACCCTGATTTGCGGTTTGTCTTGATCTGCATATTAGTTCTTTCGTTTTTCACCGGTGTGAACAAGACAAGCGGCGGTATTATTATAATTCCAAACAGTGTTCACGTATTGCCGCGTTGTCGGCCGGATCGACTGTTTGAAGCAGCGGGGGTGCCATTCCCAAACATGGGAATCGTTGACGATCAAACTAATCGATAACAAACCCGAAGACAGAAATGAAAAAGGCCCGGGCGTTTAATCCCAGGCCTTCTAGCGAATGAAAAGAGATCCGAATTACAGCGTGTGGCCGGAAGCCGAGAGGCTGCAAGAAGGATTGGTGTCAACGACGTTGTAGGTGTAAGTGCCACCACCAGGGCAGCTCGGAGCCGCGCCTTTGATATAGGCCTGCACTTCGCTGTCGACTGTGGTCGAGCCCGAGGATTTCTTATTCTCGAGAGCCCACTGTTCCTTCGCGCCGTCAATCTGGCGGAGGTTGTTGATGCACGCGTTCTTTTGCGCGGTGCCACGAGCTTTGACGAAGTTAGGAATCGCGATAGCCGCGAGCAATCCGATGATCGCCACGACAATCATGATTTCGACGAGCGTGAAGCCTGACTTACGATTAGTCTTGATCTGCATATTATTACTTGTTTTGCGTTGTTGTTCTTACGCCAGCGTGAACCTAAACAAGCAGCGGATATTCATTACTCCGAATGCGTTCACAAATTGCCGCTTGTCAACCGGCGTGCCACTCATGAGCAACGGAGGTGCCACTATCACTGGTGAGAACCAGGGCAACAGGCTGGCGGGAAAAGGCACCCGGAGGTCAGCGCCCCCTTTCCCGCGTACGCTCCTTTTCGCGCATCTTGTCGCTCTGAGAATCAGGGTGGCGTGCTCAGACAACAGCCGCAGGCGATATTGTGGGTTTCGTTCCAGTCTGCGGTTATCAAACTTGCGGAAACCAATTTGTGCGGTTCTGCTAGACGCAAAAATTGGAATATGACGTGGCGGCTTGCCCGGACCTTCGGATCACGAGGGATCTAACGCTGTCCGGAGGGAGCGTTCGTGCTCGCGTTCCAAAGGAAGCGGTCTTCTTCACTCATTCTGGTGGCACAACCGGCGAACAGAACCGCCAAGAGAATTAGCGGCAGGACATTTCGTAAAAGGACTGACATCATGTTAGCTCCTGTTTAAGAGTTAAACTGCGGGATTCGCGCTAATGAGAAGCCTGCCGAGTGCCAGCGGCCAGGTTCTCACGATTGAGGATTTTGAAATCCGCTCAAATATGATGGTAGCCGCTAAGAGCGAAGGGCTTGCATCAATCCGCGCGAGTTCACTCTTTCGGTTCAAATGGTCGTGACTTAAATGCAGCGATGCGAATTTCGCATCCGTGAGAACGCCGATCGGTCCTGGCGCCCATCCAGTGATGTTATGTTGACGGAGCTGTTAACATTTTGGAGGGTATTACCTATGCAAGCGCCAAAACCCTTTTTGCGATTCTTGATACTGATCGGGCTTGTCCTGTCCGGAAGCTTTTACCGGCCCACTGCGGAACCGGTAACGGTTCTTCGAACGCCCGATCGCGGGCTTCAGCCTCAGGCAGCAGTAGATAGCGCGGGTGTTATTCACCTGATTTACTACAAGGGCGAGGCTGGCAACGGTGACATCTTCTACGTTCGTCGCGAACCGGGGACTCTCGATTTCAATTCGCCTTTACGGGTGAACACCGAGCCTGGAAGCGCCATGGCTGCGGGCACTATTCGCGGTGCGCAACTCGCGGTTGGGCATGGAAAGGTGCATGTCGCCTGGAACGGACACGCGCCGAAAGGCGGCAGCTACATGGATGCGCCTATGCTCTACACCCGACTGAACGATGCAGGTAACGCTTTCGAACACGAGCGGAATTTGATCACTTTCGCGGGCGGCCTCGACGGTGGCGGCTCGATCACTGCAGATAACCGCGGAAAGGTCTATGTTTTCTGGCACGTCCCGAAGCCGGGAAACACGAATGGCGAGGCGGGTCGGGCTCTTTACTTCACGCAATCGAACGATGACGGAAAAACATTTTCCAAGGAATCGCTGGCCACAACCGAAGCCACCGGTGCGTGCGGTTGCTGCGGAATGAAAGCATTCGCAGACAACGATGGACGACTGTTTGCTCTTTTCCGCAGTGCTCAAGAGACCGTTAACCGCGACGAAATCCTGCTCGCTGGTCGTGCCGGGGACGAACTGAAACCGGTTTTTCGTCATTCATGGAAAATCCCTTCCTGCCCGATGAGTAGCGCCTCTTTCGCGAGTGCCGGACCGACCACCTTCGCGGCGTGGGAAAGTCGCGACAATGTCTTCTTCAGTAAGGTCAGCCAGGAGGGTGCGGCAAATCCGATCATGCCCGCCCGGTCAACAAAGCGTAAGCATCCTGCGCTCGCTGCCAATTCCCGTGGCGAAGTTCTGCTGGTCTGGACCGAAGGCACTTCATGGGGTCGTGGCGGAAATATAGCATGGCAACGGTACGACCGGGACGGTCAACCGCTTGGAGCGCCGGGACGTGCCGAGGACTTGCCGGCGTGGAGTTTCGCTGCCGCGCTCGCGCTGCCAGACGACAGTTTTCAGATCATATATTGAGGCCGGGCGGACGCGCTCAAAGCACTTCACGTTTGCGGTCCATGCATTAAGGTGGGGCCGCGATGTTGATGCTCCGCGCCAAACCGCCTGCCGACTGGCTGGATAAGGTAAAAAGGAACCTTCCGGCTGTGTTGGTCGATCACGCACATTTGGAACGCAAAGCTGCCACCACCGCGCTCTGCCTTGAAAAGTATAAGGACCTCTACCCGCGCGTGGAAGAACTCAACGCCATTGCGATTGAAGAGCTCCAGCATTTCCAGCTCGTCCTGAACCTTCTCAAAACTCGCAGCATTCCTTTCGGCCACGCCTTCCCAAGCCCATGGATCAGCGGGCTGATGCGAGCCATTCGCACCGGCACCCGTCCCCAATCGATCGATCATCTGATTTGCTGCGCCTTGATTGAAGGCCGAAGCTGCGAAAAATTCCAACTCCTCTCCCAGGAATTGCAAAGCATCGACGCGGAGCTCGCGACATTCTATGGAAGCCTCGTTGAGTCCGAGGGCAATCATTACGCTACTTACATTCTGATGGCTCGCAGCATTGATGACGCGGAAACAGATCGCCGTCTCGACTTTTATTTGGATCTGGACGCGGAGCTCGTTCAGAAACCGAATCCTTATCCGATACTGCATTGAATCCTTTCGAGTACGATCCGAAGAAAAGTGAGGCGAATAAATCAAAACATGGGATTGATTTCGAAGAGGCCAAGCGCGTCTGGTTGGACATCGACAGGCTCGAGATCTCGGCCCGCACGATCGGAGAATCACGCTTCGCTCTGATCGGCCGGATAGAAAAAAAAGTGTGGACTGTGATTTTTACAAAACGTGGCGCTACTTTGCGGATTATAAGCGCTCGCCGAGCACGGCACAAAGAGATGAGACTATATGAAGGTGAACAAGAAAATTGACGCTGGGGAATTCG
The DNA here is from genome assembly GCA_044226545.1 of Limisphaerales bacterium. Lineage (GTDB taxonomy): Bacteria > Verrucomicrobiota > Verrucomicrobiia > Limisphaerales > SXQI01 > DASVNK01. Next base: position 137,105 of record JBGAGW010000014.1, read on the forward strand.
ACTCGCTGTTCGAGCGGGGTGACGACATTGCGGATCACCTCGATTTGACCAGTGCTCGACGGCCAGGACGCGAAGCGCTTGCGGAAATGCTTAAAGAGACAAGGGCTCATCTGCTTGACGAGGTTGCAAAGATCGATCGGATGATTCAGAAGGTCGAAGGCAAAGTAACCAAGCCTCGCCGCTAAGACGTTTGAAACGCGGGTTATGCCTCAGCTACGGAGAACGGATCGAATTTATGTTGCCGGTCATCGCGGGTTGGTTGGGAGCGCCATTCTGCACGAACTCCATTTTCGCGGCTTCACCCAGGCGTTTGGCCGCACTCGCGTCGAACTCGATCTGATCGATCAACAAGCGGTCGAACACTTTTTTGACCAGGAGCGTCCCGATTACGTGTTTCTCGCGGCTGCTCGCGTGGGAGGAATTAAAGCGAACAGCACTTACCCGGCGACTTTTCTCTACGAAAATCTTCAGATTCAGAACAACGTGCTGACCTGCGCGGCCAAGGTCGGCGTAAAAAAACTGTTGTTTCTGGGAAGTTCATGCATTTACCCGCGCATGGCTCCGCAACCTCTTCAGGAATCTTATCTCCTGACCGGTCCTCTCGAAGCGACAAATGAGTGGTACGCCATCGCGAAAATTGCCGGTATCAAGCTCTGCCAGGCTTACCGGCGGGAGTTCGGTTGCGACTTCATTAGCGCGATGCCCACCAATATGTATGGCCTCAATGATAACTTCGATCTCGATTCGTCTCACGTCATTCCGGCCTTGATCCGAAAGTTCCACGAAGCCCGGCAAGAAGGCGCGTCCTTTGTTACCTGTTGGGGCACCGGCACGCCACGCCGCGAATTTCTTTTTTCCGAGGACCTCGCGCGGGCCTGTTGTTTCCTGATGGAAAATTACAGTGATGAACAATTCATCAACGTCGGTTTCGGCACGGACGTGACGGTTCAAGAACTGGCTGAACTGGTTCGGGCCGTTGTCGGTTTCGAGGGCGAAATTCGCTGGGACACTTCAAAACCGGACGGCACCCCACGCAAGCTCATGGACAGTTCCCGCATTCTCGCGCTGGGCTGGAAACCACAGGTGCAGCTCCGGGACGGAATCGAACGAACGTACGAAGCTTTTCTTCGGGGCCAGGGCACCCGGCGCAGCCACAGCACTCAACCCTCTGCCGCATAGCCAATCAAAAGCAAATCGCCTTCTGCGTATGCTGCGCGGCGATAATCAGCTCAGCCATCCGAATTTTGAAGAGTTGCAGCGCGTCCGCCACCGTGTGATCGGCCCGTTCGGGAGCGAGTTGCTTCACTTCTTCCGCCAATTGATCGATGCGAGCAAATGGAATCCAATCGCATGTATGCGTGCCGGAATAAACAACGGTCTTTAGCAGCAACGGGAAAGAGGCTTCATATTTTCGCAACTCCGCTCGCAATCTGTCGACCTGTTCCGGCGTTCCCAGCCGATGCCTGATCAAGATCATACCGTAATGCAGGCACGCCTTGGTTTGCTTCCATGCCATGAACGTGGACCAGCCCCGCTCATCTGCGGATTCACAAGTTGGCTCTCCGTTCGGCTCGATCTTCACCACCAGCCCCGCCGGCGGATCCGATCGTAGATTGTGTTTTTCGAAACAGTCGCAATAAACAAAAGCATCAAGGCCCATCGCAATCTTCTCCCGCTCCACTGCTGCCAGCTTGCACAAAAAGTTTCAAGGCAATCCGCGAAAGCAAGCTGTTCAAGAAGATTATTAGAGATCAATGGCTTACCCTTTAGTTGGCGAAGCAAGCATCCGATGTGATGGCAGCTAGTGCGATGAATCAGCTTCAGAAAACGCGCGTTTTATTTGTCGATGACGAGCCAAACGCTCTCCAATGGCTCAAACGTACTCTTCACCCTTTGGGTGATCGGTGGGACATGGCATTCGCGGAGAGCGGCGAACGCGCTCTCGAAATGATGGCTCAACATCCCTGGCAAGTCGTCGTTTCAGACATGCGCATGCCCCGTATGAACGGCGCCGAACTTCTTACCCGGCTCAAGCAACAATACCCCCAGACCGTACGTGTTATCATTTCTGACTACGCCGACAGGAGCTCCGTCATGGATTGCGTCGGCACTGCGCATCAATTTCTTTCCAAGCCCTGTCACCCGGACGAACTCCGTACTGCCATCGATCGAGCTTGCGCTTTCAATGGTTGCCTGAAGAGCCAGCGCATCAAACAGATTATTGGCGAGATGGAATGTCTTCCAGCCCTGCCCTCCATTCTCAACGAGGTCCTTCAGCACTTGCAGGAGGAAACACCAGACATCGACAAGATCGGCCAACTCATCAGCCAGGATATCGGCATGACGGCGAAATTGCTTCGCCTGGTCAACTCCGGCTTCTTCGGTTTGCAAAGCGAAGTCACGCACCCCGCCGAAGCCGTTTCATATCTTGGCCTCGAAACGATCAAGGGTCTGATGCTTTCCACCCAGGCTTTTGCCACTTACGAAAAGAGAGACACAGGTCCCGTGGCCATGGAAGCCCTCTGGCGTCACAGCCTCGAAGTCGCCGACCTGGCGCGGCGGATCGCTCAGGATGTCGGCACGGAACGAGCGACCGCCGACGAAAGTTTCATCGCCGGAATGCTGCACGATACCGGCAAACTCGCCCTTGCCGTCAATTTGCCCGCGCAGTATGAAAGCGTTTTCGGGGCGGCCGCAAATCTTGGCCTTTCCCTCCACGCCGCGGAAGAGGCCGCTTTCGGCGCTCATCACGGCGATATTGGCGGTCACCTTCTGAGCCTTTGGGGATTACCGGGCCGAGTCGTTAATGCCATCACCTACCACCACGAACCGCAACTCGACGGGGGAAGCGATTTTACACCTACGCTCGCGGTGCACATTGCCAATGCGCTTCGCCACGAAGCCGCTGATCCGGAAGTTGAGCACCTCGACTCGCGTCTCCTTGCTGATTTGGCGCTAGCTGATTCAGTGGACCGTTGGCGGAAATTCTAAGAAATCGTGGTCACGCACGATCGACGGTTTGCCGCCCATCCTCCGCAGGATCATCACTCCGCGAACTCGCCGCGCTTAAAATGTTCGGAGCCAGCGTTGGCATGGTCCACATCGAGGCGTCTCACCACCACCTTCTCCTCAAATCCAAAGCTGCGCAGGAAATAGAGCCACCCTTTAATTCCGCCTCCTCGTTCGCGCAGCCACTGCGCCTTGAGCTCGAACGCGTGCTGCTCGATAATGTTATCCATGTTCTTCCGCGCGTCCGCTTCGCTCCGGGCGAGTCCTGCGGCTACCGCCGCGCTCATCGCGATTTCCAGATGCGTTCGTTCGCGCAGCTCTTTTCTTTCATTGACCGTCATAGGCTTTAGGACAAGAGGCTTGATGCAAGACGCTTCCGGTGATTTCGAAAAATCGATCGAGTCGCGTTCCAACACCCGCCCAAGCCCTGAAACCATGCGCATCGGAACGCAAATATGCGTTCGTTGGCGGAGTGTCGAACGTTGAATGCTGTTCCCACATACGGAACGCCTCGCTTTTTGAGCAAACCTCTTGCTCACAAACATAGAGAACCGCCTCGCTTCTGTCCACGCCTATTACTGGACGGCGACTGGACAGCGGGAAACGTCGGTCTCGCTGATTACACCTTCGTCCCATTAACAAGAAGCGATTTGCAGCCTATGTGTTGGCCCGTGGACAACATGATTACTGTCGTTACCCGTTTTCAACTGCCGCCGGGCTTAACCCCCGTTCAAATTCGCGCTGCGTTTGAGGAGGTGGCAGCGAAATTCCAAAATGTGCCTGGTCTAGTCCGGAAACAATTCCTCAGTTCGAAGGACTGCCAGACCGCTGGCGGAGTTTATCTCTGGAGTGATGAACGTGCCGCCCGACTGTTCATGAGCGAACGTGTCGCACCGATGATTCGCGCTAAGTTTCAGGTCGATCCCATAATCGAATTCTACGATTCGCCTGTCATCGTGGAGAATCGGACTCGATTCGAACGAGATGCCGTTTGAAGAACCTGTTGGGCTTGGGGCCCAACTCAAGGAATGCAATGCATTAGTTTGAATGTTGACAGAGCGCTCTGGCTTTCTACAGTCCCGCCAAACCAACCAATTATGAAAAACTCCCTCCTACCGTTTTGTTTTGCACTGGGTCTTTCGGCGCTGCCGCTGTTTTCCGCGGAGGACTTACCGACGAGTCAACCGAATGTGATCTCTATTATTCGTGAAAAGGTGAAGGTTGGGCACGTCGCGGCGCATTCACGGCATGAAGCTGGATGGCCCGCGGCCTTCGAAAAAGCAAAACATCCGTACCACTATTTGGCGCTCAGTTCTATCACGGGCCCGGACGAAGCGTGGTTCGTGATTCCCTACGAGTCGCACGCGAAGATGGGCGACGATTTCGAGAGGACAGATGCAAATAAGGAGCTTTCCGCAGAGACGGAGCGCCTCCAAATTGAAGATGCTCAACATGTCGATTCGGTCAGCGTGATTCATGCGGTCGGTCGCAAAGATCTTTCTTACGGCGATTTCCCGGACATCGTGCAAATGCGGCTTTTCGAAGTCACTGTTTACAGTGTTCGACCCGGTCACGAAAAGGAGTTTGAGGAAGCGGCCAAAGCCTATGGCGCTGCGACCAAGAGAGCCGGAGTCAAGACCAGCTTTCGAACTTATCAAGTACTGGCTGGGCTGCCCGCACCCACCTTTCTGATTTTCTCCTCCATGAAGGATTTTGCCGATATGGATAAAGGAGGCGAAGAGTTCGCCAAGACGATGGGCGCGGCAAATGATCAGGAAAAGTCTGCCATGTCAAAAGGCATGCGGGAGGCGGTATTGAAAGAGGAGACGACTCGTTTCCGCATCGATCCGAAAATGAGTTACGTTTCGATTGAAACACGCAAGAAAGCGCCTGATTTTTGGCTGCCCAAATAAATTAGGCAGGAAGCTTTTTTCGCAAAATCAAGGTTGTTCCGAGAGCGAGGGGTTCGTAGGTCACTTCGTCGAACACCTGCTGGATGATCACGGTACCGAGCCCGCCTGGTCGCAAATCGTCGAGAGCCCGGCCGCTCAGTTTCGATGTATCGACCGGCTTGGCTTTGTCCGTCATCCGCAGAACAAGGTCCGTTTCGCTGACTTCAGCCTGAAAGGTGAGCGGACCGGGATGATTGCCGTAGGCGTGACGAAAAATATTCGTCGCGGCTTCGTCGCAAGCGAGGATGATCTGGCCAACTGTTACGTCGTCAAAACCGGCGTAAGTGGCCCACGCCTCGACGAACTCGCGGCCATGGCTCATCGTTTCCGCACAGCAAACCAATTCAAGTGATACTGGCGGTGGTTTGCCCCGCCAGTCGAGCAGGAGGAGCGAGGCGTCGTCGTGTTGCGGCGCAAACCCGACGAATTCCTTCCAGCGAGTGACGAAGTCACGCAAGGTGCGGCTTGCATTGGTTTGATTAAGCGAGAGCACGAGACTCGGAATTGTGAAATCATCCCCTGCGCCATTGCGCGCTTCCGGGATCCCATCGGAGAACAGAAGCCAGGAGTGTCCCGGCTTCAACGATGTTTCGACGGCGCTGTAGTTAATGCCAGGAGCGATGCCGAGGGGCAAATGGTTGCGGGCCTTGAATTCGGACCAATTGGCTCCATCAAAATGAACGGGCGCGAATTGGCCTGCTGCACAGATTTGCAGGATGCCAGAAACCGCGTCGGCCAACAGGAAAGTCATTCCGATGAAACGTCCCCCCTGCAGGTCCTGCACCAGTTGATCATTCAGCAGCGACACCCATTTTCCCAAATCACTTTTCAATTGCGGGACGAGCGCTTTGATCATCGCCGTCGCCCGCGCCATGGTGAGTGAGGCCGGAATTCCTTTGCCGGTGACATCCCCGAGGCCGACGAGCAATTTGTCTTCGCCCACCAGATGAACGGAACAGAAATCTCCGCCTACTTCGGATGCCGGAAAGTAATCCATTAGGACGCGGCAGAACGGGAATTTCTCGACGGCGGGTGGCAGAAAGGATTCCTGAATTTCGCGAGCAACCTGGAGTTCCTGTTTTGAGCGTGCGATCTCGATTTGGCTTCGTTCGGCTTCGAGTCTAACGAGCGCGATGGCGATCAGCCCGCCGAAGCCTTCGAAAATCTCTTCATCCTCGTCATCAAAAGACTCGCGTCCAACCGGATTGAGCGCTTGCAGCACGCCCATGCAGTTCGAGCCTTCCAGTAGCGGGATGGTGAGCATCGCGCGGGTCACGAAACCAACTTTTTGCGCGATGCCTTGATAGTAACGAGGATCGTTTGGAGCATCTTTGATATTGATCGGGCTGCGCGTATCAAACACTGCCCCTGCGATGCCCTTGCCTTTGGGAACGCGGAGCGGTTCGGGCAAGGAGGCGAGTTTCGGATCGGTCGAGTGGAGGATCAGTTCACCCGTTTCGTGATCCGGCAGGAAAAGAGTGCAGGCTTCCGCCCGCACAACTTCCTGGGAACGGTCAAGAATCTGGTCGATCAGACTTTTCAGATCCATCGTGCGCCAGAAACAGCGCGCCGTGTTCATCAAAATCTTGTAGCGCGCCAGTTGATCGTCAGCGGATGACATTACGGATTTTGACCGTTTTGTTTTTCTTCAGTCGAGACGGGCTGGTTGCTTTCCAAGATAGACCTTTCACTAGGCAACTCACGCTTCTTGCCACTGAAGATGAGACTGGATGGTTTCTCTGCGAGGCGGGCGGTGAGCGCTTTGGCGTAGGTGGTGAGAACCTTGAGGTTCTGCGACGTCACACGGAGTTCCTCGACCAACTTTTTCAGATCGGCCTCGTTGTTCTTCACGACGCCGTCGAGGTTTTCGATCAATGACGAAGCTTTGAGAACGGCATGATCCGCGTTAGTCGCAACATTTTGAGCTTCGGCAAGAATCGAATGAAGCTTCGGAATTAGATCGGCATAATCGGCCTTGAGTTTGGTGACGGCACCATTCGCGTTGAGAATCGTCGAATCGACATTGTTTACAAGGTTGCTGCCTTGGCCAAGGATTCCGCTCCCCTTGCTCAGCAAATCCGTCAACTTGGCAATCAGCGAGGGATAGTCTGATTTCACGTTGCCGAGAATATCATTCACTTTGTCGATCGCGTCTTTTGCCGCCCCAGCCACTGAATCAATGCTCGCCAACGTAATTCCTTGAATCACGGAATCGTCAGGCAACGGCCGCGCTTTGGGACTTCCAGGCATCAGTTCGATAAATTTTTCACCGAGCAGGGTCTCGGCGCTGAGGATCGCGCTTATGTCATCGAGCAGGGGCGGAACATCGTCATTCAATTGAACGAGAGCGCGAATAGCGTTTGCAGGATCTTTCGCGCTGGCGCGCTCTTGTGCGGTGAGATAACGCAGCTCGACCACTCTTCCCGCCGCCTTTCCTGCGTAGCGGACGTCCGAATGGAGTTTGATGCCGGTGGCGTCGTGGAATTCGATGGCGAGCTTGCGCCCGCCCTTGCGCAGGGAGAAGCCCGTGAGCGCGAACGTGAGGGCTCCGAGCAAAACAGCGCTGCAGAGGATCACTCCAGCGGCGATGAGGTAGTTGGAACGGTCTTGGGCTTTCATATCAGGTTCCGAGCAATCGTTTCAAATAATCTCCCTTCGAGAGCCGCAACGGAATCGGTCCGTCGGGCTCGCCCTTTATGAACTGCTGCAACATCGGATCGGGATTCTCTCTAATTTCCTGAGGTGTTCCTTCCGCAATGATTTTGCCCTGTTGCGGTCCCGTGCCGAGCATAATCATGCGGGTGGCGATGCGAAAAGCGCTGGTCATATCGTGCGTCACAACAACCGCGGTCATTCCGAGTTTGCGGGTCAAGTCCTGGGTCAAGGCGTCGACGACTGCAGTCATCACAGGATCGAGGCCCGAGGTCGGTTCGTCGCTGAAGAGGATTTCCGGATCGAGCGCCAGCGCGCGGGCCAGCGCCACCCGCTTCTTCATCCCGCCGCTGATTTCGGAAGGTTTCAAATCCTCAAAGCCGGTCAACCCGACCAACTCCAGCTTCATTTTGACGATCAACTCTGTGATCTCACGATCGACTTTGCTGTGTTCCTCGATCGGAAGCGCCACGTTTTCGCCAACGGTCATCGATTGTAACAACGCGCCGGATTGGAAAAGCATCCCGAACCGGCGCCGGATGCGGCCCAGTTCGGTCTCGTCCAAACCGACTATTTCTTCGCCGAAAATCTTGATCGAGCCGGAGGTTGGTTTGATCGAGCCGATGACCTGCCGTAGAAGAGTGCTTTTTCCGCAACCGCTCCCGCCCATGATGATCATGGTGTCGCCACGGTAGACCTTAAAACTCACGCCATTGGTCACGTAACGGCCCCGGAATTCCTTAACGAGGTTCGTTACTTCAATGACCGGTTCGCCGTTCACAGGAAAAAGAAAAGCGCGGTCATGATCGCGTTGGCCATCAGGATGGCCAGAAGTGAGTTCACCACCGAGCGCGTCGTGGCCAGCCCAACGCCTTCGGCGCCCCCTTCCACGCTCAGCCCCGCGTGAGAGGCGATCGTGACGATGAGCCAGGCAAAAACCACACTCTTGGACAGGCCCGAGTAGAGATCGCCCAATTGCGCTGCCTCGATGGAACGCATGATGTAACTGGCCGTGGTCATGTCCAAAGCAAAGTGACAGATGGTCCAACCGCCAAGCATCCCGACGTAATTACCAAAAACGGTTAGAACCGGGAGCATGACCATCATGGCGAGGAACCGTGGCACAATGAGAAAGCGCACCGGGTTGATCGCCATCACATCGAGCGCTTCAATTTCTTCAGAGACACGCATCGTGCCGAGTTCGGCGGTCACGGCCGAACCGCTGCGGCCGATGACGATCACGCCGATCAATAAAGGCCCCAGTTCCCGAAGCAAACTCAACGAAACAAGGTTAGGCACATAAATATTCGCTCCCATTTTGCTGAGCTCGTGCGAAGCCTGCATCGCGAGCGTCAGGCCGATGCTGAAGGAGGTGAGGCTGGCCATCGGGATCGCTTCGACCCCGATCCGGATCATCTGCTGGAAAACATGCGCCAGTTTGAACGGCTGCTTGCGCATTGGCCCGGCAAAGAGCCAGTAAAGAATCTTGAAATTGAGCTGGAGGTAGCTGCTCAAACGATCATTTCCCCGGACCGGCCAGCAACGCTTCCCGAGCCGCGCTGATCGTCGGAAAAATTCCGAACACTTCGCTCAGCCGAACGAGATCGAAAATACTTCGCACTCGATTGCTCAAACCTGCGACCGCGAGCCGACCCGAATAACTCCGTGAATTCTTATAATACTCAACCAAGGTGGCCAAGCCGGAAGAGTCGATATATTTGACCTCGGTGAAATCCAGAAGAAGCACTGGTGATTTGAGGGTGACCTTGGTCTGGAGCAGAGCGCGGAGCTTGGGCGAATGCTGCAGATCGATCTCGCCGCTCAATCGGATCGTCAGCACTTGAGAATCGCTCTCTTCCGTCCAGGTCATGCCCTTTCGTGTAACATCCGCCCACGTATATTCCAACTCTCAAAGAGGGCTTTCGTAGAATTTCCGGCTCTGATAGAATTCCTGCATGAATAAGCCTTCTGTCCATCCTTCGTGCGGTTGTGTTTCCGAAGTTTCCCGCCGCCAGTTTTTGAAAACGGGCGCTGTCCTGGCGGGCGCCGCTGCGCTTTCAACGATGCCCGGTGCACCTTCCCTGGCCAGCACTAGCCTGCCCAAGGGGAAAAGCGAGACGCTCGTTACCTCGCTCTACAAATCGCTCAACGAAGAACAACGAAAAAAGCTCTGTTTCCCTTTCGATCATCCATTGCGTTCGAAGGTCGATAATAACTGGCAGATTACGGACAAGAGCATCACCGAATTGTTCAACAAAGATGAGCAGGAGTTGGTTCGCCAGATCTTCCTCGGCCTGCACAGTCCCGAATACGCTGAGACGGTCTTGCAGCAAGTCATCCATGACAGCGGCAAGGAAGGATTCGGTGGTTGCTCCATTGCCTTTTTCGGAGAACCTGGCACCGGCAAATTCGAATTCGTTCTCACCGGCCGACATTGCACGCGCCGTTGCGATGGCGATTCCGTCGAAGGTGCCGCCTTTGGCGGACCGATTTTTTACGGACACGCCGCCAAAAGTTTCAACGAGAAGGCCGATCACGCCGGCAACGCCTACTGGTTCCAGGCACTGCAGGCGAACGAAGTTTACAAGATGCTCGACGGCAAACAGCGCAAGTTCGCTCTGCTTGGTGACGGGCGTGAAGAAAAGGGAACCGATACGGTAAAACTCACCGGCAAAACTCGGGACTTGCCCGGTATTCCGCTCACTGAACTTTCTCGCGATCAAAAAGATCAGGTCCGAAAAACGTTGGCCTCACTGCTTGCTCCCTTCCGTAAGGAAGATGCGGATGAAGCAATGAAACTGATCGAAGCGAACGGGTTGGACCACCTGCACATGGCCTTCTATAAAAACCAGGACATCGGAAACGACGGAGTCTGGGACGTCTGGCAGATTGAAGGTCCGGCTATGCTTTGGTATTTCCGCGGCGAACCTCACGTCCACACCTGGGTGAACATCCGCAGCGCGGCTTAAAAGATTGAAGGATCGCTTCGACGATTAGGCGGTCTTCGCGGAGGGTGTACTTGCGGGTTGAGGTGCGGGGTTAATGGGAGTTTTTGTTACTTCCGTCAGAGGCGCTTCACCGCGATACGATAGGCCTGTGATGATACGGGAACCGCGCCGGTAGTTGATGTAGGAGTAGAACCACGAGAGCAGCACAGAAATTCTATTGCGGAAGCCGATCAGGAAAATGAGATGCACCACGAGCCACGCGAGCCAGGCAGTGAAGCCGGTGAATTCGAAATCGCCCAGTTTCGCCACAGCGGCGGAGCGGCCAATCGTGGCCATCGTTCCTTTGTCGAAGTAAGCGAAGGCGGGGCGCGGCAAGGTTAAACCGTCGAGTTCGTCGCGAATGATTTTAGCGACGTGGCGGCCTTCCTGCATCGCAGCCGGAGAGACGCCGGGGACGAGAAGACCATTTTTGTCCACGAGGGAAGCCATGTCACCAATGGCAAACGCGTTGGGGAAGCCGGGGATGCTGAGGTCTGGAAGAACTTTGATCCGCCCGGCGCGGTCGAGCGGAACATTCAGTTTTTTCGTGAGCGGTGTCGCACCGACCCCGGCGGCCCAAATGATGTTCGCTGTAGGGATTGTGCCAGTGGTCGTCTCCACGGAGCCTTTGGTAATCGCAGTGACGCGCGTATTGGTGCGGATTTCGACGCCCATTCGTTCGAGTTGGCGCTGACCGCTGGCGGCGAGTTCGTAAGGGAGATGTGAGAGAATGACGGGGCTCGCTTCGATCAGAATAATTCGTGCCCGACTCGGATCGATGTGGCGAAAGTCACGGACGAGAACATGCCGGGCCAGTTCCGCAAAAGCTCCGGCCAGTTCAACGCCCGTTGGGCCGCCACCAACCACGACTATGGTCATCAGTTTTTCGCGTTCGACCGGATCCTTCGTGAGCTCAGCTTGCTCGAACGCGAGGAGAATTTCGCGACGGATTTTGACTGCATCGTCGAGGTTTTTCAGTCCGGGCGCGAGTGCTTCCCATTCCGGATGGCCAAAATAGGTCGTTACTCCGCCCAGTCCCATGACAAGATAGTCATACTCCAGCGTTTCCTTCTCCAGGGTAACGCGTTGTTCCACCAGATTTACATCCTTGACCGTATCCATGGTGACGGTGAGGTGCGGGTGATCGTGCAGGATGCTCCGTATGGGCTGGGCGATGTCCGGAGCCGAAAGACCGGCCGTAGCGACCTGGTAAAGGAGTGGTTGAAACAAATGGTGGTTTTGCCGATCCACCAGCGTGATGTGGGCTCCGGGATGCTTTAGCTTCTGGCAAAAGCTAAGCCCACCGAACCCTGCCCCGAGCACCACAACACGCGCCTGTCGCTCTTCCATGGACCACTTTTCACCAGACCAACGATAAAAGGCAAGGAACCTACAACGAAAGAGGTAACTACGTCCAGAATCCTCTATATGCATCATTAAGAGTTGGGATGAACAAACCGATGTAATTGCCGAGCAAGCGCTTTGGAAGCTGAAGATGAATCGACCCGGGCCTTCTGCATGGCCCGGGTCGGTGTTCTTCCGTCAAAGGCCGGCTTTGTTACTATGATGAGCAAAATCTACGGTTTGTTGTTGTTCAGTTTGGTCTTTTGGACGCGGCTTTCTGAGGCGGCGTCGCCCTTTGCAGGTTTTTACGTGGGGCAGATTTATACTTCGATTTCTGGAAATGTTTCGCTGCCCGACCGCCCGATCGGCGGGGTGGCGCTGACGATCAACTCCGATGGGATTATCAATTCGACAGGGGATTTGAGCGGATCGGTCACCGACAGTGGTGCGATTACCTGGAATGCGAATTCGACCGGGTTCGCCACGGGGAAGATCGAGAATGGCGTGGTGACAGCAAGCACGAGCATCGACAACAACGGGACGATCAGCACTTTTCGGATCGAGGCGAAGAATTCGGGGCCGGGAATTGGAGAAGGAAACGCGCTCGCGGGACGGTTATCGCAGAAAAACCCAGTGAAGGCGTTGCGCGATATGAATCGCATTCGGTTTCTCGGCGACAAATTTGTGGCGGTAGGGAGATCGGGCGCGTTCGCCACCTCTTTTGACGGAGTGAATTGGACGCGGATCGGTGTACCCACGGTTTTGGATCTTTACGATGTGGCATACGGAAACGGGCATTACGTGGTTGTGGGTGACAGCAGCGCACGGTTTTGGTCGACGAATGGAGTGGACTGGGTGGCGAATCCAGCGGCGGCAGGACCGGTCGCGGCGGTGGCGTTCGGCAATGGAAAATTCGTAAGCATGCATTTCAACGGAGTGGTGAGCACTTCGAGCGATGGTGTGGCGTGGGCCGGAGGAACGGGGTTCAGCGGCAGCGGTTATGCGGGGCTCGATTTCGTAAATGGCGAATTTGTGGCGTGGAATGGAAGCTCCATCGGTTTTTCGGCGGACGGGAGCAATTGGTCAACCAAGGGCGGTGAGACCGGTGTGGGAAATATTACGGTAAGCCTGGCCATTCACAGCAAAATCGCGTTTGGAAATGGGGTCTATGTGGTCGCCGGACAGCAAGGGTTGGCTGTTTCCTCGAACGGGACGACTTGGACGAAAGCGACTAATGCTCCGGGAGTGTTTTTCGGCAATTCGGCTTCAGTCACATTTGGGAATGGGATTTTCGTAGTCTGCGATACCGCGGACCGGCTTTGGATTTCATCGGATGCAGCGCAATGGAAACAGGTGGACGAAATCGAGCTTCACTCGCTGGCATACGGCAACGACACGTTCGTAGGCGTAGGAGATGAACTCTGGATTTCAGCGGACGGTTCGCTCTGGATTTTTCCGCAGGGCGATGTTTTGCAACCAGATTATCATGAATCGGGTTATATTGATCCCTACTCTGAGAGTCCGATCGTCGGAACGTTTCTCGAAGGATCGACTGGAACGTACTCGTTCGGGCATGACGGTTACATCACGTGGTACAAGTACCAGGGTGTCGGTGGTTCCGGAACAGCGCCCAAGCTGACCACGGAAACGCTGCGATTCGCCATGAACCTGAATTATTTCGAGGCGCCTGTTATTGTCGGCAATCACGGCGCGATGGTTTTGGCGGAGGATCGGTCAACGGTCACGTTTCAACTGGTTCCACCGGTCACTTCTGCAGATCTCGTGCATGGTGCGAAGGGGAATAGCACGCTGGTGTTTGTCGGCACCCAGGGAGCAATCATTTGGTCCACTAATTTCGCGCGGACAAATTGGTCTGTCGCCAATTCAGGAACAAGCGCCAATCTCAAACATGTGGCGTGGTACGATAATTTCGTGACCGGTCTGCCCACGCAATTCATCGCCGTGGGCGACGGCGGCACGCTTCTCACTTCCGGGAACGGACGGAGCTGGACCCCGCGCGATAGCAAAACCAAAATGGATTTAGTCGGGTCCGCATACAGTAACGAGCGGAAGCAATTCCTGGTCGCGGCCGCCGATGGGACGCTCTTGCAATCGGCCGATGGAGTGACGTGGACGGTTACGACGCCACTGCCGGCACCTCGAACGCTACGCTACTTCCGAAACACTGATACAAGTCTGAAATTCTTCACGATTGAAGGCGGTGGAGATGACGGCCTGATCATGACGGAGACTCCCGGAAACGTTGGGCGCTTCACGATGGGCAGCCCCCGGGCCTATTATTTTAACCGGTTGACGTCGGCCGCCCTGGGAAATGGGCGATTTCTGGCGCTCGGCGAAAAGATCGGAGCGATTTCGATGGATGCGCAGAATTGGACTGCGCGTTCGAACAGCTTAAGCGCGCTCGGTGTGGCGTTTGGTGAAGGAAAGTTCGTGGCCATTGGAAGCGGCCGAGTATTTGGCGTCTCTGGAGATGGATTGAAATGGCAACTTCGAACAAATCTTCTGGCACGCGACTTTCGGGCGATCACTTTCGGCGGCGGAAAATTCGTTGCGGTTGGGAATAACGGCGCAATCGGCGTTTCTGACGACGGCGTGACCTGGACAGATAAATCGATCGCCAGCTCCGTGTCCTATAATGACATCACCTGGAACAATGGGACCTTTATGGCGGGCGGGACGAGCGGCAGCGTCCTCATTTCGACAAATGGCGGGCAGGCCTGGATCGAAAAACCGACCTTCATCACCGAGATCAAGGGGATCGCATTTGGCAATAGCAAGTGGGTGGCAGTTGCTTTGAATGGATCGTCCGCGGCTTCAGCGGACGGGTCGCAATGGGAAACGAAAAAATATCCATTCATTTCTCCGGTGGAAAGCAGCCCGAATTTTAGCGAAATCGCGTTTGCCGACGGATCGTTTTACGCGACCTCCAGTCGTGGGGAGATTTTCATTTCGACCGATGGTCTGAATTGGAAACGGAACTTTACCGGCCTGGGCGCGGATCTCCGAGGAGCCGTTGTGGGCAATGGGGGAATTTTGTTCGTTAACGACAACGAGATTCATCTGCTAAACGTTCCCGATTCCGGTTCGCCGGTGATTTCGCAAGGTCCCGTGAGCACAACCGTGAACGAGGATGGAACACTTACCTTAACGGCGACTGCACTCGGCGGCGGCCTGGAATTTTCCTGGTTGAAGGATGGTGCGCCGATTGCCTCGGGCGCGCGGATTTCCGGGGCCGACTCGACAAAATTGGTCGTCTCGCCCTTTCTGATGGAGGATGCCGGCCGCTATGAGTTTGCGGTGGCCAATAAGTTTGGCAGCCGTTCTTCGGGGCCGGCGATCGTTTCGGTGAATCCAAAGGCACTGATCGCGACCCAACCGAAAAGCACCGTTGAAGCGATCGGGAATAAAGTCACTCTATCGGTGGAAGCGACCGGACAGAATCTGGGTTATCAGTGGTTCAAAAATGGTGCCGCCATTCCCGGAGCAACCAGCGCGAAGTTTGAAATCGCGGCGTTCAGCGCGGGCGATGCGGCTGACTATTACGTCGAAATCACGAACGCAGTGGGCGTGCGCCAGTCGGAACATGCGGCTCTCTCAGCCGTCTCAATCGCCGCCGGTTACGGGGTAGATCCCAACTATCCTTTCCCTGGCGCCATCTCCCCGCAGGCGATCAGCGCAATGGCATTTCAGCCGGATGGCAAAGTGATCCTGGCAGGATCCATCGGCGTGCCAGGCGGGTTCAAGACGGTCGTCCGTTTGAATGCGGATGGCACCCTCGACAGCAGTTTCTCCGCGGACAATGCGAATAACCAGATTCGGGCGCTCCACGTTCTGGCGGATGGACGAATTCTGATCGGCGGTTTCTTTACGCAGGTCGGGACCGCCCAGAAGGTCAATATCGCGCGGCTGAATGCGGATGGAAAGACAGATGGTGCTTATCTCTCCCCGGTCACGGCCAATTCCGGGGTTTACGTTTTTAAGGAACGCTCGGATGGTAAGATTTTGGTAGGTGGAAATTTCGGGCAGTTTGGAGGAACAACCGCGGTTCGGTATCTCGGTTTGCTCAACGCGGATGGCACCGCTGCGACATTCAGTCCGCCCCGATTCGCAGAATATATCCTGGCGATTTATGAAAACGCGGACGGGTCGCTTCTGCTCGGCGGAGGGAGCGTCTCTTCAAGAGGTCTGTTGACGAAGCTCCTTCCGAACAACACCATTGATGTTACTTTCCCGGCGGGCGGAAACGGCCCAACATCATTTGGCACCGGAAGCACCCCAAATCTTCAGGCGATTTTGCCCGCGCCGAATGGCCAATTTTATGTGGGTGGCTATTTCAATTACTATAACAATCAGCCGCGAGTGGACGTTGTGCGTATTCAACCGAATGGCGAATTGGATACGACCTTCGTGTCGGGAATAGGGGCGGATAGTTTTGGCAGCGTCAGGACGATGGCGCTTCTCGGTGATAATCTTCTGATTGGTGGCGACCTCTATAGCTATGCAGGCTCCACGAATTATCAGCACCTGATCCTGCTCGATTCAAGTGGCGCGGTGGTGCCTACACCGAAACTGCCTAAATTCGGCGGGCCTGTTCTCGAAGCTAAGGTCCTGAAGGACGACAGCATTATTGTGCGCGGTGATTTTCAAACGGTGGATGGAAAAGCGAACAAGTGCCTCGTCCATCTGATCGCCGGCGGAGGAAGCGATTTGTCCCTCGCTATCGTGCGGCAGCCCCAATCAGCGAAATTGAAGCAAGGCTACCCCGCGACCTTGGCGGTAGCCGCCACCGGTCGTGGCACCCTCACGTTTCAATGGCGCAAAGATGGCCTGGATTTGCCGGGTGAAACGAAGCCTACCCTCTCGATCGCCGCCGCGTCTTCGGAGAACGCTGGAAAATATTCCGTAGAAGTGAAGGACTCTTCCGGAACCGTCACCAGCCAGGACGCTGTGCTTTCATTTAATCAAGAGCCCGCTAGCGGCGGTTTCGCCGATTGGGCGGTGACCTATGCTCTGCCCACAGGCAAGAATGGACTGGTGGACGACGCCGATGGCGACGGCTTTTCAAACGCCGCGGAATTCGCCTTCGGAACCAACCCAGCCCAATCTGGCAGCAAACCGCAACTGGATCAAAAATCTGTGTCCGTGAACGGCCAATCATTCCCGGCCGTGCAATATATCCGCAACAAGAATGCCAGTGGCGTCGCCATCCAGATTCGCGCTTCGAATTCAGTGACCTTTGATTCAGACGCTCCGGTCGTTGAGGTCACCCCTGCTGAAGATCTCGGTAACGGCCTCGAACGAGTGACAGTTCGCTCCGCCAACGCTGCGCCGCACACGTTCTTCTTTGAAGTGAAAACGGCGGCGAATTAGCATTTGATAAAAAGCTCGCGCAGAAACAGATTACGCGGCGATATGCAATCGGTTTTTACAGGTCCGGTTTACGTGGTGCGAGACAACATCGACACGGACCAGATCATTCCCGCGCAGTATTTGAATCTCGTTCCGACGATCAAAGAGGAATATGAGAAGCTGGGAAGCTATGCCCTCTGCGGTTTGCCGGATTCGCTCTATCCGAAACGCTTTGTTGAGGAAGGGCAGATGGATACGAGTTATCCGATTGTGATCGCAGGAAAAAACTTTGGGTGCGGAAGTTCGCGCGAACATGCGCCGATTGCCATGGGTGCGGCGAACTCGAAGATTGTCGTGGCGGAAAGCTTCGCGCGGATCTTTTTCCGGAATTGTGTCGCCACAGGTGAGCTTTACCCTTGTGAAACGACGGAGCGGCTCTGCGAACAACTTCAAACGGGTGATGTGGTGACGGTAGATCTGGATGCAGCGACTATCAAGATTGAAAAGACCGGGAAGACGTATTCGTTGAAGCCGCTGGGCGATGTGAAGCCAGTCGTCGATGCCGGTGGCATTTTCAATTATGCCCGTCAAAACGGGATGATTGCAGCTTAAGCGCGCGATGCGCGACGCGATTTACATCGCGGGCCCGACCGCCAGCGGCAAGTCCGCCGTGGCACTGATGCTGGCGGAGCAACTTGGCGGAGAGATTATCAGCGTCGATTCGATGCAGGTCTATCGCGGCCTGGATATCGGCACGGCCAAAGCCACGTGGGAGGAGCGCGCGCGTGTTCCACATCATCTCATCGACGTGGTTGAGATCACCGAACCTTTCGATGTCGCGAAGTTCGTTGAGCTCGCGAAGCGCGCTGAAGCAGAAATTTGGGGCCGCGGACGCGTTCCGATCTTCTGCGGAGGGACAGGCCTTTATTTCAAGGCTCTCGTTGGTGGGCTTGGCGAGAGCCCAAAATCGAATCCTGAGATGCGGCGGACGCTCGAAGCCATTCCCTTATCCGAGTTGCTGGTAGAATTGAAAGCGACAGACCCGGAAACGTTCGAGCAGATTGACCGTTCAAATCCACGACGAGTAATTCGTGCGCTGGAAGTGATTCGGACAACCGGTGGGAAATTTTCGGCTCAACGCGCGCGCTGGGACAAGAGTATGCAATCCGGTCATTGGTTCGCTTTGGAACGTGAACGGACTGACCTGGTCGCGCGAATCGAGTGCCGCGTCGAGGAAATGTTCGAGCGGGGTCTGGTGGATGAAACACGCGAGTTGTTGAAGGCGTTGCAGAAGAATCCCGCCGCCATGCAGTCGCTTGGCTATCGGCAAGTGGTGGAGCACCTGAATGGGCAACGAAGCCTATCGGAAACGATTCAGCTCGTAAAAGTGAAGACCCGGCAATTTGCCAAACGCCAAATGACGTGGTTTCGGCATCAATTAGAGCTTACCTGGCTACCATGGATACCAGGCGCGAACACGGACGCGATTATGCGCGCAATTTTGGACGTTATCGGAAAGTAGCTCAGCGCGACCCGGTGGTTCACTACGCACCGGGTGCGCCTGGCGTTCGGAACTACTTCCCGAACATTTTCGCCACAATGAAAATGATCAGTGCCCCGAACAAGCCGCCGCCGCCCAGCAAATACATGGCGGAATACCCTGCGGCCGCAAACACTGGAACCACTGCTAATGTTATTATCATAAGTTTTTCACCGCTCCCGGTCTCCATTGACCAAACCCGCGGCAGAAGAAATAAGCACTAATTGGCGCTTCTAGTGAATTGACCCCCGCCCTGACTTGCGTAAAGCGCAAATTCCCGTGTCACTCTCAGGCATTTCGCAGCTTCGATCAGAGTTTTGACGGCGGGCGTAATTTTTGTCAGCTTCGAGGGATGAAATCTCCTCTTCTGCGCAAGGTCTGTTGCTTTCTTCTCTCGAACATGATTTTCGGCCTCGGTTTCAACGGGCACGCGGCCGAAACAGGCTGGCATTCTCTCCCTCTCATTTCGGCTGGTAAGGTGGATTCCGATTGGGTCCACACGGGCTACGGTCAGTTCACTGTCGATAACGGAACTTTGCGAACGGACTGCGATCCGCGCGGGCTGGGACTCCTCGTTTACAAAAAGGAACGTCTCGGCAACTGTCAGGTGCGAGTCGTGTTCCGCGCCAAAGAGGCCAAGTCCAATTCTGGCGTCTACATCCGAATCGCAGATGGGATTCTCGATCAGGTCGGGCATCCCGGGCCCGCATTTGATCGCGATGCGAAGGGCACCCCTTCGCCGGAATCGATGGCGAAGGTAAAAACCGCGGCGGAGGCGGAACAAGGCGCATGGTATGCCGTCCATCGCGGATTCGAGGTGCAGATCGATGGTTCGGGTGATGCATGGCATCGCACGGGAGCAATTTATTCGCTGGCTCCTGTGACCGGAACTCCAAATGCAAAACCTGGCGAATGGCAAACCATGATCATCACACTGGATGGTGAAAAGGTGAGCGTCGAACTCAACGGAGAAAAAGTCGTAAGTTCTTTCGATCCCACCGCGTCGGGCTTGCCTGCTCGGAAACAATGGCACGAACCCAAACGCGAACCGAAGCGCCCAACCGCTGGCTACCTCGGCCTGCAGAATCATGATCCAGGCGATGTCGTTTGGTTCAAAGAAGTGAGCGTGCGGCCTCTCCCCAATAATAAGTAAACTCCGGAATTTACCGTTGACCCATCGGGGCATTCCGCTAAAAAGAGCGCTCCAACAAGGAAATTTATGAGCAACACATACGTGCCACTTATCAGTTCTGGAACCGCGGGGCCTCTCGGCGTTCTCCATCTGCCTCGTCTCTGGCTCAAGTCTTCACTCGAAGCACGCGGCAAACTCGCTCCCGGCTATCCTGGCTGCGGCAAGGGTTACGACCAGATGGTTTTGGATGGTCTCGGCCTGGATCGTCAAAAGACTCTCGACTACATCAAGAACAGCAAACCGAACTACATTCAGTTCGAGAACTGGGTCAAGCAACAGCCCGGCGTTAAGCTCGACAAGGCCAACGTCGAAAAGCTGAACAGCTCGATTCGCGGTTACATCCACGACGACGCCACCCGCGCGAGCATCTGCGGAGCTTCGGGTGTTCCGAATGATGCCTCTGCTCCGAAGGATGCGGTCAACTTGAACAACATCGACGACTGGACGGAATTTCATAACGCCGTCCTGAAATAATTTTGTTTTTAACGACCAAAGCGATCCTCGTTCCGGGGATCGCTTTTTTTGTCGACGGAGCAAGGGTGACCCGTGGTTAAACTGGTTTTATTTGATATTGATGGAACGCTCATCCGCAGCGGCGGCGCAGGAGTAAAAGCGTTCGAGCAGACCTTCTCCGAGGTTTTCGGCCTGCCGGAAGCGACCAAAACATTGAGCTTCGCCGGACGGACGGATGTTTCACTGGTGCGGGAATGTTTCAAGCTGCACCGCGTCGACATTAATGAAGCGAATTTTCAACGGTTCTTCGACGCTTACCCTTCGCGCCTTGAAAAGTTACTCGGAGCTTTGCGAGGTGCTGTCCTTCCCGGAATTCATGATTTTTTGGACTCCCTTGAGTCGACCCCTAACAGGCCGGTTATTGGGCTGCTGACGGGCAACATTCGTCGTGGTGCTGAGCTCAAGCTGCGCCACTTCGGATTGTGGGATCGATTTGAAACTGGGGCGTTCGCGGACGATCACGAGGATCGCAATTGCATTGCCGCAGCGGCCAAAAGTCGGGGCGAACAGTTGCTTGGGCGGAAACTAAAAGGCGAAGAAGTGGTAGTCGTTGGTGATACTCCCCACGACGTCACCTGCGCTCGGTCCATCGGAGCGAAGGTTCTCGCGGTGGCGACGGGAATTCATACCCGCGATCAACTCGCGCAAGAAAGGCCCGACTGGGTGGTCCAAAAGATTAGTGAGCTTACGGTGGCTGAAGTGCTTGGATGCTAATCGCTTAAGCCGGGCTGCACCTCGAGATTGTTTTTTCGCGAAGTTTGGATACACGGTAAGAAGCGACAAGCTGGAAGCATTCTGGAAGCATTGACTTTGAGCGATGTTAACGCTTAATGTCCTGAGCCTAGGGAGGAGTTGCAGCGAAGCTAAAAGTGAGCTCCGTCACGTCCAGTCCACCAAAACCGCTTGATGCGGAGTCGAAGGTGAACATCCTGATGGTGGATGATTCACCGGACAAGCTGCTGGCCATGGAGAGCGTCCTGGCGAGTCTTGGCCAGAATCTCATCCGCGCGTCCAGCGGCGAGGAGGCGTTGCGGTTGTTGTTGAAGAGGGAGTTCGCGCTGATTTTGCTCGATGTGAACATGCCGGGGATGGACGGCTTCGAAACGGCGCAGATGATCCGGAAGCGAAAATCTCTGGAACACATTCCCATTATTTTCGTGACCGCATTGAGTACGACCGATGCGGATGTGTTCAAGGGTTACGCGTTTGGCGCGGTGGATTATATCTTGACCCCGATCGTTCCGGAAATTCTCAAAACCAAGGTGGGTGTGTTCGTCGAGCTTTGGAAACAACGACGCGAACTGGAGGCGAGAGCGGAAGCGTTGCGCGTGCTTAATGAAAATCTCGAAACGCGGGCGCAGCAGTTGAGCGCCGTGAACCGGGAGTTGGAAAGTTTCTGCTACACCATCGCGCACGACTTGCGTGCTCCGCTGCGCGCGATGGAAGGGTTGACCAGCCTCCTGCTCGATGAGCATGCGGAAAAATTGAACCGCGAAGCGGTCGAATACGGGGAGCGAATCCGCGGGTCGGCCTCCCGCATGGATCAAATGATTCAGGAGCTTCTCGCGTATAGTCGTCTGACGCTTCTTGAATTCCAGCCTCAGCCCGTGCGACTCTCGCGCGTGGTGAAAGATGCTGTCTCTCAGCTTGCGTGGGACCTGGAGCAACGAAAAGCGCTGGTAAATATCAAGCACTCCAACTCACACGTGCTCGGCCACTATCCGATGCTGGTTCAGGTGATCGCGAACCTCGTTTCCAATGCCGTAAAATTCGTTCCTGCTGAAACTAAACCGATCGTAAATGTTTCAGATATTCGCGACGGTTCGGTCGTGCGGATTTGGATTGAAGATAATGGCATTGGCATCGCTCCCGAACATCAGCAGCGCATCTTCCGGGTATTCGAGCGCTTACATGGACGCGATCATTATTCCGGCACAGGAATCGGCCTTGCCATCGTCGAGAAGGCGGTCTCGCGCATGAAAGGTCGCGTCGGCGTTGAGTCTGAACTAGGCAAGGGCTGCAAATTCTGGATCGAACTTCCTGCCTGCCAACGGCCGGATGAGGAAGAATCGGACCCAGCCGGACGATCTACAGTGCTTCACGCGGAAGCGTGATTTCAACGCGGTAAAAGGCTGTTTTTCGCGGCGGATTCGGATCCGTGAAGATCACAGTGTTTTGGGTTGTTTCCATGATCGAGTCACTTACCAGCCCCCATGGAGAACTCGCGGCATCCCGACGGAAAAGGCGATACACCGCTCCTTGAACCCTGACTGCCACAATCTTTACCGCGCCGTCCCGCACCGCCGCGATCCGGCTGACTGGAAGGGTCGCGAAAGTTCTCTCCGCAACCCTGCCGAAATCGACTCGCCCCCAGCCGAAGTCCTGATCCCAACCGGGTGTCCCCAGATCAACCGCAGTTTCTCGAAGGATTTCCTCAATATCCGCCGGTCCCAAGGTGGGATTCACCGACATAACCCACGCCGCAATTCCGGCCACCAACGGTGAAGAATAGCTCGTGCCCGAATCCATTTCGTAGGTCGAATTCGTAGTGGTCGAGTAAATTTCCCAGCCTGGCGCAGCGAAATCGATATGATCCCCGTAGTTCGAACGGGGTTGGTCATTCGAATCTGTCATCGCCACCGCATAAATGTCCGGCTGATTTGGGTAACTGAGAAACGTGCGACAGTTCGGTGAGAGCCGGCAGTTTACGCCGGCCATAAACAGCATCCCGCCGGTCTTCTCTTTTAGGTATTTTCCTGCGTCATTGATCACGGCGCTGAATGCACCATCCCAACTGAGATTCACGATTCGGACTCCGTGGTCCGCGGCCCAAATAACTGCATCGTGCATGTCGGAGGTGGTCGGGTTCTCACCGATGTTGATCGGCATCAACCAACAATTCGCCGCACCGCTCACGCCAATTCCATTGTTGATCGCCGCTGCGGCCATTCCGGCCGCGATGGTCGAGTGATACAAACCTCCACTCACGCCGACGATCGGGGAATCGGTTAGCATGTCCCATCCCGGAACTGTATTCGCCGCCAAATCGGGATGGTTCATCTGGAAAGGATCGTCGAGAATCGCCAGCGTCACCTTGTGCGTGGCGAGCGAAATGGCCCATGCCGTGGAGCTCTGAATCTTCGCGTGATGCCATTGCTTTGGCAGGTCCGGATCGTGGGGCGCGAACTGTCGCGTGAGCACCACATCCAATTCGGCGAAGTCGGCATCACCGTCTTGCATCAACGCAGCAGCGCAACCCGCTTCCGTTCCTGGCGGCACCAACACCGTTTCGCATCTGGCACTGTTCTTGAACCGCGCAAGGACCACCCCCTGACGGTACGCGCGGACAAGCCCAGATCGATCTATTCCGAGAGCGAACGCTTTACTACAAACTACGCCTGCGCGCGACGGCACTCGGAGCCACCCATTGGTGGAAGCGCTGACGCGCTGCTGCCCTTGTGCCGTCACACACAAGAATAACAGGAGCGCGCGCCAAAAACATTTCTTCAGCAAACGAGTGATTGAACCATGCTGTTCGGAGCGCAGCCAAGTCAAGTGCTGGCACGAGGCGATTCGAGGCGACTCACAAGGCCGGAAGGTGGCCGCAGCTTCAGCTCAGCGTTATTGCTTAATTTTGATTTGAGCTTTGAGCTGTGGAGGCACCCGCATTTCAGCTGCCTATCAACTTGCCGGAGCAGGGGATGACGCTGCCGCCGCCCGGCCCATGTCCTGCAGACCTTGTTCAAATTGAGGACCGCACATTTTATCGCAGTCGAGGAAAAGGCTGATGATTCTGCCCATGTAATTGTTTTTACCATACATCGCCCAGGTAACGATGGTTTTGCCCCCGACCGGTTTGAAAGTGAAATCGACGGTGCTGGTGCCTTGCAGGGGGCGGAGCCAATCCATACGGCAACGGACGAGTTCACCCGGTTTGCTTTCGATGATGGTGGAGCTGCCCGCGCCGATGTTGCTGTTGCCCTCCCAACTGCAGACGGCGCCCACACCCGATTCAGGGCCGCTGTAGGTATTCTTGACGTTCGGATCGAGCTTTAGAAAAGGATTCCAGACGGAGAATTTATGGTGATTGTTGACCTGATCGAAAAGTACCTTGGACGAAGCGGCCAAAGTAGCGCTGCGTTCGACCCGGAAATCGGGCGAACGGAAGGCGGCAATGACGAGAATTACAACCAATGCGGCGAAAACGGCGCCGACAACGGCTACGAGGATCTTTTTAATCATGATCGGTTAAAGAATTGGTGTTTTAGGGTTTATATTCAGCTCTTTGGAACGTCAATTCTTTCGAGCTGCGCGTATAAACAACGAACGGCCTAGCGGAAAAAGGACGCGGCGCAGCTCGTGATTTACAAATCTGACAAATCTGTTTTGCTGGACCGAGATGGATAGCTTGATGATCAAGGGCGGCACGCCGCTGTATGGCGAGGTGACAATCAGCGGGGCGAAAAACTCCGTCCTACCGCTGATGGCCGCTACCTTGCTGACAAAGGAGCCCTGTGTCATTCGGCGTGTGCCTAACCTCAGCGATGTAGGGTTCATGGGCAAGATTCTGGCTTCGCTGGGCGCCAGTGTGAAATCGGATGGATCGACCGTGACGATTCACGCGCAAAAGATCGCCGGTTACGGGGATTACGATTTGATCCGCAAGATGCGGGGGTCGATCTGCATTTTGGGTCCGATGCTTTCGCGCTTGCACAAGGCGCGGGTGTCGCTCCCCGGCGGTTGCGTGATCGGCGCGCGGCCGATCGATTTGCATTTGAAGGGAATGCAGGCGCTCGGCGCGAAAGTGACGATCGAGGGCGGTTACGTCAATTGCGTTGCGAAACGCCTCGTCGGGTCGGAGGTGTTCCTGGGCGGGCGAGCTGGACCGACCGTTCTGGGTACCGCGAATCTGATGATGGCTGCGACGCTGGCGGAAGGGGTTACGTTGATCGAGAGCGCAGCGTGCGAGCCGGAGGTGGTGGATCTCGCGAATTTCCTGAATGCGATGGGGGCGAAGATTAGCGGTGCTGGAAGTCCCACAATTACTATCACCGGGGTGAAGGAGTTACACGGTGCGGAACACGAGGTAATTCCGGACCGGATCGAAGCCGCGACTTACGCCCTCGCAGCCGCGGCCACGGGTGGCGAGGTCACATTGCACGGCGCGCGAATGGATCACATGGGCGCGGTGCTCGATAAGATGCGTGAAGCCGGCGTACGCATTGATCGGAAGGGGCCATCCTTCACTGTGCGTCGAAACGGGCACTTGAAACCAGTCGATATCATCACGCAGCCTTACGCGGGATACCCAACGGATGCGCAGGCGCAGATGATGGTGCTTATGATGTGCACGCCCGGAATCAGCATTATCACGGAGCGGATTTTTGAGTCGCGCTTTATGCATGTGAGCGAACTGGCGCGGCTTGGGGCCGAGATTTCCATCGAAGGGCCGAGCGCGATTGTGAAGGGTGGGCGTAAGTTGAGCGGCGCGCCTGTGATGGCGAGCGACCTGCGAGCCTCCGCTGCCTTGGTGATCGCGGGATTGGTGGCCAAAGGAAAGACGATGGTGAATCGTATTTACCATCTGGACCGCGGTTACGAAAACATCGATGCGAAGTTGAAGAAGCTCGGCGCGTTCATCGAACGCGTCGAAGAATCATGAAAGCGCTTATCACTCTTGTCCTGATCGTCGGCATTTACCTGTTCGGTAAGTCGATTTTCGATCAGTACAAGGTGAAACAGAAAAAGGAAGAGGCCGCCGAAAAAGCGGCGAATGGTCCGGCAGATGGGCTGGAAGGAATGCCCGCGAATTTTGCACCGAGCTTGCAGGCTGCGCAGGCACAAGGAGCGCCCGCGTTACGCCAATGGCTCGAACGTTACGGCTCACACATTCAGGACCCAAAACTCGCGGCCATTCAACTGGACTACGTAGTCTTGGTCAGCCGATCCAACCCGGAGGAAGCAAAACGGATTTTCCACGCGGTGAAGCAGAGGATTCAGAAGGGTTCGCCTCTTTATGACCGGGTCAAGAGGCTGGACGAAACCTACGGGCAGTAGGCTAAGTTCCTTTCGGTACAACTTCTAAATCATACGCGCCGGTGACGACCTGCCCGCCCGATTTTACCTGCACCCAGATGCGATATTTGCCTGGATTCGGGAACGAGTAAGGGAAGGTCAGCTGCCGCTCGGGACGTCCGCAAACAACATCAATAGGTGAACGCAGATTTTCACCCCGCTCGCGGCGCGCGAAGAGTTCCTGGGAGGCAAGGGAAATTGTGCCCGCAGGATGAAGGTGGGTGAAGACGCTGCGATCATGCGAACAAATAACAGCGTGACTCCACATACCGAGGTAAGGCTCCAGAGGCAAAGGGCTGCCATCGCGAGCATCGACTTCGAATTTCAGAATTGATTCGCCTCCCGCCGTCACGGTGAGCGGAGCCACAGCGCGCATAGTTCCACCGTTGGCCAGCAGCAGTCCGCGGCGCACATCCGAACCGACCGCCAGGTCACGGGCGATAGTCCAGGTGGAATCGTCAGGGTCCAGTTGCGCGTCGCCTGGTGCGGCGTTTGTCACGGTTATTCGCGAGACGAGCGTTTCGGTCATGCCGCTTTCATGATTGATATCGGCAAAGACCGCGTAGCTCCCGTTGGTGAGAGGTGGCAGGCGGGTGACGAAAGTTTGGTCATGATCCCGTGTGGGATGTAAATGAGCGAAGGCATCCATCCCTCGATCTGAAACCAGGAAGAGATGCATGAGTTTGCCGTGATCAGCGACGAGAGGAGTCTGGTCGCGCCAATGTTCGTCGCTCGCAGGAATGGTCAAAGATAATTGATGAACACCACCGAGGTAATCGACCTGAGCCGGTGCTTCAACCGTTTTGTACAAGCGTGATCTTTGGAAATGCGCGTCGACTGACGCCCACCAAGCGTTGCCTTTCAAGAGTAGCCCACCGAGCAGAAATCCTCCGATGACCATGCCCCAACGCCCGCGGCGGCGGCGGATCGCGTCGGGAGCTAGAGCAGGCGCCAGAATGCTTTCGCGCACGGCGGCACCTATGATGTTTATGAGGAAGAGAACCAGGGCGGCGCCAGCAATGAGAAACGCGGCTGCTTCCCAACGCGGCATTTCGAGGCGGCGCGTGGAAACGGAATTGAAAGGAACAATGACGGTTCCTTTGCCCAGCGAGCCGTCAACATCGACGAAGACGCTATATGCGCCAAAATTCATGATCCAGAGTTCAGTGGTGAAGAGGCCGGGCTCGCCTGTAACGGGAAGAGCGTCATCTGCAACGGGCGCGCCTTTCCGACCCGCATCCCAGCGGACCGGGAGAACCGCGACTTTGGTCGGGGTCCCGTTATGGATACGCACCTGAATTTGCGCGCGACCGGGCACGACCGGCGGGGGCTGAATGAAAACGCGAAGTTGGTACGGGCCGGCGTTGCCTTCGTAGAAAACGGTTTGGTTCCCGACGTGTGCTTCGGTCGCGACGGCGCAATACACGAAGGCAAGGAGTCGTAGGAGGGCCTTCATCGTTGCACTCGGGACATCCAGTTGCCAACGACGAGCGCGATGCGCGATTTCACTATGGCCAGACAGAGAGCTACAGCGAGTCCGCTCAGAACAAGAGGGTCATTCTTAGGGTCCCAGAATCGAAAACGAAAATCGCTCAGCTTGATGAAATAAGGCCACCAGCGATTTCCGGCGAAAAACCAATTGTCTGCTGCCGGGCTGATCAGAAATTGAGAAAAGAAGTATTGGGCAGGAAGGAGCGTAACCAGGAATACAGCGCCGAGCGCCACGGCCAGCACGGTCTCACGCAAAAACGTCTTGGGTTCCGTGCGCCATTTCATCATCAGCAGATCGATCGCGATTCCGGGCACGATCAGCAGCAGCGGGAAATTTGGTGGGACCATGCGATCCACTGGATTGTAGATCGGAGCAAGTTTCGGTTGCGCTGCGAACAGGGGCAAAATCCAAACCATTGCTCCGACAATCAGCATGTAGGTGGCCGCGGCGGAGGTTGCTCCCCACTTAGCCTTGGAGGCGCGGGAGGTGGCGACCAGGTAGATCGGGTAAATCGCCGCCGTCACTTTATAAAAAAAAGTGCCGTGTTGTTGATTCGGATAACTTTTCTCCGTGATGATAATGGAAGCCATCACGAGTAACACGCCGGCGGCGTAATTGAACAAGTACCCACCAACTCGCTCGCCACTTCGATTTTGCCATGCGAGCACGAGCAGAAGCGAACCGATCGCGACCGCATACATCCCCGCGGCCAGAACAGTGTGCGGCGGACTTAAAATTTCGACGTCGAGACCGTAAGCATTATGCCACCAATCATCGAAAGGCGCTGAAAAGAGCATCGCCATCGCGCCCCAGATAATCACCCATGCGCCCAAGGGCGCATAAAAACGACCAATGCGCACAGCCGATGCTCTTTCTTCTGGTGTGCCGAAAAAAGTGGCGCGGAGAGCGAGCCAGCCAGCGGTGAATCCCGGAACAACGCCGCCGATATGAATCGTGATATGCGCAGGAGTCCAGAAAGTGTCGCGGCCAATCGTGGAGTGCCAGGAGATATCCCAAAGGGCGCCAATTGGAATACAGGTCGCGCCGAAGACCGCCAGCAGACAGTACCACGGCACGGTCGCCGCTTTGGTTAGGCGCGGGCTTTCAGCAAAAGTTAGAACAGCGCTTTCCATAACGCCCATCTATGTTTCACCGCGCGCGCCAAAGAAGCAATCACGAGGCGAGCGCCGGATTCTCCATAAAGGCGTAGCAGATCATGTGGCAAATACCCATGTGGGCATCTTCCACACGACCATAGTGCTCGGAATTAACGACCACGGTCTTCTGAGCAATCTGCGCGAGCTTTCCACGTTTTGCGCCGACCAGTGCGATCGTGTACATCCCGTTGTTCACCGCCCAATCAATTGCTTTGACCAGGTTCGGCGAATTTCCGCTCACGCTTAGCGTCATGACGATGTCGCCAGGTTTTGCGAAATTCTGGAGCTGGCGGACGAAAACGTCGTCATACGAGTAATCATTCCCGAGCGCGGTAATCCAACTGATGTTGTCATTGAGCGAAAGACAGCGAAAGCGAGTGCCGAGCTTGTCCGAAGCGCCTTTGCCCAGATCGGTAATAAAGTGAGAGGAGTTCGC
Source organism: Limisphaerales bacterium (assembly GCA_044226545.1). Lineage (GTDB taxonomy): Bacteria > Verrucomicrobiota > Verrucomicrobiia > Limisphaerales > SXQI01 > DASVNK01. Next base: position 166,824 of record JBGAGW010000014.1, read on the forward strand.
TGCGCTGCCGCCGTTGCCGAAAATAAAGATCTGGCGGTCGTTTTTGTGCGCCTCGCGAAACGTGTTAATGATATCGCTGACGGTGTCTGTCGGGATCGAATCCAGCGCTGCTTTCTGCTGCCGGATATATTCTGAAATCCATTCTCTCACGCGCAGAGCATATCAATTGCGCGCGGAAGAGCCAGTTGGAACGTTTAAACCAGAATCTTTTCCGGCTCGTCTTTGAACAGCCGCGTCGAAGGATTCCAGCTTTTCAAGCGCGGATCGTTCGGGTCCGGCACCGGCTCAGCGGCGATCTCGCGCATGTCCGTGAGGATTTTTTCACGGTGTTCCTGCTTTTTGGTGCTGCCGCGCGCGGCCACCGCAAAGGCCAGGAGCACACCCGCAATCAAGCCGGCCATGAGCAGTTCGAACTCGGTGCCATAGGGAATTTTCGTCAACTTGTTTGCATTCAGGATGGCCTGCACTACCGCGCTGAGGATGCCTCCACCTTGCCAGAGATATTTTTGCAGGGCGAACGCGGGGCGACCGGTATTCAACGTGATCCACCACGTTGTCCAAACACCTTGGAGGTTCATCCATGGTCCCAGGCACGCGATGCTCACCCAGCCGAGAAAATACGTGCACCAAGCATAGACATTCCAGTTTCTATCAAGTGCGCCGAGAAGGATAAATACCGCGAACATGGCCGCGACCGCGTAAAGAATCGGGCGGGCGCTTCTCTTTAAAAGACGTTCCTGCCCTTCAATGATTTCTTGCGGCGTCAATCCTGAGGTGAGCAACAGCTCCAGCGAACCGCTGCCGCGGTCCTCCGCCACTTGACGCGCCGCGCTGTAATGCAGCGTCCATTTGACCGTCACGCTCAGCACCAGCCCTGTCACCCAGAAATTCATCGGTGCCATCCAAAAGCCGCCCCACTTCCAAAGCCCGATCAGCCACAACACCAAAACTCCTGCGAGCACGAGCCAAGACGGAACAAATGCGTCCGGCGAACGTCCCGCCAGCCAGGCATAGGGCCATTCTTCCAGCCAAAGCCATCGGCTCAATTTTCGCTGGCGAGCGAGGGACCATTCTCGAAAACGTCCGAAAAGCCCTCCGCGACGCGCACCAAACGTCTCCGATTGCCAGGAATTTCGCAGAATAATCCCTCCCACCAGCAGGAAGAGGCCGCTAAGGACTAACGTCGCCAGATTCGTCCAATGAAGATGCCCTCCTGATATTCTGCCCATATTGTAAAACAGTTCCGCTGGCGCATTGGCGGGCCAAAGGACAAGCCACCGCGGATCGAGCGGAACACCCGCCAGCAGCTTGTTGATCCCATTGAGGATCAGTCCGCCGCAGGCCACCACGATCAATAAGAACTCTGCGAATAATCGCGCCGCGCTTTCATCATCGAAAATCGAGGAGGAAAAGACGCGCATTGAAAGGCAAAGCAACGTCCAGCAAAGCAGCGTTTCGACCGTCGCCATGTATCCCTCCCACGTGATTCCTCGCATCACGTACGGCAGCATCAAGCACGGCAGCAATGCGAGAATCCGGTTGAACGCGACCAAAAACCCTGCGCTCAATTTCGCGGCAAAGATCTCCAAGGAGTTCAACCCGGTCAGATACAACAACCCAAGCGTCCCGTTTCGACGTTCCTCGGTGAAAAGCACCGTCGCCAGATCGCGCGGCGCCATCGTTGCCTGCCACAAACCGAAACTGAGAAGGGCGAGATAAAGAAATCGGCCCACCGCCGAAATGCCCTGGCTGATCGAGAACGGAACGATGATCGCGCAGGCCACGACGGGCAGGATTGCCGCCCACAATCGCGAGGAACATTGATACGAAATCAAGCTGAAGATCGGTTGAAGACTGGGCATGACGAACGACCGTGTCATCACGACCCGCCGGCCGCGGAGCGCTCGCGCTAAATCACGTTGAATGAGCGGAATGAGTGTCAGCCGCGCCAAACTATTCGCACGCGCTCCGCGGCGCATTTAAAAAATGCAGGATCGGATCGCACAGTCGGCCGCATCGACGAATTTGTTGAATCTGCTCGGAGCTTGCTGCTCCTTCGTTTGAACGTATGCTTTGTGTATGAGTGCCGCTGAAATCATCGAGCAAATCAAACAGTTGCCCGACGAGGAAAGAGAGAAGGTAGTTCGTTTTACTCGTTTGAATCTCGAACCCGGCCAACTTTCAGGCGATCAACTCGGGGCTTTGGCAAAACGGATGATCGAAACCTCTGACCCCAAGGAGGCTGATCGGATCGAGCAGGAAATCATTCGTGGTTTTTACGGCGACGCCGGACCCGATGCCTAAAATACGTCGGCGCCAACTGCCGCCTGCGCTCATATCTCACCTCGTCCGGCGCGTTCGCGAACGTCGCGTGTCAGCAGACCAACTTGCAGATTGTTCTGATTGGCTCGCCTCGAATCCCACCGTTCCGGATGGCAAATGGTTCAAATGCTTCGCCGATTTCACGATTTGCGGTGAAGGTGAATTGGTGAAAACGTTTTTAGTCCCGGGTCAATTGCCAGATGGCGAAGAAATCATCTGATCCACTTCTCGTAGGCCTTTTTTCCGCCGACTGACCGCCTTTTTCCAAGACAAGCTCAGAGCAGTCGCTATTCTACGAGCGCTCATGAAACCATCACTGCTCATTTGCGTCGCAGCTCTCGCCATTCGGGCTCTCGTTGCTGCGGAAGATATCGTCATCGCCGATTTCGAAGGGACGGATTACGGTGCATGGAAAACAACCGGTGAAGCGTTCGGTCCGGGACCTGCGCGCGGAACACTCCCCGGGCAGATGGCGGTGGATGGATTCAAAGGGCATGGCCTGGTAAATTCATTTTATCACGGCGATGCCACGATCGGCACGCTGAGCTCGCCGCCCTTCAAAATCGAACGCAAGTACATTGGCTTCCTCGTCGGCGGCGGGAAAGATCTTGAGCGCACCGCGATGCACCTTCTCGTTGATGGCAAAGCCGTGCGCAGCGCGACTGGCCCAAACGACAAAGCGGGTGGTAGCGAGACGCTTATTCCTGATTCATGGGATGTCACCGAGTTGCTTGGCAAGACTGCGTCCATCCAGATCGTCGATAACGCGACGGGGGGGTGGGGGCATATCAATGTCGACCAGATCGTTCAGAGCGATCAGAAGCCGCCCGGTTTCCTCACGAACGTCAGGCGGGAACTAAAAATTGAAAAACGTTACCTCAACCTGCCGATCAAAAACGGTCCGACGCGCAAGGTCACGATGCGCGTTGAAGGACCGGGCGGAATGGAAGTCCATAACGACATCGCCCTCGCGGATGGGCAGGCCGATTGGTGGTCCTTTGTGGATGTGAGTTCGTGGATCGGCAAGACTTTGACTATCCAAGTCGACAAATTGGGAGAAGATTCAAAAGCGCTTTCCGCCATAGAGCAGAGCGACGAAATCCTGCACGCCGAGGATCTCTACCGCGAACCGCTCCGCCAGCAATTCCACTTTAGCGCGCGTCGCGGTTGGAACAACGATCCGAACGGTCTGGCGTTCTATCGCGGCGAGTATCATCTCTTTCTCCAGCACAATCCGTACGGCTGGCCCTGGGGCAATATGCATTGGGGTCACGCGGTCAGTAAGGATCTGGTGCACTGGACAGAACTTCCAGAAGCGCTCGCACCCGACAAATTTGGCCCGATGTTCAGCGGCAGTGCTGTGGTCGATTGGAAGAACACCAGCGGTCTCGGACGTGATGGCCAACCTCCGCTCGTTCTCTTCTACACCGCTGCCGGCGATCCCACAGTGCAATGCATGGCTTCGAGCACCGATGGACGCCATTTCACCAAATCCGAGCACAACCCGATTATCCCGCAGTTCACCTCAGGCAATCGCGATCCCAAAGTTATTTGGCACGAAGCGACTAAAAAATGGATCATGACTCTCTACGTCGAGACGAACAAAGTTCACACCATCCACTTTCTCGGCTCACAAAACCTCAAGGATTGGACCGTGCTGAGCCGCATTGATGGCTTCTTTGAATGTCCGGACTTTTTCGAACTTCCGGTTGATGGCGATTCCTCCAAAAAGAAATGGGTCCTTACCGCCGCCAACAGCGAATATCGGGTCGGAACTTTCGACGGCACGACTTTCACTCCGGAAACGCCCAAACTTCCCGGTCATCGCGGCAAAGGTTTCTACGCGGCGCAAACCTACAGCGACATTCCCGAAACGGATGGACGCCGCATTCAGATCGGCTGGTTCCAAACCGAAACCAAAGACATGCCCTTCAATCAGTCCATGACCATCCCGATGGAGCTTAAACTCGTCAGCACTTCAGATGGACCCCGCCTCACCTGGACGCCAGTCAAAGAATTGGAAAGCCTCCGCGCGCGAACTTCGAAAATGGGCGACATTCTTCTCGAACCGGGACGTGCCAATCCTTTTCCCGCATTAAAAAACGAACTTGTCGAAGTGCGCCTCGACATCGAACCCTTCGAGGCCGAGGAAGTCTCCTTGAATGTTCGCGGAGCCACGATCATCTACGACGTCAAGACGTCCGAACTCGTCGTGAACGGACACCGTTCACCGGCTCCGTTGCGTGACGGCAAACAGCGTCTGGCAGTCTACTGTGATCGCGCGAGTCTCGAAGTATTTGCCAGCGACGGAGTGACCTACATTCCGATGCCATTTATACCAAAAGGCGATGATCTTTCGCTCGGCATCGAGGCCAAAGGCGGGAAAACCAGGATCAGCAACATTCGCGTCTACAACCTTCAGTCGGCCTGGGCGTCCGCGAACTAGCCATGCTCACGCAAACCCGAGGCGTATTCCTCATATCGCCGCAGGATGCAGACGCCATTCAAGCGCTCATCGGCGATCCAGCGATCGCTGCCACAACGCGTATTCCGCACCCGTATCCTGAAAACGGCGCGCGCGATTTCATCGCCGCCCAGGAGAAGGAACGTTTGGATGGCAGCGCCTACGTTTTCACGATCAAGGACGGCAAACAACTCGTTGGCGCTTGTGGTTTGCATGGAATCGAAGCCGATCACGCACGCGAACTCGGTTTCTGGATTGGTAAGCCTTATTGGGGCAAAGGTTACGCCACCTTCGGCGTCAAAATGGTTCTGCATTTTGCATTCAAGAATCTAAAGCTCGAACGCGTCGGCTCCGGTGCACTCGAATCCAACGCCGCTTCGCGTCGTGTTCTGGAAAAGAATGGCTTCCGCCTCGTCAGCATCGGCCCGCATCAGGACCGCGGACTGAAGCGCCCCGACGAGCACGTCGCCATCTACGAGGTTACGCGCGCTCAATGGCAGGGCGCGATAAACACCGACGCGCTCGGGTCCCTCAACCCTGCCCTTCGTTCCATTCTCGAAGCCGAACTCGCCGCTGGCAACGAGATCGCCGAAACCGGCGGCGGCTGGCCTGAAAAAGGCAGCGTCTTTATTCGCCTGAAGCATCCGTTCCGCACCCCTCACTCCCCGCCTCCGCCCGGCGTGATCTATACCGAACCGAACGATCCGCATTGGTGGAAAGCCGATTTAAGCGCCGGCAAGCCGCCGCATATTCTCGCTTACTGACCGCTGCGAGTTAAGGTGGGGCATATGGAGTGCGGCGGGAAGCGAAGCGCCCCGCCGCTTTGGATCCCGAAACAATGGGGCGCCCGACAGCGGTGTCGCCGCTTCGCTTTGCCACCGCACTCCAAATTCAACGGTGGCTCTGTCGGCCGGATCTTCTCCGCACTTCAATCGCAGTCTGTACTGACGCACCCTTGCCTTTTTCCGACAACCAGGGAGAATGCGTTAATCCCTATGACTACGCGGCGGAACACTCGCGGTTTCACGTTGATCGAACTTCTCATCGTTATCGCGATCATCGCGATTCTCGCCGGCATGCTCCTACCCGCCCTTTCGCGTGCCAAAGAAAAGGCGTCCGCCATCAAATGTCTGAGCAATCTCAAGCAGATGGGCCTCGCACTCATCCTCTACTCGCAGGATTACGACGGCGGCTTTCCACCACGGGTCGATGCCAACCGTTGGCCCACGCAGCTCCGCAAATATTACCAGGCCCTCGAACTGCTCCAGTGCCCCACAGAACTGAAGCAACGCGGTCGCACTCAGGTCAAAGTAAACCCAAAGAACGTTCTGCCGGACGAAGCGATCCGGGCGTATATCATGAATGGCTGGAATGACTACTTCGGGCCGCTTGGCCAGGACCCAGGTTTGCTCGTGAATAAACAGGTTAAACCCGACAATTTAAGATATCCCAGCGACACGATCGTTCTCGGAGAGAAGAAAATTCGCGAAGGGGATAACCATAACCACTTTTACATGGACCTCAGCGAAGGCGCCGGCAATCACGTCGATGAAATCGAGCGCAGCCGCCATTCCACCACCAAGAAGACGGGCGGCACTGGAAATGACAAAACGACAAACGGCGGCTCGAACTACACTTTCGCCGATGGCAGCGCCCGCTTCCTGCGTTATAAAGGGTCCGTATATCCGCTCAACCTCTGGGCCGTGAACGACCAATTGCGCGGGTCAAAAATCCTGACGAACTAATCGAGTTCGACGAGCACCCCGCGGAAGCTTCGGCTGCCAGCCGGCAAATTCTTGCACGAAATCAATCCACCCTTCGAACTTTCGTCACTCAGCACAAAAAGGCTTTTCCCCGGCAATGCGAGAATCGCTTCCGGGTTAAACGAGTGCTTCTCCCACCGGTGCAAAAGCGAGACACTCTCCTGTCCATACCATTTATAAAGCTCGAACCGGTTTCCAGAACCAGAAGCCCCCGCAACAATGTAATAAACGCCGTCGCGCTGGACCATGTCGCGAATTCCCCGCCCGTCCAAATCCAGCCGGATCGGATTCCCGAATTTTGCGTGGACATTCTTCCCCTCCACGAGCTCCGCTGGATTCAGGAGCGGCACCAGCAGCGCTTTTTTCTTCGGAACAGGATTGCGGAAACCGATCAACAACGTCCCGTCCGGCCGGGAGCATAATCCCTCAATATTCAACGCATTCTTGTCTTTCGGTGCCAGCTCCGAAGCCTCTTCCAGATCAAATTTCCCCAGTTGAGGTGCACTCTCCAGATCTGGAAGCAACCCATCGTAGGCCGTCCCCATTGGCTCGATCCGTGGCGGATCGGTCGAGACGATTTGCGTCGCAAAAAAGCGTTGCCGGCTCGGACGCTCCTCCCCCTTCTGATTGCGCCCGTGCGACCCAATCCAGTAAATCACATTTCCCACGCGCGCCGCTCCTTCGATATCGGCTTCAGGTTCGCGTCGGTCCACCTTCAAGAAACGGTCCACCGGAAGTTGAAATACGGGCGCACCGCCTTGCGAACGCGAATAAACCCTCAACCGATTGGTTTCATCATCCGCCGCGACGAACAAATCCTCCGTAATGGCAACGCCTGCAGAGGCATCGCACGCTCCACGAAACTGCATTTCCCCTGTGAATTTCACCTCCGCGCGGCACTCAAAGGCCCACGCTGCGAAAAGCAGCGTCACTGCATATTGGGTCATCGTCATAATGTTTCCACAGGATAATACGACTGAAAACACTTGCCGGTGCGGAAACCGTGAAGGAAATTGCGCCTGCCCCAAAATGGGCCCATAGCTCAGCGGTTAGAGCAGGCGACTCATAATCGCTTGGTCACAGGTTCAAATCCTGTTGGGCCCACCAGTTCGGAGTTTCCGCGTTTCCATCGAATTGACGCACAATTCCGAAACGAGAATGTGCGTTCTTCAAAAGGCTCGTTTTCCATTCCTTTGCCATCCTCCCGGTTTTGCGGGGTTGCAAGCCGATCGAACAGATTTTTTTTAAAAAAAACTGCTACACTCTCTCATAGTCCTTCGCGCCCCGGTATTGAGGAATTTTCAACATCATTGTTTTGAAGTTTATGAAAGATAGCATGCAGTACCTCCGCGAAACAGAATTCATCCTGTTCCCGTGACGCAGGCGGTTGGCACAGTTAACAAAGTTAGCCGCGGCGGAATAGAGGCCTGTCGACACCCACGAACGCATCGCTACTGATTTTGCGTAGGGACGGCGTCAATTTCGAATCGCACCGTAGTTTGCGTCCGTTTGAGGCGACGCAGGTGCTAGCCGAGGTGTCAGGATTATACAGATCGCAAGGAACATTGCAATTCGTGAAGGTTATAGATTCCTGATCCCATACTAATACTTTTTGCCAACTGAAAACAAATTGTTGTGCTTTGATTAGTCGCCTGATAATTCCGTGCCGCAAATTCGTCGTAGCCGTAGAACGCTCAGGCCGGATGCTTGGCGTACTATGCCTGCCAAATTAGCTCGACGGATGCGATAATCGTGGCGTCTCAGCGGCGAACGGATGTTTTTGCCCTCGAAGGGCTGGAAGCGAGAGTGTTGCTTTCGGCTAGCCCTGTCGTTTCGCCAGCCAGTTCAACGGACGGCGGGCCCGCTGGGCATTCCGATGCTGCGATTGAGAACACGGTTTCTGCTCCTGTTTCCCAAGGCCTAAGCGAAAATGCTGGCGCTGCTCCCGATCTCTTCAGCGGGATGGGGACTCAAGTGTTGAGTTATCCGGAGCAGGCGAAGATTCATGAGGCCTCTGAAGCTGCCGTTGAAACACGGACCGGGGATTTGAGCCTGGTTAATGGCACAGGTTCCCCCTTGGTTGTTGTTGATATCGCTAAGAGTCATTCGACTGTGTCGGCGCTTGCTACCCAAACATCGCCCGGGGTCATTGAAGCTGATGCGAGCGATTCCGATCTAACATTTCGGCTGTTCGATAGTGACCATGACGCGATCCTTGATGTTCAGGTGCTCGACGGTAACACGAACCCAATCTTCGAGGATGTCACTGAAATAAACGCAGTCCTCTCCGGGTTCAATGATACTCTCTCAGTTGATCTTGATGCCGATACTAAATGGAAACTGACCGGACTCAATGAAGGCACTCTCAAGGTGGGTAACTTCAACGAGATTCGCTTTACTTCCATCGAGAATCTGGAGGGCAGTAATAGTGCGACGAACAAGGACACGTTCATTCTTGAGACGGCAGGGGCTGTAACCGGCGGCATCGATGATCGTGCAGGTTTCCTTGGGATTCAGTTATTCGACTTCTTCTATTTCAGTGGGCAGCTCGATTTTCAGAACGAAAATGGCGATTTGGTTCGAAGTGACGGAACCGAGTTCAGTGGCGTCGACTATAAGGTTCTGAGTGGCGCTGGAGTTAATGCGTTTGTCGGAAATGGGCCCGTCACAGATCCTGCACGTGTCGGCCTGGAACTGACCAACATCAATTTTACTTTACTCCTATTCACCGACTCAACAGGTATTGGGTACACGGCTCTAAGTACGTCTGGTGGATCTGCAAGCCTGGTTGGCGTACCCGACGTGACCTTTGGATCTTCCTCCTTTGAGGTGGAATTGAACAGGACGAGTGACGGATCGAATCCTAACCGAGTTTTGGACTTCAATAGTGGAGGCTTAGTCGGTGGGACTCCTCTGGTGCCTTTTTCTGGCCCTGCAATCGATTTCGAAGGTGAGAACGGCGCGCTGTTGAATGTCGCTGGTAACGCCATTTTTGATGCGTCCGGTTACGTCGTTGCCAGTGGGACCTTTGCCTTCGCCCGAACTAGCCATCAGGATGTCGACTTGGGCATTAATGGCTCGGCGGTCGACGTAGATCTGTTGACTCTTGATTTGACCGGCGCGCACCTCTTTGTTGGGGCGGGCGCCCGGTTCAACGGTGATAATACTATCAATCTTGACGATGCGACTGGGTTCCATGTGGGCAGTGCGGACCTGCATCTGGGCATCGCGACCGTGATGGATTCAGGCAGCCCAGCAATCGATACCCGCCAATGGATCGGCATTGCAGCCAGCGCGGATGGATTGACCGAGGTCGGGTTACCGAACGATTTTGAGATCACGATTAACGATCTGCTGGTGCAGTTCAACAGCGCCAGTGGGAACGACGGTTCGGCCAGTCCGATGGATGCGACTGAGATCGATTGGGATCCGTTGATCTGGAGCGCGACCAATCCTTTGAATGATCTGGCTGGGGCGACCGAGCTGGCAGTGAGTGGAGCGATCCGGTTGAACCTCGGCGGATATGTGATGGTGGGCGGAAGCTTTGCGATCGCGAAGACGCATTTTGAAGATAACGCTGGGCGGAACGAACGGGACAGCGGATGTGGATCTGCTCTCGATTGATCTCTGACCAGCGTGAACCTGTTCGTGGGAGTGGGTGGCACGTTCAACACGGACAACACGATCAGCACGAACGGAGCGACCGGGTTCTTTGTGAACAACGCAGAGTTGCACCTGGCTTTTGTTGAGTGTGACCCAACCATCCCGGCGACAGTGCCTGCGGACACGCGCAAATGGACCGCCATCGCGGCAAGTGCGGATCAACTGACCGTGGTGGGATTGCCGAGCGATTTCGAGATCACGATCAGCGATCTGCTGGTCAAGTTCAACACGAAGGCCGGGGAAGGACGCGACTGCGAATAACGGGAACGAAGCTGCGGCGCTGGACTGGAGCAACATCATCAGCGACACAGCCAATCCGCTGCACGATCTGAGCTGGGGACACTTCGCTGGATGTGAGCGGAGCGATCCGGTTGAACCTGGGCGGATATGTGATGGTGGGAGGAAGCTTTGCGATAGCGAAGACCCATTTTGAAGATAAAGTGCTGGGCGGAACGAACGGGAACAGCTGGATGTGGATCTGCTCTCGATCGACCTGACCAGCGTGAACCTGTTCGTGGGAGTGGGTGGATGTTTCAACACGGACAACACGATCAGCACGAACGGCGCGACAGGGTTCTTCGTGAACAACGCGGAGTTGCACCTGGCTTTGTTGAGTGTGACCCTGACCATCCCGGCCACAGTGCCTGCGGACACGCGCAAATGGACCGGCATCGCGGCGAGTGCGGATCAACTGACCGTGGTGGGATTGCCGAGCGACTTCGAAATCACGATCAGCGATCTGCTGGTCAAGTTCAACACGAAGGCCGGAGACAAGGACGCGACTGCGAATAACGGGAACGAAGCCGCGGCGCTGGACTGGAGCAACATCATCAGCGACACAGCCAATCCGCTGCACGACCTGAGCGGTGACACCTCACTGGATGTGAGCGGAGCGATCCGGCTGAACCTGGGCGGGTATGTGATGGTGGGCGGCAGCTTTGCAATTGCGAAGACCCATTTTGAAGATAAAGCGCTGGGCGGAACCAATGGAACAGCAGATGTGGATCTGCTCTCAATCGACCTGACCAGCGTGAACCTGTTCGTGGGAGTGGGTGGCAGTTTCAACACGGACAACACGATCAGCACGAACGGAGCGACCGGGTTCTTCGTGAACAACGCGGAGTTGCACCTCGGGCTGTTGAGTGTGACTCCGACCGTGCCGGCCACAGTCCCAGCCGATACCCGGAAGTGGACCGGTATCGCGGCGAGTGCGGATCAACTGACCGTGGTGGGATTGCCGAGCGACTTCGAGATCACGATCAGCGATCTGCTGGTCAAGTTCAACACGAAGGCGGGAGACAAGGACGCGACCGCGAATAACGGGAACGAAGCGGCGGCGCTGGACTGGAGCAACATCATCAGCGACACAGCCAATCCGTTGCATGACCTGAGCGGTGACACATCGCTGGATGTGAGCGGAGCGATCCGGTTGAACCTGGGCGGCTATGTGATGGTGGGAGGAAACTTTGCGATAGCGAAGACGCATTTTGAAGATAAAGCGCTGGGCGGAACGAACGGGACAGCGGATGTGGATCTGCTTTCGATCGACCTGACCAGCGTGAACCTGTTCGTGGGAGTGGGTGGCAGCTTCAACACGGACAACACGATCAGCACAAACGGCGCGACAGGGTTCTTCGTGAACAACGCGGAGTTGCACCTGGGGTTGTTGAGTGTGACCCCAACCGTCCCGGCCACAGTGCCTGCGGACACGCGCAAATGGACCGGCATCGCGGCGAGTGCGGATCAACTGACCGTGGTTGGATTGCCGAGCGACTTCGAAATCACGATCAGCGATCTGCTGGTCAAGTTCAACACGAAGGCCGGAGACCAGGACGCGACTGCGAATAACGGGAACGAAGCCGCGGCGCTGGACTGGAGCAACATCATCAGCGACACAGCCAATCCGCTGCACGACCTGAGCGGTGACACTTCGCTGGATGTGAGCGGAGCGATCCGGCTGAACCAGGGCGGATACGTGATGGTGGGCGGAAGCTTTGCGATCGCGAAGACGCATTTTGAAGACAAAGTGCTGGGCGGAACGAACGGAACAGCAGATGTGGATCTGCTCTCGATCGACCTGACCAGCGTGAACCTGTTCGTGGGAGTGGGTGGCAGTTTCAACACGGACAACACCATCAGCACGAACGGCGCGACCGGGTTCTTCGTGAACAACGCGGAGTTGCACCTGGGGTTGTTGAGTGTGACCCCAACCATCCCGGCCACAGTGCCTGCGGACACGCGCAAATGGACCGGCATCGCGGCGAGTGCGGATCA
>JBGAGW010000015.1:0-172107 GCA_044226545.1 Limisphaerales bacterium
TCCGTCACGGTCCGCGATTCTGCGCTCTGCACCCTCGCCCCGGTTTCGGCCACGGTCGGTCAACCTGCAGTGCTGGTCTTGAATGTCAGCGCCACGGACGCGACCTGCTTCGGTGGCAATGACGGATCGCTCACCGCCACTTTCAGCGGCGGCACCGGCACCTACGAACTCAGCCTGGATGGCAGCGCCACTTTCTTCAGTGCATCGAGCCCGCATACTTTCTCGGGCTTAAGCGCCGGCTCACACTCCGTCACAGTCCGTGATTCTGCGCTCTGCATGATCGCCCCGGTTTCGGCCACGGTCGGTCAACCTTCGGTGCTGGTCCTGAATGTCAGCGCCACGGACGCGACCTGCTTCGCTGGCAATGACGGATCGCTCACCGCCACTTTCAGCGGCGGCACCGGCACCTACGAACTGAGCCTGGATGGCAGCTCCACTTTTATCACCGCGACCAGCCCGCATACTTTCTCCGGCTTGAACGCCGGCTCACACTCCGTCACGGTCCGCGATTCCGCGGGGTGCACGATCGCCCCAGTTTCGGCTACAGTCGGTCAACCTTCAGTGCTCGTCTTGAATGTCAGCGCCCGTGACGCGACCTGCTTCGGTGGCAATGACGGATCGCTCACTGCCACTTTCAGCGGCGGCACAGGATCATACGAACTGAGCCTGGAGGGCAGCGCCACTTTTATCACCGCGACCAGCCCGCACACTTTCTCCGGCTTGAGCGCCGGCTCACACTCCGTCACAGTCCGCGATTCCGCGCTCTGCACCCTCGCTCCGGTTTCCGCCACGGTCGGTCAACCTGCAGTGCTCGTCTTGAATGTCAGCGCCACGGACGCCACCTGTTTCGGCGGCAATGACGGATCGCTCACCGCCACTTTCAGCGGCGGTACCGGCACCTACAAACTGAGCCTGGATGGCAGCTCCACTTTTATCACCGCGACCAGCCCGCACACTTTCTCCGGCTTAAGCGCCGGCTCGCACTCCGTCACGGTCCGCGATTCCGCGGGGTGCACGATCGCCCCGGTTTCCGCCACGGTCGATCAACCTGCAGTGCTCGTCTTGAATGTCAGCGCCAGTGACGCCTCCTGTTTCGGCGGCAATGACGGATCGCTCACTGCCACTTTCAGCGGCGGCACCGGACCGTACGAACTGAGCCTGGATGGCAGCGCCACTTTTATCACCGCGACCAGCCCCCACACTTTCTCCGGCTTGAGCGCCGGATCACACTTCGTCACGGTCCGTGATTCTGCCGTGTGCACGATCGCCCCGGTTTCGGCCACGGTCGGTCAACCTGCAGTGCTCGTCTTGAATGTCAGCGCCACGGACGTGACCTGCTTCGGTGGCAATGACGGATCGCTCACCACCACTTTCAGCGGCGGCACCGGCACCTACGAACTGAGCCTGGACGGCAGCCCCACCTTTATCAGTGCGACCAGCCCGCATACTTTCTCCGGCTTGAGCGCCGGCTCACACTCCGTCACGATCCGCGATTCTGCGGCGTGCACGATCGCCCCGGTTTCGGCCACGGTTGGTCAACCTGCAGTGTTGGTCTTGAATGTCAGCGCAAGTGACGCCACCTGTTTCGGTGGCAATGACGGATCGCTCACCGCCACTTTCAGCGGCGGCACCGGCACCTACGAACTGACCCTGGATGGCAGCGCCACTTTTATTACCGCGATCAGCCCCCACACTTTCTCCGGCTTGAGCGCCGGCTCGCACTCCGTCATGGTCCGTGATTCTGCGCTCTGCACCCTCGCCCCGGTTTCGGCCACGGTTGGTCAACCTTCAGTGCCATTCGAAGTGAACATTACTGGACAAAATGTCATCCGAAGCAGTCAGACGACAACGCTTACAGCCACCGGCGGTGCACAATATTTGTGGAGTAGTGGTGAGAGCACGGCCTCAATTACCGTGAGGCCGAGTACAACAACGGATTACTTCGTCACTGCCACAAACGAGAGAGGTTGCAGGGCGGAGCGCAGCATAACGGTTACCATCGATCCGCTCCCAGTCGCCCTCGACGATGTCTACGATCTCAAGGAAAACACTACATTGATTAAGGATTCAACGGCGGGCGTACTCGTGAACGACTCGGATGTGGACAAGCGCAATCTTGCGGCAGTTCTCTTTGATAAGCCCGGTCATGGGGCACTTACACTGAGAACGGACGGTTCGTTTAGCTACGCTCCAAACCCCGGTTACAGCGGCGTCGATTCTTTTACATATATCGCCAAGATTAATTCTGTTCAATCCGACATAGCAGTCGTTACCTTGCGAATTGCGCCCGTGAATCATCCGCCTACGGCAGTGGACGATGGAGCACTCGTTGGCAATCGCAAGTCTGTCGCGATTCACGTTTTGGATAACGACACTGATCCGGACGGGGATTCGTTACACATCATTTCGATCGGTCCACTCACGATCGGCCAAGCTCAGCTAAATCCTGATGGAACAATCACCTATACCGCAGGGGACGCGTGTGGTCAGGCCACATTCTCGTATACCATCAGCGATGGTCATGGCGCGAGTTCAAGCGCGACCATCACCGTTACGGTTTTCGATTCTGAACCGCCTATTGTACGTTGCCAGGACCTCACACTGGACCTGGACAACGAGGGTCGCGCCACGATTACTGCTGCCCAAATCGACAACGGTAGCGTCGATAACTGCGGGATTGCCAGCATGACTCTAGATCGAACGACGTTTGACACTTCGGATGCGGGTTTTACGCGGCCGGTTAAATTGACCGTGACGGATCTTCACGGAAATAGCGCGTTTTGCATGGCCACTGTTGCTGTGAAATCGTTGGCAACGTTCGCGATTAACGACGTGCGAATGACTGAAGGAGATAGCGGGACCAAAGACGCTGTTCTGACGGTTGATTTGTCGAGGGCGCTGGGGCAGAGCGCGAGCATTACCTGGAACACGGTCAACGGTACCGCTACCGCAGGGGACGATTACGAAGCAGGTAGTGGCACATTGACATTCGCGCCGGGCGTCACGAGGCAGACCCTCGCGGTTAAGGTTAAGGGCGACCCGGCTTTTGAAGGTGACGAGTCGTTCATCGTTCGGTTGAGCGATGCGGTGAACGCAGGCATCAGCAAGGGTGAGGGTTTGGGCACAATTGTCGACGATGATCCGCAGCCAGCCGTCATTGCAGAGGACATCAATGTCACCGAAGGAAACGACGGCGTGACCGAAGCGGTACTCGGACTAAGTCTATCCAATCCCAGTCAGCACGAAATCTCGGTTAGTTGGTTGACGGTCGAGGGGACTGCCAAAGCTTTCGTCGATTATATGAACGACGCCGGCATCGTGACTTTCAGCCCCGGTGAAACGCGGAAGCAAATTTTCTTAAGCGTGCTCGCGAACGATTTAAACGAGCCGGATAAAGATTTCTTTGTTACTCTTTCTAACGTACAAAACGCCAGGCTTCCACGAACGCAAGCGCGCATTGTTATCAGCAATGACGACGATCTCCCTTCGATTTCAATCAGTGACGTTACGCTTATGCAGCAGCGCAACGGAGGCACGAGCGCTACTTTCCACGTGACGCTCTCCAAACCAAGCGGCCAGGTGGTGAAGGTGGACTTTGCCACTACGGATGGCACTGCTCACGGCGGTCAGGATTTCGTGCACAAATCCGGTACGCTCGTGTTTGCTCCGAGCACACCAAACATAGCTACTCGGCAGAGCGTTACGACTCCGCCCAGGTTGAATGTCGCGCGTGAAGGCTCGCACTTTATTTTGACCTGGCCCGTGAGCGGAGATCGATTTGATATCGAATATACGGATGCGCTTAAAGCCCGTGCTACCTGGAAGATGCTCGGCAATGCCATCGACAACTCTAGCGGCGAATATCGTGTTCTGGATGACACGCGCGGTCGCGCAAGGTTCTATCGATTGAAAGCCCGCGATACTCTAGGCGTGACCTTTAAACCGGGAGAGACTGACATCGTCATCCAAGTGCCGGTCAACCCGAACGGTCGCACTCATCCGACTCGCCATTTCTTCATGGATCTGCGCAATCCAGTGAACGCTACTATTGCGGATAATCAAGGGCTTGCGACGATCCTGAACGACGTTCCGGCGCCTGATATTAACATCGCCGATGTGACGGTAACGGAAGGCAACGGCGGAACCACCAATGCCGTGCTGGCTGTGACACTGTCGAACGAGAGCGCAGATACGGTTACTGTTAACTGGGCGACGGTCGATGGCTCCGCGGCCTCACCTTCCGACTACGAGCCTGGATCTGGCACGCTGACGTTTGCTCCGGGGGTCACCACGCAATGGATCACTAACAAGGTTAAAGGAGACCTGCTCAACGAAGTGGATGAAACCTACAAGGTCGTTCTGAGCGGCGCCGTCAACGCAAACATTTCAAAATCTGACGGCATCGTCACGATCGTCAACGACGATGCGGTGCCGACGCTGAGTATCGATAACGTGTCGGTGCTTGAGGGCAACAATGGTGCCACTGAAGTGGTTCAGCGGGTCACGCTCTCTGCACCGAGTGGCCAGAACGTCTCGGGGAAATGGCAAACGGCGGACGGCACTGCTACTGCGCCAGGCGATTATCTCGCAGCCAGCGGCACTCTCACTTTCGCTCCTGGTGCCACGACGCAAACCGTGACCAATAAGGTCAATGGCGATCTGTTCGTCGAGTCGGATGAGACGTTTACGGTCAATTTGACTTCGGCCATCAACGCGACTGTCGCAGCCGCGCAGGGAAAAGTCACAATCCGCAACGATGATCTTCCTCCTGTGCTGCAGATCAGCGACGCACGCGTGAAGGAAGGCGATACCGGGTTCATGTCTGCAGTTTTGACCGTCACACTCTCGAGCGCAGCCGCGCAAACGGTCACAGTAGGTTGGTCAACCATTGACGGCACCGCGACCGCTCCTGCTGATTACCAGCCTGCAAGTGGTACTCTCAGTTTTCCGCCCGGGATCACCACCCGCACCATTACTGTTCGGGTCCGCGGAGATTTGCTGCACGAAGCGGATGAAAACTTCGCTGTGAACTTGAGCGGGGTTTCAAACGCTACGATCGGGAAGTCGGCCGGTGTCGTAACGATTCTAGACGATGATGCCGCGCCGAGCCTAAGCATCGAAGACGTGCAGTTAAAGGAAGGCAACGCCGGTACTACGCTGGCAGTGCAGAACGTCACACTTTCGGCTGCGAGCGCAATTGCGGTGAATGTTGAATGGGCAACTACAGATGGCACCGCTCAAGCGCCGATCGACTACCTGAGCGCCACTGGCACTTTGAGTTTCGCTCCAGGGGTTCTCACGCAAACGGTTACGAACAAGATCAATGGCGACACCCTGAACGAGCCGGACGAAAATTTTTCAATTCATCTTTTCAATCCGGCCAACGCGACCATTGCCAAAGCGGATGGCGTCGTGATGGTCTTGAACGACGATGCGATCCCCACACTGAACATTAGCGACGCAGTTGTTGTTGAAGGAAATAGCGGCACAACCGACGTGATCCAAACAATAGCCTTGTCAGGACCGACTGCAGGCCCGGTTAATGTGAATTGGGCAACGACGAGCCGAACAGCGGCCGCTGGCGAGGATTATCTTTCGCAGAGCGGAACAATTACCTTCTCACCCGGCGTAACCAGCCTGACCGTAACGAACAAGGTCCTGGGTGATACAAATTACGAGCTGGATGAAACTTTCACAGTCACTCTGGGTTTGCCTGCGAACGCGACCGTTGGGAAAGGCCAAGGCACGGTAACTATTAAGAACGACGACGCCCTGCCGACTATATCGATCACTGGAGTCACTGTCACTGAAGGTGATTCCGGAACCACCGACGCCCTTTTTGATGTTCATATTAATGGTAAGAGCGCCTTGCCCATCAGTGTTGATTTTAGCACCGTCGACAAAACCGCCATTGCGCCAAACGATTATCTTACAACCACCGGGAATCTTACATTCCCTCCCTTCACGGAATCAGCCGGCGCGTCCGTCAGCGCGACGGCTGTTCCCGAACTCAAGGTCAGTCGCACGGCGAATGCCCTTGCCCTCACCTGGGCGCCCGGCTCACGCGTGCGCGTGGATGAAACCGACTCGTTGAAGAGCGGTTCGTGGCGGCCTTGCCTCACCCAACCAACACCTGGCGCATCGCAATTAACGATTACTGCGTCAGATCGTGACCCCGCGCGCTTCTATCGTTTAATCGCGCTTGCGAACAACAATGATCCAGGCACTCAACAGATACACGTTCCCATCGTGGGCGATATGCTGGTGGAGGATAGCGAAACATTTTTGGTGCGCCTTTCCAGTCCGGTCGGTGCGACCTTGGCGGTCAGTGAGGCCGCCGGGATCATTAGTGATAACGACGAAACCGCGATTTCAATCAATGATGTCAGCGTCGCCGAGGGCAACACGGGTACGACCAACGCCGTTCTCAAACTCACGCTCTCGAATCCAAGCACCAAGGCAGTAACAGTTGATTGGGCCACATCAGACGGCACGGCCACGGCGCCTTCGGATTACTTCTCTGCCAACGGATCGATGACGTTCCCGGCCGGCATCACCGTTCAAATGATCACGAACAAAGTAAAAGGTGATCTGCTGAATGAACCCGACGAAGCTTTCACTGTCATCCTAAGTACGCCAGTAAACGCAAAACTCGCGAAGCGACAGGGGACCATTACAATTCTGAATGATGATGCCTTGCCGACGATCAGCATCAACGACATCACCGTCATTGAGGGGAACGCCGGCACGAGAGACGCTGTTCAAATTGTTACACTTTCCGCCCCAAGCGCTCAGCCAGTCACTGTCCAGTGGACCACCGCGAATGGCAGCGCGAACGCACCGAAAGATTACAACGCCCGGGCGGGGACGCTTACCTTTGCCGCCGGGGTGGTGACTCAAACTGTGACCAACAAAGTCCATGGCAACTTGCTGAGGGAGCCAAACAGGAACTTCGCTGTCCATTTGAGCGCACCCGCGAATGCAGCTCTCGCGAAAACGCAGGGAACAGTTACGATCCTCGACGACGATCCGATGCCGGTCCTGAGCATCAATGACGCTACTGTGAACGAAGGAAATGTTGGGACAAAAGAAGTAGTTCAAACCGTAAGTCTCTTGAGCGCCAGTGGCGAGACGATTACCGTTGCCTGGAAAACAGCGGATGGTTCAGCGCTCTCCCCTAACGACTACGTGACGAGTTCCGGCACGCTAACCTTCGTTCCCGGGGTGACGAGCCAAACGGTGACCAACAAAGTTAGCGGAGACCTGCTTAACGAAGGTGATGAAACATTCACCGTTGTGTTGAATGGCCCTGTGAATGCCACACTTTCAAAGGCGCAAGGTATCGTCATGATTGTGGATGACGATGCCGTCCCAACGCTCTCGATTAACGACGTTACAATCAGCGAAGGCAATAGTGGCACGAAGGATGCCGTTCAAATCGTGACACTCTCCGCTCCGAGCGCACTGCCGATTACCGTTGCGTGGACAACCGCGAACGGCAACGCCACCGCTCCGGCGGATTATGTTGCAGGCGCAGGCACGCTGACATTCGCACCTGGCGTTACCACGCAGACCGTGACGAACAAGGCTAACGGGGATCTGCTCAATGAAGGGGACGAAACCTTCACCGTTGGCCTGAGCAATCCTATAAATGCCAAATTGGCGAAGGCGCAAGGTATCGTCACGATTGCGGATGACGATGCAATCCCAACGCTTTCGATCGATGACGTTACAATCAGCGAAGGCGATAGTGGCACGAAGGACGCGGTTCAAGTCGTCACGCTCTCTGCTCCGAGCGCCCTACCGATTACCGTCGCGTGGACAACGGCCAACGGCACCGCCACCGCTCCGGCGGATTATGCTGCAGGCGCAAGCACGCTGACGTTCGCGCCTGGAGTTACTACGCAGACCGTGACAAACAAAATTAATGGCGATCTTCTGAATGAACCGGACGAAACCTTCACTGTTTCCCTTTCCAATCCCGTGAACGCCAAGTTGGGCAAAGGCCAGGGTATTGTAACGATTCTCAATGACGATGGCGCTCCAATCGTTTCGATCAACGATGTGACGGTCGCGGAAGGAAACAGCGGCTTGGTTGATGTTGTTCTGACGATCAGTCTCTCCGCTCCGAGCTCGCAGCCGGTTAGCGTTCAGTGGGCGGCTGCAAAGGGCACAGCGACAACACCTGCTGACTACCTGACCCCTGGCACGGGCGTGCGGACATTCGCGCCGGGTGTTACAACCCAAACGGTCACGAATAAGATTGTCGGAGACGTTCTCTACGAGAACGATGAGACGTTCACAATAACTCTGAGTGCCCCGTCGAATGCGGCTCTGGGCAAATCAGTGGGTGTTGTCACAATCACCAACGACGATGCCGCGCCGCGAATTTCCATTGGCAACGCAACTGTAACGGAAGGTGACGACGTTCCGGTCGACGCTGTGTTTGCCTTCACGGTCGAAGGCAAGACCGCTTTGCCTATTACGATTACTTACAATACGACAGACGGTACCGCTGTAGCCGCTGCGGATTACACGCTCACCGCCGCCACAATCACTCTTCCAGTTGGTGCGGATGGCACAGTGCTGACCGGAAGTCGCGAAATCCACGTGCCGGTTCTCGGGGACCGCGTGCCCGAAGCAACCGAGACCTTCAGTGTCCGTCTTTCAGCACCTGTGAATGCAGTCCTCGGAACTGCTGAAGCGATTGGCACAATCGTTGATAACGACCCAACCTCCATCACCGTGGATGATATCACCGTCAACGAAGGCGACGCGAATACCACCGACGCAGTGTTCACGCTGAAACTTTCCGTGGCGAGCGCCCAAACAGTGACGGTCGATTTCACGACGGCAAACGGAACAGCCGTCGCGGGGCAGGATTATACTACGATCCCAGGGAAGGCGACGTTTGCGTCAGGTGAAACGACGAAATCCGTAACTGTAAAGGTGCTCGGAGATCTTATCGCGGAAGGAAATGAGACATTCCAACTGAAACTCAGCAATCCCGTCAATGCCACGCTCGCCCGCAGCTCTGCTCAGGGGACGATCATCGATAATGATCAATCGGTCATCCGAATTTCCGACATAACTGTTACCGAAGGCGACACGGGAACGTCAGACGCCCTTCTCCAGGTAACCCTCTCCACGCCGAACTCACGGAACGTCACCGTTCAGTTCGCTACCCAGGACGACACCGCTAAAGCCGGCCCTGATTACCTGCCTGCTAACGGCACACTGACCTTTGCGCCCGGTGAAACCTCCCAGAACATCACGGTGAAGATTATTGGTGACACCATTGTCGAAAATGCGGAGCGATTCCTGGTTAAGCTTTCAGCGCCAGTGAACGCCACGTTGGGCGTCTCGCAAGCCTATGTAACCATTCTTGATACCGACAAAACTGCGGTTCCGCCCGCGATCCGCATAGTAAGCCCGGCGGATGGCGATGTCTTCCCGGCCGATACAAGCATCACGATTGTTGCGGATGTTACTGAGGGCAGCAGTCCAGTGGCAAAGATTGAGTTCTTTGCGAACAACACGAGCGTCGGACTGGTCACGCAGGCGCCGTACCAGGTAGACCTTAACAATCTTCAGGTTGGCACGTATCAGTTGCGGGCGACAGTCACCGACACCGCCAATCAGAGCGCGCAATCCAAAATTGTAAATATCAGCGTTATCGTTCCCGATAACCGCAAAAAAGTCGCCATAGTCCAGAACTTTGCCGATCCTGAGATCTCAAGCTTGCAGGCGTGGCTGACGGATCTCAACTTGAACGCACGAGTCTTCAACCAGGAAGGTCTCACCTTCGAGGCGTTGCAGAAGTATGAACTCGTAATCTGGGACGATCTCGGCGCAGTGGATGGTGGCCTTACGTCAAAGGACGTCGCGATTTTCCAACAACTTTACGCCGCGAACATTCCACTTTATTTCATTGGCAGCACTCTAACCGCATCCGGAGCAGCGCTCCCGAGCGCCTCAGCCACCGCTTGGGGTGGGCTAACTCGGATGGTCTCCGCCGGAGCGACGATTGCCGGGGATAACGTCGTCAGCGTGCAGGACTCTCTGCACCCGGTAAACAATGGTCCTTTCGGATTCCTTGGCAGTTTCCATCTGCAGACTAGCCTTGAGCATAACGCCGCCGCAGGAACTGGTGAAGAAGTTGTTGCCGCCTCTGACAACTCCGCAGCGGTAATTGCGTGGGAAGACCCGAGTTCGCTCACTCGAACCGTGAGCCAAAACTTCCTGGCGGTAAACGGTGGCGGTCTTAACGCAACGGTTCAGCGCGAAAAACTCTTCAAGAATGCGGTTTGGTGGCTGCTCAACCTTCCGCCCACTCCAGCGTTCATGAACGTCAGCGTTGATGTTGCCGGCGTGCCTGTTGAAATGAAGGTTGGACAAGAAGTCACGCTTACTGCTACGATTCAACACACGGGTGAAATACCCGCAACAGGCGTCATCCTCACGGTCGCATTGCCGCCAAACGTGACCTTTGTGAGCGCCACTGCTGAAAATGGCACTTGCACCGCTGAAGACCAGATTATCATCTGCTTGCTGCCGAGCCTCTCGCGCGTGGATAACACCACTGTTGTCATCGTCGTCCGCGCGAACGCGCTCGGGCCGGTGGAGATTGACTTCACTGTGAGCGAAAACCAGGCCGAAGCGATTCGCGACGACAACTCCGTCACTGCCACGTTTGACATCGTAAAATGATTTTCCCCCCCGAAACGTTGCTCCTATGATACTGAACAGATCGAACTCCCGAGGTTCGCGCCTGCGGTGCGGCTTCACCCTCATTGAACTCCTCGTCGTCATCGCGATCATCGGCACCCTAGCCAGCATGATCCTGCCGGCGCTTTCCAAGGCCAAGGTTAAGACCCAGGGCATCTCATGCATGGGCAATGTCAAACAAATGGGCCTCGCCTGGCGGCTTTACGTGGAAGACAACAATGACCGTCTTTTTGCCGCGCTTGGCGCGACCAGAGCGACCGATTGGGTCGCTGGCAATTACCTCACGCTCGAAAACCCATCTCTCGACGGGAACTGGGATCTCGACAAATATCTTAAGCAAAGCCTTCTCTGGTCTTACACCGGCAGCTCACCCGGAGTCTGGCGCTGCCCCGGCGACCGGAGCATTGCGAGAAATGCTTCTGGCCAGGTTGTCCCGCGCATCCGCAGTATCTCCATGAACAACTGGGTCGGGGGACCACCGTGGCCTCTCAGCACCGACAATCCCTGGCGTGTCTATCGCAAAGCGTCGGACATGAACAATCCCGGGCCGTCTGAAACATTCGTCTTTGCCGATGAACGAGCGGACAGCATCGGGGACGGCTGCTTCCTGGTCGATATGTCCGGGTACCCGGAAAGCCTCGGCGCCGCTATGATCGCCGATTTACCCGGCAGCTACCACAACGGCGCGGGTTGCTTCTCGTTTGCCGACGGCCGTGCGGAAGTCAAAAAATGGCGCGATGCACGCACCACTCCGTTTCTGGATTACAGTCATGACATGGGCTTGAATATAGCTTCCCCAAACAATCCGGACGCCTTTTGGCTGCAATTCCACAGCACGCGCTTATCAAACTATTAGGGCTTACCGTTCCGCAGGGGGTCAAGATGCCCCAAGAGGCCATTTTACGGTTATAATGGAAGAAATTCTGGCCGCTGTTAGTTGATTGAATGGCGTGGCATTCGAATATCATTAGAAGCAAATTGGTCGGCAGTTCACAAACTTCTTGGTGGAACCGATTTCAACAGGTTGCTCTGCGAACGGATTCGCCCCACTTCTACACAAATGGAGAAAGTTTTGGACGCTTGAAACACTTGATCGGCTGTTTTCGGACTCTCCTCCCGCCCTAACCTTAATCCCGGCAAAATCTGAGGCTCCGGTTGATTTTTCACCAAGGGGTTCTCTCTCTGGTGCTCCAGATTTCTGCCGCAAATGCATTTTCGAGTGAGACTTTCATTTGATGATTCGTTTCATTCAAACCGAATGAACCAACCCTTCTTGCAACCGTTGCCTCACACCTTCTTGAAGCACGCGGGGGGGACTTTGACGTATGGCATCTTTTCGGGCATGAAAGGAGGGTAGAAGAGGCTGCAGCGGAATTGTCAAACGGCATTTTCAACCGGTTTGACTTGGTTTCTGAACGCGCATGGGGTTTTGGCAGACGGGGCAGCGCAGCAAGATTCGCAACTCTCGTCTGAGTCAGCGCGGAGTTGCGCGCCTGCAAAATTCCGATGCGATACTCGAAAACGCGATACTTTGTGTTTTGAATCCGCGTTCCATTTGACATACTCTGCATTCCAAATGGACGGTGCCTTATCCACTGAGAGACTTCCAAACGACCCCTTGTTTGCCCGTTTATCCGCAGTATTTACGCCTTTCCCAAGGTTGGCCTCGCCGATGGCTCCTGTCTTGCAGATTCCCGATCACGAATTGATTAAACTTATTGCCTCCGGCGGCTACGGCGAAGTCTGGCTCGCACGCAACGTCGTCGGGACCTTGCGTGCGGTGAAAATTGTTCGGCGCGATCACCACGAGACCGTGGAATCGTTTGAGCGGGAATTCAACGGACTCAAGAAATTTGAGCCAATTTCCCGAACGCATGAAGGCTTCGTCGATTTTCTTTCTCTTGGCCTGCTGCCGGACGACGCTGGTTTTTATTACGTGATGGAACTGGCTGACGATGCGAGACAAACCGCAGACTTCAACGATTATACCGCCCGCACGCTGCGGGCAGATCTAAGAGCGCGCACATTTTTCCCCGCCGACGAAGTGATTAACCTCGGCCTGAAGCTCACCGCCGCGCTCGCTCACCTTCATGCGCACGGGTTGCTGCACCGTGATGTAAAGCCTTCCAACGTCCTCTTCATCGACGGTGAACCGAAGCTCGCGGATGCCGGACTCGTTGCCGAACTCGACGATGCAAAATCTCTGGTTGGCACCGCCGGTTACATTGCGCCGGAAGGCCCGGGCACCGCTCGGGCCGATTTGTACGCGTTGGGCAAGGTACTTTATGAGGCCGCGTTCGGAAAAGATCGGCAGGAATTCCCGGCCTTGCCCGCGAATGTCGCCTCGCGCCCCGACCACGAGCGTCTGCTTGAGCTGAACGCCATCCTGCTCAAGGCCTGCGCCACCCATGCCCGCGAGCGCTACAGCAGTGTTCAAGATATGCAACACGAGCTTCAACTGTTGAGCAGCGGAAGCTCGATCAGGAAAAGGCATGTTCGCGAGCGTCTCCGCCGATTTTGCGGGAGGGTCGCCCTGGGATTCTCTTTGATCGTCCTCGTTGGCCTGATAATGTTTGTCTTTCCCAGAAAAGAGGCAACTGGCGACGTTCAATCCCGCATTCCTGCAGTCAATAAGCTCGTTGCGGATGGTTATCTTTGCCGGCTCAGCTCGACGCCTGACCGGCTCAAAAAGAGTTTCGCATTTTTCCAGGAGGCCCTAAAACTCGATCCCGCTTTCGTTCCGGCGCGCTTTGGAATCTTTGGTATTTACGTGGCCAATGGCGACTTGGAAGGCGTCCGATCGAGTGCTGCTGAGCTGGTGAGATTGGGCCCCGATTCCGCAGAGGCGCAAATTGCGCTGTCTTA
This sequence comes from Limisphaerales bacterium, assembly GCA_044226545.1. GTDB lineage: Bacteria > Verrucomicrobiota > Verrucomicrobiia > Limisphaerales > SXQI01 > DASVNK01. The sequence continues at coordinate 13,594 of JBGAGW010000015.1, forward strand.
TCAGTTGTGGATCGATTGGCGTTTCTCAGAGGCACTGAAAACTGCGCGCAAGTCGGTGGAAGCTCGCGCTTATACAAGGCTCGCAAAGTCACGCGCTCATCTCGGGTATGGTTTCCAGCTTTTGCAAACCGGCAACCCTCAAGCCGCTCTGGCGCAGTACGAGATCGCCGAGGAAATCGGGGCGAAGCTCGCGCTTTCTGATCCGGTCCTCGAACATCACCTCGGACATCCGCACTTAGCTCAGCGCAACTTCGCGGAAGCGTTAAAGCACTACAACCGGTCGGTCGAGCTCGAACCGCGTCACTCCGCCCCTTACTACTGGAAGGCTCGCACTTACGATGAGATGGAAGAATTCGAAAAAGCTATTGAACAGTATGCGGAATACGAAAGGCAGGCGAGTTTGGGAAGAGAGGAGACCGAAATCAAACAACGTGCCGATCAGTTGCGGGAAGCAGCCCGGGCTGGGCGGGAAGCCTACTGGCGGAAGCGTCTGGAAATGGCATTAAAGGACGGAAAAGTTTACGACATCGCAACCACCTACGCGCGCCTCGGCGACAAGAAGAATGCTTATGAATATCTCGAGAGAGCCTGCGAACGCCAAGCGTTCACCCAAGGGTTAATGTTCGATTTGTGCTGGGATCACAACGACGAACATTTCAAAAGAATCGCCAAAGGGATTGGGATTATACAGTAAGTAGGAGCACCTTCGATCAGTTCTTGGGCCACCACGTTTCGGGGTGTGGTTCGTTATCGTTGTTCCATCGCCTTGCATAAACAGAATAGTTGCCGTCCGGGTTGAAAACCGTTTGACCGAACGTGTTTGTCGCTTTCGGAATTCGATCCGAATTGCTGGCTTCCACGTGGCCATCACAAAAAAGATCGTTAAACTCGTGAGCGTGGGGATAATGGACGAAAGGGTAAAATGGACCGTGTTCCCAAACCGCTATCATCTCACTAGGCCTCACTACAATCGACTCAGACACTGGCACGTTCGCTTGGCCGTAAATTCCCAGCCCCAGTACTGGCTCACCCCGTTGCCGATAAACACCTGTTCCGCACCAATTGTACATGTATTCAACCGGGTACGGCGGATATTCATGAAACTGGTCTGGCACGGGCTCGCCGGGACAACTGAAGATCGATTCGGGCTCACTGCGGTACGGAAAGTTCGAGTTCATTCGTTCGCTACTGCAATAAGGACGCAAAGCGTTTTTCCAGAGCGACCCAAGCTCAAGGGGTCTCGGATAGTACTCGATTGGATACTTTCCGAACTCACCCAAATACAGGCCTAGTCCGACTCCGATCTGCCGGAGATTGGACTTGCACCGGGCGGACTTGGCTGAGTTCTTAACGCGGCTCAGAGGCGCTAGCAGCAACGCTGCGAGAATCGCAATGATCGCGATGACGATCAATAACTCGATCAGCGCGAAACCATTCCTTCCCGCTGACATCGCAGTGCGGCCTTTAGTCGCCCGCCGCGCGGCGCGGCCCAACGGCACGAAAAAAGAATTTCCCGATCGGCGCGGCACAATCAGCGAACTGGCGTTGAGACTCGGTAAAAGCTGGCGTCGTTCGTCGCGGACAAATCGGTCAGGGTCACGGTGAGATTGGTTCGTTGTACGGCAGCAGGAACTGTTTTCCATGAATTGCTCTCCAAACGGTCCGCCTTGCGGAGTGAAAACGGAGTCCCTTGAATATAGTCCACGGAAAGAGCCGCCCGGTTTCCAGTTTTGTCAAAAGAAGCGATGCGTGGGATATTCTGCAATTCGGCTAACGCCGCCCTGAAGGAATCGACCCGAGCCGCTTGGTCAGGAGAGAGGCGTGCGAAGATATTCGTCCGTTCCGTCGGGTCGTTCACTAAATCGTATACTGCCTGGCTGCCGTTCGTCAGCCGAGTGAACTTGAGTGAATCGTCACGGATCGTGCGTCCATTCTGATCTGGAAAGCTGGAGGTCGCCGGAAACTGTTCTGTAAACACCCAGTTACGCGGAACACCGCTTTCGCCCATCAGAATCCGCGCCAGGCTGTGTGAATCAGAGACGAGATTCGCTGGTAAAACGGTTTTCGGATCCGCGCCAGCAAGCTCCAGAATTGTTGCGTATAAATCAACGATGTGAACCGGTTGATCCACCTCACGCTGAGGGTTCTTCACAACCGGCCCGGAGATGATCATCGGGACCCGGGTTCCACCTTCATACAGCGTGAACTTGGCGCGCCCACTGCTATAAGGCGGTTGAATAACCTCCCCTGGCGTCCCGTTGTCACCAATGAAAATGATGACCGTGTTTGAGCGGTTAATAGAGTTGACTAAACGGCCCAACTCCGTGTCCATCGCCTCCGTCATCGCTTCATAATAAGGGCGTGGAGTGCGATCGATGGCGCTTTGGCTTGTGACGAGCGAGTTATAAGAGTGCAGCGCGTCGGGCGGCTTATGAAAAGGAGCGTGAGGTGCGTTGAAGGCCAGCCACACAAACCAATTATTTGTGCCTTGTTCTTGAATCCACGTTAGAGCGTCATTCACGTTTTCTGTCGTAGCGTAATTCGTGCTGGTCCGTGTGACTCCATCCACAACTTTCTGCCAGCGATAGAAATTTTCGAGGCTATGTGATAACGCACCGCTGAAATGAGACCAGCCGCCACGCACATTTGGATCGGTCGGATTAAAACCAAGGTGCCACTTGCCAAAACTCGCGTGCCGGTAACCCAAGCCGGGATTTTGCGTCAAAATTTTGGGAATCGTCGGTTCGTTCTCTAACAATTGAGTTGCCGCACCGACATCAATGGCGAGACCCCATCCTGTCCGGAAACCGTAGCGCCCGGTCAGAAGCGCCGCCCGCGTAGCAGAGCAACTCGGGTACGCATACGCGTTCCGGAACAGCACCCCATTCGTATGGAGGGAATTGATGTGCGGTGTCGGCGGGAGCGAAGCTTTTGCGTTCGTGTTATAAAGCGAATTGCTGTCCGTCCCGTAATCGTCCGCAATAACCAGAAGAATATTGTTGCGAGCCAGAACAACAGAGACATTCGAGAAAATGGCGAATGCCATGAACAAACATAAAACAATCCGCTCCCTTAGAAAGCTCAAGTTATGGCGTGGCGAGCTTCCATTGGTTCGGTAATCTTTGAGCATACTCTATCCTGAAAACGTCGCGAGAGACTCCGATTTAACAAAAATTTCGCCATCCGAGAAGGATTTCTGTTAAACTCCCTTCCATCCACCCGTTTACAAGGTGAATGTTTTGCATGTCCTCCGACTCCAAAAGCTCACCAGCCACCCGCCTGAGCTTGCTTGGGCGCTTGAAAGACTGGAGCCAACAAACAGCTTGGCGCGAGTTTGACCACGATTATGCGCCGCTCCTCCGTAACGTCGCCCGTAAGGCTGGGCTCACCGATGCCGAAGCAGACGAAGTCGTTCAGGAGACATTGATCTCAGTGGCGAAGAAGATTGCCGAGTTCGAGCACGCCGGGAATCCCGGCTCTTTTCGAGCTTGGTTGTACCGACAGGCACATTGGAGGATGGCGGACCGTTTCCGCGCTCGATCTCGTGAAACTCGAATGGCTGCCCGGGAAGAGTGCGACATCGGTGCAGATCCTCGACAGAAGGAAGATGCCGGGCCTGTAAATCCTCCTCTGGATCAAACCTTCGAGAATCTGTGGAATGCTGAATGGGAGGAATACATTCGACTCTCCGCCATCGCGCACGTCAAACGTCAGGCCGGTGCTCGACAATTTCAGCTCTTTGACCTTCATGTTCTCCAAGGCCTAACAGTGCAAGCCGCCGCGAAAGCCGCCGGTGCCACCCCCGCTGCTGTATTCATGGCCAAAAGCCGAATTGGACGGTTGGTGCGAAAAGAAATAGAGCGACTCAAAACCGACTCCTGACCGATTCGCTGAACTCCGCCTCCTTTTAAGAGGAATCCTTTTTGAAAACTTGCGCGTTCTCCTTGCCTCGCCAATTTTCTTGGCTCGCGAATGAATATCGGAAGCCTGACGATCGGGATGCGCGTAAATCATTTCATTATTAAATCAATCGAATTCAACACAACGTGTTTCTCGGTTCAGCCGAGCCAAAACGCCCATTGCGGCGTTGCGACCTTCCGGCAGTCCACGCAATGCTCACGTCTCTGATTAAGACGGATCAGTTCCCACCCTCTTCGCTAGCGGAGATATGCCGAGGACTGGGAACGAAACAATCTTTCATCGCGCGCAAATATCCTGACCTTGCCCGCACCCTGATCGAGCGGCGTACGCAGTATGTGACCATCAAGAAACAAATCCGTCGGCAGCTCACGAAAATGCTGGTGGAATCGACCTTCAACAAGTTGCTCTGCTGACGGGATTCCCCCACCTCCACCAGATGGCCAAATCCTTGCCGCGAGCAATGGCGCTTCGAGGTCGGAATGCCTTGGCAGAATACAACGGGTTAACGGGTGAACTGGGGGAAGAATTCCGAGCAATTCAAACTAATCTGGCCGCCTCCTCATTGCCAACTTCCTCGGAATCCGCGAATGGGAAGAATAAAGTGGCTGGAGCCGTTTTAGGCCATAACGTGGCCGAAGCGGCCATTTAATGGGAAAAATCACAATAATGTGCCGCCCGTGAAGTTTAGACGTAATGGCTGACAGGCACATTCTCTACCGCGCGGCAGACGAACCTGCGGGCGCTCGCGAAAACGCCACCTGCTCAATCTAATTATCTGCGAGCATCTTGCATGTGAAGCCGTCCCTTAAGGCTTCAGGACTTACCGCGGAGCGCTCAGTCCGGTGAGCCGGGCCAAAAGCAATTTCCTATCATTACTATGCAGGTGCAGTGGCGAGTAGTGACCGTGCTTGAAAATTGGGGAAATATCGCAGTTTAGGCGTGTCTGGGGTCTGAGTTATCTTTGGAGCCATTTTTCGAGCGGGAAAGGAGGCTCCGGCCTTTACAGTCCCGCGCTGCTCGCCCGAAGTGACCTCGACAAAACGGCGCGCAACCGCTTAATCTTTGTAGCGTGACCGCGTCTCAAAGCATCGGCCTGAGTCTTTCGTGTCTCGGTGATCACCTTCTGCTCCGGCCAATCGCCTCGGGCAGCTACGGAGAAGTCTGGCTGGCGCAAAATCAGTTGGGGACTTTGCGCGCCGTAAAGATCGTGTGCAGGGACCGTTTCGAGTCTGAAGCGGATTTTGAGCGGGAGTTTCGCGGTCTGAAGCGCTTTGAACCAATCTCGCGTGAGCAGGAAGGACTGGTTGACATCCTGACGCTCGGAATGTTGCCGGAGGACGCAGGATTCTATTGTTTAATGGAACTGGCGGACGACGCCCAGAATATCAGAGGGCAAATGCCGAACTGCTCGGACGAGAGCACTCAGTTCGGCCCGGGTGTGAACTATGCGCCGCATACCTTGAGGGCGGAGCTGAAAAGCCGAGGCGCGCTGTCGGCCGAGGAGGTAATCGCCGTCGGTCTGAAGCTGAGTTCCGCGCTCGCACATTTGCATCGCCACGGGTTAGTGCACCGCGACGTGAAACCGTCGAATATCCTGTTCATCGGTCGCCACCCCAAACTCGCGGACGCAGGGTTAGTAGCACCGATGGGTGACGCAAAATCACTTGTAGGAACTATTGGCTACATTGCACCGGAAGGGCCAGGCTCGCCTCAGGCCGACATTTATGCGCTTGGAAAGGTTCTGTACGAAGCCGCTTTCGGGAAGGATCGCCACGATTTTCCGACGGTGCCGACGGACATTCCAGCCCGCTTGGATCACGAGAGACTTCTTGAAGTGAATGAGGTTATTGCCAAAGCCTGCGCTCACGACACCCGCTATCGCTATCCCTCAGCCGAACAGATGCGTGCTGATTTGGAACTGCTCAGCCGCGGTGAGTCCCTCAAATCACAGCAAGCGTTGAGGGAGGTCGTGCGCCGAGTGAAATGGCTCCTGTCTTGCGCATTCCCGATCACGAATTGATTAAACTTATTGCCTCCGGCGGCTACGGCGAAGTCTGGCTCGCACGCAACGTCGTCGGCACCTTGCGTGCGGTGAAAATTGTTCAGCGCGATCACCACGAGACCGAGGAATCGTTTGAGCGGGAATTCAACGGACTCAAGAAATTTGATCAGCTTCCTGGCGAGCGACATTCGGGGGAACCGCTCTATTTTCTGGATGTCATGTCCTGCCAATGGAAGGGTCGAACCAATCGAAAACACTTTCCCAACTAATCACGGAGTCGGTTCAGTGCTTTCGAAGCCAACAGGGATACTACGCTGCAGGCAATCTTGTATGGATGAAGGGGATCATCCCAGACACGAAAGACTCGAAGGCCGTCATAGTGGTTTATACATTGTCCACGTGGGCACCTGCTGAATCGACACGCGGGTCAATAACGCTGGTGTAACACGGCCCGATTGCTTCCTGTTGCGCGGGAAAAGGAAATGCGCAACATCAGATGATCCTTTTGCGTGTAAAATTACGCATTGGACCTGAATGCCTGTTTTGCACATGCTGCCATGAACGAGCCGAAGGAACGGGAACAAACTATTTTTGAGGCTACGCTGGCGCGCTCTCCCGCCGAGCGCGCCGCATTCCTCGATCAGGCATGCGGCGGAGATTCTGCTCTCCGGAAACGACTGGATCTTCTGCTGCGGGCGCATGAGCGGAAGGGTCTGGATGGTCCAGCGGCTTTCGAGCTTCGTGAAGCGGTAACGTTACCCATTGTTGGTTCCGAGAAGATCGGTGACCGCATCGGACGTTATAAACTCCTGCAACAAATCGGCGAAGGGGGATGTGGCATCGTTTACATGGCCGAGCAGGAGGAACCGGTTCGGCGGCGGGTCGCGCTGAAGGTGATCAAGCTCGGGATGGACACCAAGAGTGTCATCGCCCGATTCGAAGCCGAACGGCAGGCCCTCGCACTCATGGACCATCCGAACATCGCCAAGGTGCTCGATGGCGGCGCGACGGAGACAGGGCGTCCTTACTTCGTGATGGAGTTGGTGCGCGGAATCAAGATCACTGACTTCTGTAACGACTCAAAAATCTCGAATGACGATCGGCTCAAGCTTTTCGTGCAAGTTTGCCAGGCCGTTCATCACGCGCATCAAAAAGGAATCATTCATCGTGATCTCAAGCCTTCGAATATTCTTGTGACGGTAAACGATGGTGTGCCGGTACCAAAGGTGATTGATTTCGGTATTGCGAAGGCGACCAACCAGCAACAGCTCACGGATAAAACACTCTTCACCGCATTTGAACAATTCATCGGCACGCCCGCTTATATGAGCCCGGAACAGGCGGTGATGACCAGTCTGGATATCGACACGCGAACAGATATTTACAGCCTCGGGGTTTTACTCTACGAATTGCTGACGGGCTGCACCCCTTTTGACTCGAGTGAACTTCTTGAATCCGGGCTCGATGCGCTGCGCAAAACCATTCGGGAACGGGAGCCGGTTAAACCGTCCGCCCGGCTGAGTACCTTGAATGCGGATGCGCTGACAAACACCGCACTCCATCGGCATACTCAAGGCGAAAGGTTGATTCATTCCGTTCGTGGCGATCTGGATTGGATTGTCATGAAGTGCCTGGAAAAAGATCGGGCGCGGCGCTACGTCTCCGCGAGCGGTCTGGCCGCGGACATCGAACGGCATCTCCAAAACGAGCCGATTATAGCGCGTCCGCCCAGCACGGTTTACCGCCTCCAGAAACTCGCGTTGCGCCACCAACTGGCGGCTGCGGCGAGCGCCGCCATCCTGATTTCCATTCTTGTGGGTCTGGGCTTTTCGCTCTGGTCTTTGCGGCGGGCGCGGGTGGCAGAGAAAGTAGCGCGCCAGGAGGCAGAAAAAAGCCAACAGGTTGCCCGGTTTCTGAAGGAAATGTTGCAGGGAGTAGGCCCTTCTGTAGCGCTCGGTCGCGACACAACGATGCTCCGCGAAATCCTGAACAAGACCGCAACGCGATTAGACCAGCTCAAAACGCAACCGGAAGTCGAAGCTGATCTTCGCGCGTTGCTCGGTGGAATCTATAAAGATTTGGGCGAATACACGAACGCAGTCAACATGCATCGCGCGGCGGTTGATTTGCGCCAGCGGATTTATAAAGGCGATCACCCTGCTAAGGCCACCGGGCTGCATAACCTCGGTGAAGCGTTGATGTATTCCGATGTGCCCCTAGAAGCGGAATTTGTCCTTGGCCAGGCGCTGGAGATGCGCCGTCGTTTATTCGGGAACGACAGCCTCGAAGTCGCGAACACGATGGGAGCGTTGGCTGAAGCGCTCGGCACCGTTGGAAATGTCCAGCAGATGGAACCGTTCGTGCAGGAAATGTTGAGCGTCCGCCGAAAACTTCTCGGATCGGACAGCGCTGAGGTAGCAGATGCTCTGCAGCGCTGCGGCCAACAGGCGCTCCGGAACTGGCGCTTCTCTGAAGCCGAAGAAATGATTCGGCAGGCTCTCGCCATTCGTCGCAAGCTCCATGGAGACGAACATCCGGAGGTCGCCAACTCACTCCAAGCGCTTGGCTTTGCGCTAATGCTCGAGGGCAAGTTCCAGGAAGCTGAGCCTCCTTTGCGTGAAGCAGTGGCGATCCGTCGCAAGATCCTCCCGGCAGCACATCCGCAGCTCGGGATCGCGCTATCGTGTCTCGGCGACGCGTTGCACCAGCAGGGCAAATTGGCCGAAGCCGAAGCGGCCTTGCGCGAGACGGCTTCGATCATGTCACATTCCGGTGTCGAGCGCTGGATAATAACGGCGAACGGTTACCTCGCGAATGTTCTCCGCAGCGCCGGCAAGTACGAAGAAGCGGAAGCTCTGACCCGTCAGGTGATCGCCGCGCTGAAGGCGCAACCGCCCGCGGCGGAGTTCGAGCAGCGGCCGGGCACCACCGCTACCGTTGATTATGTGCGGAGTTACACGATGCTCGCGGACTTATTGCGGAAGCAAAGAAAGACGAACGAGCTCGCCGCTGCGTACCGCGAAGGTTGGTTAGGTATTCGCGTTTTGCGAGAAAAGTTGGCCGAGCAGGATAATCCGCTGGCCTGGTCGATGCTCGCCTATACTCTCGCCGTCGCGGAAGACCCCGCAGTATCAGATCCAGCACGGGCTCTCGCCCTCGCTTCACGGGCTGTGCAAGCGACCGCCCGCCGAGATCCAGGCACATTGGCGGATCTCGCCGCCGCCCTCGCCGCCAACGCACAGTTCAAGAAAGCGGCAGATACGTTGCGCGAGGCATTGGCATTTGTGGAGGCTCTCCCGGACGACGGTGTGATTCGCTTTCCCCTGCAACAGCATCGAGATGAATACAGTGAAGTTTTGAAGTGCTATGAAGAGGGAAAACCCACCGGGGACGATGGTATATGGCTATCAATGCTCAGTGGCTACATGCGTACCCCAAGTGTAGAATTGGAATCAGATCTTCGAGAGCAACTCGCCCATTTTTCGGAACGTCATCCTGAGGATCCGGAAGGAGCCCCTTATAAATCTTTCCTCGGGTTCGTCCTGTTGAAACGAGGCAAACACGAAGAGGCGGAGAGTTTCTTGCGCAAAGCAGTATGCGATTTTGAGAAAGCGTTCCCCAATTGGTGGGCAAGCTCGAAAGCGGTCAGTTTGCTCGGCGAGGCGATTCTGGCGCAGAAGCGATATTCTGAAGCAGAGCCTTTTTTGCTGAAGGGTTATCACGAACTTAAAGCGCGCGAGCGGCGCGTTCCGTTCATACCTCCTCTCGGAAAACCAGATCTCCAGGAAGCGATCGAGGGGCTGGTGCGCCTCTACAGCGAAACCGGTGATCGAGCTAAACTCGCCGAATGGCAAACGGTGCTCGACGAACATAAAAAACGTGGAGCTGGCCGATGGAATACGGCCGAAAGCCGGAAGCAGCTTCTTCATCCGGCTTTCGCAGATCGCGGCGCGTTATGATCTGCGCATGAACGATGTTACGCGCATCCTCCGATCGATTGATTCGGGTGACCCGCACGCAGCGAACGAGCTGCTTCCCCTGGTTTACGATGAACTCCGCAAGCTCGCGGCCGCAAAAATGGCCAACGAAGCAGCGGCGCACACTTTGCAAGCGACTGCACTGGTGCACGAAGCGTGGCTGGCGCTTGTGGGTAACGAAAACGTCCGCTGGGAGGGTCGCGCCCATTTCTTCGGCGCCGCGGCTGAAGCAATGCGTCGCATTTTGATCAACAACGCGCGTCGCCGAAAAGCCGTGCGCCACGGGGGTGGTCAGCAGCGCCTCGATATCCATTCGATCGAGGTGGCCGCCCACCGCAACGACGATGAAATGCTGGCGGTGAACGATGCGCTCGAGAAGCTCGCAGCGCATGACTCACGGAAAGCGGAACTGGTGAAGCTGCGTTACTTCGCCGGGCTGACGAATGAAGAAGCCGCATCGTTGCTCGGTATCTCTGAACCGACCGCCAAGCGCGATTGGACTTACGCCCGCGCCTTCCTCCTTGCGGCGATTGAGTCCAATGCCTAATAATTCGATAGGCGCACTCCTCGGTGATCCTTTCACTCACGAAATTGCGCATTGGAGGCGTATGAGAAGTCTAAAACAATCTGGCCTGCCTTGCGCAACAGCAGCGCTGCTGCTGCTCCCCGCGTCTGCGGCAACCCGTGCGGATTCATTTGCCGCTGCGGGCGACATGTTACACCCGAGCTGGTATGCGGCCTCTGCGGAGTTACCGAACGGAAAGCTGCTCGTGACGGGGGGGTTCGACGAAACGGGCGCGGGGGTAGTGGGAAATACGCAATTGTTTGATCCGCTCACGGAAAAGTGGAGCGCGACAGGTTCGCTCACGACGCCACGCTCGTATCACTTCGCGGTGGAGCTGCCGAACGGAAAGGTGTTGGTTTACGGGGGAATTGGCGGTCCTCCGGACGCGACGCAAACTTTCGCGAAAGCCGAACTGTATGATCCGGCGACCGGCCAGTGGAGCGAAACTTCGCCCATGACTTCTCCTCGCGTTTACGCTCCGTCGGTTCGTCTCCCGAATGGCAAAGTCCTCGTTGCTGGCGGCTCGCCAGACATCACGCAGCCTGGCATGGTCGCCACTTGCGAACTTTTTGACCCGGCTACGGAGAAGTGGAGCAGCACGGGCAATCTCAGCGTCGCCAGACTCGGAGGATTACTGCGCCTATTGAATGACGGGCGCGTTCTCCTTGCGTCCGGATTTGAAGAGCCGGGTGTTCCTTCGAGTCGGGTGGAAATTTACGATCCGAATCAGGGAACGTGGAGTGCCACGACCTCCATGCCCGAAGTCGGGGCGGGCCAGGGCGCCGTGCTCAACGATGGACGCGTTGTGTTTGGTGGTGGAATCGAGGGCACAAACCTGACGACGGCGAGTTATCTTTTCGATCCTACAACCGCGCAGTGGACCCGCACCGGCGATACGAGCGAGCCGCGCGCCGGCGGTTATGCGCGCTTGCTGCCCAACGGCAAAGTCATCGTGGCGGGCGGCGGAGATTCGCCAGATCCAAACACAGCTCTGCCCGTTTCCAGTTCTGATATTTACGATCCCGCGACAGGGATTTGGAGTGCCGGGCCCGAAATGACCACTCCGCGAGCTTTTCATATTGCGGCGCTGCTGAAGACCGGCAAAGTGCTCTATGCGGGCGGAGTGAATGGCGCGATCGTTCTGGACACGTCCGAATTATATGATCCCGCGACTGCGGCCGGCATTGCGCCGCGGATTACAGAATCGAGGAAGTTAGCCGACGGAAAATTTCAACTCGGATTCACAAACTTTCCTGGCGCCACTTTTACGGTTTACGCGAAAACAAACGTCAACTCCGTGGGACCGGGCGCGCTTGTTGGCCCAGCACGCGAGGTCTCGCCCGGAAAGTTCCAGTTCACAGATGCGGTGGCGAGCAGCAGTCGAACCTTCTATTATCTGCAAACGCACTAAGGACGCGAAGGAGCGTTATGCAGAACTCTTTCAAGCAATCGACGGGGAATTGCGAGGCGCGAGGTTTCACCCTCATAGAGTTGCTCGTGGTGATCGCGATCATCGCCATACTCGCGGGGCTTCTTCTGCCTGCGCTGGCGCGAGCCAGAGAAAAAAGTTCCAGCGCGCGTTGCCAGAGCAACCTGAAACAGTTGAGCACCTGCGTACATCTTTACGCGGCGGATAACGAGGATCTTTTTCCGCCGAATAACTACGTGGGCTACGTTAGCGGCGGCTATCTGGCGACAGGCTACTCATGGTGCACGAACGACGCCAAGTACGACAGCGACGCCGCCGGGATCCGCGCCGGCGTTTTGTTCACCTACAACAGCTCAGTTGAGATTTACCATTGTCCATCGGACCGTTCACGGCTCGAACTCACGAACGGAACGGAACTGGCGCAACTCCGCTTGCGCAGTTACGCGCTGAGTCAGTCGATCAACGGCTGGCCTGAATTCGATGCACGCCTCGGCCGATTTGTTCCGGCATTCAAGCGCACCTCTCAAGTCGGACGACCCGGTCCGTCGAGCCTGATCGCGTTTGTCGATCTACACGAGAAAGCTTTCATTCTCGATCCGCAATATGGCGCCCCCACGCTCCAGTATTGGGGTAAGTCGCGCAGATGGTGGAGCCTGCCAGCCAATCGTCACGGGCAGGGCTGCAACTTCTCCTTTGCTGATGGACACGTCGAGCAATGGAAATGGCGAGTGCCGAAAATACAAACGGTGCAATACAACGAGCAACCCGTTCCTGACGAAGAAATATCCGATTTTGATCGTGTGGCCGCGGGTCTCCGGCAGGACTCGCGCCAGTGACAAGCGTCGCTTACCCGCGGAGCGCTCAGTCCAGTGAGCCGGGCCAAAAGCAATTTCCTATCATTTACTCCCGGGTCCTTGCCTCCCGTGCCTCAAGCAAGGGTTAAAAATTCTTGCCCGGAATGGAAACGCACCTAATATCGATGCCTTCCCGATGCAGTGCAACACCCTTGATTATGGACGCGCGGCTTTTCGCACCACGCGCTGGAGCATGGTTTTGGAAGCGACACGCGGTGAGGACCCGGACGCCGCGCGAGCGGCGCTCGAGCATTTATGCGCCGCCTACTGGTTCCCCCTTTACGCCTTTGTGCGGCGTAAAGGCTGCTCGGCGGAAGACAGCCAGGACCTTGTGCAGAGCTTCTTCGCGCATCTGCTGGAAAAGAACGTCCTGCATTCGGTCGAACGCGTGAAAGGCAAGTTCCGCACCTTTCTCCTCGCCTCGATCTCTCATCATTTGGCGAACGAGCGGGACAAACGTTCTCGACTGAAGCGCGGGGGCGGTTGCCAGATTGTCTCCATCGATGCAAACGAGGCGGAAGATCGCTACCAGCGTGCTCCGGCGGATGCGGGGGAAACGCCGGACCTGGCATTCGACCGTGCCTGGGCGCAAACGGTTTTTGATGAGGTGATGGCCCGCCTCCGTGAAGAATGCCGCGCGAATGGAGACGGCGAACGCTTCGAGTTGCTCAAGCCCTGCCTGATGGGCGAGGAGGCAGCGGGCGGCTACGCGGCGGCCGGGGCGCGGTTGGGCCTGAGCGAGAATGGCGTCAAGACGTCTGTCCACCGGCTCCGACTGCGGTTTCGCGAGCTGCTGCGCGAGGTGCTGGCCGACACTCTCGTGAACCGCGGGGACCTGGAGAATGAGGTCCGCCATATGATCGCGTCACTGCGCTGAAACCTTGGCCCCCTCCCGCTTATTACTCTTTCGTCCAGTTCGAACATGGCGGTTCAGCGGTTCAGATCGGCGCACTGCGGGCGCTGCGGCGCCACACTCGCGGGGGCAGACGGGCAGCTTTGTGCCGCGTGTGTCCTCGAGCGGTCGCTCCAGGCGGAAGGGCCGGACTTGCCGGCGACTCCGCGGCGGCTCGGATCGTACGAACTGATTGAGGAGATCGCTCGCGGCGGAATGGGAGTGGTGTACCGAGCGCGCCAGATGAGTCTTGGGCGCGAGGTCGCGCTTAAAATCATCACCGGCGGCGCGTTCGCCTCGGCGGATAGCGTGCGGCGCTTTCGCGCGGAAGCGGAACTGGCCGCACGGCTGGACCACCCCAACATTGTGCCGATTTTTGAGATCGGTGAACATGACGCGCACCCCTTCTTCAGCATGGGACTGGTGCGCGGCCCGACCCTCACCGCGCTGCTCGAAAGGGGCCCGCTCGAGCCACGCCGCGCCGCGCAACTTGCCCAGACTTTGGCCGGCGCGATCCACTTTGCGCACCAGCGCGGAATTTTGCATCGCGACGTCAAACCCGGGAACATCCTGATGGATCAGGACGGCGAGCCGCGGCTCACGGACTTCGGGCTGGCCCGTCTGCTGGAGACGGAGAGCACCCTCACGCACACCCACGCGATTCTTGGCACGCCCGCCTACATGGCGCCTGAGCAGGCGCGCGGCGACGCCTCCGGCCTAAGCATGGCGACGGATATTTACGCCCTTGGCGCGGTGCTCTACGAATGCCTCACCGGCGCGCCCCCGTTCGCGGGGGGAACCTCGCTGGAAACCGTCCGCAAGGTTCTGGATCAGGAGCCGCGCTGCCCGCGCGCGCTCAATCCGCGGATCGATGCGGACCTCGCCACGATCTGCCTGAAATGCCTGGAGAAATCCCCGTCCGACCGTTACCCATCCGCGGCCGCTCTTGCGGAGGATCTCGAAAACTGGAAGACGCACCGGCCGGTCCGCGCCCGGCCCTCGAGCGCTACGGAGCGCGCGCGCAAACTGGTGCGCCGCCATCCGCTGGGGGCGACCCTGCTCGCCGCGCTGTTCCTGACGGTCGCGGCCGGGGCCGGCGGGGTGCTCTGGCAATGGCGGCGCGCGGAGCGGGAGTGGCGTTCGGCGCGCGTGGCGCAGGAACGGGCCGAGCGCGAACACTATTTCTCGGCGCTCGCCGCGGCGCAGACATTCCTTGAGGAAGGCGCAATCGAACGGGCACGCGAAACGCTGCTCTCGACGCCGCCCGCGCTCCGGCACTGGGTCTGGGGCCGGCTGATGCGCCTTGCCACGCCGTCGGTTCGGTTGGCGGGGCCTGCTTTGCCCGCGTCGCTGCCGGAGGTGGTCTTTTCGCCCCAGGGCGACCGGGTGGCCACTCTTCACGGCGGGGTCGCGCGGGTCTGGAGCGTCTCAGGCAGCCTGCTCGCGGTGTTCCCCGGCACCGGTTACCAGCAGGTGCTCTTCTCCCATGACGGGTTGAACCTGCTCGCGCTGACCGGGGAACGCGTGATGACTCTGCGCGTCAGCCCACTGAGCGAGTTGCTTCAGATTGACCCTGCCGAACCGCCCGCGCGGATGAGCTTGAGCCCGGACGGATCGCTCCTGTCCCTGCTCACGACCAATGGGGCGGTGGAATTCTGGAACGTGCATGCGCGCAAGCGACTGCGGCACCTGCCGGGCCCGTTTCAAACGGCCGCGCGGTTCAGTCCCGCGGGCGATCGCTTCACACTGTTCACGCGCGGCGGCCCGTCGATCTGGAACTCCCGTTCCCTCGAAGAGGAGCCTGTCCTTAGCGATCTCCCGCCCGGCCAGCGCGCGGTGGACCGCGCCGGGGCAACCGTGGCCACGCTGCTCACAAATGGCGACATTGTCATTTCCGCGCTGGAACCGGCGGGAGTGCCGGTCGCCCCGCTGCGCCTCGCGCCGCCCCGGGATCCGCTCGTGAGCTTTGCTCTGAGCGGGGACGGCTCGCGCCTGTACGGGATCGATGCGCGCGGCTGGTTTTCGCTGTGGAACGCTCGTGACGGCTCATTGCTGGAACTGTGGCCCCAGCAGACGTATCTGCTCGCGGAGAGCCCCGGCGCCCGCGTTCTGGCGCTCTACGCGGGAGAGCGGTTTGCCCGCCTGCGGGACCTGGAAAGCGGGCGCGAATTTCGGCGGCCGCAAGTCGCCGCCGGTTTCTTCAAGCCCGTCTTCAGCCCGGACGACCGCCTCGTTGCGTTCCCTTTCCCGGACGGGACGGTCGAGATCTTCAGCGCCGACCCGCGGCGCGCGGTTCTTGAGGCCGATTACCATCCCGCGATTCGGTCCAGCCCGCGACGCATCCAGAAGCTCGCGTGGTCCCCCGACGGAACGCGGATCGCGGCGGCGCATCAGAACAATACCGCGACCGTCTGGGACGTGGCGGGGCGGGAGCAGATTCAAACTCTGCATGGTCACCGCCAATGGGTCCTGGCCATCGAGTACTCGCCGGACGGGCGTCTGATCGCCACCGGTGGGGGCGACCGCACGGTGCGGCTCTGGGACAGCGCCTCGGGAGCGGAACGGACCGTGCTCAGGGGCGCGCGGGGGGCGGTCAACGCGCTGGCGTGGAGTCCGGACTCGCGCTCTGTCGTGGCGGGCATGCAGGATGGACAGGTTATCCTCTGGAACCCGCTCGCGGGGGTGCCGGAGAAGCAGACCCGCCTTTCTCCCCCGTGTCGCGCGGTGGCGTGGTCGCCTGATGGACGCTGGATCGCGGCCAGCAGCTCCTCGAACGTGGTGTTGCTCGATCCCCACTCTCTCGAAGCCCGCGACGGCTTCGCGATTTCAGGGGTCTGGGCGCTTCGGTTCGATCCGGCGAGCGGTCTGCTCGCGGCCAGCGCGCAAGACGGCTCCATCCTGCTTTGGGAACTGGCTGGCCGGCGGGCCCAGCGCATTTTGAACGCGCGCGCTCCCGCCTATGTTTTGGATTTCAGCCCCGATTCACGCCTGCTCGCGGCGGGCTGCTCTGAACGCCAGACCGGGCTGGGGCATCCCAGTGTCACCCTCTGGAACGTGGCCGAGGGACGGCTCGCCTGCGAATTCCCGGGCGAATCGGGACAGATTCCAGCCGTGCGCTTTTCTCCGGACGGACGAACCCTCGCGGTCGGCCACACCCGTGGGTACGTCGAGCTTTGGGAGACCACTCCCTGGGCAGCCCACGATCCTTTGGCCGCCGCGCTCGCGCGTTCTCAGCGCGAACTAACCGCGCCGCTGACCCAGCGTGCCATCGAGTCCCCCGCGCGCTGGGAACCACCGCGCCAGCTTTGGCCGGAGCGGTCCCACTCCGCGCACGCCGCACAGGTGGACCTGACCCCATTCTATAATGGGGAGCTCGACATAGCGTGGCCTCCGGTCGTCCTGCGCGAGGAGCTCGCGGCGGATCTCAGCGCCCTGCCCCGCGGTCTGCGCGAATTCGGAGGGGTCACGTTCGACGTACGGGGGGTGGTGCAGCTGGCGTCGCGGAACCCCGCGTTCGAGGAGCTCTACCCACACACCGTGACGAACATTCCTTTGCCGGAATTGTGCGCCGCGATTTCCATTCTGCACGGCGCGGTGGGTTACCCAGGCAGTAAGCCCGACCTCGGCGAGTATCGTCTGCGCTACACGAACGGGCAGTTTGCGTCAGTCCCGATTGAGCTCGGACGAAACGTGACTCTGAGCTGGCGGTCGTCTTCCCGCGACGACGAAAATGTCCCGGAAGCGCGCCTTGTCTGGCGGCAGTGGAGCGACGCGGCGACGCCGGATCACTTCACTCGCGCTCCCGGAGCGTGGGCCCGGCTCTATCTTTTCACATGGCGCAACCCGCATCCGGAGTGGCGCGTCGCAGCGCTCGAAGCGCATGGCGCCGGGGCTTCCGCCGCGCCTTTTATCGTGGCGATAACAACTCAACCCCTGCAATGAAGACACAATCCTTCCCGAGACTGAAGGCCTTCACCCTCATCGAACTGCTCGTAGTCGTGGCCATCATCACCGTCCTCGCCAGCCTCCTCCTGCCCGCGCTGGCCCGGGCCAAAGGGAAAGCCAAAACGATCATCTGTCTGAGCAACCACCGACAGTTGATGCGCGGAGTGATGCTCTACCAGGGCGACAATGATGACCGCTATCCCGGCGCCGCGCCGTGGGCGCCACGGGATGACGGAGCGGAGTTGCCCGGGTGGGTGGGTACCAATCTCTTGACGCTGGATGACCGCGCCTTTCCCGGCAACTGGGACACCGCCACCTTTCTCCATGACGCGGCGATTGCGCGCTACGTGGCGAACAACCTCGAAATCTTTCGCTGTCCCGAAGACCGGACCACCGCGGTGGACCCCCGGGGCAGAACCGTGCCTCGCCTCCGGGGCATGTCCATGAGCCTGTGGGTGGGCGGACCAGGTTACGCCCTCAAGCGCGAAGGCGCTCCCGCCTCGGAGCTGTGGCGGGTGTTTATGAAGGGCGCCGATCTGGTCACGCCCGGCCCGGCGGAGACGTTCGCTTTCCTCGATGAACGGCCGGACAGCATCAATGATGGCAAATTCGCCGTCGGGATGTGGGGCTACCCTGATCACCCGGAGAACGTCTTCATGATTAATTGGCCCTCCACCGCGCACAACAACGCCGCGACGTTCTCCTTCGCGGACGGCCACTCCATAATCAAGAAGTGGCAGGACGCCCGCACCCTCCTGCCCCTTGCAGACCATGATCTGGGCGGCTTTGGCTACGCTTATTCGGTGGCTTCGCCATACAACCCGGATGTGCTCTGGCTGCAGGAACATGCCACCCGCAGCCTTCGCGAATAGCGCGCCAGAGCGCCCCAGTTCGGACTGCAAAAGCGCGGCGGGGGTCGCCGCGCTTTTGCGCAGGATCAAAATGCGTGTGCCGATTAATGTCCGTTGCCGCGGTTGGAACCGACCGTGCTGATCACGCCCTCGTTGCTATAGCTAAAATCAATGAGGTTCGGCTCAATTGCGCCGACGGTCGTCTCCGCGCCGCTCGCCCCCGCGAAACGGCCCGTCCCGCCGGTGAATTCGGAGGTGCCCGTGAAATCAAGGCCGCCGTTGACCCGGCGATTGGTGTATGTGCCGAAGAGGTGGTCGCCATTGGCCGCGGTGACGTCGAACGTTCCCTCGCTCACGACAAAGAGCGTGCCGCCGCTGAGTTCGAGATGAAACACTTCGCGGTAGGTGATCGTGAAATGACCGATATGCGACGACCGCCCCGCTCCATCAGCGGTGACAATCAGGAATGGCGTGCCCAGCGGCACCTTCGTCGGGTCGGCGATATATGTCTTGGACGTGACCTGTCCGACGACGCTGGCCTTGATCGGAACCAGGTCGCCAGCCGCGGCCGTTAGAAGAGAGGCGCAGGCAAGCGCGAGCGCGAAGAAACTGCGAACCGGAGTGATACTCATAATAGATTTGGTTATTGGTTGGATCTTCCCGGGAGCCGCGGCGCTTCAGGCGCAACGGTTGACTTGGCCTCCCGGCATCCATGCTTAAAAGCAAACCCCGGCGGAGGTTTCAAAAAAGTTTTGCGTGCGCCGAAGCCACTCACCGGCCCCACGCGCCGGGTTGTCGTTGAGCTATTGAACAGCAGGGCAAAGGCCTACCCAACTGCCGCCGATCTGCCCCACCTTCGCCGAACGGATCACTTGGCGGGAACCCCGCCCGACGAGGGACTCTGAACTTCCGGTGGGTGGTCGAGAATTTGTCTGAATGAACCTTTTTCGCGCGGCGCATTACTAATGGGCAGGAGACACTATGAAGTTATTGACGCTGACATTTCTCGGAATATGCGCGGTGGGCGCGTATGCAGGTGAGTTTCGGACGGATATCAATCCGGCGTTGCGATATTACCAGGCGTATTTAAGCGCGCCGAAATTACCGCCGGCGGATGAGGAGTATTTGTTCAATTCGGGATGGCGGTCCCGTCCGCTGGAAAAACGGGTCGGAGAGTTGCTCGCGCGTTACGACAACGAATTCGAATTCGTCCGGCAGGCAGCGCAAGCGACAGTGCCGTGCGACTGGGGCGTGGACCTAACGCAAGGTCCGTACGCGTCGCTTCCTGGGCTCGCCCCCGCTAAAGGCGTCGCTCAAACAACGCGGTTGCGCGCTTACCCGCGGAGCGCTCAGTACAGTGAGCCGGGCCAAAAGCAATTTCCTATCATTACTAACTTTCCCGCCAATGGGGAAAAGCTTTGTCTGTCGTTCGCCGATGGCAGTTTGTCGAAACTCGCGCGGCAGATTCAAATTCACCACTCGAATATCCGCGATTGGATGGTGCAAAACGCAGTCGCCCTCGCTTTCTTCGCTGCTCCGACTTTCGGCGGTATTTGGCATTCCGGTGCTCGACTGGGTCACTAAATCAATCGAATTCAACAGAACGTGTTTTGGAACCATAACCTAGCCGAACGGCCATTCTATGGGGAAAATCACACGTAAAAAAACGAGTGGAAAGGAGTGGGGTGACCGACGGGACTTGAACCCGCAACAGCCAGAACCACAATCTGGGGCTCTACCATTGAGCTACGGCCACCGCTCGCGACCGACAAACTATTACGCCGCGTCGCACCGGTCAAGTCGACGCGACCGTGTTGCCGGATCCGAGCAGTGTCTTGACCTTCGCACCTAAACGTGGCGAAGTGAGGGGACCGCATGAGCACTCAAAACGAACCTTCCGTTACGCGTCGTGATTTTCTGAAAAACTCCGCTGTCGCCGCCGCGGGGCTCGCCGTTTTCAAGACATCCGCGGCTGAGGAGCACGGGACGTTGCGTGTCGGTCTGATCGGTTGCGGCGGGCGCGGCACCGGCGCGGCCTCCCAGGCCCTGAACGCCGATAAAAACCTGAAGTTGGTCGCGATGGGCGATGCGTTCGAAGACCGTTTGGAGAAAAGCATCAAGGCGCTCCAGGCCGAGACGGAGAAGAACAAAGATACCGCTGAGAAACTCGATGTTCCGAAGGAGAACCGATTCATCGGTTTCGACGCCTACAAGGAAGTCATCAAACGTGTCGACGTCGTTCTTTTGGCGACGCCGCCACATTTTCGCCCAATGCACATCAAAGCCGCGCTCGATGCGGGAAAGCACATCTTCGCGGAGAAACCGGTCGCAGTGGATGCGCCGGGCGTTCGCGCCGTCCTCGCGGCATGCGAAGAAGCAAAGCGGAAAAACCTTTCAGTGGTGTCCGGTCTTTGCCTGCGTTACCACGCGCCGTACCAGGAAATGATCAAGCGCATCCATGACGGAGATATTGGCGAGATTCGGTCGATGCAGGCCAATGATTTTCGCGGACCGATCTGGGTAAAGCCGCGCCAGCCTGGTTGGACGGACATGGAATATCACATGCACAATTGGTATTACTTCACCTGGCTTTCTGGTGACTTCAATGTCGAGCAGCACGTCCACATGCTCGATCTCTGCAGTTGGGCAATGAAGAACGAATACCCTGCAAGTGCGATCGGCACCGGCGGACGCCAGGTCCGCACCGGGCCTGACTACGGAAACATCTACGATCATCACGCCGTCATTTACGAATACGCGAACGGCACCAAGCTTTTCGCCACTTGCCGGCAGCAACCCGGTTGCACCGGCGAAATTTCAGCAACGATCTACGGTTCGAAAGGCACCGCCTATTTCAGCAGCCGCGGATCGTATATCCAGACGGATAAGCGCGAGAAATACGCCGGAGAGAGCGAGAACATGTATCAGGTCGAGCATAACGAACTCTTCGCCGGAATTCGAAAAAACGCCGTGCTGAACAACGGCACGTACATGTCAAACAGCACGCTGCTCGCGATTCTGGGCCGCATGGCCACCTACACCGGTCAAAGAATTACCTGGGAACAAGCCATGAACTCGCAGGAGGACCTTTCGCCCTCTGGCTACGATTGGGACGCCAAGCCGCCCCTCTCGGAGATTGCAATTCCGGGTACGACCAAACTCGTCTGATCCCGTGCTCAATCGTCGACAATTCCTGGCGGCCACCACTCTCGCCCTCGCAAGGGCGAAGCCGCTTTTGGCTGCGGAGAAAAAGAAAACCCGGTTTCAGATCGCGTGTATGACGCTGCCCTATTCGCAGTTCCCCCTTGAACGTGCGCTGTCCGGCATTCGTTCCGCGGGTTTCGAATACATTGTCTGGGGAACCACGCACAAAGAAAACGGAAAGGACATTCCGGTCATCGCGTCCGATGCGCCGCCCGAACAGGCGCGCGCTCTCGGCGAACGTTGCCGCGACCTTGGCCTGATTCCGCTCATGATGTTCTCTGTCATTTACCCCGAGGACAATCGCGCTCTTGAAGTTTTCCAATCGCGCATCAAACAAGCCGCTGCCGCCGGCATCCCGCAAATCCTGACTTTCGGCCACACCAAGGGCGGCAACCGTGAACTCTGGGTCAAGCGCTTCAAAAAACTCGCACCCATCGCGAAAGACCACGGCGTCATGGTCGTGATAAAGCAACACGGCGGCGAGACCGGTACCGGGGCCGCATGTGCCGAAATCGTCCGTGAGATCGATCATGAATCAATCAAGGTAAATTACGACGCCGGCAACGTGATGGACTATCTCAGTCTCGATCCTCTTTCGGATATTCAGAAATGCCTTCCGGAAATTCGCAGCTTCTGCATCAAAGACCATCGGGACCACCCGAAGGACGAAGATTGCGGTCCGGGTTTTGGCGAGATCGATCACTACAAACTTCTGGATACCGTAGCCTTCACCGATCTCACCATGCCGCTCTGCTGCGAAAATATTTTCGCGCCGTTGCTACCGCGCCCGGGCGATCCCGCGCAAGTGGATGCCCTCGCTCGTCGCGCCCGTGAATTCCTGGAACTGGTCACCCGCGGATTGCAGCGCGAAGATTAGAATCGGCAGCCGATCACAACGGAGTATCCAAATCTGCTTCACCCATTGCGGCAGGCCATACAGGTCCCACCACAATGGTTGAATCATCTTCGAGACGATAGACATCTTCCATCGCCTGTAGATGAGTTTGCGCCCGCCGCGGGGGCGCAATTCGTCCAGAAATGAACCCAATTCCGGTTGTCGAAGAAGAATTTGCACTCGACCGAAAATACCTGCGCCGGTTAGGGCGGCTGCATCAGGATTTCGTCGCGCGATGTAACGAACGATCGCCTCAGTGTCCGCAGAAGCTCGCTCGGTCCAAACTATTTATCGGTCCATTTTGCGATCCGTGCGCGCATCTGCTCATTACTGATTACGCGGCCGGCCGCGATATCGTCTTCCGCTTCGCGGATCGCAGAAAGAAATGCGATCTCTTCTGCGACATCGCGAAAATCGATATCATCTGGAAGACGTTGGATCGCCTGCATGACTTGATCCTTCACGCTCATGTGCACAGAGGTAGTCAACTGGCGGTAAATGGTCGAATTCTTTCCGCTCCTGCCTCATACTCCCCCAATGGTTATCGGGGTCCCGAAAGAAATAAAGGAACAGGAATTTCGCGTCGCACTTCTTCCATCTGCGGCCTATCAGCTCATCAAGCGCGGGCATCGCGTGCTCGTCGGTCGAAATGCGGGCGCGGGCGCGGGCTATCCCGATGAAGATTACCTTCAGGCTGGCGCAACGGTTCTTGACTCGAACGACGCTGTGTTCCGAGATGCCGACCTGATCGTGAAGGTCAAGGAACCGCAGGCGAGCGAGTACGCGCTGCTTCGTCACGGCCAGATCCTTTTCACTTACCTCCATCTCGCCGCGAGCAAACAACTCACCGAAGCACTCATGCGCTCCGGCGTCACAGCCCTTGCTTACGAGACAATCGAAGTGAAAGGCCGCCTTCCCTTGCTCGAGCCGATGAGCGAAATCGCGGGCCGCATGTCCGTGGTCGTCGGCGGCTACTTTCTGGCCAAGCACACTGGCGGCAGCGGCGTGCTGCTCGGTGGCGTTCCCGGAGTCCTGCCGGGGCGCGTTGTAGTTCTTGGTGGCGGTGTTTCCGGCATCAACGCCGCGCGCATGGCCACGGGCCTCGGCGCGGACGTTACGATTCTCGAAGTCGATCTGGAACGAATGCGCTTTCTCGATATTACCCTTCACACCGCGCACACGCTCTACTCCAGCGAAGCGCACTTGATGGACCTCCTCCCGAGCGTGGACCTCCTCATCGGCGCCGTGCTCGTCCCTGGCGCGAAGGCGCCGAAGCTCATCAGGCGCGATATGTTGCGCCGCATGCGGCCCGGCAGTCTCCTCGTCGATATTGCCATCGACCAGGGAGGTTGTGCCGAAACCAGCCGTCCCACCACCCACCATGATCCCATCTTTATCGAGGAAGGTGTGATCCACTACTGCGTGGCGAACATGCCGGCGGCTTACGCCCGCACCGCTACCCAGGCCCTCACCAACGTCACCTACCGTTACGTCGAACAACTCGCCGATTTCGGCCTCGCCGAAGCCTGCGAGAAAAATCCATCCCTGCTCGGCGGTGTGAACGTCCAAAATGGCAACGTCACTCACAAAGCCGTAGCGGACGCCCACGGTTTCCCCTTCGTCTCCCCTGTTTGTCGCAGCTAGCACCTACCCCCGGTAGCGCCGCCACTGAAGGCGGCGCTGATTTCGTCCTTCATTGCGGTTCGGGGAAACCCGCGCCCCTGCTCACTTTCCACCGGGCAAAGCTCACAACCGCTTGCGGAGATGAAGTCAGACGCGCAGACTTGGCCCGGTCCCAAAATCTTTTATGAAACGACGGTCATTTCTCAAGCTGACGGCGGGCGCGAGTTGTTTGGGCGCGCTGGGTGAATTGGGATTTCTCGCGCGGTTACCCGCGGTCTCGGCGGACGACGTGCGCGTGGACCCGCGAAGCGTCCGTTTTCATCCAGAGATCGAGCCCCTCGTGCGCTTATTGGAGGAGACCCCACGCGAGCGGGTGCTGGAGGAAATGGCGTCGCGCATTCAGCGGGGCCTTTCGTATCGGGAAGTGTTGGCGGCGTTGTTGCTCGCCGGCATTCGGAATATTCAGCCGCGCCCGGTCGGCTTTAAGTTCCACGCGGTCCTGGTGGTGAATTCCGCTCACCTGGCAAGCATGGCTTCCGCCGATGCCGAACGTTGGCTGCCGATCTTCTGGGCCATCGATCAGTTCAAAAGTTCGCAAGCGCAGGATGTGAAAGAGGGCGATTGGACGATGGGCCGAGTAAATGAATCGGTCGTGCCGCCCAGCCACAAAGCGCGCCAGGCGTTCATCGACGCCATGGATAATTGGGACGAAGCCGCCGCGGACGCGGCCATCACCGCTTTAGCCCGGACCGCTGGAGGCCACGAGATTTTTGAACTGCTCGCGCGCTACGGCGCTCGGGATTTTCGCGAGATCGGTCACAAGGAAATTTACGTCGCGAACAGTTTTCGAACGCTGGAAGTGATAGGGTGGCATCACGCGGAGCCGGTCTTGCGCTCCCTGGCCTTCGCGCTGCTCGACCGCGATGGAGCCAGGGAAAATCCAGCTAAAGCCGATTTCTCCGCCGATCGCCCCTACCGCGAAAACGTCCAGCTCATTTCGAAAATCAAGAGCGGCTGGCTCGACGGAAAAATAGACAACGCCGCCACAGCCGAAATGCTGAGGACCTTGCGCGAGGCCCGGCCCGAACAGGCCAGCGAGCGGGCGGTGGAACTGTTGAACCAGGGTTGCGCGCCCCAATCGCTTTTTGACGCCTTTTTTGATGCCTCCGGCGAGCTGATGATGCGCGCGCCCGGAATTCTTTCGCTGCACGCCACCACCTTCACCAACGCCCTGCACTATTCGTGGACCCATTGCCGCGACGAAGAACTGCGCAAGCTGTTGCTCCTGCAGAACGCCTCGTTCCTCACCCTATTCCGCGGAAACACGAGAAACACCGGTCCACAAATTGACACCCTGCAAGCCGAAGCCATTTCGGACAACGTCGAAGGTGAGGTTGACGACATCTTCGCTGAAATCAAAAACGATCGTCAAAGTGCGGCCGAAATGATGCTCGGTTATCTGCAGCGAACAAAAGATCCTGCTCCGTTGGCCCGCGCCGCCCGCCGATTGATTTTTCTGAAAGGAACGAACGCCCACGATTACAAATACAGTTCCGCCGTGCTCGAAGATTATCACGCGATGCGCGCACCCTGGCGCGATCGTTATCTGGCGGCGAGTGCGTTCTATTTGAAAAGCACAGAGGATCCGGACAATGGGCTCGTTAAAAGGATCAGATCGGCACTGGGAGCATGATTCGGATCGATGCGAATGATGGTTGAGCCAGTACAGAGTAAGCCCGCATGAGTGCATTCATGCGGGCGCTAGTTTTCGGTTCCTCCAAAGCCGCTGTCAGGCGGCTTACCAGTGACGGTGGTAATGACCACCGCCAAATCTAAATCCAAAACTCACCACAGGTGGTGCGCACACCGGACGAACGTAAACCGGTGCCGGATAAACCACTGGAGGAGCGTACACCACTGCCGGTTGTTGCACGACGACGGGTTGTTGGACGACCACCTGTTGCGGGTAAGTCGTTACGACTTGCGCGGGTTGTTGCACCACGACGGGCTGTGCCTGTTGATACACAACCTGGGTCGGCTGCTGCACCACCACGGGCGCGGGCGCGACGTAAACCGGATGCGGTCGCAACGCTTCCGAAATGATGATTCCTGCTCCGATTCCCCCGATCACCCCGGCGGCCACGGCACCTCCGCTGCCGTGCGCCTCTGAACGCGGAATACTCGCGCTGAGCAGAGTCATCGTTGTCATTGCTATCAGGGCCTTTTTCATACTTTCTTCTCTCTTTTGTTCTGTTGGCTTGGACGGAGTCGATGCTAGATTATTCAGCACGGCAGAAGGAACTGCGCGACCCAGAGAAATTTACGATGAACGTGGAGCACGGCACAGGGACACATCGGCGTAAACGCCGGATACCCAAGTCTTTCAAGGAACTTACCCCGAGCAACCATTTCAATCCGCGGACTTTCTTTTATGAGATGATTTGGAAGGGGTGGTTCACCCCGAGAGGCGGACATTGCCACAGCCCAACATTCCCTCAGTTGGTGGATGGTCAAGTGGCGATCACCTGGATCGGACACGCGTCGTTTTTGTGTCAATTCACTGACTTGAACTTGTTGATTGATCCGAATTTTGGAAATTGGATTTTCCTGATGAAGCGGCTCAAGCGCGCGGGCTGCAAAATCAAAGATCTACCGAAGATTGATTTGGTTCTGATCACGCATGCGCATTATGACCATTTCCATCGGGCGAGCATTCGCCGGCTGCCGAATTCCTCGCGTATCGCGATCGTTCCGTGGGGCATGGGAGATCTCGCGCACGGACTCGGCTTCGAACGCATCGTCGAACTCCAGTGGTGGGAAACCTTCTCTTACAAAGATTGGAAAGTGACTTTGACGCCGAGCAAGCACTGGGGAGCGCGCATGATCCGCGACGAACATCGCGGCTACGGCGGTTATTACATCGAGCACCAGGGCCGCCACATTTACCACGCGGGTGACAGCGCCTATTCCGATTGCTTCAAGGAGATCGGCCGACGCCTCATGCCGGAAATCGCGATGCTCCCCATCGGCGCGTACTATCCCGACTCGTTCCGGCACGTCCACATGGGCCCCGACGAAGCAATCAAGGTCTTCAAGGACATCAACGCAAAGACTTTCATCCCGATGCATTACGGAAGTTTCAAGCTTTCGTTCGAGTCACTCGACGAGCCACCGCGCTGGCTCAAACAACTGGCGATGCGTGAAGGCATCAGCCACCAGGTGCACCTTCTGGAGGAAGGCGTGCCGCAAATTTTCTAGAGAACGGACGCAAACCGGTAATCGCTAGCGGCGAGGGTTCGGTCCCGCTAAAACGTTTCATATGGAACAAGCCATTTTACGGAATTCCGATCGCATTGCCTTGCTCGCCATAAACCTCCTTTACCTTGTCATGTGGGGCTGCGCCGGCTTCGACAAACTCCGAACCGGAGTACCCTCCTGGTTTGGAGATAAGTTTGGGCAAACGTTCCTGGCAAAATTTCCGGGCCTCAGCGCAACTTTCTGGCTTTTGACCCTATCGGAACTCGCTGCGTTCCTATTGGCCCTTGCGGCACTCTGTCGATTGGAATGTATCCGCCAGAAGCCTCTTTTTCTAACGCTTATGCTCGCCTGGAGCCTGATCGTTTTCACCCAACTCAGTCTTGGTCTATGGATCACGTCAGACTTCAACGGCACGCCGCAGATGTTTGCCTATTTTGCCGGCACGCTCGTCGCGCTGATATACGTCCAGTCAGCAGGAACCGTCTCGCGAAAGAACGAGCAGATCCAAGGGGTCTGAAGGTTTGACACTTGTCACTCCGCAGGTGGTCCCCTACGTTCAACGCGAGGAATATCCGCATGAAATGGATTGGAGCTGTATTACCGGTTGGGTTGATGCTGTCGGCTCAGGTTTTTTCCAACGATTGGCCGCAATACCGCGGGCCTGCCGGAGATGGAAAGTCGCCGGAGAAGATGATTTCCGTTCTGCCCGATGTTCCGCAGCCGCGTTGGAAAATTCCGACTCCCCTTGGTTTTAGTTCGTTTTCTGTGGGTGCCCAGAAGGCCTACGTGATTGTCCGCCGCGAAGTGGAAGGTGTGCCGCGCGATGTCCTGATCGCAGTCAATGCGCAGAGCGGTAAGGAACTCTGGTTCGTCCCGTTGAGTCCTGCAAAATACGACGGCAGCGGGGACGCCGGAACGCCGCAGAACTCGGGAGGCGATGGGCCACGTTCCTCACCCGCAGTGGACGGCAATCGGGTGTATATCCTCACAGCAGATTTGGTTCTCGCGTGCTTCGATGCGTCGAATGGGAAAGAGGTTTGGAAACGCGATCTGGTGAAGGAAAATGGCGCCCACAACATCTCGTGGAAAAATGCGGCCAGCCCTGTGCTTGACGGCGATTTAGTCTACGTAGCCGGCGGGGGCGAAAATCAAGCGCTGCTGGGAATCAATAAGAACGACGGCAAGGTCGTGTGGAAGGGTGAGAGTGATCGCATCACCCACGCGACACCGGTGGTGGCAAATATCGAGGGGGTGAAGCAGGTCATTTTCTACACTCAAAAAGGGTTGGTCGCGGTGCAACCAACGGATGGAAAAGTGCTCTGGCGTCACTCAGTCCGCTACAATGTGTCGACTGCCGCCTCACCTGTCGTCTCGGGAAACATTGTTTATTGCTCAGCCGGCTACAACGTCGGGGCAACGGCTGTGCGCGTGGATAAAAAAGAGAACACGTTTTCCGTCACCGAACTTTGGAAAGTTTCCGGTAATAAACTGGCCAATCATTGGAGCACCCCGGTTGAAAAGGATGGTTATTTGTATGGCATGTTCCAGTTCAAAGAATATGGTGATGGGCCGTTGAAATGCGTTGATCTCCGCACGGGAAAAGAACAATGGTCTCAAGGCGGCTTCGGTCCCGGGCACGTGATCATGGTAGGAAATCAAGTGGTTGCCTTGAGCGATGCGGGACAAGTGGTCGTGATCGATCCCTCGCCCGAAAAGTATAAAGAGAAGGCCCGCTTCCAGGCAGTCACCGGCAAGTGTTGGACAACGCCGGCTTTTGCGAACGGCACACTCTATGTTCGCAGCACCGTGGAGGGAGCTGCTTACGACCTTTCGCAAAAAGATGTCCGCCGCTAAAAGGGTCACGCGATGCCCAAACAATTAGCGGAAATGGAAGTTTCGGCGGTGAAACTGGAACTGCCGGACACAAAGACAGTGCGCCTGCAATGGCCCGCCGGGTATAATATCGATTTTAAGACGGGGCAATTCATCACGCTTTATTTTCCAGATTCACCCGGCTACAAGCGCGCTTATTCGCTCTCGTCGTGCGCGCTTGATCGTGGCTATTACGAAGTAACGGTGAAGCGCGAGGGGAAAATGGGGACGCGGATCGTGGATTGGGTGAAGGAAGGTGACCGGATGTTCGTCATCCCGCCGACTGGGCGATTCCTTCCAGTGCTGGAGCCAAATAAGCATCTTGTTTGCATCGCGGGTGGTTCCGGAGTGACCCCGTTTCGCGGCTTCGTCCGTGAGGCCACTTCACGCCATCTGGATACACGAATTACCATTCTATACAGCGTTCGAACGACGAACGATATCATCTTCAATTCTGAGTTTCGCGAACTGGCGCAGGTGAATCCGAACTTCAATTTTTACGTGACCTGCACCCGGCTGCATCCGGAGGATCCGTGGACCGGACGTCGAGGTCGGATCGATGCGGCCTACGTGAAACAACATGTCCACGATCTGTCGAACACGGTTTTCTACGCCTGCGGACCGAATGAGTTGGTCGAGGCGATTGAGGATCTGGTGCTGCGCGAAATGCAGGTGCCGAAGGAACAGATTCGAACGGAGAAATGGGGATAAGAAATGCTGAAGCGAACGCCACTTTTTGAAACGCACCAACGCCTCGGCGCGAAGTTGATTGATTTCGGCGGCTGGGAAATGCCAGTGCAGTACACCAGCATTGTGGACGAACATCACGCTGTTCGGAAAGCAGCCGGGATCTTTGATATCTCGCACATGGGAGAAATCTTCGTCACCGGAACGGCTGCGGAAGAATTTCTGAATTGGGCACTCACCAATGACGTTCGCAAACTGAGCCCGGGGCTGGGACAGTACAGCCTGATGTGCCAGGAGAACGGCGGCGTGGTGGACGATCTGTACGTCTATTATCTCGGGCTGGGGAATTATCTGCTGATCGTCAACGCTTCGCGAATCGAGGACGATTTCGCGTGGTTGCGCGGTTTGCACGAAAAATTCGCGAAACGCTCCGCGGTTTTCCTCGAGAATAAAGCGGACTCTTACGGCGCGATTGCGATACAGGGGCCAGCGGGCGAGGAAATTGTCAACTCAGCGCTGCCGGCGGACGAACCGGTCACGAGCCTGACGAAGAATCAGGTCCGGATGATTCCGTTCCGTAGCGAGCTGATCTACGTAGCACGCACTGGTTACACTGGCGAAGATGGCTTCGAGGTTATTGCTCCGTCGCCGCTGATTGCGAAAGTCTGGGATGCCTTCATGGATGCGGGAAAAGCGAAAGGTCTAAAACCCGCTGGGTTGGGCGCGCGGGATACGCTTCGAACCGAAGCGTGCTATCCGTTGTACGGCCACGAACTGAATGATAAGACGACTCCGATCGAGGCTGGTTTGGGATTTTTTGTCTCGGCGGATAAAGGTGAGTTTGTCGGTAGCCGCGTGATTCTCGATCAGAAAAAGTCCGGCCCCCCGCGAAAGCTCATTGCCTTTAAGATGACAGGCAAATCGGCCCCGCCTCGTCCGGACTACGGGATCTATTCGCAGTCAGGCGAATTTCTGGGCAAGGCCGTGAGCGGCACACAAAGTCCAACTTTGGGTGCAGGGATCGGGCTTGGCTATGTCTCTTCTGAAAAGGCGCAACCGGGTTCTCCCATACTGGTGGAGATCCGTGGGAACCGATTTCCAGGGGAAATTATCAAAAAGCCATTCTACAAGCGTCCTGCTTAAGGGCGGACTTCTGTAAGTTTTCCGTTTTTCCAGCATGAAAAATGCTGTTTTCTGAACAAACTTGCTGACGGTGGAGGGATAATCCACATTCAGGACCGTATACCCGATCAGCAACGGCGCAGCCGTTAGACAGTTTGATTCATGAGACGCAAGATCGCTTTGGCTTTTGGGCACCTGTTCGTACCCTTTTTCGTCCTGTTTACCGTTCCGGCCTGGGCCGCCGAATACAGCGGTTCTGATGTTGGCGGCGGCAGCGACGGCTCTTTGGGCGCGGTCGCAGGTGGATATGACATCAGCTCACGGAGCCGGGATATTGGGGGAGGCTCGGACCAATTCCATTTCGGTTACGAGAAACGCACGGGGAACTTCGATGTGCAAGTTCGGCTGGAAGGAGTGACGATCACAGATGCTTTCGTGCACGCAGGTTTGATGGCGCGAAGTTCGACCGAGGCCGGTTCGCCTTTTGCAGCGACGTTCGCTTCCTCCGCTTTGCTCGGCACCTTTTTCGAGTCGCGCGCCACGACCAACGGCAGTTCCTCGCAGGTCGCCCCGCGCGTGGTTTTGCCCGTGAACTACCCACAGATGTATCTGCGTTTGAGAAGAAGCGGCTCATCGTTCACCGGTTACGCGAGTTTCGACGGAAATATGTGGCAGCAACTCGGGAATGCAACGGTTACGATGCCGCCGGAAGTTTTGCTGGGGGTCGCGCTTTCCAGTCTGAACACCAATGCGGTGGCGACCGCCCGGTTTCGCGACATTAAGGATGTTACCAGTGCAACGAGCTACACTTATAAGCCCGTAGAAACTCTTGGACCATCCAACCGGCGCACGGGAATCGTTTTCTCCGAGATTATGTATCATCCCGCGCCTCGCTCCGACGGCGAAGACACGGAGTTCATCGAGATATTCAACGCGGAGAGCGTGTTCATCGATTTTACCGGGTGGCGCCTGAGCGGTGCGGTTAAATATCAATTCCCTGACGGTTTCCGACTCGAGTCGGGACAGTTTGCCGTTATTGCAGCAAATCCAGATTCCATCCAACGTGTCTATGGCTACACCGGGGCTCTGGGACCGTATGATGGGCACCTGAATGCAAAAGGGGAAACGCTCAAACTTTTGAACCGCGCCGGGGCGGCGCGTCTAGAAGTCTCGTATCAAAGTGACGCTCCCTGGCCTGTCGCCGCGGACGGCGCTGGACACTCGATCGTTCTGGCGCGACCGAGCTACGGTGAAGATGATCCACGGGCCTGGGCGGCCAGCGATCGTATCGGCGGTTCGCCCGGAGAGGTCGATGCGCGCTGGCCAAATCCTTGGCGAAGCATCGTGATCAACGAAATTCTCGCAAATTCGGGAAACCCATTTGTCGAACTCTACAACGCAAGCGTGGATTCCGTGGATCTCTCCGGCTGCATCCTGACGGATGACGCCACGACCAACCGCTTTCGCATACCGGCAGGCACATTCCTGCCGGCGCAAGGGTTCATCAGTTTCGCGCAAAGCGAGCTGAAGTTTTCGATCCGTCCGGATGGTAATACCCTTTACCTCCTCAATCCGACAAAGGATCGCGTCATCGATGCTCTTCGCTACACAGGTCAGGAAAAAGGAGTGAGCGTCGGGCGCGCTCCGGATGGTTCGCCGCGGATCACCCGTCTCTCCGGCGCCACGCCGGCGGCCGCAAACGCCAGCCGACGTCTTGAGGAGGTGGTGATCAATGAAATCATGTATCACTCGATTACAGGTGACGACGCAGACACATATGTGGAACTGCACAACGCCTCCTCGAAGGAAGTCGATGTCAGCGGCTGGAAGTTGATCGATGGAATCGATTTCAAAATTCCCGAAGGCAAGAAGATCGCGCCGAATGGCTTTCTCGTGATCGCCAACGACGCATCGCATCTCGTCAGCCTTTATCCGCAGTTGAATACGAATAACACGCTAGGCAATTTCGACGGGAAGCTGAGCCACAACGGGGAGCATATCGCGCTTGCGAAACGCGATTTCGCAACGGTGACCAACTCGCTGGGCGGAGTGACGACCAACGCCATTTACATCACGGTGAGCGAGGTCACTTACGTGAATGCAGGACGTTGGTCCGAGCTGGCGGATGGCGGTGGCTCGAGTCTCGAACTGACGGACCCTCGCAATGACACCACTCTGGGCGGAAGCTGGGCGGCGAGCGACGAAAGCCAGAAAGCGCCCTGGACCACGATCGATGTGACTTCGCGCGTCGAGATGGGTGGCGGCGGTTATCCAGCGAATAAATTGCAAATCCTGATGCAGGGTGCGGGCGAATGCCTGGTGGATGATATCGAACTGATCCCTTCCGGCAGCACGAACATCCTGGCGAATGGCGACTTTGAAATCGTCACCAACAACTGGAGATTTTTTGGCAATCACAGCAAGAGTGGATTTGATTCAGCGGCGGCGTTTTCAGGGCAAAACGGTTTGCACGTTCGCGCTCCGGGTGATGGGGACACGGCCAACAACACCATCCGCGGAACGCTCGTCCGCAATATGCCGACCAGTGGCAACGCGACGTTGCGTGCCAAAGTTCGATGGGTTTCGGGCTGGCCGGAAATTCTCTTCCGGGTGAGGGGAAATTGGATGGAGGTTCCAGCGCGCATGGAGATCCCGAAGCAACTCGGCACTCCGGGGTTGGCTAACAGCCGACGCGTTCTCAACGGTCCCCCAGTGATTTACGACATTACCCACTCCCCAGCGCTGCCACGCGCCAACGAAGCCGTGGTTGTCACGTGCCGTATATCCGATCCGGATGGAATCGCTGCCCCGCAAATTCGCTATCGCATAGACCCGGCGCAGACGCTGACCACCGTCGCAATGCATGATGATGGATTCAACGGGGATGAACTTGCGGGCGATGGAATCTTTTCCGGAACAATCCCGGGCCGCGCGGCACAGACTCGAATTGCTTTTCGAGTTCAAGCTTCAGATGACGCTGCCAACCCGGCCGCAAGCACTTTTCCTCCAGACGCCCCCGACCGAGAGTGCTTGATTGTGTGGGATGATGTGATTCCTTTCGGAACCTTCGCACATTACCACATGTGGAACACCGCCGCAGTGGACACCGCGCGCGGCGCAAACCCCGATTTGGATAACACTTTCCGCGATGCGACCCTGGTCTACGGAAACACGCGTGTAATATACAATGTCGGCTTCCGCGACAAAGGCAGTCCTTATCACAATGGCGGCGGTGACTTTGCGGTGACGGTGCCCGGCGATCAAAAGTTGCTTGGAATCGACGACCGCATTTTTGCCTCGACCGGGAATGGGGGGAACGAAGGGAGCGATATGAAGGGCGACGTTGCTGGATGGGTCGCGGAGCAGATGGGCATTCCCTTTCTACACTCTCATTACATGCGACTCTACCGCAACGCGAGCGCCAGTCCGTTCCATGAAGTCAACTACGACATGGAGCAGCCGAACCGTTATTTCGCCAAAAGCTGGTTCAGCGGCGGCGGAGTGAAAGACGATCTCTTCAAAATCGCGATCTGGTTCGAATTCGATGACAGTAATTCCGGCTTCAACTCCACCAGCGCGACGCTGCAAAACTTTATTTCGAACGGCCAGTACAAGCTGGCTCGATACCGTTGGAACTGGCAATTGCGCCCCAGCACCGAAACGGCGAACGACTATACCGCGATTTTCCGACTTGCCGCGGCCGCGAACAGTTCTTCAGATCGCACGAGAGTTCTCCCGTATCTGGCGGATATGGAGGAATGGATGCGGGTGTTCGGCTATCACCGCGTGACTGGCAACTGGGATTCGTACACTTACAACGTCGGCCAAAATATGTATCTCTACGCGCCGCTGGGCCAGCCTGCGGCGATGCTGCCGTGGGACATCGATTTCGTTCTCGGCGATGGCGACGGAACGAGTGCCGCGACCCTTTTCACATCGGGTACGGACCCGGTGATGCAGCAGGTGTTCAATCTACCCATGTACAAGCGCATGCTTTGGCGGGCTTATCAAGATGCTGTCAATGGCCCGCTCGTCACCGCAAAATTCCAGCCACAGATTGACGCGCGCCGGAATGCCCTGCGAAAAAACAACGTCAGTTCTGGCGGCACCACCGGCATCACCAGTTACATGAACGGGCGCCGCAGTTACCTCGCCGGGCAGTTGGCCCGAGCCGATGCAACCGGTTTCGCGATCACCAGTAACGGGGGTGAGGATTTTACCAGTTCGAACGAGAGTGTCACTCTCAGCGGCTTCGCGCCTTTTGCCGTTGCCAGTATTGAGGTGAACGGTGTGCCATATGCGATCAACTGGACCGGGGCTGGTGCAACCAACTGGCAAATTTCGGTCCCGCTCGGCGGAGTCACGAACGTGCTACAGATCACTGGACGCGACCTGCGCGGGCAGGCGCTCACCGGCGCGGTCGACACGATCACCGTGGTCTACAATGGCCCAGTCCCTCTGCCGCAAGACTACCTTGCGATCAACGAGATCAATTATCACTCGGTCGCGTCCAAGGCGGATTTCGTTGAACTGTATAACCGGCATCCGAGCTTTGCGTTTGATCTCTCGGGATTCCGCCTTGATGGAATTGGTTATACTTTTCCCAAAGGGACTCTGATTCAGCCGAATGGCTTTATCGTGGTGGTCGAACACAAAGCTTCGTTCGCCGCCGCGTACGATCCTCTTCTGCCCGTCCTCGGACCGTATTCCGGCAATCTGCAAAACGACGGCGAAACTCTCCGCTTGATTCAACCGGGTGCAACCGAGGCGGAGGATGTCATCATTGATGAAGTGCGTTACAGCGATTCCGCGCCGTGGCCTGTCGTCGCCGACGGATTCGGGCCGTCGCTCCAATTAATCGATGCGGCCCAGGACAACTGGCGAGCCGGAAATTGGGCAGCGACTGCCGCAGGCGATCCAAGCCAGGCGACTCCCGGCAAACCCAATTCCGTGCGCTCTACGCTCGATCCGTTCCCGAAACTTTGGATCAACGAAGTCCAGCCGAACAATCTCGCAGGCATCACCGATAATCAGGGCGAGCACGAACCGTGGATCGAACTGTACAACGTTGACAGTTCACCGATCGATCTCAGCACTCTTTATTTGAGCGATGAGGCCACAAACTTAACCAAGTGGCAGTTTCCCGCAGGGGCGCGTATTGCTGCCGGCGAGTTCCTCGTGATTTGGGCGGATGGTCAAACCGCGCAAAGTACCGGCGCCGCGTTGCATACAAGCTTCCGCATCGGTCCGACGAACGGTGTGGTGTTGCTGAGCAGAATCCACGGTGCTGCGGCCGCGGTTGCGGATTATGCGACTTACCAGGTGCCCACTGCTGAGAACAGTTACGGTTCTTATCCAGATGGCGACCCGCGTCATCGCCGACGCTTATTCGTTCCAACGCCGGGAGCTCCGAACAGTCCGCTGATTCCGAACGTGACCGTTGCGATCAATGAATGGATGGCCGCCACACAATCGATCCTTCGCGATCCAGCCGATGGTCAATTCCAGGACTGGTTCGAGCTGTATAACTATGGCACGAACGTGATTGATCTCAGCGGGTTTTATTTCACCCATAGCGAAACGGATCCAACCCTGTTCCAGATTCCGGCTGGTTACCGCTTGAATCCTGGCGAGTTCCGCCTCGTGTGGGCGGATGGGCAGCCGGAACAGAACGCCCCTACCAATGATCTGCACGTGAATTTCACATTGAATGCGGACGGCGACCAAATCGCTCTCTACACGCTCGACGAACAATTGGTTCGACTCGTTAATTTCGGCGAGCAAAGTGCGAACATCAGTGAAGGTTTGTATCCGGATGGTTCGGAAAGCCAGTCGGCTGCGTTCGTCACAGCGACTCCCGGGGCTCCCAACATCGGCCAATTTGCGAACCGGCCGCCTGCGATTGCACCGGTTACGACGCAAACGGTCGATGAAGGCCAGCCACTTTCATTCCAGATTGTCGCGACAGATCCGGATGTGCCCGCTCAAGGCCTTTCGTACTCGATCAAAACGGGGCCGACCGGGGCCGCAATCAATGCTCAAAGCGGAGTCTTCTCTTGGACCCCGACCGAAGATCAAGGTCCGGGGAATTATTTGATCACGGTTCACGCGAAGGACAACGGAACTCCGTCCCAAAGTGCGAACGTCACGTTTACCGTAAGCGTTCGCGAGAACAATGCAGCACCTGTGATCGCGACGATCGCGGATCAAACCATCGATGAGGGTTTCCCCTTCTCTCTCATCATCAGCGCGCAAGACAGCGATATTCCGGCGCAGAAAGTGAGTTTGTCGCTGATCAATCCTCCTCCGGGTGCTTCGCTCGATTCAGTCAACGGAGAGTTCCAGTGGACGCCGAGCGAAGATCAAGGACCCGGCACTTACAGCATAACCATTCAAGCGGCCGACGACGGTCAACCGGCTGCCTCCAGCACCCTTTCCTTCAAGATTGCGGTCCGTGACATCAACAACGCTCCGTTGATTGCGGAGATACCAATTCAAACCGCCTCCGAGGATATTCCCTACTCGTTGCAGGTTCAGGCCCAGGATCCCGACAATCCGCCCGCCCAGCTCGCGTACTCGCTCGAAAATGCGCCCTCCGGCATGCTGATAGATCGCAACACCGGCCTGATCACCTGGACTCCTACGGAAACGGACGCGCCACGGGACTACAATATTACCGTTCATGTGAGCGAACCAGGCGGTGAGCCGAATGCCACGACCACTTTCCTGATCGGCGCAAAGGAAGTAAACCTTCCGCCCACCATAGAACCGATCTCCGATCTTGTCGCCCAACCTGGCGACCAACTCTCGATCCCAATTCGCGCAGCCGATGCGGACATACCGGTCCAGCCGCTGACCTACAACCTCGTCAGCGCGCTGCCGCCCGGCGCGTCATTGTCAAGCGCCGGTGTTTTCACCTGGCCCGTGCAACAAGATCCGCCGGTCGGCACCAATCGGATTACCATTCGCGTGTCGGACGACGCGACACCCGCGCTGAGCGCAGAAACCTCTTTCAACATCATCATCCGCGCCCCTTTGCGCATAGCCATTAATGAAATCATGCACCGCCCGGCCGCGGCGAACGCGGAGTTCATCGAACTGGCGAACTACTCCAGCGTCACGGCCGCCGATGTGAGCGGCTGGCGCTTGGAAGGCTACGACTACACCTTTCCGGCAGGCACAGTGCTGTTGCCCGGAACTTTTCTCTGTGTTGCCCGCGACGTATCAGCATTCCGCGCTGCCTACGGAACAAACGGCCTTGTGCTGGGAAATGCGGGAACGAGCGTTGCGGCGAATGGCGGAATACTGCGCCTCATCAAGCCCGGCAAACCCGGTTTTCCGGACCAACTCATCGATGAAACGGCGTTCTCGCTTGTGCCACCGTGGCCGAGTGCCGCCGCTTCACAGGGCGCTTCGCTCCAACTGATTGACCCTTGGGAAGATCACCGGCGCGTGAACAATTGGGCCGCTTCCGCGGCGAGTGTCACGAATACTCCCATCTCCGTCCTGCCTTTGAATGCTACTTGGAAGTACTGGCAAAACGAAGCATCTCCGGGCTCGAGTTGGGCCTCGTCCAGTTTCGATGATGCGGCCTGGCCGTCCGGCGGAGCGCTGCTCTATGTCGAAGGCGACGCGTTGCCTGCTCCGAAAGTTACGCCGCTCACTCTGGGGCGGATTACTTACTACTTCCGCACGCACTTCAACTTTAATGGCAATCCGGACGGCGCGACGTTGCGGCTCAATACGATCATCGATGATGGCGCAGTGTTTTACTTGAACGGCCAGGAGGTTTATCGCCTCGCCATGCCGGGTGGGACCATCCTGCAGTCCACACTTGCCAGCCGAAGTGTGGGCAACGCTGCGGTTGAAGGTCCCTTCGACGTTCCAGCCACAGGGCTGCGGTCAGGAGACAACGTGCTCGCAGTCGAGGTTCACCAGACGGCCGCTGGCAGCAGTGACATTGTACTTGGCGGATCGGCTGACGTTATCGCGGTGAAGTCAGTCAGCTTCACTCCGAACGCGCCCAACTCCGTTAGCCAGGATCTTGACTACCTTGCGCCGGTTTGGATCAACGAAGTCGCTCCGAATAACACCACTGGCCTGACGGATATCACCGGTAATTTCGAACCCTGGATTGAACTTTATAACAGTGGCGATTCTCCGGCGGTGTTAAATGGCTGGGCGCTGACCGATGACTTTGCCAACCTCACGAAATGGGTACTTCCTGACAATACGACCATTGCGCCACACGCCTTCCTTCTCGTTTGGATGGACGGGAATCCGAGTCTCGTTTCTCCAGGCCAACTACACGCAGGATTTAAGATTCAGCCCACCGCCGGAACCGTAGCACTCACCGCGCGACAAAACGGCAAACAGGCGATCGTCGATTACGTGAGCTACAGCGGCATCGCAGCAAACCAGTCAATCGGTTTCAAACAAGATGGCAACCCGTTGGAGAAGGATATATTCACAATCCCATCCCCCGCTGCACCTAACCTTGGCGGAAATCCGAATGCAGAGCCGCGGCTCGCCATCATTCTCGCGAATGGCGACGTTTCCTTAAGCTGGCAAACACAAAGCGGACGGACCTATCGCATCGAAAGTTGCTCCGGAAGCTCCATCTCGCAGTGGGTAACCATTACCAGTGGCACTGGTGACGGGACCGTCACCACCTTCAGCGAAAAGATCGCACAAACCCAGAGCAGGTTCTATCGTGTGGTTTTCCCGTAAGTCCGTAGTTCTGCCCTTCAGGCATGAGATGCAGCCGTGACGCCTGCGAAGGCCGCCCGCCGCCAGTCTCACGCCGATGGGCCGGACCGATGACCGGAACTGTTCTGCTCGCTATGTCTATTTTCGCGCCTCGGGAGTGACGTTCAGTTCGATCTCCTTGCCGTCGCGCTGGATTTTTATCTTCAGCGGCTGGCCAATTTTCGCGGCGTCCAGCGCGTAAGTGTAGTCGTAGATGTTTGCGACTTTCTGGCCTGCGAATTCGGTCAGGATGTCGCCGCCCTGAAGGCCGCCCTTCTCCGCAGGACTGCCGGGCCGTACGCCGGAGAGTTTCACTCCTTTCACTTCGGTGGCGTAGTCCGGAATAGTCCCCAGGTAAACGCGGAGGGCATCGCGCGCACCCGGCTCACTGGAACGCGCAACTTTGACGTAGTCCGGACGCTGGTCGGCAGTGGCAACATCGTGGATGATGGCGCGTGCGAATCGGGCGATTCGCACGAGACCTTCATAGTTCACTTTATCGGCGTCGTCCGATGGACGGTGGTAATCGTCATGATTGCCAGTGAAGAACATGAGCGTGGGAATGCCCTTGGGGTAGAACGCAGTGGTGTCGCTTGGCTGAAAAGGATCCTCCTGCAAACTCAGATTGAAACCGGCTGGAACGTTGCGGCGCTCGGCGAGTTTGCTCCAAACCTGCGATGAACCGGTGCCCTGAAGAACCAGTTTGTCGTCGCGGAGGCGCCCCACCATATCGAAGTTGAGGTAGGCGACCACATTGGAGACGAACGGCTGTTCCGCAAAATGAGAGGAGCCGAGCAGCCCCATTTCTTCTCCGGACCAGAAGGAAAAAATTAATCCGCGCTTGAGCGGACCACTTTGTGCGAAGTTCGCGGCGAGTTCGAGGACTGCGGCCACTCCGGAGGCGTTATCGTCCGCGCCATTGTGGACCTGCCCTTGTTCTTCCTTGTGCTGGCGCGAATCGCTGCCTTCACCAAAGCCGAGATGGTCGTAATGCGCACCAATCATGATGTATTCGGACGAGCTGCCGGGAAGAACGGCGAGGACGTTGCGGTCTGATTTTTTCTGACGTTCGAGCGCAATGCTCAATTTGGCGGTGGTGTTCGTGAGAACCAGTGCCTTGTCCGCGTGCGGATTTTCCGAATCGAGCGCGGTCTGGAGATCTTTGAGTGATTTGCCTGTGTTGGCCAGAAGGGCACTTGCGACGTCTGCGGAAATGGAGGCGGCGAGAATTTCCGAGCCGGGCGTCGTGCCATCCGAAGCGAGTTCGATTAATTCGCCGGCGTGAGGAGAGTTGGGGCCGGTAACGATGAGAATTCCCTTGGCTCCATGTTCGCGCGCAATCATCGCTTTGTAGCGGAGCGCGGCGTAGCGATTGAGTTCCTGGCGTCGGGCGGGTTCGACTGATTCCGGAACGTAACGAAGGACCAGAACGATTTTATTGGTCACATCGAGTCCTTCGTACGAGTTGTAGCTTTGCGCACCTTTTCCGGTTATCGAGAGTCCGTAGCCGGCAAAGATGACCGCGCCTTCTACCTCCCCGTTTGAGCTGAAGGAGAGAGGGCGAAAGCCTTTGTTGACGTTGAAGCGCGTGCTTCTACCTGGAACTTCGACCTGGAGAGCCTGATCACCGGGTGCAAGGGTCACGCCCGATGTGAATTCGAAGGGATCGTAATAAATGCCGTCGCTCGAAAGTGGCTTTAATCCAAAATCCTGGAGGCGCGCGGCGATATAATCAGCAGCTTTGCGGGCGCCGGGTTCGCCCGTCTTGCGGCCTTCCAACTGATCCGAAGCGAGATAGTTCACCAAGGTGCGTGCGTCCTCAGCCCGAATTTCCGGCGAAAGATGGGCAGCCTTTGTGACCTTGGCTTCCGCAGGACTCGATGATTGGTCGCTTTCGGCAAGCCCTAGGGCGGCGAGCGCCGCCGGGTGATTCCAGTTCGCCATGAAAAGTTGGGATTGTTTGTCGGTGGTTCGGTTGGAGGTCCAGCATAGTTTGCGGCCATCTGGAGAAAAAACAGGGAGTCCATCGAATCCATCCGTAAACGAGACACGCACGGGTTCGTGTTTGCCTTCGGCATCGACAATGAAGAGTTCGAAATTCTCGAACCCAAGCTTGTTCGAGGTGAATATGACATATTTGCCCGAAGGATGAGGATAGGGCGCCCAGGACATGGACGCGAAATGTGTCACCTGCCGGACATCTGTTCCATCCAGCTTCATGGTGAAGACATCGGCCACCATTCCGTTGGTTTCGAAACGACGCCAGACGATCCGCTGACCATCGGGCATAAAGAACGGACCGCCATCGTAACCGGGGTTACGCGTAAGCCGTGTTTGCCCGGAACCATCGGCGTTCATGATGTAAATCTCCGCGAAGTAGGCCGGATCGACTTCGTAGCGTTTGCGATCTTCCGGTAAGAGATTGTCGAGCGGATAAGCATCTCGCAAGGAAGTGAAGACGATTTTCTGGCCGTCCGGTGAATAAGCGCCTTCGGCATCGTAACCGGGAGACTCGGTCAGTCGCTTTAGATTAGTTCCATCGTGTCGGGCGGAGAAAATATCCATTTGCGTGTCGTAATCCCAGGAGTAGCGACGCGTCTTACCGCTGGCGATGAAGGCGATTTCGTCCTTTTGCTTTTTGCCTGCTTCGGGGTCGAGGTGAGTGGAAGCAAAGAGCACTTCGTCCGAGCCGGGACGGAAAAAGGAACAGGTCGTCTTTCCCGTTGCTGGCGAAACGCGAGACAGGTCACCGGTTTCGAGGCTCAGCAGATAGATTTGGTAAAACGGATTTCCAGGTTCCCGAACGCTTTGGAAAATGAGGTTCTGGCCGTCTGGAGAAAAATAAGCCTCGCCAGATTTGCCTTCCGTGGTGAGTTGGCGTACGCGCGAAAGAAAAATCTCTTCGCCGTTTGCGGCAAAAAGCGAAGCGGACGAAACAGCCAGCAGGACCAGATAGATCGCTCCCTGAATCATGCGGGAGAATATGGAGGAAGTGCTTTTGATCGTCCATTTCTCCGCGAGCTCGCTTCGCCTATTGTCCGGGCGATGGGACGGCGCGGAAATAGCGCTGGCGACCGTCGTAGCGGAAAGTTTGCGGCGAAGTGGTGCCTGCCGCGCTCCAGGCCGGGGACGCGAGGGAGGTGGTACCTTGCAGGGTATATCCATTGGGGAACCTAACACTCAAACCCTGGGCGCTGGCTGTGAACTGGACCGCAGGCACTGCACCATAGTTGATCGTCAGAACAGCGGAATCGCTCAGGGTTGAACCACCCGAGTTGCTGACCAAAACAGTATATGTGCCCGCAGAATCTATGGTGGCCGGAATGATCAACGTCGGGCCGACTGCGTTGGGGATGGATGCCCCGTTTTTTCGCCATTCGTACGTTAACGGGGCAAGACCGGATGCTTCGACGGTGAAGGTGACCGTTTGAGCGACGCTGGAGGATCCAC
This sequence comes from Limisphaerales bacterium, assembly GCA_044226545.1. Taxonomy (GTDB): domain Bacteria; phylum Verrucomicrobiota; class Verrucomicrobiia; order Limisphaerales; family SXQI01; genus DASVNK01. The sequence continues at coordinate 56,889 of JBGAGW010000015.1, forward strand.
CGCTCACTGTATAGGTGCCGTGCTGACTGCTTACCATGTTGTCACCATAAAGTTCGTACTCGCAATTCGCGAGCAAGGCCCAATGCGTGATACGTGCGTCGCCGAAGTAGTTCTGCACGGTGAGAACAGTGGAGATGTCGAGGTCGGGGCCAAAACTCCAGGCGCCATCGCGGGCTGGATTAATCCCGTTCGCAGTGAGATGGTAATTCGCTTTGTCGAGGGTTACTTTGTAACTTCCGGAATTCGCGAAGGGCGCCGCCCCGTCGAGGACTGTCATCGTGAAGATGGCTCCGAGAACATTTGCGGGGCTGAGATTGTTACATGTCGGAAGAGTAACGTTCGCGGTAGCCGTCACCGTCTGACCGAGCGGGTGCTTTGTGATTTTCGGGGGCGCGACGGTAACGGTCAGCGCCACTTCGGTGCTCGGCGCCTCGCCGATTGCGTTGTGGACAACCACACGATATTTGCCGGCTTGCGCAGGCCGCACATTGTTCAGCGTGAGAGTGCTGCTGGCTTCGTTCGCAAGTGGCGACCCGTTGAATTGCCATTGATAGCCCAGAGGAGTGGTGCCCGCGGCAATCACTGAGAATTTCGCCGTTCCTCCCGCTTCGACAGTTTGCGCGACCGGTTGAGTGGTGATCACAGGAGCGGAGTTGACGACCACCACGGCAGGCTGGCTTTGGATGGATTTTCCATTACTCACCACGACGTAATAATTACCCGATTGTTCGGGTTTGATATCAAAGAGAGTAAGGCTGGGGTGAGTTTCGCCGTTGATTGCGTTTCCGTCCTTGAACCATTGATAGGTCAATGTCCCACCGGTTGCGATGACGCTGAGTTCTATAGTCGCGCCCGCGTTCACTGTTTGGCTGAGGGGCGGGGTGCTGATGACCGGAGCGGCGGTGCCGCCGCCAGCCAGCAAGCGCATAAGAGTGAACGTGCTGGAGCCAAGCGTGAAAGTGCCGCCGACCAGAAGGTTTCCATCCTTCTGCAGAGCCATGGTGCCGACAAGGGTGGTGCTGCCATCGGTATAATTGAAGTCGGGATCGATCGTGCCGTCCGTGTTCAGCCGCACGAAACCCTTTTTGTTTACGTCGCTGAATTTTCCAAATGTGCCGCCAATGACTATCTTTCCGTCAGCTTGTTGGAGCATCCCCTTCACGTGGTCTGCCAGGCTGTTGCCTTGTGACCCTGCGCCCCCCCACGCAGGGTCGACCATGCCGTCCCCACTCAATCGTGCGATGTCGGACCGAGCGATTCCATTCAACGAAGGGAACAGACCCGAGAGAACAATGCTGCCGTCAGGCAATAGAATCGTCGACTGACCACTCTGAGTTAGGGCGGCTAATCTGGGCGGTTTAAAGGTCGTATCGAGCTTCCCGTCTGTGTTCAATCTCACTAACGAAACCACACCTACGCCTCCGTCGAATGTCGTGATTCCTCCCGCAGCCAGAATTTTGCCATCCGCTTGAACGGTGATTCCGTTAATGGGGCCGCCGAGATATGGGCTCGGCCAATCCGGGCTAAAACTGGTGTCCAGAGAGCCGTCCGCATTAATTCGAGCGATGTATTTCCGATCGACAGCGCCGTACTTCTTAAAGTTTCCGCCGACCAGCATTTTGCCTCCCGCAATCGGCAGAACAGATAGAACAGTGTCGCTGAAACCTGCATTGAACGTCGTATCCATGCTGCCGTCCGCATTTAAGCGAGCGAGATTGGTGCGCAAGGTCCCGTTTACAGAACCGAAGGAGCCACCCACGAGCATTTTGTCATCCTGCAGAACGACCAGTGCATTTATGCTCGGCGGATTGGTGAAGCCGGGAAACAATTCGGTTCCTCCGAGACGGGTGGAGGGAAAGGTCTCATCGATCGTGCCATCAGTTCTCAGCCTGAGGATATTTGTAGGACTGGCAGTGGCATCAAAGTGTGTCGTTCCCGCAACAAGGATTCGTGAGTCGGACTGGAGCGCGATCTTGAGAATACCAAAACCCACGTTCGTGGGCGGAAACGCGGGATCAATTGAGCCAGCCGCAAACCCGACGGGCCTGAGCGCGGCAGCTATCAAGAGAATAAGGAGCGGTCTGTTCATGCATTCAACAGCGGCAAGCGGCGTTTAACGATCAAGTTACGCAACTCTCTGATTCCATTTTCTTATCCAAGCTGCAAGAAGATTATTGGAACCGGACGGGGGCACACCTAAAGTACTACATCAGATTTACCGATAGATCCGGACGTGCATGTCTGCCGGGCCTGATCAGGAGCGAACTGTCGCGTTTCCAAAACGCTGGTTAAGTGCCGGTCTCTTCACAGTGCTTCTCCTTCTGGCACTTTCAACATGGGTATCCACCTCCAGCATGGCGCGTCTCGCGTCAGCCCGGGCGCTTCAGGAACATTCTCTCAATACGCGCTGGTCGCTCGCTAAGGTCGAATCGCTCCTGACGGATGCCGAAACAGGCCAGAGGGGCTTTATCATCACCGGGGACAACAGCTATTTAAGCGTCGCGAACAGTGCTTTTGGCCGAATCCCTGCCGAATTGCGGCGTCTGGCAAAACTCCTGCCGCTGACAAGCGACGCTCAAAAAGATTTTGAGGAATTGAACGCTCTCGCAGTCGGCAGATTGGATTTGATGAAACGGAGCATTGAAGTGCGGCGAAGCAGCGGGTTTGATCAAGCGGCCCAACGGGTCACCAAGGGCAACGGCAAAGCCACAATGGATGCCATTCGCGAAAAGGTCCACGCGATGGACGCCAAGCAAGTCGATCTCCTCCGGCAACGGAGTCACGAAACCGAAGCCGCCACACGACAGGCGGAATCAATCGTCCTGATCGCGAACGTTCTCGCCTGCCTCACCGCCCTCTTCTCCGCAGACCAAGCCCGGCGCGCGTTCGCCCGTTCGCAGCAGGCGGAATTCGCGATCCAGCGCGCGAAGGAAGAATTGGAAGACAAGGTTGCGTGTCGAACCACGGAATTGCGCGAGGCTCTCGATCGGTTGAACGCAGAAAACGAACAGCGACAACAGCTCGAAGCCGAACTCCTGAACGTGACGGATCGTGAGCAACGACGAGTCGCCGAGGATCTCCATGATGGTCAGGCGCAACTTCTCGCTGGAGCTCTACATTTACTAAACTCATTGACCCAACGGTTGAGCCGCTCCAGTCTGGAAGAAGCCAAAGAAGCAGAGAATCTTAAAGAGCTGGTGCGCGAGGCACTCGAACAAACCCGCTCCATCGCCCGCGGTCTTTATCCAGTCAAAGACACGCCCGGCGGGCTCGAACTTGCGTTGTCAGAGCTTTCAACCCGCACCCGGCAATTGCTGAATGTCGATTGCGAGTTCCAGCGTGAAAGAGCGGTTCTGCTGGCAGATAACCTCGTCGCAACCAATCTTTTCCGGATTGCCAACGAAGCGGTGAACAACGCGGTTCGACATGGCCGGGCCAGCCGCGTAGCGATCCGATTGGGAACCGATAACGCCGGAGTCACCATGGAAGTGCGCGATAACGGGGCTGGCCTTCGCGAGAACTTCGACAATGCTCAGGGCCTGGGTATACGAATGATGCGTTACCGCGCGCAGATGCTCGGCGCGACATTGCAAATCGAACCTCTCCCCGAAGGAGGCACCCGGGCGTTATGCCACGCCCCGACACTGTTGGCTGCGAGCAGCGAGAACTGATGAGCACACCTCTTGTCCTTAAACGAACAGTTTTCGTGATCGACGACCACCCGATGTTCCGGCGGGGGCTGATCCAAACGATCAATGCCGAAAAAGATCTTTTCGTGAGCGGCGAATCTTCCGGGGAAAACGGCGTAATCGAAGCGATCCTGAACAACAGTCCCGATTTTGTAGTTCTGGACGTCACTCTTCGCGATCGCAGCGGGCTTGACCTTTTGCGCGAACTGCTTCGTATGCGGCCGACCAGCCTTGTCCTGCTGGTTTCGATGCATGAGGAGGCGCTGTACGCCGAGCGCGCCCTTCGCGCGGGCGCTCGAGGCTATATCATGAAGCACGAAGAGCCGGACAAAATCCTCCGGTGCATTCGGCACATCCTTGACGGGCATCTTTACCTGAGTGAAACGGCCTCGTCGGGCATCCTTCAAACGCTGACAAGCCGAACGCAGGGCGATACGAGTTTCGGGGTAGATCGCCTCTCGCAGCGCGAGTTCGAGGTCTTTGAACTGCTTGCGCAAGGCCGCACCACAAACGAAATCGGACTGCAACTTGGCCTGACCCCCAGCACCGTTATCGTCCATTGTTCCAATATCCGCCGTAAACTCAATGTGAAGCACGCGACCGAGTTGGTCGCATATGCCGTCCGTTGGATGCAATCCGCGGGACGACTCGCCTGACTTCGCGCTATCGCGAAAACCCTTAGAAACCAGGCCATTGGATTATCACCGACTAACGATTCCATTTAGCCGAGAACCTCAAATCGTGTAATCACAGATACATCGCAAGAAGGGTAAATCGGCAAATAAATCTTTGGGATAATGGAGCTCAAAGGTTTCCAAAGAACCTCGCGACGACCCCCTCTTTTTGGCACCCCGGTTGCTTCCTCGCCTTTTGAGCCCTTCCGCTGATCGCTTGAAGGTTTAAAAAACTTATAGCCATTTATCATGTCATTTGCTAATATTCATAAGTTGATCGCCGGTAATGACACAATCCTGAATGCTCAGGCATGCCTGATGGCGTCTGTGCAACCACTAGTTACTTTGGCCATTGCCGCGGTCCCTCTCGCTCTAGGGGCCATCAGCACTGCGTTTGGTCGCCCCCGGAAGGTCTCCCTTTTTTTCCCGGACCCATCCGTAATGGAGCGTGAAATGGATTTTTGCTTTCCTGCGGCGGAGCGATCTCGATTAGTTGAAGCTGATCGCTTCCTACAGCAAAACAATCCCACAGCCGCGCTGAAAGAACTCGACCGCCTTCCCGGGGATCTTCAGTTGCACCCGCCGGTCCTCCACCGCCGGCTGCAAGCCTGCCGGGCATCTGAAGCGTGGGAAGCCGCAATTGCGGTGACCAAAGCGCTTCTCTCTTACGATTCTTCGGACGTATTTGCCTGGGAGAGCCACGCGCACATGCTCGCCAAGGCTGGCCGACTTCACGAAGCTGTCGCTCTTCTCACCAAGGCCCGCCGACGATTCCCAACACGACCGGAGGTGCCTTATCTCCTGGCCCAGTTTGCGTGTGCGGAAAAGAACTTACCCGAGGCATCTCGGCTGCTTGAAGAGGCTTTTCTACTGGATGATTCGGAATCGATGCGCCGTCAGGCAGGGAACGATCCCGCGTTGAGTGCCTTGTTTCATGACGGTCCGGGCTTGCACCCGTTTGCGCGTCGAGTGCCAGGGCGCCCCGCTTGAGGCTGCCTGGGTAAACCTCGGTCCAATGCGAAATCGACTGAGCCTATCGCGTTCGTTGCTGATTTGCGAATCTGAGATTAATACGAATGCTTCTTTTCCAGACGCCCGCTCACACAGCAAGCTATTCTTCCAACTGAATTACCTCTACGCGAAACATGCGGAGGCACTGGTGCGCATTGGCGAAAAGTGGGCAACCCGTCAAGCCGGTCAACACATTTGTGCCATGCTAAGTAGGTCACTTGCACTGCTGTGAAGGAGGGTCGAATAGAACAAGAGCTTCAGATTATCTTTCATTCTCAAGCGATTCTTAGCGAAGACAAATAACTCGCCGCAGGCTAGGGTCAGCAGAATCCAAACGAGCCGCGAAGGCAGCACGATCCAATCGATCAATACCTGAACGGACGAATCATCTACATCTTCTCTCAACTTTTTCACGAATACGGCAACTGATGATTAATTTGCGTCGGTGAAGTCGCGACCACTGACTCCCTTTCGACGAAAGAAAGAGGCCAATTCACAGGCGGCCATCATCGCAACTAGCAGGACGAGGCCTGGAAGCAGCCAGAGGCAGTCCCACGCGGCCTGACCTACCGAATCGTTTTCCACACTCGCTGTTCGTCTCTCCATTCAAGCCCGAGATGTCGGTAAACACTAGAAGGCCGGTCCGTGATCTGTCTTCATTTTTAATCCTCCGTTAATCTCGCATTCATGTTCGAAAGGTCGGTTGCAACTGCGCTCCACATCTGGCTGGCTCCGGATTACCTGCTGGCGGCGCATTTTAAGCGGGCAACCTCCTTTGCGCGATTCGTAGTGATCCCTAATTATTCTTCGTTATGAACTTTCGACTTCTTCCTCTTTTGCGTCGGCTGGGAACTTTTACTGCTGCTCTGAACGGAACTGTGGATGCTTTTCTCGAGACCGTCACGGCCTGGCGTGGATGGCGGTAGAGCTACTTCCTCCTTTCGCCTGGAAGAGGTAACGTCATCGCACGACAGTGGGATCCAAAGTCGTGTGCATTGATGATAAATTCCCTTTGGAAATCCAAAAATACTATACGGCTCTGCCAAAGGAAGGAGTCGTGTATGTGATTCGTGAAATGTGCGTGGGAATCAGTCTTCAAGGAGAAGAGGGGGAGGTGTGTGTCCTTCTCGTCGGTTTGCATAACCCACGGTCGAATAAACCGCCGTTTCCGGAACGAGGTTTCGAAGCTGAGCGGTTTCGCCCCCTGGACGAACTAACCGAAGAAGATACGGTGAAAGAAACCGAGGGCGAGGGTGTGCTGGTTGTATGACGAGACGATGACTCCCCCGTCTTCGAGCGCCCTGCAACGAGTTCCTCAGGAAGTTTGGTGCGGATAGCAGGACTTGAACCTGCACGCCTTACGGCACTACCACCTCAAAGTAGCGCGTCTGCCAATTCCGCCATATCCGCACACCAAATGGGCTGCAAAGAGTATCTCGAACCCGGCGTGGCCTCAAGTGATTTCACACCGTAATTCGCGGAGCGGACTATACAGAGGAAAAACGGTTTGGCAACCGGCGCTGCTATTCTCTCCTATTGTGCGCTGCCGGCGTAGTAAGCATCGACCTTGGCGGCGACATCCTTGAAGCCAATATCGACCTCGTAAATCTGCTTGAACTGCTCGATGGCTTGATCGCTCCGGCCCTGCTTCTCGAAAACCGAGGCCAAAGCGTAAATCAGTTCCTTCTTCTCTTCGTCGAGATTTTGCTTTTCCGCGATGGCGGATTGGAATGAGCGGATGGCCAGATCCAGAATATTTCGTTCGGCGAAACTCTGGCCGAGATAATAAAGCGACTGGATCTTTTTGTTTGGATTGTTTTGGGCTTTTTGAAATTCAGGAATTGCTTCGCCGATCCTTCCCGCTTTGAAAAGCAGCACACCTAGATCAAAACGGTGGCTCAAATCGTTGGGATAGACCGCCACCAACCGCTTCGCTTCGCTAATCTGCAACTCTTCCTTTTCTTTTAGAAGGGCCTCCTTCTGAGTCTGGTAATCGTCCGCCGCGGCGTCGAGTTGCGAGATCATGTGATCGATCCGGCGAACTTTCGTTTGAATAATCAGTTTCTCCAGGCCGGGATCAGATTGGCCTTCAATCGTGCTGATTCGCGCAAAGTACTCGAGCGCGGTATCAAATTCCTTTTTCTGCGCGTGTAGTTCCCCGACTTGCCGCAGCAACCGGCGATCGTTCGGCTCCTTTTCCAGCCGGGACTGATATTCACGAATCAAATCGGAGGCGACATCTTCGCTTTTTACCTCGCGGTTCTCCTGCTCGAGCACCTTCGCCTGCTGTTTATCCTTCAGAATATCACGATAGGACCCAGTTCCAGACTCCAAGGCCTCATAGCCACCTTCACGCATCGTTTGCCGCGCCGCCAGATTCTTGAGCGCCTGCGCAATCGCAGGGTCGCCGGGATTAGCGTTTTGCAATTCCGAATAGATCTTGTGCGCCCGATCGATCTGCCCAGAAGCATTCAAGGCTTCTCCGAGTTTCAACGCCGTATCGATGTCTTTTGGATTGTTTTTGAAAGCAATTTCAAGCGAGAGCACCGCGGTCTTTGGATACTCCAGCGCCATCGCCGCCTCGGCGAGCATTCGATGCGCCGGACCGTTATTCGGATCGCTGTTGAGGACTTGCTCGCAGGTGCCGAGCGCTTCGGTCGGATTTGTCCGCAACTGAATTTGCGCTTTGGCGAGCAGGGGCGACGCGCTCGCAGTGCCAAACATTTTCTTCAGAAAACCACCGCTGGCGCCAGCCTTTGAAAGTTGGCAGGCCCGCAAGGCCTCCCGCGCCGGATAAAAGCCCGGCTCGCTTCCGAGAATCTGGTTATAAATCGCGATGGCGTAATCAAAATTCTTCTTCTGCAGTGCTGCATTTCCTTTTTCGTACAGCTCCCGCAGATTCCGTGGCAACTCTGCTAATGTTTTCTCCGGCATTTTACAGTTTCGTCATTCGATTGGTGATTGCTTCTACCATAACCCAAAACCGCCCATGTTTGGAGCAGAGAATTGAGCCTCCTGTCACCGTGCGTGCGCTCGCGATCTCTGGTTATCAGTTAGACAGCACAGGCGCAAAAACATTCGGGATCATTTTTACGACGCTCTCCAACGGGTTTCCCTGATACGCGAACGGGCGCGAGGCGTCATTGTTCCTGCGATCGGGCCGCCCTACTGTCCCTCGTTATGGTAGCGCCCGCAGAAACGATCAAATCCGTTCCACCGCAACAACAGAGCCAACCTGGTCTGGAAAACCGCATGAACCCTAAACCGCTCTACGAAGACTCTCGTTGGCGCTCGACGGATAAGTTGAAGGACAAGGTCGCGCTGATCAGTGGCGGCGATAGCGGAATCGGGCGCGCGGTTGCTATTCTCTTTGCCAAAGAAGGTGCGGATATCGCTTTCGTTTATCTGCCCGAAGAGGAAGAAGATGCCCAGCACACCCAGTCTCGCATCGAAGAACTAGGCCGACGATGCTTCAAAACCGCAGGGGATCTCGGCGATCCGAATTTCTGCCGTGAAGTCGTGGAGCAGACGGTGAACGAACTCGGCCGGTTGGACATTCTGGTGAACAACGCCGCCGAACAACACGTCGGCAAAGGGATCGAAGATGTCGAACCCGAACAACTCGAACGGACGTACCGCACCAACCTTTTTTCCTATTTCAACCTCGCTCGCGAAGCGGTGAAGCATCTCAAGCCCGGTTCGGCCATCATCAACACCACTTCTGTGCAGGGCATACGTCCAAAGCCGAAACTCATGGACTACGCGAGTACCAAAGCGGCAATCATGAACTTCACCCGCTCTCTGGCGCAGGAACTCGCCCCGAAAAACATCCGCGTCAATGGCGTTGCTCCGGGACCGATCTGGACGCCCCTCATTCCCGCAACTTTTCCTCCGGACCAAGTCAAAGATTTCGGCAAGAACACTCCGCTCGGCCGTCCTGGCCAACCCTACGAAGTCGCGACCTGTTTTCTGTTCCTCGCGTCGGAGCTTGACTCGTCCTACATCACCGGACAGGTCATCCACCCCAACGGGGGAGATGCGATGTTCTCCTAGTCGCCTGAAAGGCGTGCATTGGTCGCTTCCGAGATCTTGATCCACGTCCATCGCGCAGGCGTCCCGAAGAAGTAAACTTCACGGCGGCGCTAATAAACAGGCGCTACACGTACCCGGAGGCCACATCAAAATAGATTCAAGTAGGAGGTGAGGGTGAGAACCTGGCCGTCCTCCCCATACCGCACAGATTTCTTCCGGCCTCGTCCTCCATCGCGGAACTTTTCCACTAATGGCCCAGCCACCCCTGCTCGGGTGACCTTCTGAGTGGTCAGCGTCGTCAGTGCCACTGTGCTCTTCTTGGGTTGAATGCGAGTTTGAGTATCTCGCGGAAACATGGCATTTCGCAGATCGTCAGGACGGTTTGCGCGGCAGCAGCAGTTGCAACAAAACTGCATTTCAATCTTCGGAGGTCGTCCGGTATAAATCGGCCTGCAATAAATCCCGGTCGTTTCACGCAATTGAAAAACCGCCCATCATATCGCGGGTCGCGAGCCAATAACTCCCGCTCAATAACAGGCTCCGGATCCAATCTCATTGCCGGTGTCGGACAGGCGCCCACCTCTCTGCCGGTTTTCGGACCTCGATGAACGATTGCCCTCAGCCGAATAAAATCGGCGCCAGAAAAGCAAACGCCTCGACACGGCGTGCGAGGCGTCGGTGTATCTAACCGTAAAAATTGTTTCTAGCGCGAACGAATCCGTCGATGCGCGGCGATCATCGCGACAATCGCTCCAAGTGCCGCGAGGCCGGGACCTCCATCAGGTGTCGCTGCGTCTACAATCGAAGCGGATCCGGTCAAAACCGCAATGTCTCCACCGCCAGACAAGCTAAAGGCTAGATCGACTTTGAGAGCATTGAATGGGCCGCCAGCCGGCCCCGCGATCAGGCCAGCGGTGTAGGGACCATAGACGTGCGCTACGGGCAACCCGCTGCCACCGCTCGCGGCACTGAATAAAGGTCCCACGTCAACACCCATCGAACTGTAAGGCCCGCCGACCCCGGTCGAACTGGCTCCACTGGTCTGCAAACTTCCGCCCGTCGGCGTCAGCGCAATTCCATCATCGGTAAAATCGGTCAGTCCGCCGGCAAGCGTTGCAGCAACATCCGTTGCGGGCCCCGTAGAGACAATCGGCGTCGCAAAGGTAAAACCAAAGACCGAAGGCGCTCCAAAATCCACCACCGCAAAACCGTAAGCAATGGATGGATCGGGGTTGAGTTGCACGCCGTCAGTAAAGGTGATCTCGGCGTTCTCAGTCTTAACAACAGTCCCTTTCGGGACGACGAATCCTTTTTCTCCGCGCACAACCTCAAGACCGATTTGCTGGCCGTCAATCGTGAGGGAGGCTGATGGTGACACGGCGACTTCCGTCACAGCGTGTGCGTTGAATGCAATTAGGGAAATGCCCAGAACGGGCAGGTACTTTAGGCAGGTCATAGCAGTTTCTAGAAAGCTACTCTCGTGCCACCGGAATAAGGCCATAAGGCCACGCCTGAACTACCTAATCCAGAACCGATTCGAACCTTGACGCCGCATCGAAGCGTTCCATTTACTCGGCACATCGTCAGGATTATTTACGTTTTGGTGCGTCAGGTTTGAACGAGAATTCCACACTCACTTGAAAGTGCATGTAACGAATTGCTGTAAATCTTGCTTCCTGTCTTTGGGGAATTGTTTTTTCAATTTGCCGAAGGCGCACGCTCAAAAAAACTTGAGCCTGCCGCCTCCTTGTGAAAGTTTCTCCCACTTTTATGGCGCATGTAAAACTGCACATTCCGGGACCGGTCGAAGTGAGCGAAAAAACGTTTCAAGCGTTTCGTTCACCGATGATTGGCCACCGCGGGCAGGGTTTCAAAGATCTCTACGGCAAGATTCAGCCGCAGTTGCAACAACTCCTCTACACCAAACGCCTCGTTTACCTCAGCACCTCTTCAGCATGGGGCGTCATGGAAGGAGCCATTCGCAACCTGGTGAATAAGAGGGTTCTGAACTGCATGTGCGGCGCTTTCTCGGACAAATGGCTCGATGTTTCACAACGCTGCGGCAAACAAGCTGAAGGTCTTAAGGTCGAGTGGGGTTCGCCGATTCGTGCGGAGCAGGTCGATGCGAAGCTCGCCACCGGCCAATTCGACGCCCTTACGCTCATTCACAACGAAACCTCCACCGGCGTGATGAGCCCGCTTTTCGATATCGCGAAGCTCAAGAAAAAATATCCGGACGTGATGTTCATCGTCGACGCCGTCAGTTCTCTCAGCGCGACACGCATTCCCTTCGACGAACTCGGCATTGACGTCCTTCTCGCCGGAACCCAAAAGGCCTTTGCGCTCCCCCCAGGCCTGACTGTCTTCACCTGCTCCGAAGCCGCATTGGCCCGTGCCGCTGCAATGAAAGATCGCGGCTACTACTTCGACTTTGTCGAATTTCAAAAAAACGCCGAACAAAACATGACTCCGAGCACTCCGAGCATCGGCCATGTCTATGCGCTCGCGTCGAAACTCGATGACTTCTTCGCTGAAGGACTCGACGCCCGTTATCTTCGACACGCCACCCTCGCTCAAATGACTCGCAAGTGGGCCGAGAAGCATGGCTTCAACCTTTTCCCCGAAAGCGGTTTTGAATCGGTCACGCTCACCTGCGTGAACAACGGCGCAAAACCCGGCGGCCGCGCGGTCGACGTCGCGAAACTTCAGAAACTCGTCAAAGACCGCGGTTTCCTGATCGACGGCGGCTACGGCAAAATCAAAGGAACCACCTTTCGTCTGTCGAACATGGGCGACGAAACCGAAGCTTCTATGCAGAAGCTCTACGCGGCGCTCGACGAGTCCATGCAGCAACTTGGGTAGGACAGGTGCCCCGCCTGTCCCGGCGGGCGCCTCGCCCGCCGCATTTCAAGGCGACAATCGCTCCAACTTCCACTCGTCGCCTTCGCGCGTGTAAAGAAACCGGTCATGCAACCGGCTCGGACGCCCTTGCCAGAAATCGATCGTCCTGGGATTCAGAACATACCCGCCCCAATACGGGGGAATCGGTGGTTCATCACCATACCTCGCCGTCAGTTCTTCCAACCGTTTTTCCAGAAACTCGCGATTCGGAATCGGTTGCGATTGATTGGACACCCATGCCCCCAAACGGCTCCCGATCGGCCGGCTCTTGTAATAAATTTCTGACTCCTCACGCGAAAGCTTGGAACAAATTCCGCGCACGCAGATCTCTCGTTCCAATCCCGGCCAGAAAAATGTTAACGCAGCTTTAGGATTCGCAGTGAGTTCCCTGCCCTTCCGACTCTCGTAATTCGTGTAAAAAGAAAACCCGCGCTCATCCACGGCTTTCAGCAGCACAATTCGAGACGAAGGCTGTCCCTCTGCATCCACCGTGGCCAGCGTCATTGCATTGGGTTCATGCACCTCGGCTTCGACCGCGAATTCAAACCAGAGATTGAATTGCTTGAGCGGGTCGGGCTCCAAATCGCGCCGACGCAAACCGGCGAACGTATACTCCTTCCGGAGAGCAGCGATATCCATCGGGCGCACTTTGTAGCCCCAATCCCGTGAGGGCAAGAGCGTCGATTGCTAAAAGTTCTTCCGATGTTGGCTCGAGTGTCCTCAGCCCCCCGACGTTCGGGGAGGCAATTCTTGCACAGGACACACCCCCTCCCCTACAGTACGCAGGCTTAAATGAATCTGGACGCCAACAAGCGGATCGGTCTTCTCGCCGGGATCATCGTTTTCCTTGATCAACTCACCAAATGGGTTGTCCTGCGCACGCTTGGCTACGGTTACGACGAAAAAATCATAGTCGACGGCTTTTTCAAATTCGTCCACTGGGGGAATACCGGCGCGGCCTGGAGCATGTTCCATGGCAACAACAGCATTCTCGCAGTTATCTCGTTTGTTGCTCTGGTCCTGCTTTTTCTGTTCCGGCACCACTTCGATACCCGAACACCGTTGGGCCAGGTGTCACTCGGTCTGATCTTCGGCGGCATCATCGGCAACCTGATCGACCGCGTTTTCCGCCAGCACGTGATCGACTTTGTCTACTTCTACCTGCAACAACGCGACGGACGCGAAATCGGTTTTCCCGCTTTCAACATTGCTGACACCGCGATCTGCACCGGCGTCGGTTTGCTTTTCATCCTCTCCTGGCGCAACGAACCCCGGCCCGCAAAAGCCGAACTCGCCAGCGAGTAATCGTCATGATGATAGTAGCCGAGGTAACGAGGCTCTGCTTTTTAAGCCGCTACACATAGTCAAAGTCTCATCACCTCGACCGCTACCGAGCTGACTTGCATGACATTTCGTTTGCGCTCCCACCCATTTCCATTTTCATTCCCCCGCACATGAACATTATCGAAGAACTGCAATGGCGCGGATTGATCGCGGATTGCACCGACATAGAAGAGCTGCCCAAACGGCTCGCTGCCGGGCCGATCACGCTTTACTGCGGCTTCGATCCCACAGCAGATAGTCTTCACGTGGGGAATCTCGTTCCTCTGCTTGCGCTCCGCCGTTTCCAATTGGCCGGGCACAATCCGATCGCCCTCGCCGGCGGCGCGACCGGTCTGATCGGCGATCCCAGCGGAAAATCCGCCGAGCGCAATCTCCTCACGCGCGACCTGCTCAATCTCAACATCAGCCGCGTAAAGGAACAGCTCCGGCGCCTGCTCGACTTCGACACCACCACCAATCCCGCGCGTCTCATGGACAACGCCGATTGGACCGCGCCGGTCAGCTTCCTCGATTTCCTCCGTGACATCGGAAAACATTTTTCCGTGAACATGATGGTGAGCAAGGAAAGCGTCCGCGCCCGCATGGAAGATCGCGAAGCGGGGATCAGCTACACCGAATTCAGCTACATGCTGCTCCAGGCTTTCGATTTTTACGAGCTTCGCCGCCAATTCAACTGCGAACTACAAATAGGCGGCAGCGATCAATGGGGTAACATCACCGCCGGTATCGACCTCGCCCGCAAAAAACTCGCCGCTCACGTGTTCGGACTCACCTTGCCGCTCATCACCAATGCCGATGGTTCAAAATTCGGCAAAACGGTCGCCGGCGCCGTCTGGCTCGACCCGCAAAAAACCAGCGTTTACCGCTTTTACCAATTCTGGATTCGCACCGACGATCGGGACGTCGTCAAGATGCTCAAATACTTCACCTTCCTCACCCAACCCGAGGTCGCGGAACTCGAACGCCAGCACGTCGAGAAACCCGAGGCCCGTATCGCCCACAAGGCGCTCGCCAAAGCCGCGACGGATCTCGTCCACGGCCCCGCCGCCACTGCCGAAGCCATCCGCGCCAGCGAAATCCTTTTTGGTGGCGGCCTCGAAGGAATCTCCGAGAACACCTTCAAAGACATCATTGGCGAAGTTCCAACCAAAGACATTCCACGCCCCCGCTTCGAAACTCCCGGCCTGCCGTTCGTCGAACTCGCGGTCGAATCTGGCCTTTGCCCCTCGAAAGGTCAGGCCCGAAAAGATATCGAAGGCGGCGGGATGAACATCAACAACCAGCGCGAAGTCAACCCCCAGCGCCTCGTTACCCCCATCGATTTCCTCTTCAACAAATACCTCCTCCTCCGCAAAGGCAAAAAAAACTACGTCGTCATCCAGGCCAACTAATCCCAGCGTCCTTTGGTCTATTCCAGAGAAAAGGCTGGAACGAGTTCTCGCCGCGATCATTCCTACTCAACCGATAAAGTTCCCGAACGGATGGGCAAGATGCCGAGCCGGCATGTACCGACCTGCACGCTCCCTCAGGTTCGCGGCTCTGCTTCTGATCCCCCATTTTAAAGCGCGCGCTTTGTCGTCTGTTATTTGACAGTAGATACGAGTTCACGTTGGATACCGGAATTGTCATGGCGGAGAAATTCTCGCCTGCAACGGATCGGCTTGCGCTGTATATCACTCGAGCCCTTCCGGCGGAATGATTGCTTATGTTTATCTTTGACGCCCATCTGGATCTTTCGATGAACGCGCTCGAGTGGAATCGCGATCTGCGCGAACCGCTCGACAAGCTGCGCGAACGAGATCGCCATTTTTGCGACAAACCCGACCGCGGCAATGCCACCGTATGTTTTCCCGAGATGCGTCGCGGGCAGATTGGCCTTTGCGTCGCTACGCAGATCGCTCGGTTTGTTAAACATTCCAACCGCCTTCCGGGCTGGCATTCCCCCGAGCAGGCTTGGGCACAGACTCAAGGTCAGCTCGCATGGTATCGAGCGATGGAGGAATGCGGCGAACTGCTCTCGATCCGGAACCGCCACCAGCTCGATGCCCATTTCCAACTCTGGACCGCGAATTCTTCACCGCAAACCAAACTGCCGATCGGATATATCCTCAGTCTCGAAGGCGCAGATTCGATTCTGAGCATGCGCCATCTCGAACGCGCTTTCGAAAATGGTCTGCGGGCCCTGGGCCCCGCTCATTACGGACCGGGTACCTACGCTCAGGGGACCGATGCGACAGGTGGCATGGGCGAAAAAGGGCGCGAACTGCTCAAAAACATGGACCGCCTGGGAATCATTCTCGATGCCACCCATCTCTGCGACGACAGCTTCTGGGAGGCGATGGACCACTTTTCCGGTCCGGTCTGGGCAAGCCATCATAATGTCCGGGCGCTTGTTCCGCATAACCGCCAACTCGCGGACGACCAGATCAAGGTTCTCGTCGAACGCGGTGCGGTGATCGGCGCGGTGTTCGATGCGTGGATGATGGTTCCCGGTTGGCAACGCGGCAAAACCACTCCGGAAGGGGTCGGCCTGAAAATCGAAAAAATCGTCGATCACATCGATCACATCTGCCAACTCGCCGGCAGTTCGCAACACTGTGGCATCGGCAGCGATCTCGACGGTGCATTTGGCACGGAACAAACGCCAGCCGACATGAAGACCATCGCTGATCTCCAGAGCATTCCGGGTTTGCTCGGCACCCGCGGATATAAACAGCAGGACGTGGAAAACATTATGCACGCGAACTACATCCGTTTCCTGCAGAAGGCCTGGAAGTCCTAGCCGCGCGGCACAATGCCTTTAAGCAGACGAACTATCACGCGGCTGATCATCTTTTTGATACTCGCCGCGGCCGTCGCTTCCTTTCTACGCGTCACCGACGCACGCCAACTCCTCAGAATGGTGCTCGAGCGCATCGGCAGCATGGGCGGGTGGGCTCCAGTTTGTTTTATCGCAGCCTATATTGTCGCCTGTGTAACGTTCTTCCCCGGCGTCGTGCTCACGCTGGGTGCGGGCATCCTCTTTGGAGTCGTTCGAGGGACCCTTTACACCGCAGTCGGCGCAACGTTGGGCGCTGGCTGTGCGTTTCTCCTCAGCCGTTACTTTGCCCGGGATTGGGTTTCCGAAAAATTCGGAGAAATCCCGCACTTCAAAGCGCTCGACGCAGCGGTGGAACGCGAGGGCTGGAAAATTGTAGGTTTGATTCGGCTCTCCCCCGCCTTTCCCTTCATCGCCCTCAACTTTGTCTTCGGTCTTACGAAAATCCCATTCTGGCATTTCTTCGTTATCACCTTCTTAGCGCTTATACCGAACGCAGCTCTGTTCGTATATCTCGGAACTCTCATTGGCGATATCGCCGCGCTTGGAAACCAGCCGATCGCCACCGGAAAAACCAAATGGATTGTGACCGGGGTTGGCCTCGTCTCCGCTATTATTGTGACCGGTCTGGTCGGCCGTATAACGCGACGGGCACTCGCCGCCCGCGCGCCCTCTCCCTAGAAAATGAAGCCTCGGCTCTCCGAATTCGTTTGCTTCTCCGTTACAAAATGCGAGAAGGCGGAGCAGCACTGGCAGAGTTGGCCAGTGAATTGGAGGACTTATGGCGAAGGTAGCTGTGCAATTCCGATATCTCACCGGGCTCAAACGCGACATCTTCAAAAATGCCCGACTGGTCGGAACCTGGGATAACTCTGGATACTTTTCCTCAACCTGGAGCGAAACCCCGATGATTGCCGAAAAGGCCGAAGACGGCTGTCCGTCCTTCAAAGCAACTATCCAGTTCGATACGGGTGAAGTGGGGAAACGTTTCCGTTGGGGGGTGCGCCTGGATGCGCCCGGAGCGCCGGACATTTTCGGAATTCCGACCGAAATTCCCGATGCAAATTCCAGCGATCGCTATCGCGAATTCGACTTGCTGCCGGAAGGCAACAAGCAGGTTGAGGAGTTCTACTTCACTTACTTCCGGCGGCTCGGAGCGCGTAAATATTTCAAACAGGGATCCAACAAACCAAATGTGCGGTTTTCTGTTTGGGCGCCCAACGCACTCAAAGTTGAAGTCGTCTTTGGCAAATCAACCAACGGTTACATTGCCAATGACGGCGACGGGATCGATCCCTCCCGCCCCATCCTGCCGATGGAAAAAGGAGTCAACGGAATCTGGGAAAGTGACGTTGTGCCCAACTTCGCCGCATTCGAAGGCGCGCCTTACATGTATCGCATCAAAAACGCGCAAGGTGAAACTGTCTATCGCACCGACATTTTTTCACGGAACCAGCTCGGGCGCGGAGCCAATGATCCGAACGGAGCGCATTACGCCGACTCGCCCGCGGACCTCGATGGGACGAAGAGTTGCAGCATGGTGGTAAGCCTGGATACGGTGGCCCGCGATTTTCCTCCCGCCGCGGCTCGCGTTCCTGAAGCTGAGTTCTGGCAAGGCGAATTCACTCCCGGGTTAAACGTGCCGTATCGTTTCGAGGATTTGATCATTTACGAACTTCATGTCAACGCGCTCGGATTTGGCCAAAATCGCGCCGGCAACCTGGGCGACGCGATTGCTCTGCTGCCGCAACTCACTGATTTGGGCATCAACGCGATCGAACTTCTGCCCATGTCCGAATACTCCGGCAATATGGCCTGGGGCTATGGCGATTCTCACCACTTCGTCATCGAATCAAGCGCGGGCGGCCGTGACGAATACAAACATTTCGTTCGCGAATGCCACCGCCGTGGAATCGCCGTAATCCAGGACGTTTGTTACAATCATTTCGACCAAAACGTCGAACGGGCGGAATGGCAATACGACTCCAAAGATCCCCAGCAAAACATCTATTATTGGTATGAAGGTACACCGTCGGATCACCCGTTTGCCGACGGAGGCTATATCGACAATGGCTCATCAGGATGGGCACCTCGTTATTGGGAAGAAATCGTTCGCCACGTTTTCGTGAGCAGCGCGGCGGCGTTTATCGAAGAATTTCATGTGGATGGGCTGCGGGTCGATCTCACCCAGGCGCTGCATCGCGACAACTCTCTGCACGCAAACGGCTGGTCCGTAGCGCGAGCGAATCAGTTTGGGGCCAAACTTCTCCGGGAATGGAGTCGCACGCTGAAAATGATCAAGCCGACGGTGATGCTCATCGCGGAGGATCACTCCGAATGGAACGCGGTCACACAACTTCCGGAAGCCGGTGGCCTCGGTTTTGGGACCACCTGGTCCGCCGCGTTTTATCACAACCTGATCGGCGATTCGGACATGGCTGGAGGCAAAGCGCGCCTGCTCAGGAACGCGGGTCTCAATTCAGGGGGTGGACTCGATATCGAACAGTTCGCCGGTGTTCTCTACGACAGCCAGTTTGATAAAATTGTCTATCACGAATCGCATGACGAAGCCGGGAACGCCGGCGGCACTGAGCGCACACTGACTTGCGCCGTGAACGACGCTCCTCTGTTTGGCGCAACGCGCGATTACGCAGAGGCTCGGGCGCGCGTGGCCTTTGCCCTTTCCCTCTTCTCCGCCGGAACACCCATGTTCCTAATGGGCGAAGAAATAGGCGCGCAAAAGCGTTACACCGTAAATTCCTTTATGCAGAACCGCGAAGATCTCGGCAGCGAACGCATCGGCAACGGCGCTAAACTCTTCCGATTTTATCAAGACGCGATTCGCTTCCGTAAACGTCATTCCGCCATCCGCTCACGCGCGATCGATATCATTCACGCCCTCGGCACGAATCGCGTGATCGTCTTTACCCGCACCTCCGGTTCTGATCGTCTGCTTATCGTGGCCAGCCTTCGCGACGAACCGTTCCTGGACGGCTACGTTGTTCAAACTGACCCAGGTCGCCTGCCGAACGGTTCATGGCGCGAACTGTTTAATAGTGACGCCACCCTTTACGGCGGACAGGGAATCGGAAATTTCGGTGCAGACATTTCCGCAGTCGGCGGTAAAATCGAGGTTCGTATCCCGGCGAACGGAGTTCTCGCTTTTCAGCTCGTCTAGAATCCCGTTTTGCATCATCCGACATCGTACGCTCATAAAAGCGGGGTTAGCCTGATGGTTCGGCAGCGATGGGCGGGCGAACCTGAACTCATGCTCGAACGAAGCGAGAACAAGAAAGGCGCGCGGGTTGCTAAACCCGACGTGGGCGGGGATTCAAAAAACGAACTTCATCCAGGGGTCCAAACCTGCGAGGTCTGTGGCAACGAATACGATAAGCCGTTGGAAATCGTCATGAATGGCATCTCGCATTACTTCGACTCCTTCGAGTGCGCCATCCACGCACTGGCACCGAAATGCCATCATTGCGGCTGCCGGATTATCGGCCATGGCCACGAAGCGAGCGGCGTGATGTTCTGCTGCGCGCACTGCGCCCAACACGAAGGTGTTGGCGCGTTGAAAGACCGCGCCAATTAAGATTGTTCCCAGAGATTAGTTCCCGGTCGCCTTGCGCGTCCGGGACCCCGGCCTTTGGCCCCGGAAAGGTCCATTCTATCCCGCACTTTCCTGCGGTCCGCCCCCGAAAGATTCAGGAGATGACCTGTCCTTTGCAGAAATTGCGGGAATGACCTCCAAACAACCTGTGCGAAAATTGCTCGATGCATTATGCAATCCGGGCAAACCCAATAAATTGATTTTCGGTGCTGCTGGCCTTTTCCTTTCGGTCTCGGCACAGGCAGCGACGATTAATTGGTACGTTCCGAAAGACAATTACTCGATAGCCCGCAACTGGAGCGAGCGCGCACTCGAAAGTATTCGGATGGACACGCCGCACCCCCCTGCTCAGGCGCGAAATCTTTTCACCTATTCCGTCTGCATGTACGACGCCTGGGCGGCGTATGATACGAATGCGGTCGGATTTGTTTATCGCGGAAAACATACGGCGACAGATATCGCTGCCGCCCGACGCGAGGCCATCAGTTACGCGATGTATCGAATGATGGTCGAGCGGCTCGCCTATTCGCGGACCGCGACGAACCAGGCGGTAAGAAATCCCGAGTTCCTGACCCTTTTGGGATATGATCCAGCCAACGCATCGCGCGACACCTCGACTCCCGCGGGTGTTGGCAACAGCGTTTACGACGCTGTTTCTGCATGGTTCATCAACGACGCCTCGCTGCAAACCAACGGGGTGGCCTTTCCAAACGCGAACCCGCCGGTCGCCTATCCAGATTATCCCGTTGGTCATCCGCGCCGCTACGCCTTTGTGAATCCGCCGATGAACCCGTTCCTGCATGGAATCAGCGACGGAACCAACCACACCGTCGTCGATATCAATCAGTGGCAACGTTTGATCGTCGCGAACGCAGTCGACCAAAACGGCTTTCCTCAGAACCCGCTGCAAGGTTACGCCGGCGCCCCGTGGCTTTGGACCCGCACATTCGCGCTCAGCCGGATTGATCCAGCGAGACCGTGGATCGATCCCGGTCCGCCACCCTTGCTGGGAACGGCAACCGATACAGAATTCAAATCGAATCTTGTGGCTGTGATTCGCTCCAGCAGTGAACTGAGTACCGCCGACGGAGCGCAGATTGACATCTCGCCAAATACAGTCGGTGACAACACGCTCGGGACCAACGATGGCCACGGTTACAAGATCAATCCCATTACTGGCCAGCCTTATGCCTCCAATATCGTTTTGCGTGGCGATTTCACCCGTTGTCTCACCGAATTCTGGGCCGATGGTCCCTCTTCCGAAACACCGCCCGGCCACTGGAACGCCATTGCCAACCACGTTTCGGACGACATGCCGATCAAAAGAATCGCCGGAACAGGCCCGGAAGTTGATCGGCTGGAATGGGACGTAAAATTCTATTTCGCGATCAATACCGCGCTGCACGATGCCGCTTGTGCTGCATGGAGTGTGAAGCGGGTGTATAACGGATGGCGTCCCATCGGTGCGATTCGTTATTGCGGCGGTTACGGGCAATCGAGCGATCCAAATCTGCCTTCGTATCACACCAACGGGTTGCCGCTGGTTCCGGATTTGATCGAATTAGTTACGGACGTCACGGTCGCTTCCGGTCGTCACGCGGGCTTAACTCCCGGCAAGATTGCCGTTCTTTGCTGGCCTGGCCAGCCCGAGGACCCGGCGAACGAAACGAGCGGCGTCCACTGGATTCACGCCGAGGATTTCATGCCATACCAGAAGAAGACTTTCGTCACGCCCGCTTTCCCGGGCTATATCTCGGGTCATAGCACATTCAGTCGCGCGGCGGCTGAAGCTGTAACTGCATTTACAGGATCAAAATGGTTTCCGAATGGCCTTGGCACTTACACGATCAGTTCGCTCATCAACGAACTCGGGCCGACCAAGCCGGTCACGCTGCAATGGGCATCTTATTACGATGCCGCCGATCAAGTGGGTCTCTCAAGAATCTGGGGCGGAATTCACCCACCAGCGGATGACTTCGCCGGACGCCGCGTGGGCGCAGAAGTGGGCACAACTGCCTGGGCCCTTGTGAAAAAATTCTTTGATGGCACGGTAGCGAACTCAGATGTGACGCTCGCCACGCGAAAGCTTGACGGGAACAACGTTGAGCTGCGTTATAACGCCGTGCGCGGGTTGTACTACAAAGTTCAAAGCGCTTCGAACGTCGATGGTCCCTACACCGACAGCGGTTCAGGGCAGGTAGCGCTCGAAGCATCGGTCGGAACCACGAACAGTGTCTCAGAGCCCCATCAATTTTTCCGCGTCTCATCGTCGCTAGCGCCTTGAGATCGGAAACGCATAGGAGCGAAAGCCATGCGGGTTTGTCATTCCGGGCCCCGCATGGCTTCACGCTGATTGAGTTGCTCGTCGTCATTGCGATCATTGCAATTTTGGCCGGAATGCTCCTGCCTGCCCTGAGCCGCGCCAAAACCAAAGCCCAAAGGATCACCTGTGCGAACAATCTCAAGCAAGTGGGCCTTGCGGTGCGCCTTTGGGCGGATGGCCAGGATGGAAAATTTCCGTGGAAGGTCGACCAAATCCAGGGCGGTGGAAAACCGGACGGCAGTGGAAACGCGAAAGTGAACCTGCAATTCTCCATCCTCTCCAACGAGGTGGCCACGACAAAAATCCTTCTTTGCCCGAGTGACGTGCGCAAGGTCGCGGCAAGTAACTTCGTCAACCTTGTCCTGACGAACATTAGTTATGCCCTTTGCAGTGAGGCCAGCGAGACCAGACCGCGCGTGATACTGGCAACGGACCGCGGCATGAGCGGCTTCGATTTCACAGGGTTGCCTGACAATATCAATTGTTTCATCCTCTCGTCCGCGGATACCGGCGCACGCACCGCGAAGTGGCGGAAAGGCACTTGCCACGGCGAGAACGCGGGTAATGTCACGCTGAGTGACGGATCGGTGCAACAACTGAATGATCGCACGCTGGTACAGATGTTGACCACGTACGATCCGGCGACCGAAACGGACGACGGCAATCTGCAGTTCTTTTTCCCGTAAAATTTTTTGCTCGTCGGTTGGCCACGCTAAAAAAGCCCGATTCGGCACCTAATTAGTCCTTTCCGTCCCTTTCCTGAAAACTTAATATGGCATCTAACATAAGTTTGATTTTCGATGCGCCGAACCAGGGAGGTTTTAATATCAATCGTCGTGTGGGCTTCGCTTTCCTGCGCTGCGACGGAAACTCCAACGACAAACGGCACACAAAACGCCAGAACCCAGGCCTTCCCCGACGTCGATCGGCTCATTCGCCTTGATCCGAGCTGCAAAATGCCCCCAGCCACTCCCCCGCTCGCTCCGGGGAATCCCGCCCCCAGCACCCGTCGAATGGTCCAGAGACTGCAGCGGATTTTCGCCGCGATCAAACCGGAGGATGTGCCTTACTTGAACGATCAGATGGCACTCATTTTCGAGCAAAAAGCGAATGCTTCACAGGGCATGGAGAGGCTGCAGCTTCAATACAGTAAAGCCATTCAACAGATGAATGCCGGCCATCCTGACGACGCACTGAACACCTTTGCAGAGATGAAACGGTTAATCACCGAACAAAAATTGCAGGTGGATGCCCGCACCGCTGCAGAACTGCGCGTGCGTGCCGCCATGGCTTTTCTTCGCCTCGGGGAACAGGAGAACTGCCTCGCGAACCATAACGCCGACTCTTGTCTTTTCCCCTTGGGGCCGAAAGCGGTCCACCTTCTCCCACGCGGCTCGCGCGCTGCGGCGCAGCTATTCACCGCCCAGCTCGATGAATATCCAAGGGATCTCGGGTCGATGTGGCTTTTGAATTTGGCTTACATGACTCTCGGGGAGTATCCAGAAAAGGTACCCTCCCCTTACTTGATTCCGCCGGAACGGTTTGCCTCCGAATATGAAATGGCTCGTTTTGTTGATGTAAGCGAAGGGCTCGAACTGGATTCAAACGATTTGGCGGGTGGCACCATCGTGGATGATTTCAATAATGACGGGCTGTACGATATCGTCATCTCCGCCTGGGACTTCAAGGGGCAAATTCGGCTTTTCATAAATATGGGCGACGGAACATTTGCGGAGCGGACAAGTGAAGCCGGATTGGTGGGAGAAACAGCCGCGCTGAACATCGTCCAGACAGATTACAATAACGACGGCTGGCTCGACATCTGGATGATGCGCGGCGGCTGGATCGGAAAAAGCGGGCGAGCGCCAAGTTCTCTCTTGCGAAACAATGGCGACGGCACGTTCACCGATGTGACGGAAGAGGCAGGACTGCTCAGCCCTCATCCCACGATGGCCACTCGCTGGTTTGATTACGATGGAGATGGCTGGCTCGACTTGTTTATCGGTAACGAAACGGTCGACCGAAGCGACCCCGATTGGTGCGAACTGTTTCACAACAATCGCGACGGAACTTTCACCGAGTGCGCGCGGGTCAGCGGAATCAACATTGCCGCTTTTGTAAAAGGCGTGGCCTGCGCCGACTATGACAATGATGGGCGCCCCGACCTTTATCTCTCAATCCGTGACGGCCACAGTATCCTGTTGCACAATGATGGCCCAACGCATTCGCCCGGGGCGTCTCAACCTGAGTGGCATTTCAGCGACGCCTCCAGTTCCGCGGGAGCGCTGAATGGAGAGTTCGGCAGCTTCGGAACCTTCTTTTTTGATTACAACAATGATGGCTGGCAGGACATCGTCGTTTTCGGATACCAGCTTCCGAATGGGATTTCGGATATCGCGGCCGATTACCTCGGAAGGCCGACCCGTGGCGCAAAAACAAAGCTCTTTCGCAACAACGGCAACGGCACTTTCGCCGACGTCAGTTCGGAAGCACACCTCGACCGTATCTGCCACACCATGGGGCACAATTACGGCGATCTCGATAATGATGGATGGCTCGATTTTTACTGCGCGACCGGCGATCCCGATTTCCGAACCTTGATCCCCAACCGCATGTTCCGCAATGCCGAAGGCCGCTTCTTCCAGGATGTGAGCAGTGCGACCGGAACGGGTCACATTCAAAAGGGTCACGGCGTCAGCTTCGCCGATCTGAACGACGATGGCTGCCAGGATGTCTACGTCTCAATGGGCGGCGCCTACTCTGGAGATTTCGCGCGCAACGCCCTGTTCCTGAACCCGGGCAACACCAACCGTTGGCTAAAACTCCAACTCGTCGGGACCAAGGCAAATCGCGCCGCCATCGGGGCCAAAATCAAACTCACCTTGCAAACTCCGACCGGTTCTCGCGACTTGTATCGCGTCGTGAGCAGCGGGGGCAGCTTTGGCGCAAATCCGCTTCGGCAGGAAATAGGTTTGGGCGATGTTAAGGGAATTGTGGGTGTCGAAATCCAATGGCCCGGTTCAAATACTCGCCAGACCGTCCGAGGTCTCGAGTTGAATCACAGTTATCAAATCCGAGAGGGTAACGACGCACCCTTAGTGTTGAAACTCCACCCCGTGCGCCTCAATAGTGATCAGAAATCGGAAAGCAGGCTCCGCGCATCCACTCATTAATATTTCTTTTGGGGGCGG
Source organism: Limisphaerales bacterium (assembly GCA_044226545.1). GTDB lineage: Bacteria > Verrucomicrobiota > Verrucomicrobiia > Limisphaerales > SXQI01 > DASVNK01. The sequence goes on from JBGAGW010000015.1 coordinate 82,482, forward strand.
TCCCGGAGGCTGAAGTCGACCCGAAAGATCGCCAAGTGCAGCCGGACAGAGCCATTCAGCCATACGTTTCGTCTAAAACTCTTACGTTTTTCCCTGGCGTATTCCTGGTGACGAGGGACAACCAAACAGCTAACAAACTATTTCTCAACATGTTGCACATCCTTATGACTCTTGATGCGGGGTTGGTCTGCCGTTTGCTAATCAGCAAAACGACATTATGAACATGCAATCACTTATACTAGGCACCACAGCCTCCGTCTTATTCGTGGCTTCGGCCAATGCGGCCAACATCAATCTCGGAGCCACAGTCCGTGACTTCACTCCGACGACGAACCCTGATTTTGAATACACCATCAGCGATGACCGAGGAGTGATTGGCAGCAACCTCGGGGTCGATGGACGACCGGTTTTTCTCCCCGCCTCAAGCACGACGATTCACAGTGCTGCAACCTTTAACCAATGGTACAACGACGTCCCCGGCGTCAATATTAACATTCCTATCTCACTGACCCTGAGCGAAACGGCTCCAGGCTCCGGTGTTTTTTCCTATCAAAATGATTCTTTCTTCCCCATCGACGGCCAGGGATTCGGTAACTTCGGTTCACACAACTTCCATTTCACTCTGCAAACCCATACCACGTTCACTTACCAGGCAGGTCAGACCTTTGACTTCTCGGGCGACGATGACGTTTGGGTGTTCATCGACAAGAAGCTCGCTCTTGACCTGGGCGGCGTTCACGGATCGGAAAGCGCGTCGATCAATTTGGATACTCTAGGTCTTACAGCAGGTAACACCTACGACTTCGATTTCTTCTTTGCCGAACGGCACACCAGTGAAAGCCATCTCAAAATAACGACCAGCATTCCGCTGGAGAGCAATTCGGTTCCGGACAGCGGTTCTTCCATCGCTCTGTTGTCCTTGGCCTCGTCCGCGCTCCTGCTCGGTTTTCGCAAAATCCGCGCCTAAGCAAATCCCGCCCAATTCTTAAAGCGAAGGGTTCTCAAACGAGAGCCCTTTTTCTTTTCTCTCCATGGAATCTCACAATTCGCGAACTGCGGTTGTCACTCCGCCCCATCTCGCCCCGGAAACAAACCGGTTGGGCTCCCAACCTCTGCATCTCGCCAAACAACCGCCCATTGGTCTGCTCTGAACAACATATGCTTCGCATAAACCAACGGAATGAAGCTTCGGGTTTTGATCGCGGAAGACGAGCCGATCAGTCGGGAACGGCTGCGTCGGCTGCTGGACGCCGAAAAGCAGGTCCAGATCGTTGCTGAATGCTCCAATGGGGATGAAGCCCTCGCCGCCATTCGCCAGACGCGTCCCGATCTCGTGCTTCTCGACATCCGAATGCCCGCCCGAGACGGCTTCGAAGTGCTCCGCGAGCTTAAAGCGGAGGAACGCCCCGCCATTATTATCGTAACCGCCTCAGATCAGTTTGCGATGCGCGCTTTCGAGATTCACGCCGTCGATTATTTGCTTAAACCGTTCGATCAGGAGCGCCTCCACACCGCCCTGGATCGAGCCCGTGCGAGACTCTCAGCACGGGGCGCCGGTTCGGATTCGATCGGAAACGGCTTGCCCAAAGAAGGCCGAATCGACCGACCGGATCGCCTCGCCATCAAAGAAGGAGGACGCATTTCCCTCGTTCAGTTCGCGACCATTGATTGGATCGCGGCGGCGGACAATTACGCCGAACTGCATGTCGGCACCGCTTCTCACCTCCTGCGAACCACCATCACTCAACTCGTGGAACAACTGCCAGCCGATTCCTTCATCCGCATCAGCCGATCCACCCTGGTGAATGTGAATCGAATCAAAGAGATCCGCTCCAAGACCCATGGTGATTACCTCGTGTTGATGGCCAGCGGTGCTGAACTGACCGCCACTCGCACTTATCGTGAAGAGTTGATGCGTTCTCTCGGCAAGCGGGCAGACTGATCAATCCTGATCATCGGGCGTCAATTCTCGAATCCAGCGCGCCAGTCGATTCAGTTGGCGGTCCGAAAAATACTCGCCATCGAACGGCATCCGCTCGCCGCAATCACTCCGCGAGGTGAGTTTCTCGTAAAGCAGGCTGTCCGAGGCATCCGGTGGCGAGATGTACGGCCGATCTGTGCCACACTCCGCGCCAGACCCGCTCAAAACATTGATCAGCGCAGTCGCGTCGGAAGTGACATCCGGTTTGAAATCGGCACTGTGGCAGATGGAACAGTTATGCTGAAGCGACGGACCATTCGGACGAGTTGCCCGGATATTCAGGAGGTATGAAAGCCGCACCAGGGTATTAATGGTATTGGTCGCTCTGCGCGCCGCAGTCCTGCCTGTGAACGGATCGGTGAAGCTATCCTGCACGATGATCCTGTTTGCATAACGCCCATTTTCGTTGTGCTCGGCAGCGTCCGCCGTGGGCGTTCCGCTGAGTACTCCATCTTCGGAGAGTGAAAGTCCTGCCGGGAGCACTCCATCCACAAACCACGAGAAAGGTTCCGTCCCACCGATCGCCTGCAGCTTTACTTCCACCGACTCACCAGCTTTGAGCATCAGTGATTCAGCCGGGAGTTCCGGCGCGGGTGTGATCGGGGTCCTCTTCATTCGAAAGAAGCGCCCTTCGTCTCGAAAGGGCGTCGAGAACTCCACCTCGGCCCCTGTTCCCGCGCGATTGGTCAGGTCCTGCCATTGGCCTAAAATAGAAGCGGCGCTTTGCAGCGTCAGAATCTCGTTTGTCGCCGACCGAAACGTGAAGAAAACATTTTCCCCAACAATTCTCGGACCTGACAAATCGACCTTCTCAAAGTCACCCAGCACCATGCCCATCAGCCCAGCAATTGAAATTGCCGCGCCGAACCCCCATTTCCATCCAGAAAAACTCTTCACGAATCTCATCCCTAGTGGCGCTTTCCGCAGAGCAACCCGAATGCCGAAATCGCCTCTCCTCGATCCATCGGAACAAAATGCCGCTTTTAAAGCGCGATGCCATGCCCGCATGAACCCGGGCTGTAGGAGCCGACGTCAGGAGGCTCTGAACTTTTTGGTTGGTCCGGGCCCCGGGCTGCTTTTGGATCTCCAGCACCTGTTTACGATAATGCATAATAGCAAGCCGGACATCTCAACCACACTTCAGCGAACACTGAGGTCCCGGAGCGAGCGAAGCAGCGTCCTCAACCTTTAGTCCGTTCCGACAAATTCAGGCGCAACCATCACAACCAACGGTGAGCATCATTTCCCCGAGAAATGCATTCTGACGATGGAGCATGGCCCGACTATGCAGGCACTTGCACCAGAAATCGAACGGGACAGTTCGCGATCGGACCCCAAAATCGCCGAGGCCGCGCTGGAATTTCGTCGAGCGGAGGATGGGAGGCTGGTCGTCTGTCCGCGCGGAGATTGGTTAACGCAGGCGGATCTTCCGCGGGTCGGGTTGGTCGAGAAAGAAATCGGCGAGGAAGAACCCCCACACGCACTCACATTCGATTTCGAAGCTATTGGTGAGTGGAAGAGCGGCCTGGTCAGTTTCGTTTTCGGATGCAAGGAACTCTGCATGCAACGAAAAATCGGTTTTGACGAAGAGAGCTTGCCCGAAGGACTCCGGAAGTTGATCCATCTCGCTGCAGCCGTCCCGGAAACCACAGATGCGCGTCACGAACCAAAGTCCCGTTCGATTCTTGAACGGGTCGGCAGGCGCGCGCTGCAAGGCTGGTCCGGGCTTGAGGCAACTTCCGCTTTTATCGGTGATGATGTTCTGGCGCTCGGCCGAATGCTTAAGGGCACGGCGCAGTTTCGCTGGTCGGACGTCTTCGCCATCATGCAGCAATGTGGCCCGGAAGCGCTCGGCGTGGTCGCCCTCATCAACTTCCTGGTAGGCGTGATCCTGGCCTTTGTCGGTGCCGTTCAATTGCAACAATTCGGTGCCTCCATCTATGTGGCCGACCTCGTCGCAATTGGAACCGTCCGCGAGATGGGCTGCATCATGACCGGGGTGATTCTCTGCGGACGGACCGGCGCGGCGTTCGCTGCCGAACTCGGCGCGATGAAAGTGAACGAAGAAATCGACGCGTTCCGCACCTTCGCGATTTCGCCTCTGGAGTTCCTGGTGTTGCCTAGAATCGTCGCACTCCTCGTCATGATGCCTATCCTCTGCGTATTTGCCGACGCCATCGCGATCGGCGGCGGCTATCTCGTTTCGACGCTGATGCTCGATGTCACCAGCACCGAGTATCTCCGGCGCAGCATCGAAGCGATCACCCTGCAGAATTTCGCTCTCGGTATTTTCAAAGGCGGAGTCTTTGGCGCGATTGTCGCGGTCTCCGGTTGCTTGCGCGGAATGCAATGCGGAACGAACGCGGCCGCTGTTGGCCAGGCCACCACTTCCGCGGTGGTCACTGGCATCACGACGATAGTGGCCGCGGACGGAATTTTTGCGGTGCTCTGTAACGCTCTGAATATCTAAGTTATGCCTGAGCAGGACGTAAAAATTGAAATTCGCAACGTCACCATGGCCTATGGCTCCTACATCGTCCTGCGAGGGGTTAACGCGGTCGTTCACAAAAGCGAAGTTTTCATAGTGATGGGCGTTTCGGGCGGCGGAAAAACCACGCTGCTCAAAGCGATGATCGGCCTCAAGCAACCAGCCGAAGGCGATATCCTCTATGACGGCAAAAGCTTCTGGAACTGTGACGAAGCAGATCAGCGGGCCATGCGCCGGCGCTTTGGAGTGCTGTTTCAAGGCGGCGCGCTTTGGAGCTCAATGACCCTAGGGGAAAACGTCGCTCTGCCGCTCGAAGAATACACCGAGCTTAAACCTGACGAAATACACGAGATAGTCCGATTAAAACTTTCTCTAGTCGGTTTGGGCGGTTTTGAAGATTTTTATCCTTCGGAGTTATCCGGCGGCATGCGGCAGCGAGCGGGCCTCGCCCGAGCGATGGCGCTCGACCCGGAAATTCTCTTTTTCGATGAGCCCTCCACGAGCCTCGATCCGGTGAGCTCCCGGCGGCTCGACGATCTAATACTGGAACTACGAGATAGCCTCGGCGCAACCATCGTCGTGGTCACTCATGAACTCCCGAGTATCTTCGCAATTGGCGATCACGCACTCTTTGTCGATTCGAACACGCGCAGCGTTCGAGCCCAGGGCAATCCGCGCGAGTTGCTCACCCACTCTGACGATCCGGTATTGCGCGAGTTCCTCACCCGCGGCGGCGGTTTGCAGGCCAACGCGTTCACGTTACCGCCGACCCACAGTAGAAAGGAGGTAGCCGCATGAGCCGGAAAGCAAATCCAGCCCTGATCGGCGCATTCGTCCTTGCTGGGATCGGCCTTGCTGTAGCAGCGGTGCTCTTGATCACGTCGGCGCGACTTTTTACGAAGAAAGCGCACTATGTCCTCTACTTTGATGATTCCCTCACCGGCCTCGATCCCGGAACCGCCGTGAAATTCCGTGGCGTGACCATAGGCTCGGTAAAGGAGATTCTAATACATTTTAACCAGCAGCCGAGCGACGCCGCCTTGCCGGTTATTATCGAGCTGAATGAAAATCTTCTTACCAAGCGCACCGATGACACCTTGAACCTCATTGACGAAAGCAGCTTTCAAGCTGCCCTCAAGCGCGGCTTGCGTGGCAAGCTCGAAGCGCAGAGTCTTCTGACTGGCCTTCTCTATGTCGAACTCGACTTTTTGCCTCATACTGCCGAGGTCTGGCATCAGATTAAGCCGCTCTACAAAGAGATTCCAACTGCTCCGACCGAGGTCCAGATCTTCCGCGTCGACTTCGCAGAAGTGACGGGCAAGTTGAACCTGACTCTCGGCAAGTTGGACAAAAGCCTCAGCGAGTTTCGCGTTAGGGAAATTTCCGCCGCCCTGACCAACGTTCTCGCATCTATAAACGCGGTGGCAGCATCGCCGGAGCTCACGAACACCATCGCGAGCGCACATGAGACTCTTATCGAAGTGAAGGAACTTGCCGCCGACTTGCGCCGCCGCACTGATGCTTTGAGCTGCTCGGCCGAGAGTGCACTGGCTGAGTCGCGCCAAACTCTTCGTGAGGTGCGAGGCGGAGTGCAGGATGTCCGGGACGTGCTTACTCCCGATGGAACCTTGCGTCGCGACTTAAACGACACGCTTGAAAGCCTCCGGGACGCAGCTCAAAGCATTAGCTCCCTTGCCGATTTCCTGAACAAACATCCTAATGCGCTCATTTCCGGCAAACGCACTTCGGAGGCCAAGCCATGAAAATCCTTTGCCCGATCGTACTCCTCGTGCTGATTTCCGGTTGTTCCAGCTTGCGCCCGGTGAAGGATCAAACGCGCTATTTTGTTCTATCCCCTGCGCAGCAGGCATTGCCCGGCAAGACGGACAGCATTGGGATCGCTCATATAGAGCTGCCGGAATACCTGCGAAAACGCGAGATCGCCTGGCGTTCTGGTGGCGAAGAAATCCATTACGCCTCAACGCTGCAATGGGCCGAACCACTCGACAAAATGATTGGTCGCGTGCTCGCGGCGAACATGGGCGCACTGCTCGCGCCTAACTATCGTCGTGGCGAGGTCCAAGCCGAAGTTACTCTTTCCTTCTCGCATTTCGAATCTGATGAAGGTGGCCAGGTGACCATCGAAGCAAACTGGACCATCCGCAATTCCAGTGGCAACACCACGCGAGGGCATGCGAAACTTTCGTCGGAAGGACCGGTGTTGCTGAAAGAGCCGGCAGCAATGACGGCCGCGTTAAGTAGCGGCTTAGCGAATCTTAGCGCGGAGATATTGAAGACTATTCCAGATAAGCCTTGACGACGTATTGCTGGACCATCCGTTGAGTATTGAAAAACGATCCATTCAACGAAATACAATGTCGCATAACGCTGAGGTAAGCCGCGCGATCGTGATAGAACATCGGCAGAATTACATTCTCCAGCTTGTCATAAAGCGAGGCGAGTTCGCACACCGCCCCTTGTGCAGGATCGGTCTCAGCGCATTTCTCGCCGATGGCCCATCCAGTCTCGCCTTCGATCCAGCCTTCGAGCCACCAGCCATCAAGCGTGCTAAAGCTCGGAACACCGTTCAGGGCTGCTTTCATCCCGCTGGTTCCTGAAGCTTCGAGCGGCGCCTGGGGCGTGTTAAGCCAGAGATCGACGCCCGCCACGAGTAGCTTCGCCAATTCAATGTCATAGTTCTCCAGGTAAAGAAGCGTGACCTCAGGAAGGAGGCTTTCGCGAACCCGAACAACGCGTTGGATCGCTTCCTTCCCGGCGAAGTCGTTCGGATGCGCTTTGCCGCCGTAGATCAGTTGCATCGGACCTTTTTCTTTGGCGATGCGTTTCAGTCGTTCCGGTTGCTGGAAGAGCAGGTCCATCCGTTTGTAAGGCGTGGCACGCCGCGCAAAGCCAATAGTGAAGAGGTTCGCCTGAAGCGAAACGCCCGTCCGCTGCTTGATTGCGGAGATGAGACTTAGCTTCGCCTTTTCATGCGCAGCCTGGATTTGGTCAGGCGGAAGGTCATGCGCAAACCGCAGGCTGAAGTTATCCTGCCGCCAACCGGGTATATGTTTATCGAACAACTCCTGGAACGGTGGCGAGATCCAGGTCCCGGCATGAACACCGTTGGTGATTTCGTCGATATTATAGCCCGCAAACATGAGGCGTGAAACTTCCTGATGCTTCTTGGCGACTCCGTTCACGTAGTGACTTAGGTTCAGCGCGAGATAAGTCATGTTGAGAGCCAAGCCGCTCTGCGTAGCTTGATGGAGGCTCGCGAACTCGTGACGATTCCCGAAGACCTGTTTCACCAGATCGACGCAAAAGATATCGCGCATATCGATGAACTCGCCGTGGCTGGCGAGCACCCGCCCCACTAAATCCATCGGGAATTGATCATGGCCCGCGGGAACGGGCGTATGTGTGGTAAAGATGCACATTTCGCGGACCGCTTCGATATCTTCGCGAGTGGCGCAGGAGCGGCCATTTTTGCGCGCTTGCTCCGTAAGGAGTTCGAGGGCGAGCAGTGCGGCGTGCCCTTCATTCATATGGAACCGACCCAACTGCTGAAAGCCGATCGAACGCAGCATCCGGGTTCCGCCTATACCCAGAATGATTTCCTGGCAGAGACGGTAGTATTGGTCACCGCCATACAGATAATGTGTGAGCGTGCGGTCCCATTCCGCGTTTTCGGGTAAATCAGTGTCCAGCAGTAAGACCGGAACGGTAGAATCTGTGATTCCTTTGACTTCGTATTTCCACGCGCGGATGAGAATCTTCCGGCTCTCGATAGTAACTTCGACTCGATTGGGCAGCTCGACGAGAAACTCCTCTACTTTCCAATCCGCCGGACTTTCGCGTTGCCAGCCGCTCGGATCGAGGTGCTGCTCAAGATATCCTTTGCGGTGCAGAAGGGTGACCGCGAGCAGGGGGACTTTCAGATCCGCGGCAGAGCGGATTGTGTCGCCTGCGAGAACGCCAAGGCCGCCGGAGTAAGTGGGCATGCGCGTGTCCAAAGCGATCTCCATGGAAAAGTAGGCGATGCTTTGGTCGTTCACCTGAATTTAATCACTTTAGGCGTCAGCCGAGGTGCACCCTTGACAACAAGTCTGGTCCCCTGGCACCCGGCTGGCGTTTATGTTCATGCGACGTGCTTGATCGAGTTACGGCTTCCGTATGGGTTTTCCACCGAGTCGCAAGCCAGTGGATCATCCTGCCAGTTGCCGTCCACGATAAAGCGGTATTCGTAAGCACCGGGTTCGAGATCCAGTGCCACCTGCCAGGAGCCATCTGATCCTTTTTTGAGCGGTGTCGCGGCCGGGTTCCACTCGTTGAAAGAGCCGGCAATGAGCACTGCCTCGGCATTTGGTGCGAACAATGCGAAGCGTACTGCCGCCGCCTGCGTCGCTTCAACAAGGCGAGGAGTTGCTGCTCCCTTCGCTGAGAAGAAGTTCGCTTCGTTGCCGACCCTCTCAGCCTTGGAACGCGGAATGTTCCGCCGAGCGGCGGCTGGAGTATGGTCGCGCAGAGTCTTACCGGGCAACGTGTCCATCGCTTGGCCGAGTTTTTCTTCCCGCTCACAACGGTCTTCGCGTCGGTCCCGGGTGTGCTGGCGCGCGGTTTTCATCGCATCCTCCTTTGGGTTGGTGATTAGCTGATTTTCACTTCCACTGCTTTGGTCGCAGGCTTTTCGGTTTTGGGCAGATGCACCTGAAGGACGCCATCTTTGAATTCAGCGTTGACCTTGGTGCCGTCGGCTTTGTCGGGAAGAGTGAAGCTGCGTTCGAATTTGCCGTAGGAACGTTCTACGCGGTGATATTTCTTGGTTTTCTCTTCCTTCTCGACTTTGCGTTCGCCGGAAATCGTCATCACCCCTTCTTCTACCGTGACTTTGACCTCTTCTTTCTTGAGGCCAGGGAGTTCCGCCTTGACGAGGAATTCTTTGTCATCTTCGGAGATGTCGACCAACGGCGCCCAGTCAGCCATAGCTATGGCCTCTTCGCCGTTCGGCTTTGCGACACCTCGGCCAAAGGCGGACGCGAGACGCTGTTCGAATTGTTCTAGATCCTTGAAAGGATCCCAAGTGGTTGTGCCAAATGGATTCCAACGAGTTAAAGTATTCATAATCCTGTGTCTTTGTTGCTTCGCTCCGGTGAGAGCTCTCAGTAGATTTGACTCCCCGTGCTTACGCTTTGCTGTTCGAATGTTGCTCAAGAATTCCTGTTTTTTGCGTTAGTCGGGCTTTCGTCGAAATGACAAAACGGATTCTTACGACACTCAGACAGCAAACGAAAACCAAACTTAACCCGAAGAATCTTCCGCCCAGGAAGCTTTATGATCTAGTCGACCTCGTCCTTCAACTTCAGAAAAATCGCGGAAAGACCTTCTTCATCGTCGTGGTGATTCGTCGAGCGGAGGATTCCCTTCTTGTCGATGATCCAGAGGGTTGGGACGGCGTTGATGCCGAAACGGAAGCTGATCTGGTTCTGCCAGCTTTTGCCGTCGAAATACTGGGGCCAGGTCGCGCCACGTTTTTTCAAGAATTTCTCAAGGGCTTCTTTGTCCTCGTCCAGGCTGATGCCGATCACTTCCAGGCCCTGGTCATGGTATTTGTCGTAGGTGGCTTTGAGTGCGGGGAAAGCGGCGACGCACGGGCCGCACCAGGTGGCCCAGAAATCGATGAAGACGACTTTGCCTTTGAGCGACTGGAGGTCTACCTGGCGGCCATCCAGCGCGGTAAATTTGATTTCGACCGGTTTGCCAATGGCGAAAGGTTTTTCACCCGAGATGATGCGATCGGCTTCGGTTTTGATGAACTCAGAGGCAGCGGGGTGTTTGCGGACGCGTTCGGCCATGGCCAGACGCTCGTCCGGAGTGAGTTCGCGTCCAGATTTGGCCTCGAGCAGGATGAGTTGGAAGATCTCGTCTTTTTGGCGAAGAGACTCGGCGGCGGCGAACAGCCCGTCCATAAAGATTTTTCTGCCTTCGGGTTCACCTTCGCGAACATCGTTTTTGCCGTTTTTGCGTGCCCACTCGGCTTCGTGACGGACAAGGAAGATGTGCAGCTTGAGATCGTCGGAGGCTTTGTCGTCGGTGAGGATCTCCTGCTCACGTTTTCGGATGGCCGCGAGGTCGGTTTGATCACCAGTGAGAGCAGCCTGGAGATAGCCGAGGTTCATGAGGGAATCGGCGTCGTCGACCTTTTTCGAACCTGGAAAATCGGCGATGAACTGTTTGGTCGATTTAATTATTTCGAGAGCGGCGTCGTGCCGGGCCTTCAGGTCGGCTGGAGAAGGCGTTTCTTTGCTGGCGCGAGTTTTGGGGAGAAGCAGTTCGATGGAACGGAACGCTTTGGCCTCGGGACCCACGTCAGAATCGCCGCCATCGGCGGCCGAGACTCGAGCGACGAAAAGGCATGCAGAAAGTGCAAGCAAGGATGTAAGAGAGGTCAAATGCATGGTGCTTTAGACAGGACAAGAGCGGGAGAGTTCACGCGTCAGGAGAAAGTGGAGGGCGAGGGTGCGATTGACCTTCACCGGTGGCACTGGTAAACACAACCCGCTTTCGATGAAGAAACGTTTAACGCCCAAGTATCGCCGTGTGCTCATCAAACTCAGTGGTGAGGCCCTCGGTGATCTTTCCGGCTGTGGCATTAATCCCGAAGCGATCCACGAAATGGCGCGACAGATTCGCGAGGTCCGTGAGATGGGAGTCGATGTCGTCATCGTGGTTGGTGGAGGGAATATCTTCCGAGGTTTGCAGGGCAGCGAAAAAGGAATCGAACGGGCGACCGGCGATTACATGGGAATGCTTGGGACGGTGATTAACGCTCTGGCCTTGCAGGACGCACTCGAAAAACAAGGTGTGGCCACGCGGGTGCAAAGCGCGATTGCAATGTCGCAGGTGGCCGAGCCGTTCATTCGGCGGCGCGCGGTGCGCCATCTCGAAAAGGGGCGCGTTGTCATCTTCGGTGGCGGGACCGGGAATCCTTATTTCTCCACCGACACAACCGCGGCTCTGCGCGCGGCGGAAGTGGGCGCCGATGTTATTCTGAAAGCGACGAAGGTAGATGGCGTTTACGACAGTGATCCCAAAAAGAATCCTTCCGCCAAACGCTACGATAAGATCAGCTATCTCGAAGCGTTGCAGAAACAGCTCAAGGTGATGGATTCAACAGCGTTTTCGCTTTGCCTGGACAACAAAATGCCGATCATCGTTTTCAACATGTTTGAGCACGACAATCTCGCCCGTGTGGTGCGCGGGGAAAATGTCGGCACACTGGTCAGTTCGTGAGGTGATTTATGACGGTCGATGATGTTTTACTGGAAGCAGAAGAAAAAATGGGCAAGACCGAGGAGGTCGTAACGCACGAGTTCTCAGGAATTCGCACGGGCAAAGCCTCAGCGGGACTGGTGGAAAATGTGCAAGTGGATGTTTACGGGTCGATGATGCGCATCCGGGAACTCGCCGGCATCACCACCCCTGAATCCCGTGTGATCATGATCCAACCCTGGGACGCGGGGACCATTCATGCGATTGAAAAAGCGATTCAAAAAGCGAATCTCGGACTCAACCCGGCCGTTGACAAAAAATACATTCGCATCGTCCTGCCGGAGTTGAGCACGGAGCGCCGCAATGAGTTCGTAAAAATCGTGAAGAAACTCGCGGAAGATGGCCGCGTAGCGGTGCGTCACGTTCGCCGTGATGCAATGGAGCATCTGAAGAAACTTGCGAAGGAAGGCGGCGTGCCGGAAGACCAGGAAAAATCGGCCGAGAAAGACATTCAAAAGCTAACCGACCAATACATCGCGAAGATTGACGCCCATCTCGCTCACAAAGAAAAAGAAATCATGACTGTGTAAGGAGAAAACCATGAAGACGCTTGTTGTATTGCTCTGTCTCGTTTCGCTATTCGTCCCGAAATCCTTCGGCGCGCATTCCGCAATCGATCCGGCGCCGCGGCCGGATCAAGGTTGGAAAGATCGGCAGGGGCTGTTGAACAAGCGCGCGGCTGAAGCTGGCAACAAGTGCGAGTTGGTTTTCATCGGTGATTCGATCACGCAAGGTTGGGAAGGTGAAGGGAAGCAGGTCTGGGGCGATCGCTATGCGAAATACAACGCGGTGAATCTCGGGATCGGCGGCGATCGCACGCAGCATGTGCTCTGGCGCATGGATAATGGAAATCTCGACGGACTGAGCCCGAAAGCCGCAGTCGTCATGATCGGAACCAACAATTCCAACGGTGAGGACAACACCGTCGATCAAATCGCTGACGGCGTCCGCGCCATTGTCGAAAAGCTTCGCCAGAAACTGCCGAACACAAAGATTCTTCTCGTCGCGATTTTCCCCCGTGGCGAAAATCCAAATCCGCAGCGCGGAAAAATTCTGCAAGTGAACCAGATCATTCGCAAACTGGCGGATGGTCAGAATGTCATCTGGGTTGATTTCGGACAGAAGTTCATTAATGAGCAGGGGCAAATCCCGCGCGAGATCATGCCGGATTATTTGCACCTGACGCAAAAGGGTTACGAAATCTGGGCTGACTCACTGGAACGGCCGTTGAATCGCGCTCTCGGCAACGGCCAGTGAGTAGCAGCCTTTCCGACTTGCAAACAGGCGTCCTCGCGGCGCTCGTCACTACTGTTCTTTTCTCCTTCTCCGCCATCGCGGGCAATCGGTTGAGCCGATTGCTGGGCGGTGCCGAAGCAAATTTCCTGCGAATCATCGTCGCGGCTGCTCTGCTCGGACTTTACGCGCATACCCGAGGCGCTGGTCTCTCCGGGCGAGCGCTGCCTTACTTTCTCATCAGCGGGGTGATCGGTTTCGGTATGGGTGATCTCGCTTTGTATCACGCCTACCCGCGGATCGGTTCACGACTTGCCATGATCATGGTGCATTGTCTCGCCGCGCCGCTCGCCGCATTCGTCGAGTGGCTTTGGCTCGGCACGGCGCTCACGTTGTTCCAGGTTTGTTGCAGTTTGGTAACTCTGATCGGGGTAGCAATAGCCCTCGCTCCGCGCGAACATTTGCATATCGCGCGCAAAGCACTTTTGGTCGGCCTTACCTTAGGATTGATCGCAGCGCTCGGACAGGCTTTTGGCAGCGTGATCAGTCGGAAAGCATACTTCGTGGCCCGAGTGGCGCAGGAAAATATCGATGGGATCAGCGCTGCGTATCAGCGCATCTGGGGTGGAGTTTTCTTCGCCTCTCTCGGCTACTTTCTGGATCGAAGACGGCGTGTGGCAGGCGAACAACCACCATTTTCGGCGCGCATGAAGCGCGCCTGGAAATGGTTGCTCGTGAATGCGATCAGCGGAGCGGCGCTTGGTGTCAGCTTCTTTCAGCTCGCGCTCTCGAAAGCACCCACAGGAATTGTGCTACCGATCATTGCTCTCACACCGCTGACAATCATTCCCCTTGCCCACCGGTTCGAGAATGAGCGGCCCACTGCGCGTTCGTTGGCGGGTGGCGTCATCGCAGTCGCAGGCGTGATCGGTCTGCGTTTCTCGCTGAAGTAATCAGTCGTTGTCGCCGGCCAGGAGCGAGCCTAAGCCTCCAAGGACCGAACCTTCATCGCGTCCGCGACCACCGGCGCGGGGTGCCGCTGCGATGATTCGATCCGCCATACGGCTGAAGGGCAATGATTGCAACCAAACACGACCCGGGCCGCTCAGTGTGGCGAAGAAAAGCCCTTCTCCACCGAAGAGGGCAGACTTGATCTTACCGACGAACTGAATGTCGTAGTTCACAGAAGGTTGGAAGGCCACAATACAGCCGGTATCCACGCGAATCATTTCGCCTGGCGCGAGATCCTTTTGCATCAGCGTGCCGCCCGCATGGACGAACGCCCAGCCGTCGCCCTGGAGACGTTCCATGATAAAACCTTCACCACCGAAAAGACCGGCCCCAATCTTCTTTTGGAAGGCTATCCCGACACTCACCCCTTTGGCCGCGCAGAGGAAGGAATCTTTTTGCGCGATGAGTTCGCCGCCAATTTCCGGTAAATGAACAGGCACAATCTTTCCCGGATAAGGAGCCGCAAATGCAACGTGTTTTTTGCCGACGCCGCGATTGTAGAAAACGGTCATGAAGAGCGACTCTCCTGTAAGCAAGCGTTTGCCCGCGCCGAGTAAAGCGCCCATGAAACCGCTGGTCTGCTGCGAGCCGTCACCGAAGATCGTCTCCATTTCGATGCCGTCCTCCATGTACATCATGCCACCGGCTTCGGCGATGACCGCTTCCTGCGGGTCCAGCTCGACCTCGACGTATTGGAGGTCATCTCCATAAATCTGATAATCAATTTCGTGTGCAGCAGTCATAGTTTATACGGCGCGATTCAATCACGAATCCATTTTGATGAACACGAATTAGTGTCCCGGTGTTTCAGTTTTCTTCGCGTCGCGCAGAGCCTTGATCAGCCCGGAGATGTTATAGTCGCGAGCTTCAGCGTCCGGTTCGACGCCAATGTTGCGCAACGTCTTGCTGGTTTCCGGACCGATCGAAGCAAGTCGCAGTGCGGGAAACTGCTTCTTCAGTTTCGGGAGGTCGAAGCGCGCATGGAAATTCTCCGCTGTGGAACTGCTCGTGAAAGTCACCCAGTCCGCGCCAGCTTCGAGAAGACGCTCCGCGGCACCATTGATGTCCTCGGTCTCAGGCACAGTCTTATAGCAGGCAACGTCATCAACGATGGCGCCAAGTTTCTCCAATTCGCGCGGCAACTCGGGATTGGCGACTTCGGCACGCATGAGAAGAATTCGGATGTTTTCGATGCTTTCGAGTTCACCGATCGCTGCTGTGACCTTCGAAGTAACATATTCGTCGGGCATCGCATCAACGCGCAGATGCAATTCCTTCAATTTCGCCGCCGTGGCGGGACCGACCGCCGCAATCTTTAGATTCCCCAAAGCACGGATGTCTTCAAAACCTTTGAAAAAGTAGCGAAAGAAGGCATCGACGCCGTTCGGGCTGGTGAAGACGATCCAATCATATTCGCCGAGCCCGAGCATCGCATCCATCAATTCCGATTTGTTGGTCGGTTCTTCGATCTTGATCGTAGGAATCTCCAGCACCTCCGCCCCCAGTTCCTGCAACTGATCGGCGAGTTGGCTGGCTTGTTCCCGTGTGCGGGTGACAACTACGCGTTGCCCAAACAACGGACGCTTCTCGAACCAATTCAACTTCCCTCGAAGCTTCACGACGTCGCCGATGATCGTGATGGCCGGCGCACCGAAATTCATCTGCTCAACCTTGTCCGCAATAGTAGAGAGGGTGGCATCGATGGATTTCTGTCGTCCGCGAGTGCCCCAACGAACCATCCCCACCGGCGTGGAGGCGCTCAAGCCATGCTTGATCAACTCGGCGGAAATCTGCCGAATACGCTCGACTCCCATCAAAATAACTTTCGTCCCAGGTTCCTTCGCCAGCCACGCCCAATCGACGGTCCCCTCCTCTTTCGTTGGATCTTCGTGACCAGTCACCACTGTGAAACTCGAAGAATGCGACCGGTGGGTGATGGGAATTCCCGCGTAATTCGCCGCCGCTGTTACGGAAGAAACGCCCGGCACCACCTCAAATTTCAATCCCGCCCCCTGCAATTCCTCCGCCTCTTCGCCGCCGCGCCCGAAAATGTAGGGGTCGCCTCCCTTGAGTCGGACAACCGTTTTTCCTTCCGAGGCTTTTTTGATCAACAGGGCGTTGAGTTCGTCCTGCGGAATCGCATGATCTTTCGACCGCTTTCCACCGTAGATGATTTCGGCGGTCTTAGGGGCGAGGCGGAGCAAATCGCGATTGACCAGCGCGTCATAAACAACGACATCCGCGCGTTTGAGCAGTTCCGCACCACGCAAAGTCATCAAACCCGCGTCCCCGGGGCCCGCTCCAATCAAATACACCATTCCTTTGGACTTCATCGAAAAAAAGCGAATCTAGGCTCTGGATCGGTGCCGCGCAACGTCGGCGAATTGCCTTATTGGGCACTGTACGGCACATCGTTCCCAATGGCTCTTGGCAAAGGGATCGAGAGGTGTAACGTCGAGCCCAACGTGGCTTATGAAAAGTCCCTTCGATTTGCCGTCTTATGCCCAGCGCAAAGGATTCACTCTGATTGAATTGCTCGTAGTGATCGCAATCATTGCGATTTTGGCCGGAATGCTTCTGCCGGCGATGGCGCGCGCCAAGGCACAAAGCCTCAAAGCGAATTGCATGAGCAATCAGCGACAGATCGGCTACGCGTTTCGCTTTTACACGGACGATAATAACGAGTCTTATCCAGTGCACGATGGCTGGGGCGCGACGGGAGGAAAATTCTGGACGAATGCGACGGTCAGCGGCAATGCCGCGGCTTATGGTGGGCGAGTCGCTGAGACAAATCGACCTCTGAACAAGTACATGGGTGCGGTCGAGGCTTTTCGCTGCCCAGCGGATCGCGGTGATGCGCTTAATCCGCAAGCAAAGACGTGCTTTCTAGGATGGGGCAACAGCTATTTGGTCCAATGGTCGGGCGATTCATTCGGAGTCAAGAAGGTCACCGCAGATAGTCGCGCGCCGACAACAACGGACCAGGGGCGCCCCAACAAAACGACCGATTTTGCCATCGCGCCGACGAAGAAGATCATTCAAGGGGATTGGACCTGGCACGCCAACCGCAGCACGACGGACAAACGTACGATCTGGCATAACTACATGGGCAAGCGTTACGAAAACATGCTCTTCGCGGACGGGCACATCGAGTTTTACCGATTTCCTAAAGACGCGGATATGATGAGTATGAACCCCAACCCGAACAACCTCTATTGGTAGCATGGAGATGTCGAAACGAGGCGAACCTTCAAAGAATCGCGGCCGCGTTGATATCATTCGTCAAAAAGCGGGCCGGGGTGGAAAGACCGTGACGGTGGTCGCGAATTTTGTCGGGATTGGGTTGCCGGAGAAGGAGAAACTCGCGCGGGAGATGCAGAAAGCGTGCGGATGTGGCGGAACCGTGAAGGATGGGAGAATTGAAATCCAGGGCGATAAAAGAGATGAGGTCGCTCGCATCTTAACAAACGCAGGGTTTCGACCGGTGTTCGCGGGAGGATGAAAAGTGCGCGTCACCGCTTGCATCGATCACGGGTGAAAGTCAGAGTGCGGCGAGCGAATGAAAGAGGAGTTGCCGCCGTTGCGCGCCGGAACGTTGTATCTCGTTGCCACACCCATTGGCAATATGGAGGACATCACACTCCGCGCATTGCGTGTGCTCAAAGAGTGTGATGTGGTGGCGGCCGAAGATACTCGCCACACGGGGCAATTGCTGCACGCGTTCGAAATCAAGCGTCCCCTGCTGAGTTATTTCAAATTCAACGAGGCGAAACGGAGCGAGGAAATCATCGGGCGACTGCAACGCGGCGAGAAGGTGGCGCTTGTGACGGATGCCGGCACTCCGGGAATTAGCGATCCGGGCGAACGAGTGGTGCGCGCGGCGCTGGAGGCGGGTTGCAAGGTGGAATCGGTTCCCGGACCATGCGCGTTTGTGTCAGCTCTTACCGCAAGTGGGCTGCCGACCGAGGAATTTCATTTTGTCGGATTTCTTCCGCAGAAATCGAGTCAACGACTGCGACGCTTGCAGGCGTTGCGGCAGGTGCCAGGGACGCTGGTTTTCTACGAGTCGCCGTATCGAGTTGAGAAATTCCTTTCCGAGATTGCCGAAGTGATGCCGGAAAGAGAGGTCGTGCTGGGGCGGGAGCTGACGAAAAAGTTTGAAGAATATCTGCGGGGCAGTGCGAAAGATTTGATTGAGGTCTACAAGAAGCGAAGTCCCAAGGGTGAATTTGTCGTGATGATCTCGCCGGAGAAAAACGAAGGGTCTCACGCGACAGAAATCCAACAACCGATGCCGATCGCGACCGTCGGAGCGTTGATCTACAACGCGCGCAACGAAGTGTTAATGATTCGCACTCACAAGTGGTCCGACCTCTGGGGTATTCCGGGTGGAAAAATCAAGACGGACGAAACTTCAGAGGATGCGTTGCGACGTGAGATTAAAGAGGAAACCGCTCTGGATGTAAGGGAGATCCGTTTTGTGTTCGCGCAGGATTGCGTCAACTCAAAGGAGTTCTATCGGCCGGCGCATTTCATTCTGTTGAATTATACGTGTGTCGCCGAGAACGAGGCCGTGATGCTGAACGACGAGGCTGAAGAGTTTCGCTGGGTTACCCCTGAAGCTGCATTGAAACTGCCGCTGAACACCCCCACGCGCAAGCTAATCGAGATGGTGCTACCTCCTCTCTGATATGCCCCTGCTCGACCTCAAGGAAATCAGCAAGAGTTTCACTGGGACGCGAGCATTGCAGAGTATTTCCTTCTCGCTCGAGGCAGGTCAGATCGTCGGGTTGATCGGGGAAAATGGCGCGGGCAAATCGACACTCATCAAGATTCTTTCGGGCGTGCATCGACCGGATTCGGGCGAAATCATTTGGAACGGCGCGTCGGCGCAGTTTCGCAACCCGCACGAGGCGATGACCGCTGGAATCGCTACGATTCATCAGGAACTAGCCACCTTTGAGAAGCTGACCGTCGCGGAGAATCTGTTGCTGGGAGAACGCTGGCCGCGACGGCGATGGGGTGGGACTGATTGGGCAGCACTCAACAAGGTGGCAGGGGATCGCCTTTCTCTGGCTGGTCTCAAGACCGATCCGCGTACGTTCTTTCATGATCTGAGCGCGGCCCAACGTCAGGAAATCGCCATTGCGCGCGCGCTCTCGACGCGGGCGCGCTTGATCGTGCTCGATGAACCCACCGCGAGCTTGACTGAACCGGAAGTCGAACGGCTCGTCTGTCAACTGACTCAACTGAAACAGCGAGGCGTCGCCATTCTCTATGTCTCTCATCGGCTGGATGAAATTCTGAAGCTGGCCGACCGCGTTATTGTGCTGCGGGACGGGCAGCTTGCAGCCCAATATCCGGTCGCGGAGGCAACGATTCCGCGCATGGTTCGCGACATGGTCGGTCGCGAATTGGGCGCGCTGACACGTCGCGCGTCGAAACCACGAGGACCTGTCGTTTTTGCTACTCAGAATCTGACACACGAAATTTTCCACGACATCTCTCTTCAGGTTCACGCGGGAGAAATTGTGGGATTGGCCGGACTTATTGGCGCCGGTCGATCCGAGGTTGCACGTGCGATCTACGGTCTATATCCGGTCAAAGCAGGCGAGATGAGGTTGAAGGGAGCGCCTTATCATCCGGCGAATCCAGCGCAAGCAAAACGCGCGAGAGTTGCCTACGTGCCTGAGGAACGTAAGAGGCAAGGGCTCGTCCTCAATCATTCGCTTGAGTCATCGATCAGCATCGGACTACTCGACCGCCTCAGCCGCGCTGGATGGATCAAGAGCAGAAACGAAAAGGATCAAGTTAAGGAAGCTACGACCAAATTTCGAATCAAGCACCGGTCCGTGGAGCAGCCGATTGGCACATTGAGCGGCGGCAACCAGCAAAAGGCGCTTCTCGCCCGCTGGCTCGAAATGGATCCGCAATTCGTGATTCTCGACGAACCAACTCGCGGCGTCGATGTGGGTGCCAAGACGGAGATTCATCGTCTGATCTCTTCACTGGCCGACCAGGGGCGTGCGATCCTGCTCATTTCGAGCGACCTCCCTGAACTCCTGGCTCTGAGCGACCGAATCATCGTTCTGCACCGCGGGCGGACGACAGCGGAGTTTGATGGCGCCGCAGCAACACAGGAGGCGATCCTCCTGGCAGCGTCCGGGTTCGGTGCACAGAACCGCGACCGTGAGGGAGCGCCTTGATTGCTCTTGAAGGATTACAGCAACCTCCCTCACCGTCGCGGCTTTGCGCCGGGTCCGGGCACGGTCCTTCTACTTCGCTGGAAATCCTCCGGCTCTTCCAGTAGCTTCGCGTCCATGCCGCTCTACGAATTTCACTGCGACGCTTGTAACAAGAACAGCGAGGTCCTCGTCCGTTCCAGCAATTGGAAGGGAACGAAGTGTCCGCATTGCGGTTCGACTAAGCTGCAGAAGGGCTTTTCCACTTTTGCTTCCAGCATGGCCGGTCAGGCAGCACCCGCGGGTGATTGTTCCGGCAACCCGCGCTCCTGCGGAATGTGCGGCACCGGTCGTCCGCATTCGCATTGATCGCGCTACTTGGGTGAGTTCTTTTGGTTCATGAGGAAAAGCAGCGAAGGGCTCTGCTTCTCCCACATTTGCTTCAAAGCCTCCGGCAGAACGTTGGGCATTTTAATCAGCGAGCCCAGCACGATATCAACGTCACCATCGCCGTCGACATCAGCGGCGTCCATGGTGAGCCAGCGACCAGCTATGCACTGCGGGAAGGTCGAGGCTTCGAACTTGAGCCCGCCTTTGTTCTCGAGATAGACAAAGCTTTCGCGCGGGGACTTCTCATAATCCGGAAAGTACGAAACCGCCGCAATATCCAGATCGCCATCGCCATCGAAGTCACGGGCTACCGCTTTGTAGGCGCCGTGCATCGGATAGAAGAAGTTCTCCTCGTAGCTTTCGCCCTTTTTTAAATAGATCCGGAGGCCGTGATATGGCTTGGGCGGCGATTCGTAGTCGCCGTTGTCACCGTTTACAACGAGAAAATCCATTTCTCCGTCGTTGTTGAAATCGGCGAGTTCAAAATAGGAATGCCCCCAAACCGGGGCGCGCCGGAAAATCTCCTTTTGCGTAAAATTGCCCTTGCCGTCATTCAGGAACATCAGCATCCCGTCCGTTTCCTGCCCGAAAAGAACGGCCAGGTCGAGATGGCCGTCATGGTTGAAGTCGTAAGCCACCGACTTTACCGCTCCCGGTTTTTTGAGCAGTTCGTGTTCCTTGTATTCGTTGTTACCGACATTCTCGAACCAGGAAAAACGACCCGTGAGAAAGCCAAACATGCAGAGTGCGAAGTCGGTCTTCCCATCTTGATTGAAGTCTCCCACCTCAATATGCGCCACACGCGGCAACTCGCTCAACAGAACGTTTCGTTCGAGCCCATTTGGTGTCGGACGCAGGGAAATCACCTGACCACGACGATCTTCAGTCGGAAAAAAATGACCGATACAGCCCAATAAAAATCCTTCCGGCGTGTGTTGCAGCGACGTGATGATGTTGCCGACCTTCGGAGAGGCGACAAGGCTTCCATCCGGACCAACGACGTCAAGCGTCTGTTCCGTGGCGTCACAGGTATAGACCACGTGCTCGATCGGATCGATTTGCACCAGAGTCGTGAGCGGCGGATTGCGGCGAAATTTCGCTGAGGCGACTTTGAACTGCTTCAGCGTAACCGGAATCAGTTCGTTGCGAGAGGGAGTATTGGTGGGCGGTGGCGCTTTGGACAAATACCAGTTGGTGATGCGTTGCCAACTCGATTCTGGAATTAACGGAGCCGCCGGAAAGAAATGTTCCTGCTGTAAAATTTGAGCATCCTTTCCCCTGCTCGTATCGACCTTGTCCAGGCCCATATACAATCGCATTTTGGGGAAAATGTGCGCAGGCCAGATCGTTTTATCGAGCAACCCAGGCGCTGGGAAAAGATGACAAGTGGAACAAGCCGCCCGCGCGAGCAGTTCGGGATTGGTTTCGGAAATGGTAAGGTTTGTTTCCGCCGCCCAAACGCTACTAACCAACGCGACCCCGCAAAAGAAAGGGCGGAAAACTCCGGGCACTGAAACGCGAACGGGCATCTCTCGCAAGTTTCGCGGATGGAGCAGAACGTGGCAAGCAAAGGACTACTGAAGGCGTCCGGCGGCCCATAAAAGTCCGTTCGCCACGAGTCGGGCGTACTCGGGCGTGGCTACTGTCTTCATGTCGTGACCCAGCGTGGTGGCAAAAACCCGGCCTTCACCATACTTCGCGGTCCAGCAAACAATATGTTCGCGACCATCCTGCGGGCTTTTGACTTTTAGGAGCGGATGCGAGGCGGGATCGATCGAGATCGTCTGATAGAGTTCGTCGCCTTCGGTTTTCCATTCGTCTGGGAACTGCTTCGTAATCGAACTGGTCGGGTCGAGTTTCAGGACTGTGAAAGGTTCATATTTGTCATGAACCTTCGACCGCATCCCGCAGCACGTTTCCCATTCACGAATTTTCGGCGAATAGCGAAAAGCGTGCACCGCGCAGTGAATCATGACGGTGGGCTTGCCCGCGCGCGTGGCGTTCAAGGCGTGTTCAATCAAGACGTCATCATCCGCTTTATCAAAGCAAAGGTCGTAGATCACGGCATCGTAGGCGTCATCGAAATGGGCGTCGCGGAGCACTTCCATATCAAACTTGGTTGTGAAAGTCGCATGAGCGGGAGCAGCCAAAGCGTTGGTTAAAAACGGAACGAGCTTCGCGTAATCATGGTAGCCGCCGCCGCTTAGGAGGAGAACTTTCAAGGGTGCTTTTTCAGCGGCGCCGATACTGAAGGTAGCAACTGCAAAAATGACGAAAGACCAAAAGGAGCGTCTCATAAGGGAATGGTTTGAGCGTGCAACTGAAAGGCCATGCCTGTCCACGCAAAACGAGCCACCCCGTTTTACGCTTCTTCAAGTGCGTAAATCTTTACCCGGACAGGCGACCCGTACCAACGATGATCCGGTGGTCGGAGCCGCGGATTCAAGTTGTTCAACCGAAGCATCGTTTCATCATACTTGCCCAGATGCGCTTGAAACAGCTCCCAGGGCGAATGGTGAACCCGCGCGGTATATAGTTTTTGCGTACGCCTCGAGTAGGAATAAAGTAAATAGCGCTCCGCCAGAAAGAACGGAAGTGAACCTGGTTGCGTTACGATCGCCTTTGGTTCCTTGCGATAAAAGAGAATGCTTGGCTCCGGTGCCGTTTGGCGCTGGCATTTATATTGGATCAGTCCAGCCCGATCCTCCGCTTCGATCGTCGCACTATGGTACGGCAACGAGTAAAACACTTTCGCCATCATCACCCCCAGCCCGTGGTTCAGATCGAGGGAGTAAAACCACACCCCTGGCCTGCCCTGCGCATCATGAACATAGGTCCGTACATTCAGTTCCAGAAAGTTGGTGGCGCCCGGGATGGCCGGAAGGAACGACGCACGCACGTCCGTCATTCGAAATGGCAACAAACCCACATACGCTTTCTCGCCGTAAGTGTCGACGAAAAGGCCGGGAGGAAGGGTCGCCTGAATTTCGGCGGGGTCCCATTCCCAATGGAGGAAGAGCATGTCGCTCCACGTTTGAAACATTACCGGGGTGGCATTGGGTTCCTGCTGCAAGGCCCGCCGCGCCGCTGTGTCGGGCCTGGCGACAGGCACCGACTCGATGCGGGTGGTGGTCTCTACCTGCACGTGAACTTCAGCGCTGCCGTTCAGTTCCATCGGACCTCTTCCGGTGATTCTCGGTTGACCAAAGAAAGCACGAGATGGCTTACAAAGCGATCCAATTGTTCCTCGTCCGCAAATTGCAGGTCAAGCGCCGAGTCATTGTCATAAATCAGCGTCAACTCATTGTTATCGATTTCGATCGTCCTGAGTTCATTCGGTTGGAACGCCTGCCAGGAGAGAAACGTTGTATTCATTGCTGCGAATATAGCGAGCAGACCGGGCACAGAAAATTGCCAGCGCTGCGGATGATTCTTTCAGGGGAAACGCCGCGGATTCGAAAAACGAGCGCCTGCCTCCGATCATCCGACTCAGGGGTTTCTGGCGGAGCAAGTCAGGGAAGTGATTGACCGCGTTACAATTGTAGAAGTGGTCGGAGCGACAGGATTCGAACCTGCGACGTCTTGCTCCCAAAGCAAGTGCTCTAGCCAGGCTGAGCTACGCTCCGACGAAGAGCGGCCAATATTCACGCTCGCGACCGGTTGTGCAACTTGGATTTTTTTTGCTTGCACGTTGAGTATCGGAAATGAAACGAGCGGAGAACAGGGCAACACCCGAGTGGTTTCTGATTCCCCGGACAGTAACTTTACTTCATGCATAAGAATCTGGAGGCTGTGAAACAATGGGCGCGCGACCTGCGAAGCGAACCGCCGCGCGATCCAGCAGAGGAGTTGGCGGGTTTTCAGGGAGGCGCCCGTTGCTTGGACAAGTGCAGGGCCACTTTGCTGGGCTGGCAAGGCGAATACGTATACGCCTGTCCGATGGACCAACGTTTTCTCGACTCCGCTGGGATCGGAGCGAATGAGCTGAAGTCATTTGTTGCGACAGGCGCGTCCGACGAAGAAGTGGCCCGATGGATCACGGAGCACACGGAGCACTCGCGCGCTGGAGTAGCGCAGTAAACCGGCATTCAACACAGGCTCTGCAGTGACTTAATTATATCGGGACCGAGTTGGCGTAACTGTGCTTTGTGGGCCCTCGTAAGCCGACGCAACAAAGCGCGACCTTTTCCTGAGGCACGGACGAGGACAATTCGTTTATCTTCTTTCGAAATCGTTCGCGTGACCAATCCCGCACGGGCCAGACGGTCCAGCAGGCCCACCACACTATGGTGCGTCAGTTGCAGCCGTTCGGCGATCTCTCCGATGCTGGCGTAATTGCGTTCGGGAAAGCCTTCGATGGCGAGGAGTGCCTGATGTTGTTGCGGAGTTAAACCGATCTCGGCCGCAGCTTGCTCGCTGAAACGCAGGAAGCGGCGCAACGCGTAACGGAATGCGGCGAGTTTTTCGAAATCAACGCGGCTCGGCATAGATTAAGATTAGAGGGCGACCCTCCTTTTTGACACGCCTGAAAAGGAGGTTTCGTGAACTCGTCCACCGCCGGTTTTGAGAAGAACCGCTTGCCGGATTCTAATTATATCGTATTACGATATGATTGTTTATGCATCATGCGGTCCTGGGAGATTTTCGAACCGATAAACGACTTCTGTTGCTCAGCGCGTTTGCACTTTTTATTGGCGGGCTGAGTTCGGTGGTGGCTTACGCCCTGCTCAGCCTGATTACGCTCATCACAAACCTGGCGTTTTTCCACCGTTTCGCCATTTCGCCGGCCCGCATTGAAGATCACACGTTGGGGATTTGGGTGATCGCCGTTCCGGTAATGGGTTCAATCATCATCGGTCTGATGGCGCGCTACGGGTCGGAGAAGATTCGAGGACACGGCATTCCTGAAGCCCTCGAGGCCATTCTGCTCGGCCAGAGCCGCCTGAGCGCAAAAGTCGCGGTTCTCAAACCGATTTCTTCAGCGATCTCCATCGGCACTGGCGGCCCCTTCGGAGCTGAAGGTCCGATCATCATGACAGGCGGCGCATTCGGCTCGTTATTTGCCCAGTTATTCCATCTCACGGCAGCGGAACGTAAAGTAATGCTCGTTGCCGGGGCAGCCGCTGGCATGGCCGCGGTCTTTGCCGTGCCCATGGCTGCGGTTTTGTTTGCGGTGGAGTTGCTGCTGTTTGAATGGAAACCGCGCAGTTTTATTCCCGTCGCGATCGCGTCAATCACTGCCGCAATTCTACGGGTGCCACTGCTTGGGCCGGGACCAATCTTTCCAGTTGCTGCGCATGGAGGTTCCGACGGAATCATTTATGTGCTTGCCGCCATCGTCGGGCTTGCTGCAGGGCTCGGTTCGGCGGCATTGACGAAAGTGGTTTATACGATGGAGGATATTTTCGCCAAATTGCCGATCCACTGGATGTGGTGGCCGGCGATCGGGGCGCTCTTTGTCGGAATTGGGGGCTACATCGATCCGGGCGTTCTCGGCGTAGGCTACGATAATATTGCGGAACTGCTCAAGGGAGGCGTGCTGCCCAAGGCCGCACTGGTGCTGTTGATCGGCAAGGGTCTTGTCTGGGCCGTTGCACTTGGTTCGGGCACTTCAGGCGGTGTGCTCGCTCCCTTGTTGATGATTGGCGGCAGCCTGGGCGTTCTCACCGGGTCGGCCTTTTCGGTCGGAGATGCTGGCCTTTGGGCGTCTGTTGGCATGGCCGCAATGATGGGCGGAACGATGCGGGCACCACTGACCGCCACCATTTTCGCGATTGAGCTAACGCAGGATTATCAATTGCTCTCGCCGCTGCTGCTCGCATCCGTCGCCGCGATGACCGTCACCCTCTTGCTGATGAAGCGATCGATTCTCACGGAAAAACTGGCACGGCGGGGCCAACACATCACGCGCGAATACGCAATTGATTACTTTGAATTGATGCGCGTCTCTGACGTCATGGACAAAAACCCGCCGCGCGTGAGCGGTTCTCTCACCGTGCAGGAACTTACCGCCCGCATCGCCGCGGGCGATCCGGAAATCTGCCGTCGTCAGGGCACTCTGATCGAGGATTCGCACGGGTGCTTGGCTGGAATCGTAACACGTGGAGATTTGGTCGGAGCGCTGCAACGCAATCAGCACGGCTCACATTTGACAGACATCGCCAAAACGGAAGTTGTTGTCGCGTTTCCGGATGAGCCACTTCAAAGTGCGCTCGAGCGAATGCTGGAGCATGACGTGGGACGGTTGCCGGTTGTTAGCCCCGAGCATCCGGACCGGATCATTGGATATCTTGGGCGCGCCGCGATTCTTTCAGCGCGCATGAAGGTGTACCAGGAGGAGAAGGTCCGCGAGCCCGGACTACTCGCGGAATTGCTCAAGAATACCCGCCGCAAAGAACAGATCGCCGGTGTTCCATGAACGGTTTCGCTCGGGAACGACTCAAAACGAATTGTCCCCGAGTCGTTCGAAATTACGTCCTATTTTCTGAGTCGATAGAACTGGCGGTTTAACGAGGTGGTGATGGGCGCGGAACCGGCCCCGCCAATCGGATTGGGTGTTCCGGGAACGATGCTCCATGGAGCGGTTGAACCCAAAGCGCTGCTCGATTCCAGAAGGTAACCAGCGGCATCAGCGGTCCAGGAGATGGTCAATCCGTTGGCTTGCGCGGCCACGCTGAGCGAAGGCTGCACGGCGGCGACGTCGGATTGTTTGACGAGCTGAATGGCATTAACCGGCGGGAAATAAGCGGTGTTGCCGACGTTGGTCGACTGCGGCGTGACCGTGAGCACGAATGTGCCGTCGGCCGCGGGGCTGACGTTTTCGAAGATGACGTAATTTCCGTGGTCCCGTTTGGCGGGGTCGATACTCTTCATTCGAACCAGGGTGGGGTTCGCGATGAACTCGGTAGAGGTCTGGCCCTGAACGGTCAGGGTGGGATAGGTGGTTGCGCCGACCAAAGAGAAATCCTCTTCGTACGTGCTGTTGAAGCTGAAACCTACACTGTAGACAATCAGAGCATATTTCCCGGACGGGACGCCGCCGAGCTTCAACGAGAGAGGCAGGTCGTTATTCGCCAGGGAGCCCTGCATGAGAAGGTGGTCAGCACTCACGTTTCCGGAACCTGTCCCGGTGCCAATGTTGGCGTTCACGGGCGTCACGCTCTCAGTCGCTGTATCCCACGCGGCCACGGTGACCGGACCGGGAGCGCCTTTGGCATCAACGAGCGCCTGGGTTCCGTCGAAATCCGTGCCGAGCACATTATTCCAATTCTCCTGAAGGACTGCTCCGGCGACATCGTTCCCCGCCAGGGAAGCTCCCGCCGTGGTTCCGGCGCCGGTCCCGCTCGCGAAATTAATCCCGACGTACGGTTCAAACGGTGTCGCTTGCGCCGGCCCCACGGTGATCGTGGCGTCCTGGCTGGGCACATCCGTGCCGTTCACGCTGATTACCGCGCGGTATTTCTTTCCACTGTCATTGGCCGAGAGGACCGGTGTCACGTAGGTGGGCCGCGTTGCACCTGGAATATCTACGCCGTTGACCTGCCATTGGTAAAACAGAGTTCCTCCCAATGGAGCGGTCGCATTCACGCTCAACCGGGCCCGTTGCCCGGCCGGAACGATCGCACTGGCAGGTTGGGTCGCGATCTTTACCGCGCCTGCGTCGGGATTGATGAAGGTAGCCACCTGGTTCCCCCCAAGCAGCGGGAGGCTCGCGACGTTGCCGGGAGCCCCGGTTTTTGTCGCAGCAAGCCCGACCGCGGCAGTAGCGGTATCCTGTTTGTAGAGCACCTCGAACAAATAACGTTTCCCGGCCTGCAGGCTGCTCGAGGTGAACTTCTGGTTCGCATCGAACGCAAGAGAGGGGGCGGTCGTTTGGAGTGCGACCGTCAGGTTGGCGGCCGACTCGTCAGAACTGATCGACAAAATCGCTTCGTCATCTGCGTACAAATAGAAGTCATACGTACCATTTTCGGGTGGAATGAAATAGGCGCGAAAGCGAGCGCCGAACGTGCCCACCTGCAGATCACTTCCAATCGAAACGTTGCGCACGAAGTCCACCGCGTTGGGGCTGTCGGGGAAATTCGGAGCCGCTTGAAGATCGGCCACCGTTGCGCCGGTCACGTTGTAGTAAAGCTCCCGTGTAATCCAGCCGGTGGCCACTTTCCACGCCGTGAAGGAGATCTTTGAATTTGGCGCAACCGGGTTGTTGTTCACATCAGTCACACCATTCACTGTGACGGTGTAGCTGGTGCCTTGCGTTTGGGGACTGGTGGTGAGGACAGCTTCCTTTGACGTATTTGGGTCAAGAATGGCCGCGGTGACATTCACTCCGCCGCTCAAAGTGAAGTTCGAAGGCTTGACCGATGTGGCGCTGAGCGGCCGATCAAAAGCCACGCGGACCGTCGTAAGATCAGCGGACCCGACCGCCTTCACGAGAGCCGGGCGCGCCACTGAACCAGAGTTGGGCAACGCATTAAATTCCGCCTCGGTGAGTGTGTTGACGCTGAGAACCACCCGGTCAACGAACATGCCCGCCTCGCGAGTTCCGAATTTCAAAATCAACGGCACGCCGGCGTCGACCTGCGCCTGGCTTACTGTATAAGTCTGCGTTTCTGCGCCCATCGCATAATTGTTAACATCCGGCGGAGTGCGCGAATTATTCACCGCGGAGGCAGCGTAGTTCGCGACGTCAGGGCCGAGATCGCCCAAATCATTTGGGCGATAGTAACTGTTGCCCGAGTTGGGGTCCAAATCAGTAAAGGCTTTATCCGCACGCCAGCGGAAATACAGGGTGTAAGTGCCGGCCGTCCGAAAACGAATGGTGTAGGTCGCGAAGCTGGCAGGTGTGGCAGTGCCATTGACCCCGGCGGCGTAGAGCGCCTGGTTGCCGCTGGCTGTGGCGTCGTTGGTCACGACCCAAAGAGTGGGTGTTCCATTCACGATCTTGCTGATTCGCTCCGCTTCAAAGGCGACAAACGTCTCGCTCGCGCCTTGTGGGATAACATCCGTATCGGAGTTCGGCAGCGCATTGAACTCCGCTTCTGTCAGCGTGTTTGCGCTGAGAACGATGCGGTCGATAAACATGCCGGCTTCGCGCGTGCCAAACTTCAGAATGATCGGCGTGCCGGCATCCACTTGCTGCTGCGTTACGGTGTAGGTCTGCGTTTCCGCCCCCATCGCGTAATTATTGACATCGGGCGGCGTGCGGGAGTTATTGACGGCGGAGGCCGCATAATTGGCGACGTCCGGACCGAGATCGCCAAAGTCGTTTGGACGATAGTAACTGTTGCCGGAATTGGGATCCAAATCGGTAAAGGCCTTGTCCGCACGCCAGCGGAAATAGAGCGTATAAGTGCCTGCAGCCCGGAAACGAATTGCATACGAGGCGAAACTTGCCGGAGTCGCTGTTCCATTTACTCCCGCAGCATAGAGCGCCTGATTGCCGCTGGCTGTCGCGTCGTTGGTCACAGCCCAAAGCGTAGGCGTGGTGGCGTTCGCGATGGAATACACATCTTCCGCCTCCCACGCGGCATAAGTGCTATTCGCGCCCTGGAAGATTGTAGCCCCTCGCGAGAGAGGCGATACAAAAAGTCCGAGGAGGAGGAGGAAAGCTATCCTCAATTTCTGGTGTAGATACTTCATACGGTTTGGTTTCGTAGTTTGGTTTCGTTTTGTTCACTGGCTTCGCTGACAATACGGAATGAGGACACGCGTTTAGAGCGCTCCTCGTTGCTTGGGTTGAACGTATGGTGCTTAGCAGACCCGGAAAACCGCCGCAAGATGGTTTCCAAAGGCAAACGCACCTGAATTTCGTAAGTTAGGTGATTTCATTAACACCGGGCTTCAGGCCCGGTGGCGAGAGACGAGTATGAAACCAGCCGTTTTAACGGCTTCAACGGTGTAGACCGTTAAAACGGCTCCATCGATGGCGTCCTTGGCCTGAAACCACCGGGCTGAAGCCGGGTGTTAATAAAATAAAGATGCGTCTGCTCTACCCCTCCCCACACTTTTGCTCCGACGGGAAATAAAAGCCGCCACCTTCGCGCTTGAACCGGTGCCAACCGCCGTCGCCAATCCCGAGATCAATGCCGATCACCCCGCAGCATGGGGTCCGAACTTTTCCAGTTCCTTATCTGATAAGATACTTTCGACCGCATTCCGATTGATGACTCGCATCCAGGAAGAAGCGCTGCCTTTTGCGACCTTCTTACTCCGCGTTCCAAAACTGGACATTTGATTGGTGCGTGATTGCGCCGAGCCGTTTGCCATCGGGCGAGAACGCAAGTTGGACGATAATCTCGGTGAGCGTTCGCAGGCGGAGCGTTTCTTCACCGGTCGAAGCGTCCCAGAGCCGCACGGTCGGATTGCCCCAGGTCCCACTCGTCGCGATGCGGCGGTTATCTGGTGAGATCGCCAGAGCCCAGGTGTCGGGCGTAGGAAAAACCAGCTCTCGCTGACCGCTCTGGCAATTCCAGATTTGCACCTCGTTTCCGGCCCATGCCACCAACCTGCGCGAGTCGTGCATGAAACTAACCCTGCGCGGCGGTTCACCTGTTCCCAGACCGAACGTCAGCACCTTCGCAGCAGTCCCCCTCCGCCAGACAACCAAGCCTCCCATCACGTCGGAAGCCGCGACGTAGGTCTCGTCCGCCGAAAGGGTGACAGACAGGATTGCATTCGTCTGCAATGAAACGCTTTGCTCGACCCTCCTTGTTTTCGCATCGAGTATCTCGACTGCGCCCCCGCCGGTGCCGATCACTATCCGCTGTCCATCGCGGCTCAAAGTCCCGGCCGTGCATGGGCGGTCGATATGCCAAAGCGGTTTGCTCGCCTCCGGAAAAAGCTCCAAGAGATCCGCCGTCAGATCGGGTCCGCCCGTGAGCAGAAGCTTTAAGCCGTCCGCCGAAAAACCGCCGCCATCACGCGCGTGCAACGCTCGGGATTCATCTCGGAGCGAGATGAGACGCTTGCCGAATGTCGTTTCCCAAAGCGCGGTGCCGGTCCGTTCGCTCGCTGCCACGGCCCGGTCAAGATTCGGCGCGAACATGGCGAAATCGCTTCCGTCCGGTCCGTTCTCCAGCGTGATAGCCGGTGTTACCCTGGCGCGCCATATCTTGATTTCGCCCGTCGAGTCGCCCGTCGCGACCAACTGGTCATCCGGGCTGATTGCGCTACCCCACACATAACGGGTATGCCCTTTGAATTCATTGATCGCTTCCCCCGTGGCTAAATCCCAGAGGATCGCACTGTTGTCCTCGCTCCCGGTTAAAAGCGAGCGACCATCCGAAGTGAGATTCATCGCCCGAATAATTCCCGGTTGGCGGTCAAATGTGCGCAACACTCGGCCGCTGTTGATCTCGATCACGACCGCTTTACTGTCGTTGCCGCTCACGATCACTTTTTCGCCGTCGGCGGTAAACAGGATCTTGTTCAGGCAGGTGTTCCTATGAAATTGCGCCACCGGGTTAAAAGTCGCATTAAGAATTCGGATATTGCCCGCGGTGTCGCACGCGGCAAGTCGCTCTCCGTTCGGTGAGAACGCCAATCCTCGCACCACATCATTATCTGGGAGGCTGCGTTCGAGAGTTAGATCGTTCCCGCGAAAAACGCGAACACTCCGGAAACCGGTCGCCGCGAGAAGCCGACCATCGCTGGACCACGCGAGTTCGGGCGAGAGAGGAGACCGCTTGTTCTCGCTCGCGGGCGGAACACCCTTGAGCCTCGCGCCGTTTTTTGCGTCGAGCAGCGTAATCGCTCCGTCGAGCTGCGCCACAGCCAGCGCGGCCCCATCCGGAGAGAATTTGGAGACTACGTTGTCGGTCCCGGGCCCTCCTCGCCAACGCAACCGCCCGCTCGCGACCTCCCAGCACCAGACCGCGGGATTGCCGCCACTCGCCGCAAGGAGCTTGCCGTCTGGCGAAAACGATAGGGACCGGACCGCATTACTAATGTTGAGGGCGGCTACTTCCAGGTGACCCTGGTGATGCCAATAATCCCACTCGAAACTGCGCTCCGGAAAATCCTTCGTCTGTTCGAGTGTCGCGCGGAAGCGGCTGAAATCATTGTGCTCCCAGTCCGATTGCAGGAGGTTCATCCGAGCCAGGTAAAGGTTTCGCCGTGCTTTTTCCTTCTCTTGTTCCGCCTCACGCTTCTGGCTATCCGCAGTCATACGCGCCCGGTCTGCGAGCAAACGCTGCCGTTCTGCTTCAGACCGCGCCACTCGTTCCCGCAGGTACGACGCCGTGGAAAAGAGAGCCGTGCCGACCAGAAGAACCGCGAAGGCGAGCGTCGCCGCGAACGCCATCCGATTTCGCCGTATTATCTTTTTGAGGCGATAGCTCGCCGTCGGCGGGCGCGCGAGCACAGCCTCGTTGCGAAGATGCCGTTGGATGTCGAGAGCCAGGCCGTTCGCCGTCTCGTACCGCCGGGTCCGGTCCTTCTCCAGGCATTTCATCACGATCCAGTCTAGATCGCCGCGCAGCCGTTGCACCAAAGTCCTCGTCTGCAGCAAGCTTTGCGCGTCCGCCGCCGCGATCTGTTGCGACAGCCTCGTTGACGGGCGCGGCGGTTCTTTCTCCCGAATAATCCGCCGCATCTGTTCCCACCCCGCCGAAAGAAGCTCCCGCTGGTCGAACGGCGTTTGGCCCGTGAGCAGTTGGTAGAGGAGCACGCCCAGCGAATAAATATCGGTCCGGGTATCGATATCGAGGCTGGTCATTTCCGCCTGTTCCGGGCTCATGTAGGCTGGGGTACCCACGAACTGTTGCATCTGTGTCACAACCGTCTTGTCCGTAAGTTGCTGTTGCGTCGCTTTTGCGATCCCGAAATCGATGACTTTGGGCACAGGCTTTCCGTCCTGCACCGCCACGAGAATGTTGGATGGCTTGATATCCCGATGAATAATTCCCTTTTGATGCGCGTGCTGGATCGCGCTGCAAATCTCCACGAAAAGGCTCAGTCGTTCAGCCACGTCGGTTCGGTGCGTTTCGCAATACTCGGTAATCGAGACACCACGAACCAGCTCCATCACGAAGTACGGCCTCCCGCTATCCGTCGAGCCGGCATCGAACACCCGCGCGATGTTCGGGTGATCCATCATCGCGAGCGCTTGACGTTCCGCTTCAAAGCGCGCCACCACCTGCCGCGTGTCCATGCCGAGCTTGATCACCTTCAGCGCGACCCGTCGCTTGACCGGTTGGCGCTGCTCCGCCATCCACACCTCCCCAAACCCGCCCTCGCCCAACTTCTGCAGCAGACGGTACACACCGATCATCTCTCCTTCGGTGCCGCAGCCCTCGATCGCAGTCACCGAATCATCCCCCGAGCAGGCTTGTTTGATGCTCTCCATAAGCGAACAGTTCTGCGGATCATGAGCGACGCACGCGCAGTGTAAAATGAGTCGTGCAGCCGCAAACCCGGACTCGCCACGGTGTTGGAGAGCGCGAGTCCTCTGGTGCTATTCTCCGTCCCATTGCACGGCGGATCGGTCGAGATCCATTGTGAGCATCATCTCACGCTCAATTCGATAATGATAAGAAATTTCTGTTTGCGGGGCCGGTTGTGCCGAGCGCTATGCGGGTAAGGGAATGGTTTTTGCATTTTCCGAGCATGGCTAAAGGGTAGCAACGACAGCAGCAGCTTTGTCAAACGTGAATGCTCGCATGTCCGTCGATTGTGCTGTCGATTGTGCACGGTTCCGTACCGATCGCACAGCGCTTTGCCAGCCAGGGCCTCACCGTCCCGCGCTCACACAGAAAGTTAGACCCGCAGAGTCTTAAGTTTCATGAATTGGCTCTTCCCGGAAGCGGGCACGGAGGCTCGGTGGAGTTCGATGCCATTTTGGATTCCTTCCGATGTGGCATTCACCGGGGTCCAGGTTTTTAGATCTTCGGAGTATTGAACTTCAAAACGGACGTCAGTGCGGTCGACTGGATGGTTGTAGATCAGGCTGAATTGGGTGCCTTTAACTTCCGTTTTGGGGAAACCCGGGGCGAAGCCTTCGGCGGCGGGTGCGGGGAAAGTGGGAATGAGTCCGAGGGCATACTTCGTGAAGTTGTTCAGGCCGTCGGTCGTCGAGACGTAATCGTCCGCGGCCGAGCCGGCATTCTCGGTCGTGGCGAAATGCTGGAACCGCCATTTTTCGAGCGGCGTCAGCGGCCGCTCGACCAAGACGATCGATGGTGTGTAATCGCTTTCACCGCCGGAGTTGATCGCTTTCAGGCGATAGCTGCCCTTACCCGCTTCGGTCGAGAGGTCGTCGAACTGGGTGGAGGCGGAGGTCAGAACGGCAAGGTCAGACCACTCCGAGTTATCGTTCGCGCGCTTTTCTAGTTTGTAGCTCGTCGCATTTTCCGCAGCGGACCACTCGAGGCGGACGGCGGTTTCGGTTGCGCGTCGAATTTTGAAATTCTTTGGTGTGAGCGGCTTTTGAGTGACGAGGACGATCGGCGTGTCCGAGCCGTTGATCAATCCCAGTGCCTTGTAGTCTTCGAAACCAGGGAAAACATCGCCGATACGAGGATTGCCGAAGCGACGAATCAATATTTCGCTCAGGATCGTTCGGTAATCAGTGGTCGGTGCCAGGTCCGCGCCTTCGAACCGTTGGTCAGGATGGAGCCCCGGCCAGTTTCCGTAGATCCCGCCGCGGACATTCCCACCGATCACCAGCATGGGGTTGGCGGTGCCATGATCGGTGCCGCGATCCGCATTTTCCTGAACGCGTCGGCCGAACTCGCTTTGCACGACGATAGTCAATCGTTTCGTCAAGGCAGGAGAGGAACTGCGATCAAGGTCCGAATAAAACGCTGTGAGGCCGCCAGAAAGCGTGGTGATGAGATTGCTGAACGTGCCGCCGGGTTGGATGCCCTGGGTTTCGTGTGT
Source organism: Limisphaerales bacterium (assembly GCA_044226545.1). Classification (GTDB taxonomy): domain Bacteria; phylum Verrucomicrobiota; class Verrucomicrobiia; order Limisphaerales; family SXQI01; genus DASVNK01. The sequence goes on from JBGAGW010000015.1 coordinate 117,979, forward strand.
ATCCCAACCGCCGAGATCCACCGTCGCGACACGCAGACCGACATCCAGTTTGATCATCTGCGCGATCAGCTTCAGTTGATTGGAGAATCCGTCGCCAGGATAAGTGACACCCGACGCCGGCTTATATGCGGCCCCGGCTACACTTTCGACGAGGCCTGTGGCGTTGAGCGCCTGGATGCCGGCCGTGTGCAACGGGCTGATTCCGCGCGCGTAAAGGCGGCGCAATGTGGTTCGTTGATCCCCGGTAGCCCAGGTCCAGTGTCCAATGCTGCTCAGGCTGAATTGGCTGGGATTGGACATGTTTACTGACTCGGTGCTGCCAAGCAATGAAGTGGGGGTGCCCCCTGCAACGGCGAGCGCCGGCATGAGAATGGTTTTGGCCAGACTCGGGGCCGTGGCAAGATGGCGCGTCAGCCAGCCGCTTCCCATCGCCTTGCTGCCAGGCGTGCCGAGTTCGATGGAACGCATCGCATCGAAATGACTGCGGCTGCCGGAAGTGCCGACCGCCTGGACGACAGCGACGTTGCCCGCCCAGTAAAGGTCCCGAAGCCCGCGCGCGCTGGGATGGATGCCGAACGCGGCATTCAGAGGAAGCGCGGCGTTGGCCCCCGTCGTGGGAATTTTGAGTTGCGGCCGGGCCTCTTCGTAGAATCCTCGGTCATTACCTGCGATCGGCGGGATGAGACTCAAACCGTCCATCCCGCCGCGCAGGAAAACAACAACAAGAACTTCGCCCGTGTCAGGCCCAGTCCCATCAGCGAAAGCCAGAGAACCGAGTCGCGCGCCAGCCATCGCGGCGACGGCGGCAGAACAGCTTTTCAGAAAGGTGCGGCGTGTGGTGATCATAATTTAACGCAGCAAATGTTGCGGAGACATGAGAAGAAGGCCGATCATGCCCCAAACCCGTTCGCGAGAAATTTCCTCAGTGAGATTGATATCGAACTCGGGGTCCCGACCGCGCGCGGTGAAATCGATCAGATCCTGGCGCGAATTTTCCGGCAGAGCGAAACCGAGAATGCGCGCGATCCAGAAATCGACCATTTTGCGCGGGCTGCGAACGCTGCTGGGCATCTGCTCAAAAGGATCAAAAAGTTTGAACGGCGTTTTCGTCCAGTTGTAGTTGTTCACGTCAACCATTCCATTGGCAATTCGCCAGTTCACCACCATGGGATTCGTACTAAGCCAGCGCGCGCGGTAATCAGGATAACCATCCGGCGTAGGCCATTGAAAAAGGACGTGCGAAGTTTCCCGCAGGAAACTAACAAACCAATCCGCGTATCGGTCGCCCATTTTAAGAGGGAGGTCGGCGCCCACGGCGCGCATCGAACTGGCAAAAACTTCGAACGGACGCTTCACCTTCTGGCCCCAGGTATTCGCAAATTCAGGTGAGAGCAGGATGGTGCGGTAAACCTGGCGCAACTGATCCGGGGCGTTTCGTTGCGCGGTAAAAACCGCGGCCGCTTCATCGACGATACGCTGTGGTGGATCGTCCGCAATGAGACGGCGGCAGAGTTTTCGCGCGATATATCGCCCGGTGCCGGGATGCGCCGCCAGGAGATCGTAAATTTCTCGACCTTCTTTCTGATACGCCTGGTCAGCGGACCACCGCTTGCGCATTACTTCCTTGCGGAAGCGATCATGTTCGTCGTGATTGTACTGGAACACTCCAGTGTCGTAATCAGCGCTCCAGCCGGTGAAAGCACGCGCCGCTTCGTAAACATCTTCGTCGACATACGCGATTGGGACGCCGTTACCGTCAAGTGGAACGTCATCCACGCTCCGCGTGCCGTAATAATTTTCCGCGCCCAGCGTATGCAGCTCGAAAAGTTCGCGCGCGTAATTCTCATTGGGACCGGACCGTGTATTGCTGACATTATCGAGGTAATTCAACATCGGGAAACTGGTGCCGACATCCTCAACCATTTTGCGGAAATTGCCGAAAATATTGGCCCGAATGATGTCGCGATCCTGGTGCACCCAAAGCGGCGAGATCCAGTAATCGTATGCGTTTATGTTGAAATGATTGTGCCAGAAATCGGCCAGGACTTCGAGGAGCTGACGCTCGCTGTAAATCGCTCGAGCGATCGTCGCGCGTTCGGTCTCCCAGAGAGGCAGGTAGCGGTCAGCGCGCGGAGCTTTGGCGTGATCCTCCCAGAGTTGCGCTCGCGATTTATTAAGTGTGCTGAAGCCGGCGTTTATCAGCCGATACTCAAGATCATAATCGGTGATTTTCTCAGGATAGAGCTGCTCCTCGACATATTTTTCCAACCGCTCACGATCGCTTGAGCCGAGCGATTCGAATCGGCTCAAATCTCCTGAACGCGGCCCGAACGCCATACGATTCATGACGATCACTCCCAGGGACGGAAGCGGGTCCACCTCCGCAGAGGCAGCCGTCAGTTCGTGTACTGGAGACCGCATGGGGCGCGGCGCTTCCGGAAATTCAGCCGTAACAGTCACTCAGGCACGAGAGGGGCAGCTTCTGTGCCAAATCAGGCGCGCGAACGGGGCGTTTGGCTCTATTGAAAGTTAGACCACCGCTCGACAGACCTGCCTCCTTGCGCTGCTTCCCAGCCCTACAGACGAAGCCTCCTCTTTTTAGCCGCGAACTGTCGTGCGGCAAGGAATTCCTCGCTAGTTGTTCTGCGCGAGCGTTGCACACTGCGCCGATGCGGTTTCCAAAATGCTTTGCAGTTCTGCCAGGCGGGTGGGCTTGGCGATGTAATTGTCCATCCCCACGGCGAGACATTTTTCCCGGTCACCTTGCATCGCGTTCGCGGTCATCGCCACGATCTGAACATGGCGGACGGTTTCCTGGCGGCGGATACGGCGGGTCGCTTCGTAGCCATCCAGGCCCGGCATGTCGCAATCCATAAGAATCAGATCGAAATCGGCCGTTTCCAGCCGATGCAAAACTTCGATCCCGTTCGCCGCCGTCTCTGCCTGGTATCCGAGTTTCTGCAATTGGCGCAGCGCGACTTTCTGGTTCACTGGATTGTCCTCCGCCAACAAAATGCGGAGGCGGGATTTATCGCGAGCGGGAGTCAACACGGCCTCGGTTAAGGGCTCCTGGGTTGCCGGCTTAAGAAGTTGAAGCAGGACTCGCTGGAGCCGGCCCAATTGGACGGGCTTGGTCAGTGCCTCATCAATGCGGAGTTGCTTCAGCTCTTCGGGTTTAAGGCGGTCTGTGTGACTGGTGAGGGCCACGATCTTGAGATCGGTGCAACCGGGGTCCGAACGGAAGGAATTAATGCCACCGCGCGTGAGATGTTTGCGTGTGGCGAAAAGGATCGAGAAGGGCCGGCCGCCGGCGCGCGCTTCGCACAAAAGCGCCAGGGCTTTCTCGTGGGTGGACGCGATGGCATCCAGCTTCACTCCGCAAGCCGCCAGATTCTCACGTAGCGAATCCGCGGCAGCAGCGTTTTCCTCCAGCAAGAGAACACGCGCGATTTGAGCGCTCTCGGGCAAATCCAATTTCGACGTTTGCGCCGTAAGGTTGCGTTCCAGCGTAATCGTAAAGGTAAAGACAGACCCCTGCCCCACCCGACTTTGAACGCAGATCGCGCCGCGCATCGATTCGACCAGTCGCCGCGAAATCGCCAGGCCGAGACCGGTCCCGCCAAACTGCCGGGTGGTCGAACCATCCGCTTGAACAAACGGTTGAAAAAGATTGGGTAGCGCTTCGGAGGCAATTCCGACGCCTGTATCGCGCAATGCGAAGCGCAGTTGCACTTCGCTTTCCGTCTGCAAAGCGGAACCGACCGTCAGGACGACTTCGCCCTGCTTCGTAAATTTGACCGCGTTGCCGGCAAGGTTCAGAAGAATCTGCCGCAGGCGGCCTGCATCGCCGTAAAATTCGGTGGGCGTATCGGGATCAAAAACGCAGGTCAGTTCGAGATTCTTTGCGTGCGCCTGCGGCGCGATCAATTCCAGAGCGCTTTCGATGATCTCCCGGAGATGAAGGGGCGCGCGTTCAAGCTGGAGTTTGCCTGACTCAACCTTCGAGAAGTCCAGAATATCGTTGATGATCGTCAAAAGCGCTTCGCCGCTGTCGCGTACTGTTTCCGCGTAGTCCCGCTGCTCCGCCGCCAGAGGGGTTTGGAGAAGGAGCGTGGTCATCCCGACCACTCCGTTCATCGGGGTGCGGATTTCGTGGCTCATGTTCGCCAGAAACTGGCTCTTCGCCCTATTCGCAATCTCGGCCTCCTCGCGCGCCCGGCGCGCCTGGGCCTCTGCCTGCTTCCGTTCCTCAACCTCGTGACGCAATTGGCGGGTCCGGGTCTCGACCCGGCGTCGTAAGGTGTGAATCCACGCCAGAGATCCGACCATGATCAGCGCGAGCGAACCGAAAACCGAGAAAGAACGTTCGGAAGTCCACCACGAAGGTCGGCTCAGCACCTGCACATCGTGCCAGGAGTTGAGGAGAATCTCGAAATCGTTCGGGCGTTCGGAACTGCCGAGCGATTGCTCTCTACTGGAATAGACTCCCGCGAGGCGCAACTTGCTCCCGGGGTCAATTCGCGAAACGCTTGAATCAAGAGCCGGAATACGCGCCTTGATCACGTCCGCTCCCAGGCGCACCTCCAGGACATCTTCGGCACCTTCCCGGCGGTGATCCACCACCGTGCAATCCATCTGCACCAGGGTGGAGTCGAAGCGTGGATGGAACAGTTCCGTTTGGGTCAAAACATTCGGAGAGGGCAGCGAGCCCGGCGCGATTTTTCGCACCTCGGCCTCTTGAATCACCGGTGCGCTCGAACCCAGGTGGATAAATCCAACAGCCTCGACATGATCCCCGAGAGAAAGCGCCGTTGAAATTCTCGGCACAATGCGAACTCCACCAGACGAATCACTCAGGCGGTAATGAGTATTTGCCGCGTAGATAATCTGGCCGGAAACCTTCACCCGCTGCGATCCCTTGGCACCCGGATTGAACTGTAGAAGTTCGGCAATCTTTCGCGTGGGCAGATCGAAAATATCGGGGGGCGCGCATTGCTCGAGTTGAATCGAGTGACAAAGCATGTGCACCAATCCGGAACGAAGTTGATGCGAATCATGATCCCAGTCTGCCACGAGAACTCCGCGCATCCGAATTTCCGCGTTCTCGTACTGTTTCAAATGTTCGGGTGAGAATTGATCCGTCTGCACGCGCAAAGATCCCCCCGCAGTCATGAGGGTAAGCTGATCTCCTTTGACCATGGTCACCGTCCCGGTGAGCTCGACCAACTGGCTATCCAGGCTCCCGTTCATCAACTGTTCCCATTCAGGGTGCAGAGGCTCCGGAATGCGCCCTCGATCCAAAACCCGAACTCGTGACGCTGTGATGATCGGCGCGAAATCTCCCGGCTCGGTTTCGCCGTGGAGTTCAACGAAATCGCCGATCCGCGGTGTGTCTGTGGGTGACGGTGCGAGATCGCTAATGAAAATTCCGCGTGTCGAATCTTGAACAAATCCATCTGCCTCTCCCGGTTTCGCCCAGGTGACCACTCCTTGTACGCGGACGGTATACCGTTGAATCGCTTCTTCTTTCTTTAAGCGGTGTGCTTGTTCAATCGTCGTCAGGATGGGCAGTGCCGTGCGATTCGTCAGGCTCTCCGCCAACTCACGAAAAACGCCCCATTGAAGGGTCGGTGGGTTTTGAGATCGGTTCAACCGTCCGAGTATCTCCAAACGCACCCCGGTCTTCTCAGGCAATCTATTTATGGAATCGACTCGCAACACCGCCGGTCCGTCGGCTATTTCCATCAGGCCATCATCTGGATCGAACGATTTGACCTGGCCTTGCACGCGAACGAACTCCACTCCGCGCCCGACAAACTCGAGTTGGTCGATCCTCGTGATGGGAAGGCTATTCCAAAGCTGCGGCGGTACGCTGATCAGTCCGAGGTGCGCAAGATCCGGCAGGAGTAATTCCCCGGCCACACGCCCGTCCGTGCTGCGGACTGATTGTGCGATACCCGTCGCGCGAACCCGTGCTTTCAGAAGATATTCCGGCACTTGACCGGTGATGGAAGGCATTTGGACGCGCATCCGTCCAGTTCCGGACCGAAGTTCCAATTCCCATCCGTTTTGACCGCGTCCCGCGTAAAATACTTCGCCGTACACAGTAGCCCAGAGAGCGGTTTCATCATCGTTCAGCGAGCGCGAAAGGCTGATCCGACGCGGTGTTGGAATCTGCCCCGTTCCGAGAATCTTTAAAGTCGCGGGCGAAGAGTTTTCAAAGCGGAACAAACTGCCATCATCCGAGCTGGTGAAGAAAGTATAAAGGCCTTCCTCGGCGATCTCGATTGCGCCTGTGTATTCAATGCCGACGAATTCCGATCGACTTCGGACGGAAAGGTCGAACTCAGGAATCACCCCCTCAGCCACGGGCTTTAACGTCGAGAAATCAGGCAGTCGGTTCCACTTTCCCTCGAATGTCCGATAAGCAACTCCTTTCGACCACGATTGTGTCCCGGGAGAACCCCCTTCGTGCGAGAGAATTTCCCCCGGGATAAGCTGCTTCGGACGGTCAGGTCCCTGCACATGAATTGTGAAGCTGAAATCACCATAGCGATTGAAATATCCCGCCTGAAATCGGTGGCGCCCGGCTGTGAGGTAAATCTGGCCGCTCCGCTCGATGTCCGCGTGCAGTCCATCATTATCGACAACAGGCAATGCCGCGAAAGTGAACCGCGTTCCGTAGTCGCGAACGAGACTTTCACCTTCAATTCGAATATGGTCGGTCGGCTTCAGTTCCCATTTCCGGAAATCCATTTCCACCAGGACCGGGTTCGTTTCCTGTTGCAGGTACAGGCGGTCCTTCGTCGGACTGACCCAGAGAACAACGCCTTCGAGGCGGACGGGCACAATCAGGCGGATGGAATTGGTGGAGAGCGCCTTGGCTTCGGCCGTTGTAAAAAGGCGGTTCCCGCCTTCAACGTGCATCCCGGCCAGCAGGAGCCCGATGGCCAGAAAGCAGATCTTCCAGATTCGCGCGCACCCGCAACACACCATGTCTCTATCGGCAGCGATCACGTTGTTCCAAAGGAAAAAGTGCAAGTTTCTGGAATATGGTGCACCCCAAATTAAATTTCATTCAGGAACTTGAGCGGTTGCACTGTTTGGATACAAAGGATTGCTGAATGAACCGTGTCTTGCCAATCCTGGCTTTGGCCTGCGCCGCATTCGGATGCGCCGCGCCGCAGCATATCTCGACCGCCGCGGTCGGACCCGAACCAGGTATTCTCTCAAAGACCTCTCCGGAGACCGGGAACCTTGTCGTTCATTCGGCATGGCGCCGAACGGGGACAGACGACGCGGATCACCGAATTCACAGCAATTACGACATCCTGACCGACGATGGGAAACCGTTCCTGACCGTCCGCAACTATGTCACACCGATGCTGGAAGATCCTGCGACGGTTCCCCTCGCGCCCGGCAAGTACGTCGTGAAAGCACGGGTGCAGCGGTATGGCGTTGTGGAGATTCCCGTCCTCATTGAGAGCCGCAAGGTAACAGCCCTTTATCTCGATGACAGCACCCAGCCTGCTGCCACGATGCGTGAAACAGAGCAAGTTCAATTGCCCGACGGACGCGTTATCGGTTGGGCCAGCGCGGCCAAATAGTTTTTTCGATCACGTTCGACGCACGCAACTGGAGGTAAACTGGGTGGGGTTTGGCAAGCGAATGGAGAGTCGCTTGCCGATCAGGGGCTGGCTGGGTCAACACCCTGGCCAGCCCCTTTGTTTAAAGCGGAAAGCACCAGCACTCATCAGAGCAGTTGGTGCTCAAGCGGAGAAAGAAACTCTAAAACTTCCAGTTCAGGTCTGCCATGAAATGCCGACCATCTCCAGACTGGCCCGGCGTGCCGATGATCACTTCGTTATCGTAGTAGGTGAAGGTAAAGTTCAGGAAGTCGGTGATCGAGTAGGTGGCGATAACTTGATGACCGCGGATGTTCGTACCGCCAAGCCAGCCACTTCCGCGGCCCGTTCCTGCAAGTTGAGGATTGCCGGTCCCGTAGAAGGCGCCGTTATCATCGTCCACGAGTTGATCGAACCACGCGTCCGCTTCCAGTTGTTGGTAACGGTAATTCAGTTCCCACTGGCCCTTCTTTCCAGCCTTGCCGATCGTAATTCCGGCGCGCCAGCCTTCGTTCTGCTCCGGGGCAGCGGGATTATGCATGAATTCCCCCGCCACCTTGATTGGAAACTGCCCTTTGTAGAGCGGTGCACTGTCAAACTTGTAAGTAGCGGCAGCGGTCCCAATGATCGGGTTGTAATTGTATTTCAGGAAGCCGTTGGCGTCGCGCGAGTTGCCTGCGTTGTAGAATGGCTGAATCCTGGAACTGAGCGCGGCGCGATCTTCAATCAGGAATCCGCCCACGCCCAGCGCGGTGTCGAAAGTCTTCGTCCATTTCGCTTCCCAAATCGCCTGGCCGCCGTAGAGGTAAGGATCGTGACTTCCCGTTACCTTCGTGGAGGCGGGCGCGGTGCCGACCACGATGTCCTGATTCAGTTCATCGAGAACGAAGAACGCAGCGTTCCCTTTCAAAGCGTGTTGCTCATTGATCCTGTAGGACGTTTGGAGTGCCGCGCCTTCCGGAGTGATGTCGTAGTCATAGACCATGTTGGAAAACTGGAACGGATTATCCATTTTCCCGATGGTGCCTGTCAGCGTGAAATCGTCGCTCTTGAAAGCGGCCCATTTCGCGTAGGCCGCATCGATCCAGAGGAACTTTCGTGATTCGAGCGAGTTGAGATCCTGGTTGGCCGTGACCGGCGAACCGCCGACGAGGGTACCGCCGGGATTGGTCAACGGGTTCCCGGAGGCGATCCGGAAACCAAGTTCGAAATTCTCAGCGAAATTGACCGTCGTTCCGAGGCGGAGGCGGTAGCGAAAACGATTTCGGTCAGTATAGAGGTCGTTGTCCGCGCTATTTTGTTCGAAGCGGCCACGGAAATCACCGTAGAGCTTCACGCTCTTGATCCAGTCGGGCATGCCAGCGCCGGTGACCCAATCTTTCTTCGCTTCTTCTTTGCCTTCCTTACCCAGTTCTTCCGCTTCCTTCTGGGTCAGGATGCCTTTTTGAACGAGCTTGTTCAGGAGCGCATCTGACTCCGCGTGCGCTAGCTGCGATAGCGAGCCCGCAGCCAATATTCCCGCAACAATCTTATTGAGCGTGGTTGATTTCATTCGTTTGGTGAGCGGATTTCATCCGCGGCACGTTACGGCCATGTGTCCGCTCTGTTACGATTGGATTACGAATGTAGCAATCTTAACGAATCCGCAGCATCGCTGTGTCTTGCCGGTGAATTCAATGAAATAAAAAAAGCGGCACCGGAGTGCCGCTTGTGCAAAGTCTGACAGGCGAAGTTAGTTACTCGCGACCGCCTGAGCCGCTTGCGGGGTGATGTTCACCCGGCGGCTGTCCTTATCGAACTTCACTTTGCCATCCGTGAGAGCAAAGAGCGTCCAATCACGCCCAGTGCCAACGTTCAAACCGGCGACAAACTTCGTGCCGCGCTGGCGAACGAGAATGCTCCCTGCAGTAACGAACTCACCGCCGAATGCCTTCACGCCGAGGCGCTTGGAATTACTGTCGCGGCCGTTACGGCTGGAGCCTTGACCTTTTTTATGTGCCATATCGTTAAAGCTTAATTTCTTTTATTTTCAGAACCGTCAGTTCCTGGCGGTGCCCCACTGTCCGGTGATAGCCCTTACGGCGCTTCATCTTGAAGGCGATGAGCTTCGGACCACGTTTATGTTCCACAACATCGGCGAGAACAGTCGCGTTCTTGACCACCGGGCTGCCGACAGATGTTTTGTCGCCTCCGCCCACAAGCAACACTCGATCCAGCGTGTGCTCCTTGCCAGGCTCAACGTTTAGACGATCAACAACCAAAGTCTCTCCCGCGCTCACGCGGTATTTCTTGCTACCAGATTCAACAACAGCGTACATAAACACCCTAAGAAAAAGGGGCCAAATAGAACCACACGAACCCCAAGGTGTCAAATGGTTCTGTTAATTTTTTTACGGAACTGCGACTGATTCTTTTTACCACAGAATCCCCGTTCTGCAAAAAGAAACTGACCCGGTCGTTGCAGTTGAGGTAATTCAGGCCGCGTCGCCATGCCCTGTCCCGATGGATTCCGGGCATTCGCGGAATTGCTTGATTCTCGACCTGTTCTTTACACTGTTAACTTTCTGATGTCCCTGTTGGAGATCAAGAATCTTTCCGTCGGCTTTGGGTCATTCACCGCCGTCGAGGACCTTAGCCTCACGATTCAGGCGGGTAAAAGCCTCGCGCTGGTAGGAGAAAGCGGCTCCGGCAAAAGCGTCGCTGCCCTTTCCATCGCACGCCTTCTCCCCGCTCCTCCCACACAATATCGGGCGGGCGCGATTTTGCTCGAAGGAGAGAATGTTCTGGAAATGACCGCGCCAGAACTCCGCAAAATCCGCGGCGCCACTGTCAGCTACGTTTTTCAGGAGCCGGGAGCGTCGCTCAACCCGGTGTTTCGGGTCGGAAAGCAAATTAAAGAGGCCCTTGCGCTGCATCGGCCGATCGATGCGAGAGACGCAGAAGTCACGCGGTTACTTGGGCTCGTCGGCATTCCAGCCCCGGAGGAACGGAGCCGCGCTTATCCACACCAGCTTTCCGGCGGAATGCAACAACGTGTGATGATCGCCATGGCCCTCGCTTCGCGCCCCAAACTGCTGATCGCTGATGAACCCACCACCGCGTTGGACGTCACCATTCAAGCGCAGATCATTGAATTGCTGGCCGAGCTCAAGCAACAGTTCGGAATGTCCATCCTACTCATCACGCATAATCTCGGCATCGTCGGCGACCTGGTGGAAGATATTGCAGTCATGAAGCTGGGACGAATCGTCGAACGAGGACCCGTCCGTCAGGTCCTCAAGAACCCGTCCCATCCTTACACGCGTGCGCTGATTCAAGCCGTCCCGACTTTGGAGGACGGGCGCGAAAGGGTCCTCACTGCCAGCTAAAGTGGAAACCCTTCTCCAAGTCAATAATTTGCGGGTTCAATATCTGGCACGCAAACAGATGGTTCGCGCCGTGGATGGCGTCAGCTTCACAGTGGCATCAGGCGAAACGGTCGGACTGGTCGGAGAGAGCGGTTGTGGCAAAACGACTCTTGGCCGAGCGATCATTCGCCTCCTTGAACCCACTTCCGGCGAAATCATTTTCAACGGAAATAAAATTACACACCTCAGCGGCGTCGCACTGCGCGAAACGCGTCGCGATTTCCAAATGATCTTTCAGGACCCTTACAGCTCGCTCAACCCGCGCATGCGCGTGGAAGACATAATCGGGGAGGCACTCGACATCCACCAGCTCACTCCTACGCGCGTGGCTCGCCGTGCGCGGGTTGAACAGTTGCTGGCCGATGTTGGACTGGAACCCACGCACGCAGATCGTTACCCCCATGAATTCAGCGGTGGCCAACGCCAAAGAATCGGCATTGCGCGGGCGCTGGCCGTGGAACCGAGGTTCATCGTTTGCGACGAAGCTGTTAGCGCGCTCGACGTCTCAATCCAGGCGCAAATTGTTAAATTGCTCATGGATCTTCAACACAAATACAGGCTGGCTTATCTGTTCATCTCGCATGACCTGGCGGTCGTGCGAAAGATCAGTCACCGAATCCTGGTGATGTATCTTGGCCGAATCGTCGAAGCCGGCGATGCGGCGGAAGTTTGCAGAAATCCAAGACATCCCTACACGCAAGCTTTGATCTCCGCAGTTCCCGTGGTCGATCCGGATTTGAAACGAACGCGCATCATTCTCGCAGGTGATATTCCATCGCCCCTGAATCCCCCGGCTGGTTGCCCCTTTCATCCACGCTGCCCCCTGGCCGAGGATCGTTGCCGTACTCAAGTTCCAAACCTGCGGAAGAGCGCCGACGGTCGCGAAACCGCCTGCCATTTGGTGAACTAACGTGATTGTAAATTGCGTCCGGTATGGCAATTTCTGTCCATCGAATATGGAGAAACCTAAAATCATCGCTTATTTAAAACCGACCTGCGGCTGGAGCCAGGGCGTCCGCGCGATTATGCGCAAGTACGACCTTCCATTCGAAGATCGCGACATCATCAACAATCCGACGCAACGTCAGGAAATGATCGAAAAGAGCGGTCAGATGCTGAGCCCGTGCGTTGAGGTCAATGGCCAAATGCTGGCAGATGTGAGTGGTGATGAAGTCGAGGCCTATCTTCTGGCAAACCGTCTGGTGCAAGCCAGCCAGCGAGAAGCGGACGCTCCGACGAACCAGGCGTGCGCGAGTCATGAACCCGAACCAGCGTGGGTTCCATTTCGTCGCTAAAACACAAATTTTTGAATTGGAGCTGCTGAATCCGCGGGTTCAGCAGTCTTTTTATCTCGCTACGCCAACATACGGAGCTAAGCTTCGAAGATGAGTGCGCGCTCTTCCGCACGAGGCGGCTTTACTTTGATCGAACTGCTTGTCGTTGTCGCGATCATTGCCATTCTCGCAAGCCTTCTCTTCCCGGCGCTCGCCCGTTCCAAAGACAAAGGAAAAGCGGCTAAGTGTCAAAGCAACATTCGGCAGCTTGCCCTCGCGGCGATGATGTTCGAGGAAGACAATCAGGCCTATCCGGTCGGCTGGCTCGCCAACAATTCCACCATCTGGTACCGACAACTTCAACCGTACCTTGGCCGCGCTGCGACGAATTCCGGAGGAGGTGTCTTCATCTGTCCTTCCAGCCTGCAGAAACCGCAATCGGACGAAAAAGTGCGGACGGGTGTGCGCGAAGGCGGTTTTTGGGGATTTCTGGCTTACGCGCAAAATTGCTACATCAATTGCGGCGCAACCAACATCGGCTCACGCCAGATTCAGGATCCCAGCGGCACGATTATTTATGCGGATACGGATGGGTGGGATGCGTGTCTTTATGGTGACGACATGGGCACGGCCAATGTTTGTTACCGGCACAGTGGTGGCAACGAGCGCAGCTCGGGCACTGACCGCGGTATCACCGGTAAAAAGGTTGGGAAGTTCCGAGCGAACGCCGGCTTCATCGATACGCACGTCGAACTTATTCGCAAAGCGCCGCACACCCTTTTTACCTTCGAGCGCGATTAAAAGCGACTCGCTATGCTCGTTTAACTTTTGATGCCCGCTGCTGAAAAAAGCCCCTCGTTGTTTTCCATAAAACCATCGCAGGGATCGGAATCAAACACAGGCTATAGAGCAACGCCGGAGTTCCGCGCTCCGCTTTTGTGAACAAAGGCAGCGCACCGCTGAGAATCGTCATTCCAAAAATCATCCACACACCGAGAACAATGATCCAACTGCGCGGTGATTCCACCGCCTGCCGGTAAACGTGGCCTTCCGCGAAAACAGATTCCATTGGTCCTGTGGCCGCAAACGAACTCAATGGCGCGACGCAATCATGACAAAAGTTTGCGAATATGGAGTTAGGAGCCAAACAGTGCAAGCAGAGCTGCTTTTCACTCGCATCGCCTGCTTCCGGTCTTGGGTCGATAGCTGCCATAACAGGAACTTACCGCAACCCGCGACACGCAGGCAGAAGCCGCAACATGATTTTGCTGCAAAGCTGGCCGCAACCCGCGAGTCACATTCTGCAAAAGAAGGAGAGCGCTAAAACCTCGACTGGTTACCCTGAAACCGTGAACCAGCCACTCTCCAACAACCATTGGGCGAAAGGCCACTTATGAATTCAACAACCACGCGGCTTCCATTGTGGGAGGATGATTGCGAAAAACTCCGAAAGTTGGGGACCCGTTTTGAACTTCGCGACGTCACTTCTCCCGACCATCTGCAATTCGCGAGGACGTTTGCCGCACGACATCACCTTTACCTGCAAAAGTCTGGCTCGGTTATTTTCTTCAACCCGCAATCGTAGATGAAAAGCGATGTCTGGCGAAGCCTTGATCGGCGGGAAGAACCGCCGGTCCGCGCGCCGGGCGAAAATGCTGGCGCAGTGTAATCAAATCCAGTTTGATGCGCTGCTTGAGTATGTTACGAGGAGTTCTTCCGCTGGCGTGTGTCGCGGCGGCTTGCATCTGGATGCAGGCGGCTGAGGCCAAAACGCTCGATCTCTATTGGGTCGATGTGGAAGGCGGCGCGGCGACGCTGATCGTAACACCAGCCGGAGAAGCGATTCTGATCGATTCCGGCAATCCAGGCGGGCGTGATTCGAAGCGGATAGTTCAGGCAGCCAGGGACGCAGGAGTCGATCGGATCGATCATCTCTTAACAACCCATTTTCATGTGGATCACTTCGGGGGCGCGGCGGAAGTCGCGCAGGCGCTTCCTGTCGGGACCATTTACGACAATGGCATCCCGGAAAAGAATCCGGATAACCCGGCTGACACCAGCGGTTCCTTCCAACGGTCGATTCAACCTTATCGGGACATCAAAGCGAAACGTGCGGTGCTGAAGCCAGGCGATTTGCTGCCATTGAAAAAGATCGGCGGAGAGAAGCTCAGCGTCCGCTGCATCGGAGCGATGCAAAAAACCATTTCGAACGCCACCACCGGCAAAACTGTCGATTGCCAGAATGGAAAAGAAAAGGAGAAGGACACGAGCGACAATGCCAACAGCCTGGTGCTGTTGCTTAAATACGGACAATTCGATCTGTTCGATGGCGGCGATTTGACCTGGAACAACGAAGCCAAACTCGTGTGTCCGCAGAACTTGATTGGCACCGTGGACATTTACGATGTGAACCATCACGGCCTGGATGTGAGCAACAATCCGCTTTTGATTCATGCGATCGAGCCCGCCGTCGCCATCATGGGTAACGGGACAACCAAAGGGTGCGGCGCCGAAACCTTCGCGACGCTGAAGTCCACGCCCTCCATCCAGGCGATTTATCAACTCCACCGCAACCTGCGGAACGACTCACAAAATAATACCTCCACCGACTTGATCGCGAATGAGGAAAAGGATTGCCAGGCAAACTACGTAAAGGTTTCGGTGGCAGAGGATACAAAAAGTTATACGATCAGCATTCCCGCGAAAAAGCATTCGCGGGTCTTTCAGAGTCGATAGTTAGGCATCAATGATACGAGCACTGAACCTTCTCTTCGCCCCGTCCAAAACCTGGGAGCGAATGGCCTTAAAGCCGCCCAACGCAGCTACCATCGTCCTGATTTCGTTGCTTCCGCTGATGGCCATCACTTTTGCAGTGGAGGGTTACGGCCTGTTAAGGTTGGGCGAAAGCGTCGGAGAGATGGGGCAGATCCATCTCCCGATCGAACGGGTGATTCGTTACGTGGGATTTTATGCGATCGCTTCCTTTGTCGTGATTTTTGCCGGAACGTTCCTGCTCAAGAGCGTGGCGGAAAGTTTCGGCGTGATCTGCACTTTCGGCGGGTGCTTTGTGCTGATGGCGTGCGGGTTCATGCCGATTTTCCTTCTGCGGATGCCGGATGCCATTCCGAAAATAAATACATGGATCTGCTGGGCTGTAGGCGCAGTGCTCTCCGTGAGGATCCTTTACCACGGGGTCGCTCTTTGGCTGAAACCAGAGCAAACGAAAGGATTCGGCCTCTTTCTCGTAAGCGTCGTCTACACGTTTGTTCTGAGCGGGTTAGTTCACTTCGCCGCGGTGCAAGTCCTGCACGGGCGTTTGCTCAAGAACGTCTATCCCGATAAATCGGTTTCCCACTCGCTGTCTATTTTGACAGGAACTTGACGCAAACCGGTTTCGGCGCGGGAACCGTTTCACCGACAGGATCGAGCGCACCTGTCTTCTGATCGATCTTGAAAACAGAGAGCGTATCCGAATCTTGATTCGCCGCGATCAAGTATTTTCCGCCGGGCTCGATGCCAAAGTTGCGAGGAGTTTTGCCGCGCGTGCTCTCGTTCTCCAGATGAGTCAGCTTGCCGCTGGAGTCCACGGAGTATACTGCAATCGTATTCTGTCCGCGGTTCGAGCCATAAACAAATTTGCCCGACGGATGCACCTGAACTTCCGCAGTGCTATTGCCCGCAACCGGGCCGTTCGGAAGCGTCGTGATCGTTTGGAGTTCAGTGAGTGAACCTTTGTCCGCGTTCCACGAAAACGTCGTTGCAGTGCTAAGTATTTCGTTAATGACGTATGCATTCTTTCCGTTGGGATGAAACGCGAAATGACGAGGACCCGATCCCGGTGCCAACGAGGCCGAAGCGGGATCATTCGGCGTCAACTTCCCGGTCTTCTCATCGAATCGATAGACAAAAACCTTATCCAATCCGAGATCGGCCACGACCGCAAAGTGGTTTTTCGGATCGAGATTGATCGAATGGGCATGCGGTTCACCCTGCCGCTGCTTGTTCACGCTGGAACCGTTGTGCTGAATGAAAGATACGGGCTGCCCCAATTCGCCTTTCTCATTAATCGGCAGCGTTTCTACACTCCCGCCGCTGTAATTAGCAACCAGCACGAATTTTCCGGTCTTATCAACACTCAAGTGGCAAGGCCCGGGTCCACCGGAGGTCGCGTCATTGATCTTCTCCAGTTTCGTGCCGGATGAATCGATCTTGAACCCTGTCACCGCTCCTGCTTTCTTCCCGCCAAAATTCTCGACCTCATTTACCGCATACAGGAAATGTTTGTTCGGATGAATGGCTAGAAATGAGGGGCTCGCAATCTCCGCCGCCAAACCAACCTGGTGCAAGCTGCCATCCTGCAGATTGAGTTCGTACGAATAGATGCCCTTGCTCGGCCCGCCCGTATAGGTGCCGATGAAAACGTTAATCTTGTCAGCGGCAAGAGTGTTGGCCGCAAACGCCAGCAAAAGTCCAACCGAAGGGAGATGCATGGCTGGATGAAAGCGGATTCGGTGATTATTTCAAGGTTTTTACGAACTCGACCGCATTGTCCTGAGGTTCGTAACCAAGCACCTGCTGTGCGTTCGAAATGTCCCAATAGCGACCGGTGTTGTTGGATACTCCGAAGAATATCCCGAATCGAACGTCGCTCTCGATCGACCGGGTCAGAAGTTGGACAAAATCACGCGGGCTGCACCATTCCTGCAGTAAAGGTTCCGGACCGCGCAACAGCGGTGAATTATATCCCTGGAACCAACAAAGGCGGATGCAAATGAACGACATTTTGTGGTGATCGACATAGTAGCGCGCCAGTGCCTCGCCGAATAGTTTAGTACACGCGTAAATTGTCCAGGGCCGTGGCAGCATCTCCGGCGTGACCCAGTTGCCTCGCCCGTAGTGCAGGACTGTTTGGCCGGTGCTTGCGAAAATCACCTTCGGCACTCCAGCCAGTCGGGCCGCTTCGAAGACGCTATAAACACCATCGACGTTTACCGGCAACAGCTTCGAGCGAAAATCATCCTCATCCGAAATCGCCGCGAGGTGAATGACCGCCTTCACTCCCTCGCACGCTTCGCGCACTTTATCTGTGTCGCGAATATTTGCCTCCACGAGTTGATCGTCACCCGTGAGCGGCACCGGTTTTTGATCGAGCAGACGCAGCGCATACTTTTCGCGAAGGAGCGGACAAATATGCGGCCCGACTCTTCCGCCTGGCCCGGTGATCAAAATGCGTTCGCGTGACATAGAGCGCGCGAGTTTTACGGCACGCGCGGAGCGTTTCAAGCTATTCGATTTCCTGCACGCGCCGAAGATGTCGCCCGCCTTCAAAAGGAGTCTGAAGAAAAAGATCGACGATCTTCAAAGCGAGTTCGAGCGGAATAGTCCGTTCCCCCAATCCCAAAACATTCGCATCGTTATGCTGACGGCCCCAAATCGCGGTTTGCTCACTCCAACAGAGTGCGCATCGCACTCCGCGTACCTTGTTGGCCACTATCGCTTCGCCGTTTCCAGATCCGCCCAGAACAATCCCGCGCTCGCATTCCCCGCGTGCCACCGCCTCGGCCGCAGGACGGATGTAGAGAGGGTAATCGACTGGCGCGTCGCTACTCGTACCGCAATCCTTCACCTCGTGGCCCAAACCGATCAAATGCGCCTTGATCTTTTCTTTGTAGGAAAAACCGGCGTGATCCGATCCGAGCGCAATCTTCATGGGCAACACATGCGCCTATTACGCCTATCTGGCAATGCTCAACATAGACTTGTGCCCGGTTCCGCGAGCATTAAATTGCCGACCCGGTGCTTTACAAAAAAATAGAAGAGCGGCTGCGCACGGCTGTCGCACAGGTTTTGCCCGACGCGAACCTCGCGACTGTGCAGGTACGTCCCTGCCCTGATCCGAAATTCGGCGACTACCAGAGCAATTCGCTCATGGCGCTGGCGAAAGAGCGCAAAAGCAACCCGCGCCAACTCGCGCAGCAGGTTACCGAAAAGCTGGACCTCGCCGATCTCACAGAGCAGGTGGAGATTGCCGGCGCCGGCTTTCTGAACTTTCGCGCGAAAAGGCCTGCCATTGCCGAACTATTGAAGACCGCCCTCACAGGTCAGCACCTTTTCTACGAAATTACGAGCGCGCCCAAAACGATGATCGTCGATTTCAGTTCGCCCAATGTGGCCAAGCCGATGCACGTTGGCCATATCCGCTCCACGATTCTCGGCAATGCCATCAGCCGCATTCTTCGCCTGCTCGGACACAAAGTAATTACCGATAATCACATCGGCGATTGGGGGACGCAGTTCGGGAAATTGATCGTCGGCTGGAAACGCGAACTGGATGAGAGCGCACTGGCCGCCGATCCGCTCGCGGAAATGGAACGCCTCTATAAAAAGGTGAACAACGAGTTCGAGCAGAACGAGGCCACCGCGACTCTGGCGCGGCAGGAATTGGTGAAGCTCCAGAACGGCGACCCCGAAAACCTCGCCATTTGGGAAAAAATGATCGAACTCTCCCTCCGCGAGTTCGACAAGGTCTACAAACGCCTTGGGGTGAACTTCGATTACATCCTCGGCGAGAGCTATTACAACTCCGCTCTTAAAGGCGTTGTGCAACGCCTGAAGGATCTCGGCGTCGCGCGTGAAAGCGAGGGTGCCGCGGTCGTCTTCTTTGAAGATATTCCCGAATTGAAAGAGCAGCCCGCTATCATCCAAAAGAGCGATGGGGGCGCCAATTACACCACCACCGACCTCGCCACGCTTGATTATCGCATTGAAACGTGGAAGCCAGACGAAATCGTTTACGTCACCGATTCGCGCCAGCAACTACACTTCAAGCAATTCTTCGCCATCTTCCGCCGCTGGATGCCGCATGTGAGGGTCCGCCTCAGTCACGTCTGGTTCGGCATGATCCTTGGGCCGGACAATAAACCGTTCAAAACGCGCACCGGGGAGAACATCAAGCTGACCGATCTGCTCAACGAAGCCGAAGAACGCGCTCTGGCCGTCGTCACCGAGAAAAATCCAGAGCTTCCCGAGACTGAGCGCAAAGAAATCGCGCGCATCGTCGGCCTCGGCGCCATCAAATACTCGGATCTCCTCCCTAATCGCCAAAGCGACTACGTTTTTAGCTGGGAAAAAATGCTCGCTCTGAACGGGAACACTGCGCCGTATCTCCAATACGCCTACACTCGAGTCCGCAGCATTTTCCGCAAAGCCGAGGAGTCAATGATCGAAAAGCGCGAGCCCACCTTCGAGCTGAAGTCCGCCGATGAACTCGCCCTCGCGAAACATCTCCTGACCTTCGGTTTGGTCCTTGATGCAGTCGTCGATGATTACCGCCCAAATTACCTCTGCAATTACCTCTACGAGCTCGCCGGCCATTTCGCGCGCTTCTACGAAAGCTCTCCTGTCCTGAAAGCCGAACCGCAGGAAAAGGCCGATCGCCTGGCACTCTGCGACCTGACCGGCCGCGTCCTCAAACAAGGCTTGCAGCTCCTCGGGATCGAAGTTACGGAACGGATGTAGCCATGCCTGACCAACCAAACATTACGACCCATCCGCTTACTTCAACGACGTTCGACATCCCCGGGTATCGCGTCACAAAATCCCTCGGGGTGGTCCGCGGAATTATTGTTCGTTCCCGTTCGGTCATCGGTGATTTCGGCGCGAGCATCCAAAAGTTTTTCGGCGGGAACATTTCGCTCTACACCACCCTCTGCGAACAGGCGCGCGACGAAGCGTTTCGCTTAATGCTTTCCCACGCGGGACAACTCGGCGCGAATGCGGTAATCGGCGTTCGCTACGATGCCACGGAGATCGGTCCTGGGATGACGGAAGTCCTCTGCTACGGCACCGCCGTGATCGTCGAAACAACGATTCCGCCTACTGCTTGATATCGTAGCAATAAAGCGTGCCTGTATCGAAAATGTAGAGCCGCCCATTGGCGACCACCGGATAGGCCCACGCTTTCGACGGACCTCGATTCGGAGCGTCGGCGGGCGTAAACCGCCCCTTCTCGCGATAAGCTTCCGGCGTCGCTTCCACCAAGGCCACTTCGCCATTCTCGCCGTGCAAGTAAAGTTTCCCGTCGGCGAAACAAATCGAAGCGGCGCCCACTCCACGGTCCTCCCACTTCTGCTTGCCTGTCATAAAATCCAAACAGAGCAGTGCTTGCGAAGTGCCGTAGAGATAGTCGCCAATTTTAACCGCACCACCAATCGCGTTGGGGACCTTGGTTTCGTGGTAGATCGGCTCAGGCGCCACTTTACCTCCTTCCGCATTCAACTTAATCAACCCGCCACCGCCGCGGCCGCTACTCGCGTAGACATAGTTTGCAAAGACCACAGGTGTTGGAATATTGGCGGGACTGCCTTGCGCAGGCCGATCATAACGCCAAACAAGGCTGCCGGATTTCGCATCCACACCGACGACTCCCTTTTGCAGAAACTGAACGTATTGCTTTTTCCCGCCAACTTCCGCCAGGACGATGGAAGAATACGCGGCCTGTTCACCACCTGGAATTGCCGCCTTCCACATCAGTTCGCCTGTATTCTTGTTGAGCGCGACCATCGTCGCTTCCGCACCGCCCGGCGTGACGACCACCGCGTCTCCGTCTACTAAGGGTGATTCCGAATACGCCCACACGCCCGGCTGCCCGCCAAACTCGTTACGCACATTTTTTTGCCACTTCACCTTGCCGGCTTTGTCGAGGCAGAGCAGATCTCCGTCTGAGCCAAGCGCGTAAATTAAATCTCCATTCACCGTTGCGGTTGACCTGGCGCCCGGATACGAAGGCTTTTGGTTCGGATTACCCACCTTGCCCAGCCGCGTGCTCCACAGCGTCTCCCCCTTCCCGACTGACAACGCTTTCAGCGACTCGTTCTCCAGCCCTTCGTTCCCTAATAGGTACAAGGTGTTTCCAACCACCGCCGGGGTCGAATATCCGGAACCGAGATTCTTCGCCGCCCACAATTGCTTTGGCCCTTCCTTGGGCCACTCCTTCAGCAGCCCCTTCTCCTGTGAAATCCCGTCACGATGCGGTCCGCGCCATTGCGGCCAATCATCCGCCCGAGGCGTGACATGGGAAAGGCACAAAAACGTGAGCGCCGAGGCAAAAAGAAGTTTGGGACTCATACGATGGTTGCTGTTGTTTCTTCCCCGTTAAAGACCGAGGCTCGGTAAAGAAAGTTACAAGAAGCCCTAATTAAATTGTCGAGAGGGGCAGTCCCGCAGGCGGGAGCCGCCCCTCTCGAACCAGCCACACAGTCCCTGGTCGCCGCGTGAATTGCACCCTCCGATTATCCCGCACGCGGCGGTGTTTCCTCCCCCTCTTGTCCTGCGCGGCACCCCGTCAATTCGCGTTGCCAGCATAAGAACCCTTCATCTCTCGACAAGCAAACGCTGCAACAAATTGCTCGCACGTTATTCACCGACGATTCACAACACCACGAGATTTACACCCACCCAAAAAGCGTTATACATTTCACCGGTGATCGAAGAGACGATTTCCAAAATCGAAGAGCGCTTGCGCGATGCGGATTCACTGACTCCCGCAAATCGGGCAGAGCTGCAAAACCTCCTCGCGCAATTACGTCGCGAGGCGCAGACCTTGCCGGCGAATGCTCTTCCTGGTGATTCCGGACCGCCCGACGAAGACGTTCAGAGCACTATTGGCCGCCTCGAAGAATCGCTTACTGCCTTCGAAACTTCCCATCCTCAGCTCACCGGAATCGTCAATCGCATCAGCGCAATACTGGCGAACATGGGTATCTGATCATGGCTTGGTGAGCCGCACAAATCTTTCCACTTCTTTTCGCGTAGGCAGCGCCTCCTGCGCACCCAGTTTTGTTGTTCCAACGCCGCCGTTGCGCTCGCCAATCTCGCGGTCGCTCTCGGTTCCAAACCTTGAGCTAGGCCACCGCCATTCCGGCCGCAAAAGCGTCGCGGGCCCAGTTGCAACCACACACTTCACTTTGAATGTCGGAACAAGGACCTCCTCGTGTTCGCTCATGATGAGATCCCCTGCCCACCCGCCTCCATCGCGACAACCCTGTAGGCCGTTTGCCTTTTCTTCCTACTCGCTCTTTTCTTCGATTCTAACTCCACCATTCCTTGCCATTTGGCATCTATTTTTGGCCATTTTAAGCTCCACCGCTTTACAAGCCTTCGCTCATCTCCCAAATTTGCTGTGGGACTTTTTGACTTTGGAGGAACAGGGATATGCAACCGGATAAATTCACGATGAAGGCGCAGCAAGCGCTGCAATCGGCGCAGTCGCTCGCCTCGGAACGCTCGCATCAGGAAATCGATACCGAACATCTGCTCCTGGCTTTGCTGCAGCAGGACGACAGCCTCATTCCGCCGCTGCTCCAGAAGATCGGCGTTAATCTCAATCAGCTCTCAAACGACCTCGACCGTGAACTAGATCGCCGCGTCAAAGTCAGCGGTACCAGTTCGCGCGATCTGTTCATGAGCAATGCGCTCAAGCGCACCCTGGATGCCGCTGGCAAGGAAGCCGATAAGCTCAAGGACGACTATCTCAGCACCGAGCATCTGCTCCTCGGCATGCTCGATGAGGGTAGCGCCAACCTGAAAAAGATTTTCCAGAATCTACGCATTCGAAGGGAGGATATTCTCAAGGCTATGAGTGAACTGCGTGGCAACCAGCGTGTGACCGATCAAAATCCCGAAGACAAATTCCAGGCACTCGAAAAATATGGCCGCGACCTCACCGCGGCTGCGCGCCAGGGGAAAATCGATCCCGTGATCGGACGCGACAATGAAATCCGCCGCGTGATGCAGGTCCTCACCCGCCGCACCAAGAACAATCCGGTACTCATCGGCGAACCCGGCGTCGGCAAAACCGCCATTGTCGAAGGACTCGCCCGTCGCATTGTCAGCGGCGACGTCCCAGAGTCCCTCAAGAACAAAAAACTGGTCGCGATGGACCTGGGCGCGATGATTGCCGGCGCGAAATACCGTGGCGAATTCGAAGATCGTCTCAAAGCTTTCATCAAGGAAATCACCTCGGCCGAAGGCCAGATCATCCTGTTCATCGACGAGCTTCACACCCTGGTAGGGGCCGGAAAAACTGAAGGCTCTGCTGACGCCGCGAACATGCTGAAACCGCAACTCGCCCGCGGCGAACTTCGCTGTATCGGTGCAACCACGCTCGACGAATATCGCAAATACATCGAGAAAGATCCCGCACTCGAACGTCGTTTCCAGCCAGTCACAATCAATGAACCGACCGTCGAAGACACGATCGCGATCCTGCGCGGCCTCAAAGAGCGTTACGAAGTTCATCACGGGATTCGTATTCAGGACGCCGCGCTTGTCGCGGCTGCCACTCTTTCCCACCGCTACATCACCGATCGCTTCCTGCCGGACAAAGCGGTCGATCTCATGGACGAAGCCGCCTCGCGCCTCCGCATGGAGCTCGATTCCATGCCGACTGAGATCGACCAACTCGAACGCCGCACCATGCAGCTCGAAATTGAGCAAACCGCCCTCAAGAAGGAAAAAGATCCAGGCTCGCAGGAGCGCCTCAAGAAACTCGACAAGGAACTCGCCGACCTCAAAGAGCAATCAGCGAAGATGAAGGCGCAATGGCAAAACGAAAAAGCTGCTATCAATGCAGTGAGCATCATCAATTCACAACTCGAAGAAGCCAAGGAGCAGGCGGAACGCGCTCAACGCACCGGCGATCTCAACACCGCCGCGCAAATTCAATACGGTCGCATTCCCGAATTGCAGCGCAAACTCGCCGACGCCCAAAAGCGTGAGCACGAACAGCAAGATGGCGGCAAGCGCCTCCTGAAACAGGAAGTGACCGAAGAAGACATCGCCGACGTCGTCTCCAGTTGGACCGGTGTGCCCGTCAGCAAAATGCTCGAAGGCGAAAAGCAAAAACTTCTCCGCATGGAAGAACGACTCGGAAGGCGGGTCGTTGGCCAGGAAGAAGCGATTCAGGCGCTCTCGAATGCCGTCCGTCGAGCCCGCAGCGGTCTACAAGATCCCAACCGCCCGATCGGCTCTTTCATTTTCCTCGGCCCTACAGGCGTTGGTAAAACGGAGCTGGCCCGCGCCGTTGCCGAATTCCTCTTTGACGACGAAAACGCCATGGTCCGTATCGACATGAGCGAATACATGGAGAAGCACACCGTCGCTCGCCTCCTCGGCGCTCCTCCCGGTTACGTCGGTTACGAGGAAGGGGGCCAGCTCAGCGAAGCAGTCCGCCGCCGTCCTTACAGCGTCGTGCTCTTCGACGAAATCGAAAAAGCCCACCACGACGTCTTCAACGTCCTGCTCCAGGTCCTCGACGATGGCCGCCTCACCGACGGCCAGGGCCGCACCGTGGATTTCACCAACACGATCATTATCATGACGAGCAACATCGGCTCGCCCATTATCCAGGAATATTTCGATGCCGGCCGTCTTTCGATCAAAGACAAAAACGAAATGGAAGAGCGCGTGAAATCCGAACTGCGCGGCCATTTCCGTCCGGAATTTCTCAACCGCGTGGACGACATCATTATTTTCCATCGCCTCGACGAAAAACAAATCGCCCACATCGTCGACATCCAGCTCGAACGCGTCGCCAAACGCCTCACCCAGCAACAATTCACGCTCGCTGTCGAAAAATCCGCTAAACAGCTCCTCGCGCGTGAGGGGTACGATCCTCAATTCGGTGCACGTCCGCTCAAGCGCACCATCCAGGAACTCTTGCTCGATCCGCTCGCCCAACGCATCCTCAGCGGAGACTTCAAGCCGGGCGATACGATCCGCGCCAAAGCCCAGGGAGACGAAATAGTTTTTGAGAAGTAACGAGAGTAATTTTAATCGTCAAAATCGACGTCCAATATATCCTCCTTACATGAGCTATTTGACCGTAGAGGTAGAGATCGAAAATGGGCGCATCATCTCGCGGGAACCGGAAAAGCTTCCCGCGAAAGGTTCTGCTTTGTTGACGATTCTCCACTCCGAGACGGAAAACATGCTGGCTCAGCCGCGGCCCTTTGGATTAGCGAAGGGCGAATTTGTTGTGCCGGATGACTTTAATGCTCCCTTGCCGGAGGAAGCCCTGCGCGATTTCGAAGGCAAATGACCATTCTTCTCGATACCTGCGATTTCCTTTGGTTTGTTTCCGGAAGCCAGAGACTTCCGGATCGCTTGAAACAGGAGATAGCAAATCCAGCTAACGCAGTCTTCCTGAGTGTGGTCTCATTGTGGGAAACGATTGTTAAGGAGAAGATTGGCAAACTGTCGCTTCCGAAATCCGCCGCGCAATACGTTCCCGAGCAGCGAAAACGTCATGGAATCCTTTCGCTCGAATTGAGTGAATTCGCAGTGATGCGGCTCGCGCTCCTTCCTTCAATCCACCGTGACCCGTTCGATCGTATGCTCATCTGCCAAACGCAGGAACACAGCATGCGCTTAGCCTCCAGCGATCCGGTTATGAGGCAATACCCAGTCACGCTTCTTTCCTAATGCGAGTAGCCGTTTTCGATACCAAACCCTACGACCGGCAGTACCTCCAGTCACACAAAGGCGTTGAGTGGAATTTCCATGAGTTCCGGTTGAGCCGTGAAACTGTCACCATCGCGGAAGGCGCCAATTGTGTTTGTGTCTTCGTGAACGATCGCGTTGACGCCGATACGATTGGCTACCTGAAGACATACGGTGTGCGATTGATTGCACTCCGTTGCGCCGGCTTCAACAACGTCGATCTCAAAGCCGCCCAAGGGGCCGGAATTCCCGTCGTGCGCGTTCCTGCCTACTCCCCGTATGCAGTTGCCGAACACGCCGTTGGCTTGCTGCTTACGCTCAATCGCAAAATCCACCGCGCTTACAACCGAGTCCGCGAACACAACTTCGCGCTCACAGGCCTGGTCGGCTTCGACATCCATGGCAAAACGGTCGGGATTGTCGGCACAGGCAAAATCGGTCGCATCGCCACTGAAATCTTCCGCGGGTTCGGCACACACGTCCTCGCCTACGATCCTTTTCCGCAACTTCCCTGGGCCGCGGACAAAGGCATCGAGTACGTTCCGATGTCTGATCTCCTCGTGCGCAGCGACATCGTTTCGCTTCACGTCCCGCTCACTCCGGAGACCTTCCACTTCCTGAACACAGAGCGATTCAGCCAGATGAAAACCGGCGCTTACGTGATCAATACCAGTCGGGGCAAGCTGATCGACACCACCGCACTGCTCGAATCGCTTAAAAGCGGACGCCTCGGCGGGGTCGCACTGGACGTTTACGAAGAAGAGGAAGGCGTCTTTTTCGAAGACCTTTCCGGCGAAGTTCTGCTCGACGACGAACTCTCCCGACTCCTCACCTTCCCCAACGTTCTCGTTACCTCCCATCAAGCCTTCCTCACGCATGAAGCGCTCACCGAGATCGCCCGCGTCACCGCCGCGAACATCCTCCACCTCGAAAAGGGCGAGTCCTTCGAGCCAGGAACCGTCGTTCAACCGCAGCCGTAATTTATCCAACTGGGCGTCCCTCCGCACAGCTCAGAGCCGGCCTTGCTTTTCTCTGTCAGAATGGGCCAAAGTAAGAGGAACCCGAAGTTAACACTTATGAGTGCCAGTTCACGTTTCGCGAAGCAGGCGGCTTTCACCTTGATCGAGCTCCTCGTCGTCATTGCCATCATCGCCATTCTCGCGGGCATGTTGTTGCCCGGGCTGGCCAAAGCGAAGGAGTCCGCGAACAGGACGCTCTGCAAGAACAATCAAAAACAGTATGCCCTGGCGCTCACCCTGTACTCGCAGGATTTCCGGGATCGTTACATGGATCTGGATGCGCTCGAACCGAACGAAGTGCGCGGTGGCTGGGCCTGGGACATGTCCACGCAAAAGTATAACCTCATGACGCGATATGGGAACCTGAGGAACCTGAATTATTGTCCGTCATTCAAGAAGCAGAACAATGAGACGCTGTTCACACAGTGGGCCAAGAACAATCGCTATTACGTGTTGGGTTACGGATTCTTCCTGAAGCGCCAAGGTGCCATTGAGGAGATCAACTGGCGGACCTCCGCAGTCACTCCGAGTTCCAAGACAAACATCGGGCCAAGCCAGGCGCAACTTACGACCGATGCGGTGATTTCGCAGGGTGCCAATTACACCAAAGTGGATGGCGGCTGGGCCGGACATTCGACCAGTCACGTAGCAGGAAAATTACCCGCAGGTGCGAACCAGTCCTTCATGGATGGCCACGTCGAATGGCGCTCCTGGAAACAAATGGGTGGGGCCGGAAATAACCCCAAAGGCGTTAAGCCTCTTCTCCTCTACGATCCCAACTTCTGGTTCGAAGCCAAGATGTAGCGCGGCGCGTCAGTTTAGGCGGCCGATCAATTGCGGCTGCCTGGGCGCGCCAAATGCGACGTTGTACTCTGCATCGTAAGCAACCTGTCCGTCTTTCGGCGTAAGTTTGATCGTGACGAAGGTAGGTGTCTCGTAAAAGCAGAGTCGCGCCGAGTAACTTCCGTCCGCATTCCATGCTCCACTTGCAGCCACCGGCTGCTCGGGCAACGAACCGTAGGCCAGACGACTTTTTGTCCATTCTTTGTATCCGCAAGGATTCACATACTCCTTCCCATCGACTTTGAATCGGAGGGCCGTACCGTTCGAACCGCTATGCAATTGAACGGATTCAATCTTTTGCGGATTGGACTCAAATCGAAATTCGCCCGCGAGCTTCGATGCGGCTTGGGAGGTCGCCGCACCTTCCGGTGTGCTCAGTCCAAGCGAGGCAAGCGTTTTCTTCAAGGTGTCGAGTTGCACGGTGCTCTCCGGCAGTGCCGATTTACCAAACGCAGGCAGCAGTTTCTCCCAAATCAAGTTCAACACCGATTGCATGTCTCGCGTGCCACTCGTGATTGCAATGACTGCATCCTGTTCTGGCAACACAATGCAATACTGCCCAAACGCGCCGTCTCCTCGGTACGCGTTGTGTCGGCAGCGCCAGAATTGATAACCGTAACCCTGGTCCCAATCACTCTTTGGATTGCTGCCGTTGGAAGTTTGCCGTGCTGTAGCCGCTTCCACCCATGCGGCGGGAATAAGCTGCTTTCCGTTCCACTCCCCCTTCTGCAAATAGAGCTGTCCAAATTTCGCGATGTCTTCCGTGCGAATATCGAGTCCGTAGCCACCATAGTTAATTCCCTGGGGACTGCTCCCCCAACGAGGGTTTTCAATCCCAAGCGGCTCGAACAGACGTGGGCGCAAAAACTCGAGCACGGCTTGGCCGGTCGCTTTCTGCACGATGGCGGATTGCATGTAAGTTCCGGCGGTATTGTAAAGGAAGTGCGTACCCGGTTTGTGCGGCACAGGATGCGAGAGAAAAATTTTCGTCCACGGCTCGTCCGTGCGATTGTTGAAACGAGGCTCGGTTTCGTGACCGGTCGACATGCGCAAGAGATCGTGCACGCGCATCGACTTCAGGCTGTTGGTTGGATTCGCGGGTGCATCGTCAGGAAAAAATTTCAGCACCTCGTCATCAATGCTTAATTTCCCTTCCGCGACGGCGAGCCCCACCGCAGTCGAAGTGAAGCTCTTACTGAGCGAGTAAAGCGTGTGCGGTATTTCTGGGCCATACGGTGCCCACCAACCTTCGGCGACGACGTGAGCATGGCGCACGAGCATGAAGCTGTTCATCGCATTCACCTGTTCATCTGCAGTTCGTACAAAATCGTTGATAGCTGCTGAGGAGATTCCCTGTGCCTCTGGCGTGCTGCGCGGCAAACCCTTTCCGGCGAGAGCATCGATGGTTAGGGCCGTAACTGTCAGAGCAAGAAAGGTTGAGGACTTCACAAAATTTCGTGGCATGCCTCGATTATTGACCCCGCCCAGTTAGAAATAGCAATCGATTTTGGCTTAAGTTTGAACCCACGACGCCGATCATTTGTCTGAATTTTTAAGGCGGGGCCTACGTCCACTTTAGCAGGCGAGGCAGAGCCTATGTTCGAGGATCTGCTTCGGACCTAAATAGATTTATATGCATTACGCTCGTTCTCTCACGTCTGCTGAAAGCAACCGCACATGGATTCCATGTTCGGAAAAGCTGCCCCATTCGAGTCAGTACGTGCTTTATTGCACCGCCCATTATCAGGTAGAGAGCGTGAAAACCCAGTACCTCGGGCAGAAGAAAACCCAGTCCTCTGCTGGCGACCCGTCCACGGGAATTAACTCTCTCTGTTCCTTTGCGGTATCTTGCGAGCGAGATTTCCTCATGAATCCACCGCTACTTTCAGATGAGAAGTTTTCATCGGCAAAGGGTTGCAGTGAGTGTTGACTTTCTGTTCTGAAATTCGGACATAGGTAGCGTCTCCCGAAAGGGGACTGATCGCAAAGTCTGCTTGTGAATACTCCAAGCGAAACTCTTACCTATGAAATCTACCTCCACACCCGGCTCAGCTCTTTTGCTGGGGCTCTCTCTATTATTTGAACCTTCAGCGCAAGCCGGGTGGACCGGGCAAATGAACGGAGTCGGTGCCGGCAAAACAATCGTCAACGTGAATTCACCCGTGGCTGGGATCGCCTCTTCGAGCGATTCTTCGTCGACCGGACCGGCGATTAGTTCGGCTATGCCGGTCAGTGCGGATTTCCGCGTCAGCCGAGACCTCCCGAATCCACTCACCACCACTGTGGCGCAGTGCAAAGGACAAGCTGGTTACATTTGGACGAAGAAGCTCGCCGCTGCCGGCGGTGACTCGACCGATAATGCCGAGATTCAAAGCCGGATCACGATTGTTCCTGTCGATTGCGCGGAGATCACGGTTTCAACCACCGTCGTTTACGATGATGCCACCGAAAAATCTGGTTACATTAACGTCATCGCAAATGCCACAGGTGGGACCGCAATGCTGCTCCGCGGATTCGAAGTGCTCGACGGGAGCGGCGAGCCCGCGTTGGGCGATTATTACGATAAATCGAAAGGGGACCTCGTCTGGGAAATTATGCTAGTGGGGCCGTTCTCCTATACGGGAGACTGCCCGTTCAAAGTTCCGTTCAGGATCAAGACGGATAAAAACAATCTTTGGTTCGCCACGGACGGAGCAGCGATCAGCAAATCGTTCTCAATTACGTGCTCCGTGAATGTCTCCTTGCCCTGTGGAGCGACGACCTATCCGGTGTCTACCGAAGGAGGGTGCGGTTCAAGCACGATCGCCTACAGCATTCTTCCGGGCGCTTTGCCCGCGGGCGTTCCCACAACGGTGACGGCCACCGCAACAGACAGCAACGGCAACAAAGTCACCTGCGACTTCCTCGCGACACGCGCTGGCCTATCGGCGTTGATTTGTAATGATGTCGAATTCTCCTGCTTTTCTTCTGGCGCCTCCTATTCCCCAACGCCGGTCGGTGCATGCGGCAACGTGACCTACACCTACAGCATCCTGCCCAAAGACCTCCCGCTGGGAGTACCCACGACCGTTACCGCGACAGGTGTGGATGCCGCGATGAACCGCGCTACTTGCAGTTTCACGGCTCTCCGGCACGGGTTGACGTTCAACGGTTTTTTCTCTCCGCTTGAGGCGCCCGGAGGCACTTGCAACCCACCCAAACCACTTGAAATCATCAAGCGCGGAAGCGTTATCCCAGTTAAATTTACCACCTCTTGCGACAATCAACCGACTTTTGAGGGCCAACCCGTGTGCAAATTCTATCAATGCGGAGCCACCACACCCATTTTGGAAGGCCCATTCAAAATCGTCGCCAACCAATGGCACTTCCAGATCGATACCAATCCGCTGACTCCAGACATTTATCGAATCGTGGCCATTCTGCAGGATGGGACATCGAAGGAAATTGTTGTCAGAATCAAATAGAGTTCTTTAGGATCGGGGGCACGGAAACGCACGAAAAAATCCTGACCTGCAAAAAGACCATCTCTCAGTTAACCGGGGATAGCCTGCCTGCAGGACTCGTCGCACTCACGATCTTTGCCTTTGCTTTCGAATCGACCTCGTCCGCCCAAATCGTTCTTGATGGAAAGTTTGGAACCGGCGGCGCTTTGGCCGGCCCCAACTTTTCTGTTCCGGCTGACGTCGGTGCGGTGCGCGGCAACAATCTTTTTCACAGTTTTGCGCAGTTTAACCTCGCCAATGGTGAGGTCGCTTCGTTCAGAGGTCCGGCGAACATTCAAAATATTCTCGCTCGCGTAACGGGTGATTCCGCCTCGTCCATCGATGGAACCATTCGCTCGGAAATTTCCGGGGCGAATTTTTTCCTGATGAATCCGCACGGGATCGTTTTCGGGCCGCACGCGTCCCTCGATGTGAGTGGTTCCTTCGCGGCAACGACTGCGGATTATCTAAAACTGGCGGATGGCGCGCGATTCGTCGCGTCGTTGAATGCGGATGACTCTGTGCTGAGCACCGCTCCAGTCGCCGCGTTTGGATTTCTTGGCAATTCGCCCGGAAGCATTTCAGTTCAGCAAAGCACGCTGGCAGTTCCCGAAGGCAAAAGCATTACGCTCGTTGGTGGCGATGTTTCACTGGATGGCGGAAAAGTCCAGGCGCCCGCAGGACTGATTAATGTAGCGAGCGTATTAAGCGCCGGCGAAGTTCCGGCAGAACCAACCGGCCTTGCGAGCATCGACCGACAGGGCTCAATCGCTTTGCAGGACGGCGCACAAATTGATGGCAGTGGCGAAGGCGGCGGGCGTATCGTAATTCGTGGTGGACGCCTGACGGTCGATAATTCAAAAATTGAAGCGAACACCACGGGCGCGAAGGACGGCCTGGGAATTGATATCGCAATCACTGGCGATTTGAATCTTTCGAACGGTGGACAGATCAACAGTCTCACGCCGGGAGGTCTTGGCGCAGGCGGGAATATCCAGGTAACCGCGCAAAACGTCCGGCTCGATGGCGGCGGCGCGGTAGATGATTTCTTCAATCCGACAACGCAGATCTCAGCTTCGACCGGCGAGCCATTTGTCGGCGGCGGCCCTGCCAAAGGCGGGGATATCTCGATCCACACTGGCCGCTTGGAGCTCTTCAACAGCGCGCAAATCGCTTCGGTCAGCAATGGATCTGGCGATGCCGGCCGCATTCAGATCGACGCCGATGCAATTTCGCTGGACGCGCAATTATTCACGCCGACCCAGATCACAGCTAATACTCAGCAGACTGACGGCGGTGGGAAGGCGGGCGACATTGTCATTCATACCGGAACGCTCGATCTGCTAAATGGCGCGACGATTCTAGCTGCATCATTTGGTTCTGCTCCAGCCGGCGCCGTCGATATCACCGCTCAAAATGTAAATTTACTCAGCGGCGCGATCATCACGGCGGGAACGTTTGGTTCTGGCTCCGGTGGAGACGTGCGCGTCACTGCTCATAACCTGCGGATCGACGGCCACGATTTATTTTCCGGTGGCGCGGACCTTTTGACCGGTATTCAGGCGGTAACGACCAGCGGAGATTCCCCAGCGCCAGGGGGAACGATTCACACAAAGACCGATTCACTCGAAATTGTTAATTCCGCCTCGATTTTCACGACGAGTTTCGGAATCGGCCAGGGTGGCAATATTGACGTCGCGACCAGATCTCTCACCGTGGACAACATCGGGAGCATCAAGGCCAGCGGCATGGGCACAGGACCAGCCGGCGATATTGGCGTTAACGCGAGCGGTTCCGTGCTTCTGTCGAACGGCAGTTCCATCAGCACTTCGGCGCCGGGCAGCAGCGGCGGCAACATCTCAATTCACTCAGGTGGTGACCTGCAGCTCTTCAACAGCGAGGTAAATGCTCAGGCTGGTCTGAACGGCGGCAATGTTTCCCTTTCGTCGCCATCGCTGATTTACGGCTTGCATAGCACCGTCACCGGCCAGGCCGATACAACCGGCACTGGGTTTGGAAACGGCGGCAATTTAACGCTCGAATCCTCCCTGCTGGTGTTTAACCACTCTGCGCTCATTTCGAAATCGAGCTTCGGGAATGGCGGTAATATCTCTATTCTTTCGGACTATTTCTTTCCTTCGGATACGATCATCGACGCGTCGGCACCATTCGGCGTTCCAGGCACAGTGATCGTATCCGCGCCTGAGGTGGACCTGAGCGGCGTGCTCACAATTCTCCCCGGCAACTTCCTCGATGCCTCGGTCCTGTTGCGGCCGGACTGCGGCATTCGTTTGGGCGGAAATATCAGCAGTTTTCTTGTGATGCCGCGCGGCGGCTTACCGATCACGCCAGGTGGCTTTGTGCCGAGTTCGGCGCCAGGGGAAAAAGATGAGACCAAATAGAAGACGCCTTTATCGCCACCTGCTCATCGCTTCGCTGGGACTCTCCGTGCTCACGCCTGCGTCGGTGCATGGACAAGTCCTGCCCCCTCCACCCGCAGAAAAGTCGACCACGCCAGCTCAGGTCTTTGTTCGAGAATTTAAGTTTGATGGCGCCACGGCGTTTTCCGAAGCGGAACTGCAGAACGTCACCGCTCTTTACACCGGCCGAAACATCACCGCGGATGAATTGGAGGACGCACGCCGCGCGGTCACGCTTTATTACGTCAACCACGGTTACGTGAATTCCGGTGCGATCCTTCCTGACCAGGATCCGACTGATGGGATTATTCGGGTTCAGGTTGTGGAGGGTACACTCGCGAAGGTGGAGGTGCACGGCAATCACTGGTTGCGCAACGCGTATATCGAAACGCAACTCCGCCGCTGGACCGAATCTCCGCTCAACCTGAACGAACTCAAAGAGGGGCTGCAGCTTCTCCGCCAAAATCCGAATATCACCCAGGTCAACGCGGAACTACTGCCCGGCGCCGCACCCGGTGAAAGCACCCTGGATCTGCGCGTCACCGACCAACATCCGTTCCGGCTCGCACTGGAAATCGACAATCACCGACCGCCCAGCGTCGGCGCCGAAGAAATTTTGGTGCGCGCCGCGGACCTTAACCTCACCGGAAATAACGATGCACTCGAACTGACGTACGGAATTGCCAACAGCGGTGCGAGCGATGGTTGGGGATTTTCCGGGGTCGATGATCTGGGCGGCAGCTACACTTTGCCCATAGGCCCGCGGAACACCGCCGTCATCTTTCACGGCAGCCGCTACAGCACGAGCATCGTAGAGGAGCCGTTCCGGACTCTTGATATCGATAGCGAAACAAGCGGCTACGGCGTTGCCTTGCGCCAGCCTCTCTACCAAACAGCCAGCCGCGAATTCGCTTTAACACTCGATTTCGAGCACCGCGAAAACGAAACCACTCTGCTTGGCGAACCTTTCGATTTCGTCGGATCTGGCGCGGTTTCGGGCCACACCGAAGTGACCGTTCTCCGATTCTCACAGGAGTGGATCGATCGCGGGCAGGAATACGTGCTTGCGCTCCGCTCGACCTTCAACTTCGGCACCGATCTCTTCAACTCCACGGATAACGGAATCATCGGCGATCCGAACGGCAGTTTCTTTTCATGGCTTGGTCAGGGTCAGTACGTGCGGCGCCTTTTCGACACACAGAACCGAGCAATATTTCGAGTGGCGGGTCAATATACCGGCGAGCGACTCCTGGCGCTCGAGCAAATGGCCGTCGGCGGCGCTTACACCGTTCGCGGCTATCGCGAGAATCAGATGGTAAGAGATCGGGCCGTAGTTGGAACACTGGAGTTCCGCATTCCCCTGCTCTACAATAAAGCCGGTGCCGGAATCCTGGAGTTAGCGCCATTCTTTGATATCGGCGGTGGATGGGACGAGGGAATTCATCAAACGCCACAAACCCTGGCGAGCACCGGCCTCGGCGTGGTCATCGCCCCGTGCAAAAATTTCGAGGCTTCGCTCTTCTGGGGTTATCGCCTGCGTGAAGTCGATCTACCTTACAACGACGCGCAAGATCTCGGCCTGCACTTCCGAATTCGAATCGCGGCGTTTTAATCAGCCCTTCGGCTTGGGAGAATCGCCTGCGGCCATGTTCAAGCCGACTTGCCGCAGCAAATCTGCGCGCTGCGTTTTATACACTGGAGAATCCGGATGCGCCTCGATCAGATCGGAGAGACTGGCCAGCGCGTCATGCCATATCCCCGCTTCCGCATAAATGGATGGACGAGCATCCGGAGAGGCCTTCGCCAACTTCTCCTGCAACTCTTTCGAAGGTTCAA
The DNA here is from genome assembly GCA_044226545.1 of Limisphaerales bacterium. Lineage (GTDB taxonomy): Bacteria > Verrucomicrobiota > Verrucomicrobiia > Limisphaerales > SXQI01 > DASVNK01. The sequence continues at coordinate 153,385 of JBGAGW010000015.1, forward strand.
TGCGTTGCACAAAACTGCTCGCGACCAAATCGCTGGAGCGATTCGCCGGATCTGTGATTAACGCCACCACCCAGCGATACTCAACTCCAGGCTGGAGCTTCACGCCGTGATCGGCCAATTTAATCCGCTGAATTCCGGCCTTCGAGGAACGATCGACCTTCACCTGCAACACAGGCTTCACTTTGTTCTCTTCCAGAAGGGTCAGCTCAAAACTTGCTGAAGCCGGTTTCGATTGATACCAGAAGAGAGACGGCTGCTCTTGAGTGGTCAAGCCCGTTTCGTCTGGTGCAAGGACGTCCAATCGCACGTTGCTATCGCCGGCGCCGCGCGATCCTCCCGTCACACGTGCGCCCAGCGCGTCACTTGCCGCAGCGCGATACACGATCGTCCGGGGAGGCGCGTTAGTGGGCTTGGAGGCATTCTTCGGTTGGGCGAACGCGGTGGAAGCAAGAAACAATGTCGCTGCAAACAGGCTAAATTTCACAGTCACGCTTTTCATGAATTTCATTGGGGTCCACCGTCCTCTTTTCCAAAACTCCCCTAAACGCTAACTGCTTCACCCTTAGCTTTCAAGCAAATCGCGTCCCCAGAACGAAGTCCTTGATATTCAGCTAGCTGCCGCCACTTTCGCGGCGTCGTCTTTCTTTTCCAAAACTCTGTAAACGCTCACTTTCTCGCTCTTCCCTTTTAAACTGATGGCCCCCACCGGGACGAGGGCAAATTCGTCTCCCAGATACAGGCGGGTCGCATCGCTGATGATGATGCGGCAATTGTCGTCATAAAGGTGGGGGTCGGTGGCATCCTTCTCAAAACTTTCCAGCCGCGAGGCAGTATTCACCGAATCGCCAATGACGGTGTATTCCTGACGTTCGGTGCTGCCAAGACTTCCCGCCACGAGCGTTCCGGTGTGAATTCCGATGCGCATACTGCACACAGGCAAATTCCGTTCCTTCCACCGGATGTTTAGCTCGCGCATATGCTGCGACATGGCGAGAGCGCATCGCACCGCGTTCCGCGCATCCTGCGCGATTTGACCGGGCGTGGTTCGTGGAACTGGCACGCCAAATACGGCCATGACTGCGTCGCCAATGTATTTCTCGACGACGCCTTTGTGATCCATTACCGCATCCGCCATCACTTCCATGTATTCGTTGAGCCAATCCATCAACTCGGCGGGCCCCATTCCCTCAGAGGTCGAGGAAAAACCTTTCAGATCAGTGAACAGCACGGTCGCAGTCAATTGTTGGGAGCGCGGACGCGTTCCCGCGAGAAACGCTTCGCGTTGATCCCAGAGCGCTTGAGCGATGTCCGGGGAGACCTGATTGGCGAAAAGCTTCATCAGTTGATTGCGATTTCGATATTCCTGGAAGGAAATGTAAGAGGTGACGAGCCCCGCCGCGGGCAGAAAGGCCGCTGCCGGAGTCGCCAGCGGTATCCAGCAACCGAGCGCGAAGGACCTTTCCGCAGTCCACGCCAGAAGGAACATTGAAAGAACAATTGCCGCCAAGAACCTCCATGGGGATCTGACTTGGAAACCAATTAACCCACCGAGGAGGCACCAGACCAGCATCCAAATGTCTTCCTGCCACTCGGTCGGATAGCTCAGTCCTTTGTCGCCATTGAGCGCCCACCGCAGCAGTTGCAAGATGATTAATGATTGCACCTCGAACCCCGGATGCCTGGGATTTACCGGGGTGACACGTTCGTCGAAAACACTGGAAGCGTGGATGCCGATCAAAACAATCTTGTCGCGCAAAGCATCCGTCGGCACTTTCCCGGCCAGCACCTCACTCACCGAATAGCGCACGAAGTCTGAAGGGTGCCTGTAATCCAGCAGAATCTGTGTTTCGGTCGTATTCGCATTAACGTAGGGACCGTCATCGGGCGTCAGAGGCTGGATCACAGTGTGCCCGAAATTGAAAGGCGCCGGCTCCGATGGGATTTCGTCCGTCTCGATCCCTTCTTCCTTCAGATACAGGCACGCCACGCGAAAGGGAAAGGAATCGAGTCTTTCGCCTGTTTCTCCTTTTACGAACAGCCAGGAGCGCCGAACTTTGGGAGTGGTCTTTTCGACGCTGTCATCCACTTTGAAGTTGTCGTTGAACCCAAGCCTGTCGGGAAATTGCATCAGCGCCCTAGGTGGCGAAATGCCATCGAGCGTGTAGATGCCGACGATGTTTGAGTAAGCGAGAAATACTTTCTCCAGGTCGGGCAATTGCGAGCCATTTCTCGGGATGGGCAGGTCCCGCCAAAAGTCCACGCCCAGCACGCGCGGTTTTTGCGCCTCTAATTTTTCCAGCAATTCAGCCAGCTTTTGATCGGTTAATGGATAATCGAGATCGGGATTCTGAATGTCGGTCTCGCGCAACTCAATCAGAACGATCGGATCACCATTCTGTAAAAGCGGCGTGCGCCGCAGAAAAACATCGTAAGCGCGGAATTCGAGGAATTGGAGATGTCCCCGCCGATGCGCAAACATCACCGCAGCGAAGACAGCCAGGATGATCAGCCCGCAGACTTCCCGCGGGTAGAGCTTCCGTTTCATGAGAACGCGGCGGCGCTCATAGCCAGTTCCCGATGAGCAGGTACGGAGCCCAATAACACGGATGCCGAAAACGGCGGTCTGCGAGCATCTTTAGCTGTGCGGCCTGAACCGCCTTTGCGCGCGAAATGGCCGGCGCCTTCCGAAGCTGATTATAGAGTTCGGAAACAAAAGCCGCAGTGGATTGATCGTTCACGAACCAAAGAGACGCCAAAGCGCTCCGCGCCCCTGCTTTCACCGCTACCCCGGCTAGTCCCAACGCGGCACGGTCATCGCCGGCGGCTGTCTGGCATGCACTGAGCACCAGTAACTCCACTGGTTTGCCGCGATACTGGCTGGGCCGAATGAGCGATTCGAGTTTGTTCAGGTTCAGTTTACCGTCGTAGGTGAGCACGAATGTCTTTTGCGCATCCCGATCAAACTGCCCGTGCGAAGCAATGTGCACGATTGAAAACTGCTGTTCGGTTAGCTTCTTCTCGAGTGCAGAAGTTACGAAAGAATTGTTCAAAAGGACTTCACTCGGATACTCGGTTTCGATCTTCTCTAATTCGCCGGGAACAAAATCCAGCGCGGGGAAGCCCTGCACCGGCTCCGACAACCCGCTCAGGAGCACTTCAGCTTTTTTTCGTTCGATCGGCCGAGGTTCCACCACCGACAAGCCAGGCGTAATAGTGACCGCGAACTCCTGGATCAGAAATTTCTTTCCGTCATGCAAAGCAGCCAGAGGAATCGTTTGAAACGCGCCGTCCGGCACGAAGACAATAGTATTGATCTTGTTATCGATCAGTAGTTGGCGAATCGGCCTGAAGATGACATCGTAGAGGTGCTGCGCCTGTTCTAAATACGCAAAGGTGGTGCGCGTTTCCAGATTTTGACGGAATTCTCGAACTTCAGAAATCAATGCTTCCGCACCCATGTTCGCCGTGAAGCGATGCAGCCCGGAAGTAAGTCCGAGGAGAATCTCCGTGCGCGTTGGCAACGGGATCAAATACATGACTGCGGAATGCGCATCCACCTTCTCGAGAGATTCGCTCTTTGATCGCACGATATTCACGCATTCGTCCTGGAAGTAATCCTCCAATTCGACCGCCTTGAGTTGCTCGACGGTGTCGCGCGCTTCCCGCAAAAGCTCCTGAGTTCGCGCAGGTTCTTTGTCCGCCTGGGCAAGAAGTAAATCCGCCAGCTCAAAAAACAGAGGCCCGAGCGATTCACGGAATGAGATCTGCGCCGCATTGCCGTAACCAAGTGCAATGTCGTGACGGATGGGTTGCAAGGTATCCACAGCACGCCGATACGATGCAATCGCCTCGTCAGTCTTCCCCTGCGCTCTGAGCAAACGCCCAGCCTGCCATTCCCAACGATACAGCGCATCCGGGGATTGCGCCTGCTGCGCCGCGAACGCTGCACGTCGTGTCAGTGAAAGGGCGGCATCCAATTGCTTGTCTGCCTCGTAAAGCTGGCCTAAACGTCCCAGCGCATAGCTCATCAAGACGCGATCATTAAGTTGTTCGGCCATTTCGAGGGTGCGACGCGCCGATTCCTGCGAACGAATCAAAAGCTGCGAACTTCCCGGCTTGATCGCCTGATCAGTCCGGGCCGAAGTCAAAAGAAGCAGTCCCGTGTCGTGCGAAATGGGTAGAGGTCGAATCGCTTCCAGCGCTTGTGCATTCAGTTCGCCTGCCTTTTGGTAATTCCCGGCCAGAACCAGGCCAGCCGCCGCATTGCAGAGAACCGTCGCGAGCAAGCGCTGATCGTTCGCCTGCTTCGCGAGAGTGCTGCTCTCATTAAAAGCCGCTTGCGCATCGTCGAATTTCTTCTGCGACGCCAGCAAGGTTCCCAGATCGTTCAAAACAGCCGCCGTTTGCGCCGTTCTACCATCCTTGCGCGCCATCTCCAGAGCGTCGCGCAAGACTTCCTCACCCTTTTCGCTCTGCCGAGTCATCCCGAACGCGACACCCAATTTCTCCTTCGCTCGAATCAGCAATTCGTGGTCGCCCTCCTTCTCCGCAATATCCACAGCGTCATCGAGGATATCTGCTGCGTGTGTCTGCTGCCCGAGTGCCTGATAAGCCGAAGCCAATTCAATCATCTGACTGGCCTGATCCGCCTTCTTCCCCGCGCGGCGGCTCTCCTCGACCGATCTTTCCCAGTGCGCCGCAGCTTCATCAAACGCGCCACGACGGTACGCATTTAGCCCCTCAGAGAACTCGGAAAAATCATCGGCGGCGGCGAAGACAGTGAACCCACAACCGAATGCAACTGCTCCCGTGCTCAACCATTTCGTAAGTCGAGCCCCGCAAGTTCGTTTGATCCTGAAGATCACTCGCTGGCTACTAACGGTTTCAGCTTCCAAAGTAAAGCCGCAGATGAGTCGCCGATTGCCATTGCTGTGACCGAAATTGTTTGGATCATGGGTCGCATGCGACTGAAATCGTGTTCGATCCTGCGACTCGCCGCGCTCACAGCTTCGTTTGCCCTGTTGAACCACGCTGCTGAACCCGAATCCGATCCCGCTCACATCGACGGGCGCACCGAAAAGCCGCTGCCCTGGCCTGGCGGCGTTCTCCCTTACGACATCTCCAAGTTGACGAGTGACCAGGCCACCAATGCCTTACGCGCGATGCAGCTTTGGATGGACACCGGCGCGAACCTCAAATTCATTCCGCGCACCACCGAAACCGAATATGTCTATTTCACAGGCAAAACCGATGCGGGAAACAACACACCGTTCAATGGCTTCCGTAAAGGAGTCCGTCAGGAAATTAACATCACTGCCTTCTGGTGGCGGCAAGGACCGTGGATGCCGGCTCACGAACTCGGCCATGTTCTCGGCTTCTTTCACGAACATCAGCGCTGGGACCGTGACCGCTACGTTACGATTCACTACGAACACATCAAACCCGGCCGCGAATCCGATTATAATTGGGTCCCCAAATCCAACTGGATCGTCACGACGCCTTCATACGATTACCGCTCAATCATGCATTACCGCACCTGCTGGGCTTCGAAGTGCGAAGACGAATGCAAGGACCGCGTCGGCGCCAGTCCCTGTGCTGTAATCGATCCTGTCGGCGACGAATTCGACAAGGTGATCGGCCAATGGACTGATAACCACATTAGCGCTCCAGACGCAGAAAAAGTGCGTCTCGTTTACGGCAGGCGGCCATGAACCTTTGGCATCCGATTTGCCGAAAATCTCACTTCGCATTGTCGCCGTAACTTCCCACGGACAGCCCTGTCGAAGTTCCAACTGCTATCGTCACGATGAATCTTTCCGTTGCCCGGCGCGAGCTTCGGCTTGTCGCTTATTCGGTGCGCTTTTATCGCGCGCGCTCTGGTATTGCCGCAGCGGGACTCGTTGGGATCGTCTGCGCATTTCTCGGTCTCAAGGAATTCAGTTCGCCCTACCTTCTGGGACAGGCGGTTTTCACCGTTGCCGCCTGGGTCATATTTCTGATCGCAGGGGTATCTTTCGGCGCGACGGCTGATTCTGTGAGTTCCGAAAAGCGTGCGGGCACATTGGGCCTGCTCTTTCTGACGCACCTCAAAGGGCCAGACGTCATCCTCGGAAAGCTGATTGCCCATACGCTTGGATATGTAACCGCTCTGGCCGCTCTATTTCCGCTCCTTGCTATTCCGATACTGCTCGGTGGAATTACTTCGGCCCAATTATTTCGGCTCAGCATCAGTGTCGTCAACATGCTGCTCTTTTCCGCAGCCGCAGGCATGCTCGCTTCCACTCTTTGCGTCCGGGACCAGATTGCGCAGTCCAAGGCTGTCCAAATCATCTTGTTGTTCGCAGCCATCTTGCCAGGCCTCGCGTGGTTCCTCCGCTACACTGGATGTGATCCTTCTATTTGTCTCGTACTAGACCTTCTCAGCCCCGTCTTCACACTCCGTGGCGCTCTTGGCTCATTAATCGGCCCGCAATCCTCCTGGTTTTACCTGTCGGCTGCGCTCGTCTTTTTGATAAGTTGCGCACTCCTTCTTCTCGCTTCACTACTCGTTCCTTTTTCATGGCAGGAAGGCGGCAAAAAATCCTTCGCAGCACGGCTGGCGGAAAGACTTTCCAGTTCGAAAACAATTCCGGCGCGTTCATCCGAAGGCGCGGCGCTTCTCGACCGTAATCCCTTTCTTTGGTTGCTGATTCGCGATCCTTATCTCCGCCGGACTCTTTGGATCTCAATAGCGTCCGCGCTTGGACTGACAGTCCTGCTCGATCCGATCTTGAGCCTTTATTGGACTCGCGATGGTTTTGCCCTTTTGGTTTCCGGGATGCTTTTGTTCTTTCTCTTCGCCATCACTAAAATTGCCTTCGGGCGCGTGGCCGTGAGCCACATTTCCGCCGCGAAGGAAAGTGGAATTTTGCAAACAATCCTCGCGAGCCACGTCGGGATCGAAGATATTGTCACCGCCCAATTCCGCGCCCTCCTGAAACTCCTCGCCTGGCCCGCCGCCGCAGTCTCAATTCTTGCGATTGCCACACTTCTCTACTCGCTGGCCACGATCGATACGATTGCGAACACCTTTACCTCCCCGCCCGAGATCCAGGGATATCGCTTTCGTGCTTTAGTCATATTTGCCATCGCCATCCTTTTTCTCTTCTTCGACGCAATCACTCTGACCTGGGCGGGCGTTCTGTGTGCCTTCAAAACTTCGCGACCTTCCAAAGCCCATTCCTGGACCGGCTTTCTCGCACTCGCTCTACCCAATGTTTTGTATTTGGCCGCTGTCGTGACATTGGTCCAATTCCAGTCGATTCGCCCCTGGTTCGAAGCTTTCTATCCTCCGCTCATTCTCTGGATGGTCCTGCGGTTCGCGAATAACATCCTGGTCATCCTTTATGCCCGCCGATGGCTGCAACGCGCGGCCCGTCAAACAGCAACCGCGCCCGTTGAACACATTCGCGAAACCGCTTTCTTTCCACGGTCCGCTACACTGATTGAATTTACCAAAACCATCTTCCGCGCGGAAAAAACGGGTTGAATCAGTGCGGCGGCCTTGCCACTCCGGCTATTGGAGCTTCAGATCACGCAGGATGTCATCAACCGCCCCTTGCACGACGCCGCCGCGATCATTTTCCGGTACCTGGCGCAGACTCGGACGCGTGGCGTAGCCGCGCTTGACCAATGCATTGGACTTCCCGTCGATCACATCGATCAACAAAGTTCCGGCCTGGAAATAATTTGCGGTTTGGGCGGAATCGTACGCGGCCTGGGCCTTGGTGTGGATTTGGGAAGTATCGCGACCCTGGCCAAAATAGGTATCCACCATGGTCGTGGAAGAGTTGTCCCCAATCACTACAAGATAACCCAAGGTGATGTCACCTTGGCCCGGGGGCACCTTTGATAGTCCGCGACTGGTAAGGTTCTTCTCAATCGCATTTTGGATCAATGCGTGGCCCGCAGCGCGTTGATCAACGTATCCCGGATACGGTGCTGGAGGGGGCTGAACGAAACTGAACGTTTTAGCCTGGACAGGACCGTTATCGACCTTGCCCGGAGTTGAAGCGCAGCCAGCCAGCACCAAAATACTCGCGGCTGCAGAGAGAAAAGTTCGCAGATTCATTATTTTTTTATTTCTAATTATCTTTCACTTCAGATGAAAGGGCCTTCTGCATTTTGTCCATCTCTTTCAGAGCGCCGTTAATCGATTGGTCGAGCATCTGATGATTCCAGTTGGCACTCCGAACAGTGCTCTTGATGGCTTTCACTCCGCCTTGAGTAATGTCGGCAGCCAAGGCTTTCTTGATATCATTTAGATCAGAGAGGAACGGAACAAACTTGTCGCCCGCCGTTTGGAGCGATGTCTCGACCTTCTTATAGCTCTCCTGAACTGAGTCCAACCGCTTCTGTGATTTCTTACGGAGTTTTTCGTTACTGATGCCGTCAATCGTTTTCTGCCAGCCCCCGAAATAAGTTTGTCCTTCACCCGTCATCCAATTGATGCGCATCTTCGTCCAATTTGCGGCTGCTTCGGTTTTGCTGATTTCGGAGCAAAACGTCTCGTAGGCGGGACGAAGATCCCCCTCCTTCTGCTTTGTCAGCGCGTTTAAAGCCGCCACCGTGCTCTTGAGTTGATCGGAAGTGCGCGCCGTTTCAGCTTTCGCTTCCTTGATGCTGGAAGCGAGCATTTGCTGATTTGCGTACGACGCAGCCGCTAGAAGGGCGGCCAAACCAAGTGTCAGAATTATACTTTTGTTCATTTTCTTGTGAATATTTTCAATCAAAAAGCGAATAAACCATTCCGAGCTGCACACGGAAAACGTCCCCCGTCGCGCCACTCTGCGCTTCTTTTTGGCCGTAGAGTCCTTCCAGTCCGACACTCAACTTCTTCCGCAACTGCCAGACTAGATTCAAACTCGCGTAGTGCGTTTCGTGATACGCATTCGGTCCCTGCGTCGGCTCGTTATCTAAATTTACGTAGCCGTAGGTAGCGGTCGAACGAAACTGATCCGACCAATGATGCGTATAGCCGATCATCGCTCCAAAAGTCGGAATCGCATTTAAATTCCCCTGCGCATCGAAAGCCGCATCGTTATTGATGAAATCATCATTGAAATAACGGAAGATGCCCTCGCCATAGGTCAACTGCGCCTGAACCGAGTCCCGCTCAAAGACGTTCACGCTCGAGGAAAGGTTAAACCCCCAACCCACCGTGCGTTCATTGCCATAGCCCGAGTCCTTGGCGCCAATCGACCGAACCACACTTCCGAGCTGCACGTGACCGATCTTCGCATTTTCCCACCGGACGTTCATTGTTCCGTCCGGAGCGCTATTCGAACCGCTCACATTATTCGGCGTACTGCCTGCATCAATTTCGGCGGCGGGCGCCTCGAGACCGAAGTTCATCTGCCATCCTTCGGTGATTGACAGTGCATATCGCGCGACTGGACGCCGGGCAAAAATCACCGAGTTCGGACCTTCATAGTCGACCGTATCCGGCCAGGCATCCGGATCTTCGAAACAACTATACGTAAATCCAGCGGTTACGTCATAAAACTGCCCATACAGTTGCTTTAAGCGGTAGGACATCCCCCCGCCCCCGCCGAAAAAATCGTTGTTGTAATAAAATCGGAAATTGCCCGGCAACTCGGGCGCGCGGACATCGAGACTCAACGAAGACCCACGCGCGTTCATATTGAACTGCGTTGTTCCCCCGTAATTCGATTCACCCTCCACTGGAATCGTGGCGGTCGCGAAGCGATCAGAATTGCCCGCATTCCGCGAATCCATCGTTGCGTCCACGCGCGGTTTTGCGTTGAACTTCACAAGGACCGGCGTGTTGGGCACGGGAATGAAACCGCGGTATTTCGGGTCGAGTGTATAATCCTTGGGTCGTGGCGCGCCCTCCTGGTAATCACGCATCGCGCTCCGATCACCCACCGGACTCTGCTCACCGATTTCACCTCCCGCGGCGATCCGTTCAATCGCTTTGACTGAGAGCGATGCCGCCGCGATGGCATTAGTCGCCCCCGCATGCTCTTTCTCCTGTTCCAACCGCGCGATCTTCTCCTGCATCTCCTGCATCGTTTTCTGCATGTTGGCCATCGCCGCTTTCAGTTGGTCCAACTCCGAGCTTTGCGCCCAGAGCGGCGCTGCACCGGTATAGGCCAGCAACGCGATCAGGCAGGGTGTCATTCTTCTGATGCGAGGTTTCATAGAATTCGTCGCTACGTTCATCTTTCTTGGACCGACCAGGTCCGCATTCACGTTGCGAAAATCCTGCCCAGGCGTGACCTAGCAAAAATGACAGTGCTCTCTCACCTAACCGTTCTTGCGGCCGCACCCCCAAAAATGAACTAAAACCGTCTTGCCAAGCACACCTGCACACCTATACTCGAAAGCACCTTGACCAGAAATGTCGGCTCTCGACCCGTTCTGATCATGCCTTGAACAGGAATCAGCGCTAGCAAGCAAGAATCGACAGAGATGGCAGCCCACGCCATTTTATACGTGTGAACGGCACATGGCTGAACGCAGGGATTGCCCTGCTGGATCGTCATGGGCGGATTATCGAAAGCAACGAAGAGTTCGCTTTCTGGGCAGGCGCGTCGGAACTGGACTCCGCTCTCCTGGTGGATGTTCTCAGCCGAAAGTGTCCCGAATGGCGCAACGAACTGCCCGAATTCCTTTTAGCCAGAAGCACTTTCGCTTCCCGACAGATTACGGACTCATTAAGGACCTCTTGGTACAACCTGGAGCTGGCGAATTGCGGTGAAACCGTTGTCTTCCGGATGAGCCAGTGCCTTCCTCCCCTCGGTGAGTTGCCCGAGAGCACGTGGGAGGAACTACTGAAGAACGAAAGTCCGAAAAGAGAGCTTTACGCACGCGCGCTTCGTTCTGAAGGGCAACTCACCCAAATGAGCGGCAAATGGCCCGGCGTTCTCTTCAATCAGCGGCCAGACTTCACCTTCAGTTTTGTCTCAGCGAAAATCGAAGAGTGGACAGGCATTTCTGTAAGTGACTGGAGCCGCCGGCCGCAACGTTTTTGGGACACCGTTCACGAAGGCGATATCGGCGACCTTCAAGCGCAACTGAGCCGTTGCAAAATGGGCGAACCAGTTACCACCACCTTCCGGATCCGCCACGTTCGAACGGGCCGCGTGACTTACATCATGGAACGTCGCGAGGCCATGCGCAGCAGCAATGGACTGGTGCTCGGGTACGATGGTGCGTGGATCGACGTCACTCGCCAAACCATCGCCGAGAAGCGTCTTGCGTCCGCCGTTTGGAAAGAAACTCTCGCAGTGCTGACCATGGGTTTGGCCCATGACTTCAGCAACATTCTCGCCGGCATCTATTCGCTCAGCGAAACGTATCAGCCCAGTGTTCCCCCCGGCAGCGAACTGGACCTAAGTTTTGGCCTCATTAAAAAGAACGCGATGCAGGCGACGCAATTGGTGCAACGCATTCTGAACCTGCACCAGGGCAAAGTCGGCCAACGAAACTATTATGGCGCAAATGAGCTGGTCACCGACACTATTGAGGTTGCGAGAAAAACGATTCGCCGGATCAACCTGCACACCGAGTTATCTTTTGAACAGTTGCCTCTTTACGTTGATCCGGTGGAATTCCGCCAGGTTCTGGTCAACCTCACCTTGAACGCCGCCGATGCGATGCCTGATGGCGGTGAACTCTTTTTCAAGACATCACTCCACGAGGAATTGCCGCCCCTTGCACACGTGCAGGGTGTTATTCCTAAACTCCCCGCCGTTTGCATTGAGGTGCGCGACACCGGTTGCGGCATCGCGCGGGAAAATCTGCAGCAGATCTTTGATCCCTTTTTCACCACCAAACCGCTCAACAAAGGGTCCGGCCTCGGGTTGTACAACTCCAAGCTTTTCGTCGAAAAACACGGTGGCGCGATCACGGTTGACTCTATCGAAGGGGAAGGCACCACCTTCCGGATCTGGCTTCCCAAGGCGAATTTCACCGAGTCGGAACGCTTTCAGGCTGAGCTCGTTCTCGGCCGCAAAACGGTGCTCCTCGTTGAAACTCATGGCCGGAATCTTGACCCCACAGCGCAATGTCTTCGCGAAAATGGCTTCTATGTGGCCACCGCCCAAAGCGAACGCTCTGCCGTTGAACTTTTGCATTCGCCTGACTATCAATTTGATGCAGTAATGGCTCTAGTGAACGGCCAAAACCGACTTTCCCCCCGACTTTTTAACGAAATAGGACGCCTTAAACTGCCGATGAAGAAGGTGGTGCAAATATATGGTTCCAACCAGGACGAGCACGACACCGCGTTGCTCGACCGGGCAGACCTCGTCATCGGCTCCGATGTGCCGGCAGGTGAAATCGCGCCGCGCCTCCGCGAAGTGCTTTCTCGTCTCTCGCCCGCATGAACCCGGTTCCGTCCCCTCAGTCCGGTCCGCACCGCGTTCTCATTGTCGATGATGAAGAGATCGTGCTCATCGCTCTGCGCGAAACTCTGATTCGCGCCGGTTATCACGTCAGCACGGCGAACGATCCCCTGCTCGCTCTCGAAATGCTTCAGACGCAGAACTTCGCCGCGATCATTTCGGACCAGCAGATGCCCACGATGCTTGGTCTCGATTTCCTCGCCAAAGCCAAGCAGATGCAGCCCGATGCCTCGCGCATGCTGATCACCGCGGTGCTCAGCCTCGATACCGTGATCGAAGCCATCAATCGCGGTGAAATTTTTCGGTTCATCATCAAGCCCTGGTTGCGGGAGGAGCTTCTGGTCACCGTCCAAAACGCGATTCAACGTTACGAGTTGCTTTGCAAAAACACCTTTCTCCAAAAAGCCACTCAGTCCGCGAACGACGAACTCAAGCGCCTTAATAACCAATTGACGGGCCTCAATGCAGAACTGGAGCAACGTCTCGCCCGCGAAGCCATCCAAAATGAGCAACTCGCCGCGTTGAACGAAGCGCTGGCCAAAAATCTCGCGCGTTCCGTTGAGCTTTCCGTGCAAACGATGCAGACTTTCTACCCAACGCTTGGCAACCAGGCCCGGCGTGCTTACGAAATCTGCCGTTCCATGGCCGAAGTCCTCGACCTTCCTGAGGACAAACGTCAGCAAATCGAAATTGCCGCCTGGCTTCATGACGTGGGTTTAATCGGCGTTCCGCGACGCCTCATCCGCAAATGGCAACTCGAACCGGCCGAACTCGACGACGCCGAACGCGCACTGATCGAACATCATCCGATCCTCGGCCAGGAACTCGCTCAATTCGTTCACCATCTTGAAGGCGTCGGAGAACTGATCCGTTCACATCATGAACGCTTCGATGGCCTCGGATACCCAGACCGTCTTTCGCGCGACCGGATCCCATGGCTGGCTCGTCTTCTTGCGGTGGCAGTTTCCTTTGCCGAAAGCCGTTTCGAACAGGAGGACGCTGTCCAATCAATTCGCCTGGCCTCGGGAACTGCTTTCGACCCTGAAGCCGTTCGCGTCTTTGTGCGCGCCATTCCGAAGGCGACCGTGCCACGCAAGGAGAAGGAAGTAATGCTTTCCGAGTTGATACCCGGCATGGTGGTCGCCAAGGGGATTTACACCGCAAATGGATTGTTGCTTATCTCCGAAGGGCAGCAACTCAACGCCACCTACATCGATAAACTCCTTAACCACAACAGAATTAATCCGATAAATCAGTCGTTGGTGGTCTACTGTTGAGTAGCCAGCCTGGATGTTTTCGGATTTGCCAACACATGTGAATTCGGAACCTCGTGCCTCCTGGTGGCAGGCGATCTTCGAAGCGTCGGAAGATGCTTTGCTCGTCTGCGGTCGCGACGGAGAAATTCACGAGGCGAATCCGCGCGCCCAAAAGCTATTCGAATCCGCAGAATCGGGACCGAAACGGTCCCTTTTTGATACAGTTTCCGGCCCGGCGCTTCAGCGACTCAAGAACATTTTCCTTCGCGAAGGAAAGTCGCCGGAACAACTCTCGTCAGTCAGCTTCCTGCCCTACGGCCCACTTCGCACCGTCGTCGATCTGGTGATCTCGCGTCTGGATACGGATCATTGGCTGGTTGCGATTAAAGACGCGAGCCGCCGGTGGCGTATGGAATCGCATGTCCATCGATTGATGACCGCCCTCGATGCCACGGCAGATGTCTTCTTCCTGACTGATGCCGACTATCGGATCACCTACGTTAACGCCGCTTTCCAGACAGTTACCGGACACAACATTGAGGAAACTCTTGGGCACACCGCCGAATTCCTGCGAGCGCTGACCGACCGCGGAAAAGTCCAGGAATACATCGATGCGATCGAAGCTGGTTCCGATTGGACTGGGGAACTGATTAACGTTCGTGGCGACGGCAGCACCTATCCGGTCGAAGCAACCGTCTCGCCAATCTACGATCGCGCTGGCGAATTGCTCGGCTACGTCTCCTGCGAGCGCGACATCAGCGCGAAGAAAAAGCTTCAGGAGGATCTGGTTTCCCAGCGTGACTTCAGCCAAAGCATTCTGCATTCGATCGACTCCGCCGTTTACGTCGTCGACCGCGATTTCCGCCTCACACAACTTAACAGCACCTGGCGCGAACTCCCCAAAGAACACGGTTGGCTCACTGTCACCGGGGCTCCGAAAGAAGGCGATTCTCTCCTTGATTACGTCGAGAACCCGCTCAAACGCATCGAACTGAAGCTTGCGCTGGAAGCGGTCCTCGATACCGGCGATCCAATCGACATGTACGCCGACACCGGCGGCAAACATTGGCTGGTTCGCATTTCCCCATGGCAACATTGCGACCAGGTCGTTGGTCTCCTCTACCAGGTTAGCGACCAAACCAAAGTCAACGAACTGCAAAACGCTCTTTACCAGGCGCAGAAACTCAAAACGATTGGTTCACTCGCGGCCGGCATCGCGCACGACTTCAACAACCTTCTCATGGTCATCCGCGGCAACACGACGTTGCTGCTTCTCGGCGGTTCCGATCCCGACGTCGCCCGCAAATATCTCCAAAGCATCGAGCAAGCCTCCGCCCGCGCCGCGGACATCACTCAGCAATTGCTCGCCTTCAGCCGCGCCTCGCAGGACAAGGTTGAAGTCTTCGATTTCAACGCCGTCATCGATGAAGTCGCCCAACTCTCCTCGCGTTCCCTCAAATCGAACATCGAGATGAAGCTTTTTCCCACGAAGACTCCCTGCAAAGTGCGCATGGACGCTTCGCGTGCGCACCAGGTCATTCTCAATCTGTGCGTCAATGCGCAAGACGCCATGCCCGAGGGCGGCGTCCTCGAACTTCGCAACGATGTCGTCGCGCTCTCCCCTCACGAAGCCGCCAAGACCGAGTTCCCGGTGGGAACACCCTTCCTGCGTTGCACCGTGCGCGACTCCGGCACAGGCATTCCCGAAGAAATTCTGCCCCGTATCTTCGATCCATTCTTCACTACCAAGGACACAGGACGCGGCACCGGCCTCGGCCTTTCGATTGTCCACGGCATCGTCAATCAAGCCGGCGGTTTTGTCGAGGTGAACAGCGTCGTCGGGAAAGGCACCGAGTTCCATATTTTCCTTCCCACCGTCGATAGTGAAATCACCGTCGGCGCTGAGCCGGCGACTGATTTCAGCAATTGTTCCGGACGCCTTCTGGTCGTGGACGACATGGACCTCGTCCTCGAATGCACCTGCGACTTCCTCCGGGCAGTCGGCTTCAAAACATTCTCCGCTCGCAGCGCCGACGAAGCGCTCCGCGTCCTTGCCCAGGAAAACATCGACCTGATGTTGACCGACTACAACATGCCAGGTCTGAGCGGCCTTGATCTCATCGCGCAAGTGCACGCGCGCTGGCCGGAGGTGAAATGTGTGCTCGCTTCCGGCTATCTCGAAGAGGCCATCGAAAAGCGCCTGGTGCAGGAATTCAAAGCCGGCACGCTCCGCAAGCCCTACAACGTCGCCGATGCCGCCGAACTTGTCCGCAAAATGCTCGGAACAGAGGAGCACATCCCCCAAAGCGCTGCCGCCTGACGGTCGCGGTTTCTTGCCAGCGTTTCAGTATCGTCTAAGCTCTTCGTATGATTACTGCCAAACAAATCCGCGACTTGCTCCAAGCCCGGCCGTTCAGGCCGATTCGTGTTTCCCTTTCAGACGGAGGGAATTACGAGATACGCAATCACGATTCGGCAATGGTACTAAAAAACTATGTGGAAGTAGGTTTGAATCTGGACTCCGACGGCATCGCAGAAAATGTCCCACGCTGTTCGATCCTCCACATTACGCGAATCGAAGACCTCCCGGAAGCGCTCGCGCAGCGCTGATCCCTCTCCGTGTCCGAATCCAGTGATTATCACGACCGCTTCGGCGGGATCGCTCGCTTGGTGGGAACCTCAGGCCTTGAGCGTCTGCAAAACGCCAATATTTGCGTGATCGGTCTTGGTGGCGTTGGTTCCTGGACAGCCGAGGCACTTGCACGGAGTGGCGTCGGAAGGGTGACTTTGATCGATCTCGATGAAATCTGCATCAGCAACATGAACCGACAATTGCCGGCGCTCACTCAGACGATCGGTCAGAGCAAGATTCGTGTCTTGGCCGACCGCATGCGCGCGATTAATCCCGACTGCACCGTCGCCTGCGTCGAAGAATTCTTTACGGCTGGCAATGCGGATCGCCTCCTCGCCACCCAATACAACTACGTCGTGGACGCCATTGATTCGCTGGCTAACAAATGTCTGCTCATCGCGAAGTGCCGTGACTTAACAATCCCGATGATTACTGCGGGCGGCGCAGGCGGACGCCGCGATCCTACCAAAATCAAAATCGCTGATCTCGCCTTTGCTAGCCACGACCGCCTGTTCAGTTCCGTCCGTAAAATCCTCCGCAGTGACTACGGTTTTCCGGCGGATAACCGGCTCCCTTTCGGTGTTCCCAGTGTTTTTTCGAGCGAGCGACCCGTTTTCCCTCAACCAGACGGCACCGTTTGCGCCGAGCGTGGTGTTCTAACCGCAGAGCGACGAATCAATTGTAACAGCGGCTACGGGAGCGCGACTTTCGTAACCGGAACGTTCGGCTTTGTTGCAGCGGCGCAGGTCGTCATGGAAATCGCTGCCGGGGGCTAATCCCAGCTCCTGGGCAGCGGCGTCTTTCCTTCGCCAGTTTTGTATCCCCAAGAGCGAGGGGCGAGTTTGCCCGGCCTCTTTCCGTGCCGCACGGCGCCCATCACAGGGATGTATTCCAGTTCCTGATTTTCCGACACACTCCGGAGCAATAGACCACCACGACTCATATCCCCACGCCCGACAAACGCGGATGGAAAGAGCAACCGCTCGGCAAAGTGCTCAATTAGAAGATCGGCGTACTTCGTCGTTCCAATACTACCGAGAAGTACGAACTCGCATCGCGGTCCCGCGAGAGAAGCCAGCCTCTTGGCACTCCTGGTTAAAGGCTCGTGATAGCGGGGCTCGTCCGGTTCAATTGGGACTTCACCAAAAGCCCGCAGATTGGTGAGGGAGATCGGTTGCATCGCCGGAAGCAGGCCGCTGCTTGAGGTGATGACGTAGGCAGGATGCATTTTCTTCGGCGGCTGGCCAAAAAAGCGCGAGTAGGTGAACTTGCCGCGGAAGTAGAGGCCACTTAGGAATGAAAAGACCTCACCAATCGGCACCGTTTCGCCCTTTTGTAAACGACGCGCCAGGTCAAAGCGCGCACGTGGATTGTAAATAAGGGCTGCGCGTTCTCCGCTGGTGTTGGCCGGAGAAAGAATGAACACGCGATGCACGCAATATCGTACGTGCATCGCGCAAATTTTCAACGCTCAGCGCCTCAGGCGACGCTTCATTTCGATTGCGGGATAGATAAATAAAAAGTCCGAACGCTCAAATTCCAGAGGGCCGTAATTCGAGTTTTCGCTCACCAGCTTAACGCGTGCGCCTTCAGGCCCGGTTCGGAAGAAATACTTGAAGAGTACCCGGCCATCTTGAAGCTTTGCCACCACCGCATCGCCGTTGCGTGGTTCGGAATTCGGCGCAAAGACTACGCGGTCACCGGCATAGAACCTGTTCTCCATGCTGTCGCCCTCAATGATGATAGCGAAAGAGTTTGGGTCACGCGATTCAGTTTCGACCGTTTCCTCGATCTGGTTTGCCAGGTCTTCATAAGCGCGCGCCTGGCCTGCAGCAGCCCAACTTACGACCGGAGCACGCTGAACCGGTGATTGGGCAACCGACCGAGAGGCACCCGCTCTGCTATTAATCTGATCAAAAATAGTCTGAGGCGTGATGTTCTGATTCTCAGCCTTCTCCATGAACTCAAGGATAGAACGTTCCAGACGAGGTGAAGGAATCTTCTTTCCTTTCTCGATCAGCACGAGATAAGTACGATGAATCCCTAATAAAGTAGCAAGTTCAGCCTGCGTAAGACGCAAACTTTTTCGAAGCCTCCTGAGTTTTTGTAGGTCTAGTGTTCCTACTCTTTGTTCGTCCCCGACCGTCTCTGACTGTAGTGAATCTTGAGAGTCACCGTTTCCTTCCGTAGTCTCATCCATACAGAATTTGTAAGCTAAAGCGATGTTCCACCCACACTAGAAAGCAGTCAAGTAGAAAGCATTGTTGCCTGCGAACATATCCAGACAATAAAAACGCCGTTCCGAGTTTCTCGGAACGGCGTTTTGTTGGAAAGATCTGGCGACAACCTACTCTCGCGGAACCTATAGAGCCACTACCATCGGCAAGACTGTGTTTGACGGCCGAGTTCGGGATGGGATCGGGTC
>JBGAGW010000002.1:0-707451 GCA_044226545.1 Limisphaerales bacterium
CTGGGCTTGCCTCGAAAAATCGGACACAGAACGTGTTACTTTTTGGAGATAGGATTTTGTTAAATCAAGTTTTTTAAGGTGCTGGCCGCAATCTGAAAACCCCGCCTCATTAGGACCTGCTTAATTTTTTCCGTTCGCTCTCCGGGAGGGACTTTCCGCTGCGCCGCCGAACGCGCGGAAAGCTCGGGTTGGTCGAGCGAACGGAAAAAATTGGGGTCTTCCGACCGGCGGGGTTTTCAGATCGCTTCATTCGGGTTTAATTGAGCCTGTTCTCGTAATCCACGGGCGAAACGTAGCCCAGAGAGCTATGACGCCGCCGCGTGTTATAGAACCCTTCGATGTAGGCGAAGAGTTCGCGCCGGGCCTGGGCGCGAGTTGCGAAGTCGCGGCGATAAACGAGTTCGAGTTTCAGCGTGCTCCAGAAGGATTCCATGGCGGCGTTGTCGTAACAATTGCCCAGGCGGCTCATGGAGGGGAGGGCACCGGCCTGGCCGAGTGCCGCCCGGTAGTCCGCACTGGCGTATTGCACTCCGCGATCGGAATGAAAGAGGATCTGCGACGGAGCGCCGCAATGCAGGAGGGCCATCCGCCAAGCCAGGAGAACGAGGGTGGTGTCGATCCGCTCGCTCATGGCCCAGCCCACAATCTTGCGGCTGTAAAGGTCCATTACGGCCGCGAGATAAAGCCACCCTTCGGCGGTGGCAATGTAAGTGATGTCGCCGGCCCATTGCTGGTTCGGGCCGGTGGCCGGAGCCGCTTCGGCCAGGCGATTGGGAGCAACCGGCTGATCATGATTGCTGTCGGTCGTCATCACCCGGTAGCGGCGGCGTTGCCGGCCCACGATTCCTTCTTCGCGCATCAAACGGGCAATGCGATTGCGTCCGTGCCGTGCGCCCTCGTGGGCCAGCTCCTTTTGGACGCGCGGGCTGCCATAGGTTTGGTGACTTTGGGCGTGAATGGTTCTCACGCGGATCCGCAGTTGCGCATCCTCCGCGGCACGCGGACCCGGTGTGTTTTGCCGGCCATGCCAATCGTAATAGCCGCTCCGTGAAACGGCGAAGATCTCACAGAGTTCCTCAATCGAATGCTCCGTTTCATCGCGTCGATCCGGGCGAAGCGCTGTTCGGGAGTTCGGAGATGATGCCCAAAGTTTTTTTTAAAATATCCCGCTGCTGGCGCACCCGATCGAGTTCGCGTCGGAGGGCCGCATTTTCCGCCGCCAGATCAGCCGGTGAGGCTGGTGAGGCTGGGAGGCTGTTTGGACCAAGGGCTTTACGCCAGTTATAGAGACAGTTCGGGTTGACGCCGATCTCGGCTCCATAAACTCCCGCCGATTTGCTGCTGGCTAGCCAGCCGCGAACGGCTTCTTCTTTAAAGGCGCGATCATACTTGCGCCGCTCTTTGCTTTCCGGAATCACAGGTTGCTTCATTCTCTCTGTCCTCGATTTTCTTTGTGAACCTGTGTCCGTCAATTCGAAGCAACCTCAACCCGCGCGGCTTCTGATTTGCACCAATGATCATCCCACATATCGCAAATGATCAGCGCGGTCTTTTTTGGATCCCAATCCGCCTTCCGTTCAACCTCTTTGAACCCGCTCCCCTCCTTCACCCGCGCGCGCAAATTCAGATGCAGCGTTCCCGTCTCACCATTTGCAATCGAACTCCCGAGCAGCATTACAAGCAAACACGGAAAAAAACTCTGGTTCATAGGTGTCTTCGTTTTTATGACAGAATGCCTTTTCTCACGCGAGCAAATAGGAATTGAGAAGAAAGAAGAAGGCGGCGCGCCCGACGGCAGAGGAGCGTCCGTCGTCATAATAATCACCCGCGGCGGTGCTGCTGCGGGTGGTGGAGGGCCTGGTGGTGGTGGACGATGATAATAATAATAATTGTCGCACAACCCAGAGATTGTCCTTCGACGGAACCATAGTTTGTCTGCCAAATCGAGGCGAAAACTAATGTTTTTAAGAGTTGCGCGAGGCTGGTTTCCGCAATGGAATCAAAGATTGGCAGAAAATGCTCGTTGGACCCATAGGTTGGCCCAGAACGTCCGCGCCTGCGGACTATCTGCGATTGAGAAAAAAGGCGCCATTTTGGCGTGGGACCGCCGGAACCAAAAATAAGGCGATAAACGGTCGATTCGGTGCCTCCTTCGAAAGCCACCAATCACGTCGGCAAACTAAAGCGACTACTAACTCGCATGATGTTCCTCAATTTCCTCCAGATCAGTTTCAGAAGAGACGCAATTTTCCGTCTCGTGTATCTGGCCATTTTTGGATTGAGAATCTGACGTGTGGTCCGAAGCTCTCGCGAGATTGATAATTGAGAAACGCCGTAGGTTGATCATTTTCGCGCGCTTCCCCGAAGACGGGCGCGTTAAAACCCGTTTGATTCCGTCCCTCGGGCGAACGGGTGCGACAGAGCTGTATCGGCGACTACTTCTTTTGACCCTCCGACGAGCAAGGGCCTTCTGTGAAAAAAATGAAGTCGAATTGGAGATCCGCTTTGACGGTTCTGAACAGAAGCTACGGCACTGGCTTGGAGAGAGCTGGACTTATCGCGCTCAGGGCCAAGGCGACCTGGGTGAAAGAATGTCGCTGGCGTTTGAACAAAGCGCAGCGAAAGGAGCTGCCGAGACAGTTATCATTGGGAGTGATTGCCCGGACTTGGGTGAAAAGGTGCTGGAGCAAGCGTTCTCCGAATTGCGGAAAGAGAGGGTTGTTTTCGGCCCGGCCGCGGATGGCGGCTATTATTTGGTCGGCCTCGTAAAGCCAATCCCAGAGCTTTTTTGCGGGATTCAGTGGAGCAGTGAAGTTGTTCTGGCTCAGTCACTCGAAATCCTCCGAAGGCTCTGCATTCAACCTGCTCTTTTGGAAACGCTGAGCGACTTGGATCGACCTGAAGATGCGGCCGAGTGGTGCGAAGCAACTAAACCGGAGAGCCAGAGCCTTGAACGAGTTTCGGTAATTGTTCCGGCGTTGAACGAAGCAGGTCATATCGAAACCACTTTACGTTCTCTCTTGGAAGCAAATCCTCACGAGATCATCGTTGTCGATGGAGGAAGCAACGATGGAACGAGCGCGCTTGCGACAGGCCTCGGTGTGAAACTTGTGAATTCGCCACGTGGCCGTGCAAGACAGATGAATGCAGGCGCAGCACTGGCAACAGGTAACGTGCTGCTCTTCATGCATGCAGACACCCGTTTGCCGTCGAACTGGCTTGCAACGGTGAGGAAAACATTGGGAGAGCGAGGCGTGGTGGCCGGGGCATTTGAATTCGGAATCGCGGATAATTTCTGGGGAAAGCAATTTGTCGAGTATTTCACCAACTTGCGCTCGCGGTGGTTGCAGAATCCCTACGGTGATCAAACACAGTTTTTGAGGCGCGCATTGTTTGAGGAACTGGGTGGGTTTGCTGATCTGCCGCTGATGGAGGATTACGAATTGAACCAACGCTTGCGAAAGCGCGGAAGAATCGTAACCGCGCATGCACCGGCGCTCACTTCGGGTCGACGTTGGAAAAAACTGGGAGTGTTCAGGACGACCTTAACGAATACACTGATCATAGCGGGGTATCATCTTGGTGTATCGCCACAGAGGCTCGCGGAATTCTACCGCGGAAAGCGGTCGGTCTAAGACCATCAAAGCGGAGGCACAGGAACGTCCGCTAATCCCATCCGCGTTCGGGCTTCAATTTGTTCGGCGTAGATTTTGCGCCGATCGACGAAAAACATCCCGCCACGAGCGCCGCGCAACCGGACGCGGGCATTTGTCACGACAGCAAGGAGGCGTTCGGGCCATCTGAAGTAATCTCGGCCCCGGACATATGGACCGTTTTGAAAGTATTCGCTCGCTTCAATAGGAGGACGGACAACTTTTTCCCGTCCGCCAGGGCGCTTGAGTGCGTAAACATCGGTCGCCCATCGCCCGGTGATCAGGTTGGCCACGGGATAGGGAGCGTGGTTACCCCAGAGAACCGGATCTTTGGGTCCGTTCACATTGCAGAAAAATGGAAACAGTGTCCTGAGGCAGCAGCTAAAAAACGCAAATTCCCGGCGTTCGTAATTTTTGTTTCGAAAAATGATGAGCACTTCTCTTTGCTCACGTCGAATAAAACGCCAAATTTCGCGGCGGAACTGTGAATCCGTAAAGTGGCGGAGGGCGTCTCGGAGATCACTGAAAATCAAGATGCCGCTGTTGTAGTGTGAAGAGCCATGAATGTAACTGATCCCGTGAGGCATTCGGCGAACGGGGCCTTGCGGAATCTCGGGCAAGTGGGCGGAAAGAGCGACTCGCTTTGCGAGAAAGCGGCAGGTTTGCTGAACGATTTCGAGGTCGGAGTGCAAGTCTGCGGAACCGGAGCGAAAGAGCACGTTCTTCGGCCAAATCAGTTCGTCGCTCGCCGGATCAAGGCCGGTCACCCAGGGATGGTTTTCATCAACAAGACCTGCGGGTAGCGGCCGAAACTTAATAATGTCGAGCACCCGGACAATGCCTAGCCCGTTGTGTCCCATTTGGTAGAGCCAACGGAAAGGAAGACCGAGCCAGTAAACCGCCTCATCAAAGACACGGTTGAAACCGGGAGGCGGTGCGATTCGCACTTCAGTCGGCAAAACCGCTTCGCTTGCAATCCCGTTTTCCATCAGTCATCAGAGCCATGGGCGACGTCGATAGGCGACCGCGGCTCGGGACGCGCACCGAAGGTATTCGCCCAGGAGCGCCGGATAAATCCACCGATCCCCAGTGCTTTGAAAGGAGCGGCGAGCAATTTCACTTTGCGATGTTTTTCACCCCAATCCGGAACGTCGTCGTGCAGCACGTAAACCTCCCAGAGTGTCTCGTCCGGATCGGTGATCCACAATTTTGTTTGCCGGGCGTAGCAGCACTTCACGTCGTCCTGAGCACCGAATCGTGCACCGACCGCTTCGAGGCGTTCGCGTACGGCGGCGAGTTGTTCTACGGTTACCAGGCGAAGACCGAGATGATTGAGCGGACCGCCAGCACAGGCGCGTTTCGGCTTGAGGGAGAGGATCAGCGCCGGTTCGTTCAGTTCGAATTTGGCGTAGTCGGGATAGACTTTCACCGGTTCCTCCCCAAAAAGCGCTTCGTAAAATTCCAGAGAGCGTTCCAGATTCGAAACATTCAGCGAGGCATGAAACTTGACGATGGAAGTGGCACCTTCCGGCGTCCGATTCGATCTCGGCAACGTTGCTGTCATGAAGAATAAATGCGCACAGCCGCATATTTCCGCAATGCGGAAGTGAAGAAAATCCCGGCTTCTCTACGGAATGGCCGTAGGAAGGTCGTAAGCTGCCGCCCAATTCGGTGTTGAAGTGAAGTCCTTGCCGAATTGCGATTGAGGCACCGGGTCGGGGAGACTCGAAAGGTATCCGCGCAAATCATAGAACCTCTTGGTTTCCACGTGACCATCCGCATAGGAAAAATTGTCGATATCGAGCGCTTTAACTTTGTCCGCATAACGGCCGTAAATATCTTTCGAACCCGTATGTTGCGAGGTGCTTTCGTCAACAAACATCAGCGTTCTGGCGGCACCGGCTGGAACACTGCTGACCTTTACATTGGCCATATTACGTGTGGACCAAACTTGTGGAAACCAGTCTCCGCTCGCCGGAATATCAATCCAACCGGCGGTATACATGTAAAAATAGTTGGGGCTAAAAACGTCGTCGGAAGCAAAACCGCTGAGCGGATCTTTCCCTGTATACGTCCACGCATCGTCAGGGCCTTTTAACGCCTGAGCAGCCGGACAGCGCCAGTAATTGGACGATACGCCGAGATAATTTCTGAGCGCGCCCCCTATGCTGTCCCAGGTGGTGATGCCGTCCGGCGCCTTTCCACTCGCTTTCGGAGAAATCTCACCTTTGTTGTTGTAAGTGGCGGCCGGGGTCCGGTCATCGCTGTCTGTGAGATAAAGATTCACCGCCAGAGCGAGCTGACGGTGCTTACTGACGCAACTGACAAGATGCGCTCTTTGCTTGGCTTTGGCGAGCGCTGGCAAAAGCAAACTGGCGAGAATGGCAATGATCGCGATGACGACCAGCAACTCGATCAGCGTAAAACCGCGCGCTTTCCGAAAAATATTTGCACCTATCTTCATGATGATGATTAACCCCTCCCAATTTCGGAGGATGTATTCTCATATGCGCACCTGTGCATGCAACAAGATAATTGAGACGTTTGAGCATCTCCTTGCTTTCTCGGACGGACCTCGAGAGAGTGCGCCCGCTCAATGAGTTGGTTTCAATTGGATGCGGAGAGTGTCGCCTCGCGGGTCCAAACGAGTGGGAGACTCGCGAAGGTTCCATGCCTGCGATCATCATTAAGCCGTGGCGCCATCGGATTTACTGTCGTGAGCATCGCCGGCTTTGCGCCCTGGGCGATTGGGGGCCGCTGGTTTTATAAACATGCAGGCGAAGCGGGATTGTATGCGATTTGCGCCCTCGTTTTTATCGGTGCGGCTGGGCTGTTGATGCATCGACTAATTATTGGTCCCGGATCTTTGTCTCGTTTCTACAAGTTGTTCAGCCTCGCGTTCGCCGTTTACTCGGTCGCGTGGATCGCTGGATGGATGACAATTCGCGGACACCCCGGCAGCGTTGTCGGTTTGCTCGCCGGAACCGTTTTAATGGGCTTGATGCTGACACGGGCTTTCGGCGCGAGGGAACAAACGCTCAAGGTGATTGCGGCTCTCTTCTTGCTTAATTCCGCGGGCTATTTTATTGGCGGCTGGGTGGAAACATGGGCGGGCTCACTGAAAGGAACTGCGCTTTCACGGTTCACGCAAATGATCATCGCAAAATCGCTTTGGGGCGTGTGCTATGGAATTGGGTTGGGTGCCGGACTGGGATTGGCCTTTTATTTTTGCCAAGCAAAGACGCGCGAGTTGCTCAAGCACGTGCCGACGACGGACAGCTCCGGCGGCGCCTGAAGGCTGGCAGTTCACAACTGGATTACTCGTCCCCCGCTTGCCGCCGCGTCGTTTGGATCATGCGTAACCATGAACGTGGGCAGACCGCGTTCGCGTGCGTGATCCAAAACGAATTCACGAAATTTCTCGCGAGTGGTTAGGTCGAGTTTTGAGAACGGTTCATCCAGGAGCAATGCGCGCGGTTCAGAAAGAAGGACGCGCATTAGGGAAATTCGAGCGCGCTGTCCGCCAGAGAGAGTCGCCGGGTCGCGATCAGCGAAACCGCCGAGGCCTGCTTCGACAAGCGCGGACTCGACGCGTATTTGCCGATCATGGTGACTCCGGATTTCAGGAGGGAGCGCGAATGAGAGATTCTGACCGACCGAAAGGTGTGGAAAGAGCAGATCGTCCTGGAAAAGAATCCCGAGCCGTCGCCTTTCTGGAGGAACGTTTGTGAGATCCTGTGCATCGATAATTATTTCGCCTGACGCTGAAAAGGCGCGCGGCATAGCTCCGCACATCCACGCAAGCAGAGTGGATTTCCCACAACCGCTTTCACCCATGAGAGTGACGATTTCTCCGCTCCGAACCGTTACATTGAGCGATTGGATCAGGACGCGTTCTCCCAAACGGAGAGTCACGTCGCTCAGTTCGAGCCCCAGTTGATTCATCGTGTGACCTGCATTCCGAGTCGGTGGCGGAAGAATAATGCCGGAATAGCAGTTGCCAGGGCAAAGCCCAAAAACGGCAGGACCATTTGCAGAAGAGCAAAGACGCCAATGAGACGACTATCGCCGCCTGCTGAGAGCGCCACGATTTCGGTAGTGAGCGTCGGAAATCGTCCGCTGCCTGCGAAGACGGTTGGAAGGTACAGCCCGCAACTGACTGCGAAACCGACAGCGCCCGCAACGAGCAAGGGACGGAGAAGCATTGGGAGCTTGATTCGAAAGAACGCCCTTCTCGTCGAGGAGCCCAAACAAAGCGCCGTGCGCATGTAACGTTCGTCCCACGCACGGTATGGGTCGGACAGAGAGAGAAAGACGTAAGGAAAAACAAAAACAAGGTGAACCCAGGAAAGCGTAAGCCATCGTCCATCCAGTCCGAATAGCACCAGAATAATCTGGATGCCGAAAAGAAAGGCGACCTCTGGAATAATGAGGGGCGAGTAGAGAAATCCTCCGCGGCTCACGCCTAACCGGCGTCCGTTGCGCGCCTCGTATTCGAGTATTCCTACGCTCATCAACAATCCAAAAACGACCGAAGTCACGGCAATGGTAATTGTATTCAACAGCGTGCCGGTAAGTTCAGGCAGAGCGCGCGCCCAGTTCGTTAAGGTGAACGAGGACGGCATTGCTTTTGGAAATCGCCACGTTTCAGCGAACGACCAAAAAACCATGCCGACAGTTGCGGCACCGATAATGACGACGAAGAGCGCCATGACACTCGCGATGAGTGTGCGCAGGACAATTCCATTTCGGCCTCGCGTCCCGGAACAGATCCACCAGAGGCCGATCCGAGTAACGATCTTTTCCGCGAGAATCCAGCCGCCGAGACAGAAGACAACCAGAGCCAATTGCAGGAGGGCACCAGCCGAGGCAATAAACCGCAAATTCAGATCGGGATCATTAAATAGCTGCACGAGGCGAGGCCCGAGCGGCATGGGAGTGGTCGGTCCTAAAATCAAAGCGACATCGACGACTGAGAGCCCGTAGGCAAGGACAGCAAAAACGGGAAGTCGAATCTGTGAATAAACGGAAGGAAATACAGCTTTGAGCCAGCCGGTAAACGGT
The DNA here is from genome assembly GCA_044226545.1 of Limisphaerales bacterium. GTDB lineage: Bacteria > Verrucomicrobiota > Verrucomicrobiia > Limisphaerales > SXQI01 > DASVNK01. Next base: position 8,718 of record JBGAGW010000002.1, read on the forward strand.
CGGTAACCAAGGCTCGCGGCCACTATTCGGGTTTTTGCGGCGTTGGTTTGTCCGAGAGCCGCGAGGATCATGAGGAGAAGATATGGGACCTCCTTCGCAATCAAACCGGCCATCAAACTAAATCCTCCTGGGTCATGAACGATCAACCAATCAGGAGGGCGAGTGAGGCCGGTCGCCCACGGAGAAAGAAGTCGCACGATCCAGCCACTGGGAGCGAGCAGAAATGCGAGACCGAAGGCCACCGCTGCGTGCGGGACGGAAAGGATTGGGGCGAGAGCTTTCTCAGCCCAACGAAACCAACGTGTCCCATGGAAGGCAGCGCAGAAAGCAGCGACCAGAAAAAGCGACACCACGGTTGTACCGATACCAGTGACGACCGAAATTCGAACGGAGGTCCAGAGGCCAGCTAACTGGAAAAGCTGACGCCATGCGTCGAGATGAACGCTGCGTCCTCCGAGAGCTGGGAAATAGCCCAAAGCAGGAAGCAGAGTTCCGAGAAGCCCCGCTGCCATGGGAAGCACGAGCACGCATACGGTGATGGGCGATATCGCCGGGAGAGGATTTTTCCAACGGCGACAGCGATCACCGGGCGACCGCATAGCGTTTTTGCCACTCTTTTTCCAGCCGCTCCATCCAGAACGGATGTGGTTCGGCTAGTGGTTTGCCTAATTCTTTCGGCGAAAGAGTTGCCGGTCCGCGCGGAAGCTTTTCGAAGCGTGCACGATCTTCCGGCGTGAGCTTCTCCATGGCGAGCACGGAGAAACTGCCAAGTTCGTTTGGATCTTGCTGCCGAAGTTGCGCCTCAGGAGAGAGGAGGAAATTGACGAAAACCATCGCGCCTTCTTTCGCGCTGCTATTGAAAGGAATCGCGAGAAAGCTCGCGTTGCCGATGGTTCCGCCGTCATAGACGAATGTTCGAACTGTGGCCGGAAGCTCCTTATTGAGGATGGCGCTTGATGCGGCTTCCGCGCTGAACGCAAACGCTATGTCCAATTCACCATCGCCGAGGAGCTTGGTCTGGGCAGGACCGTTCGCGGGAAAGGCACGTCCGCGCCGCCACATCTGCGGGTGCAACGCGTCGAGATATTCCCAAAGCGGGGCAGAGAGTTTGACGAATTCCTCCTCTGATACAGGAGCGGAATATTTGCGCGATGGCGAGAGACTCAGCAGCGTTTGCTTGAGGAACGTTGTTCCCAAAAAGTCGGGTGGTTGTGGATAGGTCACTCGACCGGGGTGCGCTTTGGCCCAAGCCAGGAAAGCTTCGGGGGTCCGGGGCGGATTTTGCAATTGTGCCGTGTCATAAAGAAAGACGAACTGAGCCATGCTCCAGGGAGCTTCGAGGCCTTCGATCGGAACGGTAAAATCGGAAAGCGTTGGTTTGTTCTCCGTGTCAACAAGACGAAAATTCGGCAGCTTTTCAGTGAAAGGACCATAAAGAAGGTTCTGCCTTTTCATCGCGGCAAAATTTTCGCCATTGATCCAGATGAGGTCGGTAGATCCTTTGTCCGTTTTTCCGGCAGCTTTTTCCGCCAGGACTCGGTTCACAGCGTCGGCAGTATCGGAAAGCTTCACGTGCCGGACATCAACGCCGAAGCGCTTTTGAGCTTCTTTGCAGGCCCATTGAATGTGGGAATTGATTCGTGGATCACCACCCCACGCATTCCAATAAACCGTTTGGCCACGTGCCTTGTTCAAGATGTCGGTCCACGATGGATTTTCGGCTCCAAACGCGGGCGAGGCGCAGAGGGTAAGCAAAAGAAGAAGTCGGGAGATCGCCAACAACGGCAATTTTAAGCGAGTCCTTCTGCCATCAACTAAGGACGTATCACCAAAACGGGAACTGGTCATCATGCTCAAATTGTCGGTTCGGATTATTTCTCGATCTGCTTCTGAATCCAGGTCGGATTCCGCCTGCAATCTAAAACTCGCCAAATCTGAACTTCCTCATCCGAAATACGGTAGTATACCGCGTAAGGAAAGCGCCGCGAAAGCATTCGAAAATAACTTCCGTGCTTCCGGTGGATTCCCGCGTATAGACGCAGCGATTCGATTTCCGAGTAGAGTGTATCGAGAAAATAAGAACCTAGCCCGCCGCACTGCTCTTCATAGAAACGAAAACCACTTAGCAGATCGGCTTCGGCAAGCGAAAGGACACAAATTATCATTTTTTCCGCGCCGTTTTTTCGCGGATTCGTCTTTTGGCAGTTTCCCAGTCGGAAAACTTTGCTTTGCCCGCAGCGACGAGCTTTTCCGTTTCGCGCAGCACATCATTATGCCAACGCGGGGACGCAAGTTCATCACTGGCCAGGTCAGCCCAGAGCTCCTCCATCGCGCGCAGCTTTTCCGCTTGGGACATTTCCTTGATCGGTAAAATCGTGGCCATGGAGTTAACTCTTTATTTCCTCCGAAAAATGGTCAAACCCATATTGGCGGCTAATTGGTTTAAACCGCTCCTTTCCGCGCGAACCGTTCGCGACGCACGCCCGCGAGCACCGGACCGAGCACCTTCTCGTGAAAGCGGTCGCAACCGATGCAGAGGTTTTGATAAGACCGCCCTCCCGGCGTGATAGTGCGCGATTGTTCCAAAAAATATTCCATCGTCCAGCCGTGGCGAATGCCCATGCGTTCGGGGTGTCCCATGGCGATGGCCTCGTAAACCGGATGGCCTACCAGGCTTTTCAAGATATCCATCAGCGGTTCCTCAACAAGGTTCCCAATGGGAAACTTTGTTTTCATACAGCACGGATAGACATTCCCATTCGGGTCAACGGAAACTTCGGAACCGGCATGCCCGATGTTCAGAAAGTTCAGGCCACCGGACCAGGCATTGCAGAAATTGTTCGCGAGCGTCGCTTTGGAGAGATCGTTCTGCCACGCCCGACCGCGCGGCCAAATCTTGCCAATCCAGCTCTCGGGTGTCGCGCCGAAAAAACTGAAGACTGGCCCATTCTCTTCCTCCCACTCGCGTTCGACTGATTTTGGGCGGGAGGGATGCATCCCGGCAGTCGTGAACATCTCCGTCAGGTTGGCGGTTAATTGCTTTTGCCGTTGTTCGGTCATCCCTTCGTGAAACTCATCCATGCCAGACACGGAAATCATCCAGACGCCGCGTTCGAGCAACTCATCGACAATGCTCGGCGTCACTAGATCACCTGTGGTTTGAACGATCATTTTTACTCCACCGACAGAACGGTATTTTTCGCGGATCTGCTCCAGCGCCGGGTAAAGGATCGGTTCGCGCACTTGTGGGACGAGGACTTCACCTCCCGCGACAATGATTCGCCCTTGCATTTCTGGCACTTTGCCATCCGGTCCGGCCGCCTCCGGACAAAGGAAGCGCATGTGTTCAGGAAAGTGCTCGATTATTTTCGGGAAGTTCTTTTGTGCTTCGCTCAGAACCGCTGTCAGTTCACCGCCGCGATACGGCCGAAATCGCTCCTCGTAACAGTGCGGGCACTGCCGATGGCAGAGAAACGAAATGACGTAGTAGATAGATTCAATCACGCTTTCCGACCTCCAGCGAGCGCTTCATATACTTCCAGCGATTCGTTCATCATTCCCTGGCGAGCGCAGTCCAGGAGTTGCACACGCCAACCGGTGGAGACGGGAATGGGCAATTGCGAAACACCGATAAGACGGCGCATGATCTCGGCTGCGGAATAGCGGGCCACCCATCGCATGTCGAGGCGCTCTAAACCGTAGCGTTCAACGAAACGCCCAGCAGCTTTCGGATCGTTGGCGAGAATTAGATGGGCGACGGCGAAGCCCACATCGAATTCGCGATCACCGTAGTAACAAAATTCCGGGTCAATCACTTTGGGACCGTTTTCGGTTCGCAACCAACTGCCCGGAAAATAATCGCCGTGCAACAAAAAGTCCCCATCGCGGAGGTAACGGAAGCCAGTCTCGGCGACTTTCCGCACATATGCCTCATCGTCTTTTAATTTCTCGGCGGCCGCGCCCAACCCCGACTCAAAACGATCCAAAGAAAGCCCGTTATTTCGCGTGAGCGGAAAGTTGTAGATGTGCTCGTGGTTTAGCGAACGCATTTCACGATTCGCGAACTGCGGTTCGAACCCGTTCTGCGTCGCATCATGAAGAGCGCGAATAAAACTGGCCAGCGCTCCGTTCTCATCGTTCTCAATTCGCGCACCCGAATAAATATTCGTGAAGTCGCTCCCTTGTCCGAGATCTTCGAGCACCATCACACGCGCTGCTCTATCCGAGGCAATCAACCGCGGCACGCGTGCAGCCAACTCGGGAATAACGGTCAACCGGCCGTAAAAGAGCACTTCGAAGCAAATGCGATCCCAGGGCGCGGAGATGTGGTCATATTTTTCCACCCACGGACGCGCTTGCTTCACGATCACGCTGCGGCAATTTGTTTGCGCACGGATCGTTAAATTCATGTTTCCCGCGCCCGCAACACTGGTCCGGACGACCCTCTCATCTTCGGCAAGACAATTTATCTGCCGCAACATTGCGGCAATCGACTCCGGCTTTTCGGCCTGGAGCCAGGGAAAATCTGGATATTGCTTAAGCACCTCCGCTTTGAGCATCTGCCCGCGGAGGATATCTGCGCATGCGGGCATATGTCCATTCCTTTGTCTTGTGGCCGGGCTCCGTAACCGGGATGCTTCCACGAGGAACATGAAACTCGACGCGATTCCGAAAATGCTCTCGATGATTCCGTCGACGATTAAGGGCGTTACGAAAGACGATCTGGAGCGAATCAAGGAAATTACCCGCCTGACTTTTCCAAACGTTGCGCAAGTGAGTACACAATTCCTTGCGCGTTTGATGAACGACAAGACACCCCCGTTTTTAATCGATGTGCGGTCGGCAAAGGAATACGCGGTCAGCCATTTGCGGGGAGCAGTGAATTTGCGAACCGCACAGGAGATAAAAACTTTTTTGAAGGATCGTCAGGAATGCAAAGCCGTTCTCTATTGTTCGGTCGGATTCCGTTCTTCTCGGCTCGTTAATGTGCTTTTTGGAAAGTCCATCTGCGATTTGGAGAATTTGGAAGGCTCGATCTTCCAGTGGGCGAATGAGGGAAGACCTGTTTACCGGGGACCAATTCAAGTCCGCGCAGTGCATCCCTATGGGCGCAGGTGGGCTGGACTGTTGAACGAAGATCTCGCGAGCTTTGGCTGACCGGTTACTTCGGAAGCTTATCCAGGCGAAAAGTGCAACAGCCAAGATCCAGCACGTTCAAATTCGCGTCCATTTGTGCTTTGAGCGATGGAATCACCGAATAAAGCCGATGCTTCCCCTCTTTTTCCACTTCCAGCAGGCCCGCTTCCCGCATGATACGAAGGTGTTTGGAGACGTTGTATTGGGAAACAGAGAGGCGTTCGGAGATTTCGGTCACACCCAGAGGCTCCTTGTAGAGCAGGCGCAGGATGCGGAGGCGAGTCTCCTCACCGAGTGCCTTGAGCGCGGGTATGCAATCGCGACCGTTCATCTCACCGCAATTTACTGAGAACGGGTCAACTCGGCAAACCCTGCTTTGAGCGCGGTTCCGGCCGATCTATTTACTCCAACGAAGGAGTTTGAAGAACCGCGGGCGCGCAGCTATCGTTACTCGGTGAATCAACTCAAAGCGAAATCGGAACCTCGCCAGGCGGCCCGTAAAGGCACCCGGCTTACTCCGAGAGAGCTTCGACAGCTCGCAGACCGGCTCGTTAGCGAGACAGATCCGAAGGAAGTCGAACGTTTAAAGCTCGAAATGGAGCGCGGGTTTTACGGGGACGCTCCTGATGCCTAAGGTTCGGCGGGATAACTTGCCCCGGCCACTTTTTCGACACCTGCTCACGCGCGTCCACGAACGCCACATTTCCACCGAGGAACTGGAAAATCTTCTTAACTGGTTGGAGCAGGAACCGAACGTGCCGGACGGCAAATGGTTTAAACGTTTTCGCGGCGTGACTGTTTGTGGCGAGGGTGAACTGCCGAAAACCTTTCTTCTCCCGACGCAAGCGGCAACGGGTGAAGAGGTGTTTTAATCGTCACGTTGAGGGAGAACGGGTCAGTTCGGCAAACCCTGCTTTGATTCCATCCAGAAGATTTTTCCAGTCCGTTTCGGTCGTGGCCCAACCGGCGCTGAAGCGGAGCATGCGGTCGGCTTTTGAGGGATCGCAACCCATCGCGAGGAGCACGTGCGATGGCTTTTCCTTGCCGCTCGAACAGGCGGAACCGGTGGAAATCGAAAAGCCGAGCTTATCCAGTTGTACGACCCAGCGGCGACGGCAATCCGGAATAGCAGGCATCAAAGCTGCGACGGTGTTCCAAAGGCGCGGTGAGCGGTCGCCAAGAATCTCCACGTCGGGAAGATCGGCGCGAAGTGCTTTCACAAAGTTATCGCGCCAGCGTAAACGGCTCGCGGTGTCGCCCGACGAAAGTCGCTTCTCTCGCTCCGCCCATGCGGCGAGCATTCCGAGAACTCCGGGCAGGTTCTCCGTTCCGGCGCGGCGTCCATCTTCCTGCGGTCCGCCGAGCAACATGGGAATGAATTTGGCAGGCACCTTCATGAGTCCCACACCAGGAGGACCGCCGAACTTGTGGGCGCATGCGGTTACGAAATCGCATTGTCCCAGACCTTGTGATTCGATTTTTCCAACCCACTGGGCCGCGTCGCAGAAGAAAGGAACGTCGTTCTCCTGGCAGAGCCGAAGCGCCTCTTTCCAAGGTTGAAGCACGCCGGTTTCGTTGTTCGCGGCCATGACCGACACAAGCGCAGGGCGGGAGCGCCTTAGCTGTTCCGACAAATAATTGAGGTCAACAATGCCATCCGACGTCACTTTCAAAAGTCTGACCTGCCTTGGAAACCATTGCTGCGCGGCGGCGTGGACCGAGGGATGTTCGATGGCTGAAATCCAGGCTTCCCCTTCCAGCGCTTTCGACGCGTGGAAAAAAACACTGTTGTTTGCTTCGGTTGCGCCGGAAGTCCACACGAGATCGAATTCAGAACACCCAAGATACGCCGCAGCGGTTCGCCGGGCTTCCGCGAGGGCCGTTTCCGCGCGAGCGCCCAATCGGTGCGGGCTGGACGGATTGCCAATGAAGCGTTCCGTGGCACGCAACCACTCGTCGCGCGCCGCCGGGCAAAGCGGTGACGTGGCGTTGTGGTCGAAATAGGTCACGGCCGCAGTCTAATTAAACCAGCCGCCGGGGCCAGTTTGTTCGCTTGATCGGAGCCGGTTTTTCCGAATACTCGGACGGATTGTGTCTGCGACGGTCCTCTACAAGCGCGCTACTTTTGTCACGCATTTGCCGGTTGACCATCTTTATACGCATTCGCACAATTGGCTGTCCCGTTTTGGTGAAGGAGAATGGAGGGTTGGCTATACAAAGTTTGCATTGAGGATGTTGGGGGAATTGGTGGATATACAATTTGACCTGAAGGCCGAAGCGCCTATCCAAACCGGTGAAATCGTTGGTTCGATCGAAGGCTTTAAAGCCCTGAGCGATATTTATTGCGTCGGGAGTGGTCGGTTCGTGGGCGGCAATCCGGCGCTTCGTTCTGAACTGGAGCGCGTCAGCGATAAACCGTATGATGACGGCTGGTTGTATCAGTTTAGGGGAGAGCCAGATCCGCGGGCGATGGACGTAAACGGTTATCGAGCGCTGCTCGACACGACCATCGACCGAATTCTGGAGAAACAGAAAAGCGAGGAGTCAATGAATGGCTGAGCAAGCCCGTTATTACATGATCGGCGGTTTCTTGGGCGCTGGAAAAACAACAGCCGTCGCGGCGTTTGCTCAACACCTGACTCAATCCGGGAAGCGCGTGGGGTTGATCACGAACGATCAGGGAAGCGAATTGGTGGATACTGCGATGTTGCGCGCGCGCGGTTTCTCAACTGAAGAAATTCCCGGCGGATGCTTCTGCTGCCGGTTCAACTCGCTGGTGGATGCTGCGCGGAAACTAACCGATGCGACAAAGCCGGATGTCTTTGTGGCGGAACCTGTGGGCAGTTGCACCGACCTTGTGGCCACTGTGAGCTATCCTCTGCGTCGCATTTATGGGGAACAGTTTCGCCTCGCGCCGCTCAGTGTGTTGGTCGATCCGGTTCGTGCCGAACAAGTGTTTGGAATGCGCGAGGGCCGGAAGTTTTCCGACAAGGTTCTTTACATCTGGCGCAAACAAGTGGAAGAGGCGGATATCGTCGTGATCGCGAAAAGCGATCTCCTTGACGAAAAAAGACTTTCAACGCTTAGCCAGCGCATCGCGAAGGAATTTCCGGGGAAGAAGGTTATGGAGGTTTCCGTCAGAAACGGAGCTGGCGTGGACGAATGGTTTAAGGATCTTGATCAACTCGCGCCGGGCTCGGGTTCGGCGATGGAAGTGGATTATGACATTTACGCGGACGGCGAAGCATTGCTGGGGTGGCTCAACGCGACTGTTAACGTGACATCCGCCGATGGCGTAGATTCCGGTGCCGTTCTCCAGACTCTCGCGCAGGAAATGAAAATTGCGCTAGGGGAGGCTGAAATTGCGCATTTGAAAATGACTTTGAGTCCGGACGGGGCTCTGGCTGGCGAGATAGCCTCTCTCAGCGTGGTGCGAAGTGATATCGTTCCTGAACTCACGTTGAAACTGGAGGCACCTGTCCATCGCGGGCAATTAATTGTGAACTGCCGAGCGGAGGGCAGCCCTGAACTATTACGCGCAGCGCTGGAACAAGGCGTCAAAGCCATTGCACGTTCGTTTGATTTGCACACTCGAATTGAGCACGTGGAACAATTTCGACCGGGCCGCCCGACGCCCACGCATCGTCTGCAAACTCCTTTTGCATCGTGAGCCAGCCCACCATCATTTTTTGCCAGTGCAAATACGCCCAGGTGCTACCTGAAGTGGTGAAGGAGGCGGCGCTCAAGGCTTTGAACGATTCGGGGCAAAGTTACGAGCTAGTGGATGACCTATGTGAACTCTCGGCGCGCCGTGATTCTGTAATGTCGCGCATTGCTTCGTCCGGAAAGGTCAAAATTGCAGCATGCTTTCCTCGCGCGGTAAAGTGGCTCTTTCACGCTGCGGGAACTCCCTTAAAAGAGGAGAGCGCCGAGATCGTGAACCTTCGGACCCTCTCCGCAGCCGAGACCGAGCTAAAGCTTCAGAATCGAGATGTCTCGCCCAACGTGCCCGCCGGAAAATCAGTGCGTGAGGATGGTCCTAAGCCCGCGTTGAAGTCGGAGGTCGGAACATGGAAGCCCTGGTTCCCGGTTATCGACTACGATCGTTGCACAAACTGCATGCAGTGCCTGAGCTTCTGCCTTTTCGGCGTTTACGGTGTCGATGAGGAGAAGCGCATCCAGGTGCAAAATCAAGACAACTGTAAAACCAATTGTCCCGCCTGCTCACGAGTTTGCCCCGAAGCGGCGATCATGTTCCCGAAATACAAAGCCGGTCCGATCAACGGTGATGTTGTGAGCGACAGCGATCTGAATCGTGAGAAAATGAAAATCGACATTTCAGCGCTCCTTGGCGGGGACGTTTATGCAATGCTCCGCACTCGCAGCGAACGGGCGCAGTCTCGGTTTTCCAAAGAGCGCGATGCGGACAAAGCGTTGGCCGAACGGCAAAAATGTCTCGTGAAGCTTGGCAGCATCGCGAACGACATTCCGCCTGAAGTTCTCATGAGCCTGCCTTCCCCTGAGGAAATCGCACGACGAGCAGAGGAAGCCGCAGCCAAAGCGAAAGCAGCCCTTCAACCAACATCTCCTTGATGCTTCCGCGCCTGGTCTATCGAACTTTACGCAGCGCCGATTTCCGGTGTGTGCGAAAGTTTGCCTGGAACTTTGGAGTGAAAGGATTGCTTTCAGTCGAGCGCTTCAAAAGCCGGATTAAACGCGGCGAATATTTTCCACCGTTCCTTTATATTTCGATTCTCAATTCCTGCAATTTGCGATGCCAGGGTTGCTGGGTGGATGTGAGCGCTCCGCGTGTGGAGATCGACCTTAATACGCTCAACCGCACGATCAACGACGCAAAGGAGCATGGGAACGCGTTCTTCGGCATTTTGGGTGGCGAACCGTTCATGCACTCGCAGTTCTTCGAAATTCTCGAAGCGCACCCTGACTGTTATTTTCAGATTTTCACGAACGGCCAGTTTATTACACCGAAAGTCGCAGAACGCCTGCGCGCCGTGGGCAATGCGACTCCGCTCGTCTCGATTGAAGGTCGGGAAATTACGAGCGATCAACGCCGAGGGAACAAAGACGTTTTCAATCGCACGATTCGCGGGCTGGAAGCTTGCTTGAACGCGGGCCTTTTAACCGGTGTGGCGACCAGTGTTTGCCAATCCAACATCGACGAACTACTGACGGACAAATGGCTGAGTGAACTAATCGAGCGCGGCGTTCATTACGTTTGGTATCACAGTTATCGTCCGGTCGGACCGCAAATGAACGGCCAACTCGGCCTTACGCCCGAACAGCTTGTGCGGGTGCGCAAGTTTGTGGTCGAGCAGCGCTCGAAGGCTCCCATCGCGATCATCGACGCCTATTACGATGGACAAGGACGCGCCCTTTGCCCCATGTCGACGGGCATCTCGCATCATATTGGCCCAGCGGGCGACATTGAGCCTTGCCCGATCATTCAATTCGCGACCGAGAATATTCGCGACTCGCGCGGCGTCTTTAAAGCAATGCGCGATTCGGAGTTTCTGAAAGATTTCCGCCAGCTCAGCGCCCGCCATACACGGGGGTGCGTGGTTTTGGAGCGGCCCGACCTCGTTAAGGAACTGGTCCTTAAACACAAGGCGCACGACACGACTCAACGCGGCACGGCCATGGCTGAACTCGACGCCATGACCCCGCGCTTCAGCCAGTGGCTGCCCGGCGAGGAACTGCCGGAACGCCACTGGATGTATCGCCTCGCGAAAAAGTATTGGTTCTCTGATTTCAACGCCTACAAAAACGTCGCGCATGACGCGGAGGGCAAAGCGCGCCAGTTGCGCAGCCGCCTTTCGTCACCCACTCCCGCCGTCCAAGGAACGTAAATTATGTCGAGCGCTCTTTCACTGAATACGCCCGTCAGCATCCCGCGTCTCGCGCCGATCCAGAAATGGCGGACGCCGAAGAAGAACATTCCGCAAACACTCGCGGACCGAACTCGCATCCTCCAAACCGTGCGCAACTACGTTGCCGAGTTTAGTCCGGTGCCTCCTCTGCACGTTCCGGAGTTGAAAATTCACGCCGACCGCGTCGTTCAACGGCTTGGATGTGATCCAATCTATCGCGACTACATCGGTGTGCTGATTAATAACGAAATGTGGCGTGAAACCCTCGCCGCCGTTCCATACGAACGCCGTCTCCTGCTTCTTCCGAAGTGTCTTCGCGTGGAAAGCAAGTGTCCCGCGCCTTTCGACGAATTCGGATTGCTCTGCAAACAGTGCGGACTCTGCTCAATCCAGGACATGACGGTCGAAGCGGAGAAACTCGGTTATGCGGTCCTCGTCGCTGAAGGGTCAGCGATCGTTATGAGCTTGATTCAAACGGGGAAGATTGAGGCCATTGTGGGAGTGAGCTGCCTCAGTGTTCTTGAGCGCGCTTTTCCTTACATGGAAGCCGCTGCAATTCCAGGCGTGGCGATTCCACTTTTGCAGGACGATTGCATCGATACGAATGTCGATCTCGATTGGGTCTGGGATTACATCCACTTAAACAGCGCCGACGCGACGCGCCGTCTCGACCTGTCCGCACTGCGGAATGAAGTGGACTCATGGTTCACGCCCATCACACTGCCGACCATAGTTGGTTCGGGCGAATCAGAGGTTGAAAAGATTGGCACCGAGTGGCTCATGCGCGCAGGAAAACGCTGGCGTCCCTTTCTTACGGTAGCGGCTTACCAGGCACTCGCGGGTCCGAAGGATGCGCAGATTGCCGCCGACTTGAAGAAGGTTGCCGTTTCCGTAGAAGCGTTTCACAAAGCGTCATTGATTCACGATGACATCGAAGACAACGATTCGGTCCGGTATGGCGAAAAAACGCTGCACGCTGAACACGGTGTTCCAGTCGCGTTGAATGCGGGCGACCTCCTGATCGGCGAAGGCTACCGATTGCTGGCCTCGAATGGTTTTACGGCGGAAATCCGCAGCGCGATGATGAGAACGGCGTCTGAAGGTCAGCGGGAGCTCTGTCGCGGCCAGGGAGCCGAACTGGCCTGGAGTCGCAATCCTACCGTGCTCACCTCGTTGCAGGTCATCGACATTTTCCGGCACAAAACGGCACCTGCTTTTGAAGTCGCTCTTCGTCTTGGTGCCTTGGCTGCGGGCAAGCACGAAGAATGCGCCGAAACACTCGGAGCTTACAGCGCGGCTCTCGGGATTGCGTATCAAATTCGAGATGACCTATCCGATTGGGAAGGAAAGGGCGACTCTAACGATCTTGCTACTCTTCGGCCAAGCTTGTTGCTCGCGGTCGCGCGCGAGCGTTCCAACGGCGAGACGCGCCAATATCTCGACCAGGTCTGGTGCCGTAACGAAGCACCGGACCCGAATCGCCTCGCCAGAATTTGTCGCGAAACGGGCGCGGACGAACGCTGCCGCCAATTGCTGGAGACCTACAAGGAAGAGGCGATTCGCTCACTAGGCTCTCTCGAAAACGGCAGCCTCAAAGGGTTATTGCGTCGGACGCTCGGAAAGATTTTCAATGACGTCGAGATCAAGGGCTGGTGCAAAGAGCACGAGAACCAAACTGAGGCCCGCTCCGCCGAATTGACCGCCACAGCCGGATGAGCCTTCGTCTGCAACTGCTCCAGGTTGCCCGGCTCGCTCCTCGATTTCTCGCGGAATCTACCGACCTCGTTCGCAACTTCTACGCCGCTCAATTTTCTCACGAGGGTGCCGCGAAAAATCGCGCTGGCGAACTCGATCTTTACTACACAATTTTCGCGCTTGCGGGCGCGCAAACATTGGACGCTCCAATCCCGACAGAAAAAACGCGCGCGTGGCTGCAATCGTACGGCGACGGTGACAAGCTCGATTTTGTTCATCTCGGTGCTCTCGCACGTTGTTGGGCGGTGATTGGCCGAGCTTCGCCCTCGGTCATTGACGGCGTGCTCAACCGCCTCGAAAAATTTCGTCAACCCGACGCTGGCTACAATTCTTCAGCGACCGCAGGTTTCGGCACTGCCTACGACGCCTTCGTTGCTCTCGGTGCTTACCAGGATCTCGGACGAACTCCGCCAGATACGCTTGGCGTTTTGCGCAGCTTGAAGCGTTTGGAAACGTCCGACCACGCCTGGACAAATATGCCGGGTCAAAAAGTCGGCTCACTTAATCCAACTGCCGCGGCGGTCACGCTCATTTCGCATCTTGGTTTCCCGGTGAATTCGGATGTTGGCGATTGGATCGTTGCCCAAATGCATCCCGACGGCGGATTCGTCGCGGTGCCTGGCGCACCCATACCTGATCTTCTGTCCACTGCGACAGCGCTTCACGCGCTGGCCTGTATCGGTCGTCGGCTGACCGCGCTACAACACGAGAAGTGTCTCGATTTAATCGACACGCTTTGGAATGCCGAAGGCGGTTTCCATGGACATTGGGCGGACGATTTTCTCGATCCGGAATATACCTTCTACGGCCTCCTCGCTCTTGGCCATCTCAGTCTATGATTTTGAAGGACGAGAGAGTGGACCAAACGACGCGAATCCAGTCCGCGTTGAACCGCATCACCTCCGAACTACTGAACGAACTTCATCCGGAAGGCTACTGGCTCGGCGAACTCAGCAGTAGCGCGCTTTCAACTGCTGTTGCGACTATTGCTCTCGGTAAAATTAACCCGAAGGACAACGCGGATTTCATTTTTCGCGGCCTACGCTGGCTAGCTGAAAACGCAAATGATGATGGTGGCTGGGGGGACACAATCCGCAGCAAAAGCAATATTTCCACCACTGCTCTCTGCTGGGCAGCATTTGGTGCGAACGCTGCCGACGCACAATATGCGTCAACCGTTCAACGAGCCGAGGCGTGGCTTGCGCGCTCCGCGGGGTCTCTCGCCCAATTACCAGAAGCAATTGGCCGTCGCTACGGCAAAGATCGAACGTTCTCTGTTCCCATCTTGATGACCCTCGCTATTAGCGGTCGATCTCCAACGGGGTGGCAGAACATTCCCAGTCTTCCTTTCGAACTCGCAGTTGTTCCGCGAAAACTTTACGGCGCGCTCAGTCTTCCGGTTGTGAGTTACGCCCTCCCGGCGCTCGTTGCTATCGGCCAGGCTATTCATCATCACGCGCCGAGCCGGAATCCGCTATTGCGCGGGCTTCGCAATTCGTCTCGCGGCCGAACGCTCGCTTTGCTCGAACAGCTACAACCACCCAACGGCGGCTTTCTCGAAGCCACGCCGCTCACCGCCTTCGTCACGATGAGCCTCGCCAGCGCAGGAAGACAGCTTCACCCCGTCGCCCAGCAGGGCGCGGCATTTCTTCGTTCGGCCCGTCGCGCAGACGGAAGCTGGCCAATCGATACCAATCTCGCGACCTGGGTAACCACTCTTTCAATTAAGGCCCTCTCCGCGCAGCCCAATGTTCTTTCCGATGCGCAAAAGGAACGAACCCGCCATTGGCTCCTGAACCAACAAACCAAAACAATCCATCCCTACACCGGCGCAGCTCCCGGCGCCTGGGCCTGGACTGATCTTCCGGGCGGGGTTCCAGATGCGGACGACACCTCTGGTGCTCTCCTTGCCCTTTACCATCTCGGGCCAGCCGATCGGGCGACGATTCGGTGCGCTGAAAATGGAATCACCTGGCTACTTAATCTGCAAAATCGCGACGGAGGCATTCCTACTTTTTGTCGTGGTTGGGGCGCCTTGCCCTTTGACCGCAGCACCCCAGAAATCACTGCACACGCGCTTCGCGCCTGGAATGTTTGGGAACCCCGTGTAAACCGAGAACTCGCACAGAGGATAGGGCAATCAAGCCGTCGCGCGCTTCGTTTTCTCAGCGGGAGCCAAAGGTGTGATGGCGCCTTCATTCCGCTTTGGTTCGGGAATGAGCATGCGCCCGACGAAAACAACCCCGTGTATGGGACCGCGCAAGTTCTGATCGCATTGAATTCATTGGTGCCGCGATACTCCCAGGAATCAACATCTCTTCGGAAATCGGCCGCTGACTTTCTCATTCGTGCTCGGAACGCTTCCGGCCGCTGGGGAGGAGATACTTCCGCTCCCGAATCTCTCGAAGAAACCGCTCTCGCGAGTGAAGCGTTGTCAGGTTATCCAGATCAATTCGGTATCGCTGCCGAAGCCGCTGACCGCTTGGTCTGCTGGCTCGAACTCCAACTGACGCACGAACCCTCTCCGATTGGTCTATACTTCGCTCGCCTTTGGTATTACGAACGACTTTATCCTTTGATTTTTGCGGTGAGTGCCCTGGGTTCCTTTCGGTCACAACAGTTTTGATTCATCCCGCTTTTGCACGATCAGCAACTGCTTCTTCACGACCTCAACCTGCTTCGTGAGTTCAAACAAAGCTCGCAACACGTCGTTCTGAGCGGCAGGATGGTCTAATCGCGGCACAAGCGGATGCATCGCCGTGACGGATCGTGCAATTTCTTCGGCTCGCGACCGTAATTCGTCAATCGCGCTTGTTTGCTTCATATGCCTCGATCCTGCAAGAAATGCGTTTTCGTGAAAAGCTTCGCTATCGTCAACCGCCGCCTCGTGTTCACCGTATCGCTTCCGGAAAGCGATTTGAACCACGGGATATCAGCCCTTCAAAGGGATCGGCTCAGCGTAGTTTTTTTTCCGGGGACGGGGTTCAACAGTTCAGACTCGAACGCAAGAGGGCGCTTCTCGAAGAATTGTCCTTTCAAGCCGATTGCTTTATGAAAAGAGACTCCGAATCTATTTGTGCGTGGAGATTCGGGCTTGGGGGCGGGTTTGGAATGGATGAGGGAATCGGCTTGAGCGCAGGATTAAATTCGGTCGCTACCGGGGTGAAGCACTGGAAGCAAAGATCGGCTCAAAAGTACGCTCGATCCGGCCAAACTTTGGGTTGAAAGAGTAAACCCATAGTTTTGTCCGGGCCAAAATGGACCGAAGGTTGTCCCGGGGCGATGGTTCTCGTAACGTCGATCCGCAATAATTCCTGATAGATGATGATCGCCTGAAACAGAACTGCCGCACGAAGGTTTAAGCCGTCGGCAGTCTGAAAATGAATCTGCCGACACCAGTGCAGCTCGCAACGGACGTGTGGCCCGCTCTCTGCTGTTGGCGGGGCGCGGACGATGGTGGTGGGTGGTGGTGGTGGAGGATGGCTGCGAAAAAGAAGTTGGTGCGCGAGAGAGGACTTGAACCTCCACCCCTTACGGGACCAGATCCTAAGTCTGGCGCGTCTGCCATTTCGCCACTCGCGCAAAACGCGGGGCTAATTTACATCCCAACTCTGTCTTTGCGACTGAAATTTCTGTCTGCGTAGCGCGCCCGCGCGCCGCCTTCTTAGTGTGACGCTCGATTCCATTTGAAGAGCAAGGGAGCAAAATCATGAAAGTACTCCCGCCAAACATTGAACGTGTGTGCTCCCTCGGACGCAACATAAGTGTGCTTGATCCGGTGCTCCGTCAGCGTGGCATCCAGCTTCTGCGATGCCTCAAAGAGAAAATCGTCCTTTCCGCACGCGATCCAGAAGAGATACAGCTTTTGATTCGTGTCATCCGGATTACTCAAAACCCCGGAGAATTGCTTGTCGAAATCGCGCGGCACTCCAGGGCTCAACCCAAGGACTGCGCTAAACAGATCCAGATGCGTCAGCCCAATTTGCAATGCATGGCCGCCGCCCATTGAAAACCCCGCGATCGCTCGATTTTCCCGGCCCGGGGCGACGCGGTACTCGCGCTCGATCATTGGCACAACGTCCTTCAAGAGATAGGCCTCGAACAATTCGCTGTTCCTCAGGTCGCGCGCTTCAATCGGTGTAGCATGGCCGAACGGTGTTACCATGATCATTTCCTGTGCCGCCTTCGCCGCGAGCAAATTATCCATCGTGAAATTCGCTCTTCCAGCCTGAGTCCAACCCGCGGGTGTGTCATTGCTTCCGTGTAGGAGATACAGGACTGGGTACTTTTTTGTCGTGTCTTGCTCGTATCCGGGCGGCGTGTAAACCCATACCTCGCGAGTTTGTCCGCTTAGTGCGGTGGCGCGGTGAAAATTGATCTGCACCTTCCCATGCGGAACATCTTTGAACTCCCAAAATTCTGTTGGATTGCCGGGCACCTCAAGCAAGCTCGCTGAGGTCCGCGCCCGCAACTTCATCCGGGGATTCACCGGATCGGCGATGCTCAACCCATCCACGATGAAATTGTAAACGTAAACGCCCGCCTTGAGCGGACCCACAGTCACCGTCCAGTTTCCGGAACTTGCCTTCATCATCGGCTCCGAAGTTCCCGGTTTCATATAATCGAGAAACAAGCCCACCGATTGCGCATTCGTCGCCGCCACGCGAAATATCACGCGACGGTCCGCCAGCACTTCCGGCGAGACGATCAGATTGGTTGTTTGCGAGTAAACACAAGTACACCAAAAGAGAAACGCGAGCAGAGAAACAAACCAATTCATGCCTGCCGATTCAACCAGAACGGCCCGAGAATCGCAAAGCAGACTGCTCCCTGCTGATTTGTTGCTATTTTTACTTTCACCGGGTGATGGCTTGTGTGAATTTTTCCCCAGAACTCGCATCCAATTCTAATTACAGATCATGAAGAGAGCTTTGTTACTCGCTGCGATGTCTGCCGCTTTGGTTCATGCCGAACGGGAGGGAATCGTTCCCACAGGCAAAGATGGACAGCCTCTTAATCTCGGATTCGAGAGCGGCACACTCAAGGATTGGACCGCTAATGGCAAAGCGTTCGATGGTCAACCGGTCAAAGGCGATACCGTCGCGCCGCGCCGTGCGGATATGAAAAGCGATCATGATGGCCAGTACTGGATCGGCACGTACGAACGTGTCGGCGATGACCCACGCGGTTCGCTCACTTCCGTTCCTTTCAATGTGACGCATCCTTACGCGAGTTTCCTTATCGGGGGCGGGAATCATCCCACCACCCGCGTAGAACTGGTTCGTGCCAGCAACAACGAGGTGTTTTTCAAAATCAGCGGGAACGAAAGCGAAAATCTCCGTCCGGTGGTCGTCGATTTGAAGGACCAGCAGGGCGCGGAAATTTTCATCCGCGTGGTCGATGATCAAGGTGGCCATTGGGGACACATCAACTTTGATGATTTCCGCTTTCATGCCCAACGGCCAAAATTCTCGAATGAGGTCGATCCCGCTAAACTGGCTGCAGATGCGCCGCCACCCGCCGATGTGGTCAAGTATGCAGGACTTTCGCCGGAGGATGCAGCCAGGGACGCGACCGTTCCCGAAGGTTTTTCGCTGAAGCTTTTTGCGGGCGAGCCGGATGTCCGGCAACCGATTGCTTTCGCCCTGGATGACCGCGGCCGCGTTTGGGTGGCCGAAGCGTATACTTATCCTCGTCGCGCTCCGGAAGGGCAGGGGAAGGATCGCATCCTCATTTTTGAAGATACCGATGGTGACGGGAAATTCGATAAGCGCACCGTCTTTATCGAAGGGTTGAACCTCGTCAGTGGCATGGAGGTCGGCTTCGGTGGTGTGTGGGTCGGCGCGGCTCCCTATTTCATGTTCATTCCAGATCGCGACGGCGATGACAAGCCGGACGGTCCGCCGGAGATCGTTCTGGACGGCTGGGCCTACCAGGACACGCACGAAACGCTGAATACCTTCACCTGGGGCCCGGATGGCTGGCTCTACGGTTGCCATGGTGTGTTCACCCAATCGAAGGTCGGCCCGCCCGGTTCGCCCGATTCTGAACGGACGCGTTTGAACGCAGGCGTTTTCCGCTATCATCCCGTTAAGAAAAAATTCGAGCTATTCTCGGAAGGCACCAGCAATCCATGGGGCGTTGACTTTGACGCGCGCGGCCAATGCTGGATCGAGGCCTGTGTTATTCCGCATTTGTTCCACATGATCCAGGGTGCACGCTACGAACGCCAGGCCGGCCAGCACTTTAATCTTAACATCTACGAGGACATCAAAACCGTTGCTGACCACGTGCATTACGCAGGCAACAAAGGTCCGCACGCCGCCAACGGCCGCTCCGATGCCGCAGGCGGAGGCCATGCACATGCCGGGATGATGGTTTATCTGGGCGGGAGTTTTCCCGAGAAATACCACGGGGGTCTCATCATGAACAACATCCACGGCCAGCGCCTGAACATGGATATCCCCGAACGCAAAGGCTCCGGCTTTGTCGGCCATCACGCGCCTGATTTCGTGAACTTCAACGATAGCTGGTCGCAAGTCCTGAATATGCTCTATGACCAGAACGGGTCCGTTTACATGATCGATTGGTACGATAAAAACCAATGCCATCACAATAACGAGGCCGGCCACGACCGCTCCAACGGCCGTATATTCAAGCTCGTTTACAACAATCAGAAATTCACGCCCATCGATCTGAAGAAGAAGTCGAGTCTCGACCTGATCCGGTTGCTCGGTGAGAAAAACGAATTCTATGCGCGTCACGCCCGCCGCATTCTCGAAGAGCGTGGAAAAGATCCTGCCGTTCACGATGCCCTCAAGCAAATGATCAAAAACAGCAGTGACGACGTAAATCAGCTTCATGCGCTCTGGGCGCTGCACGTTACCGATGGTCTTGACGAACCCTACGCCCTGTCGCTGCTGAAGAATCAACACGAATACGTCCGCGCCTGGACCATTCAACTCATGTGCGAAGAAAAAGGCCCGAGCGATGCTGCCTTGGAACAATTCGCCAAAATGGCCGCTGACGATCCTTCACCCGTCGTTCGACTCTATCTTGCCTCTGCGATGCAGCACACGCCGCCAGCCAGACGCTGGGATGTGGTGACTAATCTCTTCAAACATGGTGAAGATGCGGACGACCATAATTTGCCCGTTGTTTACTGGTGCGCCGCGGAAGGTGCCATCGCTGCTGATCCAAATCGCGGCGTAAAACTCCTGACGGAAACCAAAATCCCGAAACTGCGCCAATTCATCGCGCGCCGTGTGACGACGACCAGTAAAATGGTGGCAAGCAATTGAGTTAATGACCAAGCACCAATGTCCAAGGAATTCCCAATCACCCAAATTTCAAAAATGCACTGCAAGAAAAATCATTTGAGCATTGGACCATTGGTCATTGTTTGGTTATTAGTGCTCGGTCATTGGTCATTCCTGCCCGCGCCGACGCGCGCCCAAGACTCCGACGCCCTCCCCGCGCTCATCGCTGTTTTGAATGACTCCAAAGACCCTCAGCTCCAGCTCGACGTTCTCCACGGCATCTCCGACGCCTTGAAAGGCAAACGCGACGTGCCGATGCCGATCGGTTGGCAGAAAGTGGAAGATAAACTCGGCCGCAGCGACAATGGGGAGGTTCGCCTTCTGGCGCAAAGCCTCGGTTTGACCTTCGGCAGCGAGCACGCGCTCGCTGCGATTAAGCAGGTTGTCCGCAATCGCAATGCGGAACTTGCGACGCGCCGCTCTGCCTTGGATTCACTCCTGAACACACGCGATCCTGAAATTCCGAGCCTGCTGCAAACTCTCTTGAACGATTCCGGTCTGCGCGCCCAGGCGATCCGTGGGTTGGCCCGGTTCGACGCGCCGGGCGCCGCCGAAGCAATTCTCAAGGTCTATCCCGAACTGAATGGTAGCGAAAAGCGTGACGCGATCAACGCGCTTGCTTCACGAGCCAGCTACGCCAGGCCTTTGCTCGCCGCCGCCTCCGATGGCCGTGTACCTCGCCGCGATCTTACCGCCGAAATCGTCCGGCAGCTCCGCAATCTGAAAGTCGCAGAAGTCGATGAGCAGGTGCAAAAAGTCTGGGGCTCATTCCGTGAAGCCTCGGCGGACAAGAAGCAGGAAATCGAACGCTATAAAGGCATCTATCGCGCCGGCGGCTCCACTCCCGGGGACGCCATCCGCGGCCGCGCGGTTTTCGCCCGCACCTGTCAGCAATGCCACACGCTTTTCGACGTCGGTGGCAAAGTCGGTCCCGACATCACCGGTTCCAACCGGGGCGACCTACAATACGTCCTGGAAAACGTCGTCGACCCGAACGCCGTCATTCCGAATGATTACCGCACCTCCACCATCAATACCAAAGATGACCGTGTCCTGACCGGCATCGTCAAAAAAGAAGATGCCAGTTCCATCACCGTGGCTACCGCGAACGAAACCCTCGTGCTGCAGCGTTCGGATATCGAATCGATGCACCTCAGCGAAATCTCCATGATGCCCGAAGGCCTGCTCGCGCCGCTGAACGACCAGGAAGTCAGAGATCTCATCTATTACCTCGGTCGTCCTGGCCAGGTGCCCCTGCTCGCCACACCTGAAACCGTCGCCTACTTCTTCAACGGTAAAGATCTCGCCGGTTGGGATGGCAATGAGCAGCTCTGGAAAGTGGAGAATGGCGAAATCGTCGGCTCCAGCAAAACCGGTCTGGCCCGCAACGAATTCCTGAAAAGTCAGATGGTTTTTGGCGACTTCCGTTTGATCTGCAAAGTGAAACTAACTCCCAACAAGGAAAACAGCGGCATTCAATTCCGCAGTGAACCGCTCCCGGATGGCGAAGTCCGCGGCTGCCAGGCTGACGCCGGCGCAGGTTGGTGGGGTAAGCTCTACGAAGAGCAGGGTAGGGGACTTCTGTGGGACAAATCCGGCGAGCAATACGTGAACCGCGACGGCTGGAACACCTACGAAGTCCTGGCTGTCGGCAGCAGGATGCGCACAGCCATCAACGGCCACCTTTGCGTCGATCTCGAAGACCCCAAAGCCGCCAAACAAGGTATTATCGCCTTCCAACTCCACGCCGGTGGCCCTCTCGAAGTCCGCTACAAAGATTTCGAAATTGAGGTCAACCCAAAAGCGGAGTTAAAGACCAGTACCGAGTAACATCCCGAGGAAGGGGATCACGCCGTCAGTATGTTCACATTATAGGCCCCGAGAAATCGGTCCCGTGTAACCAATGTCATCTGTTCGATTTGTGCCTGTGTTACGATGACACGGTCGAACGGATCACCATGCAAGTGCGGCAGAGATTTTACAGCCCACGCATGCCGGGCTCTGACCGGTAGTTCGACAAAGTTTAGCTCGAATGCGGTCTGCCAGAAAGCATCGTCGATTGGAAGAGAGCGTTTAGAAGACTTGATTGCGATTTCCCAGATTGAAGCCGCACTGAAGAACACTGCGTTGGTGCCATCCTCAATGGCTTGTCGTGCCTGGGGCGCGAGTTTTTCCGGCGCGAGCAACGCCCAGATCAACGCGTGCGAATCAAGGAGCAGGGTCATTTTTTCTTCGAGCCTTCCTCATCGGGCAGTAACGGACCGTTGGAAAAAGCTTCCTCAATCGAAGGGTCTGGATCCCAGCAGTTAGGAAACTCCTTTGCGCGCCCTTTCAGAAGTCCGAGCTTTCGCTTTCCTCCGATGTGAAAAGGAGTCAACCGCACTAATGGGCGGCCTGCTTTCGCGAGAATGATATCTTCACCCGCCACCGCCTCTTCGACCAAACGTGATAGGTGTGTTTTTGCCGCTTGGATGTTCACCATCTTCATCAGCATGAACTTAGTCTGGTCTGGTCTGGTGGCAAGCAAATCTGGCAATTTAAAAAAAAACCGGTTCAGGCGCACCTGAACCGGTTTCGAGCTAAATCAGTTCTCCGCTTTTATCAGGGGAAATAACGCTCGTTCACGCGGCCACCACGGTAGCTGAGCCAGGCGATATCTTTGTCGCCGTTCTTCGCAGCGCCGTTGAAGCTCGAGTCCGCACCGTTCTTCTGGTTACGAACCACGCTCACCCATTTGTGCACTTCCGCATGTCCATCCGCGAAAGAGAAGCCACCAGCGCCGTTGTGGTAGTTGGCCGGCATATCAACGAACGAATTGATATGAGGATTGAAGAATCCCGCGTCGTTAATGCTGCCCGGATGCTCATCCAAATGAACCCAGGTTTCGCCAGGGCCAGGCTGCGTCATGTCGCCCATCTTCTTGACGTGCTTGTAAATCGTGTCCCAAGGTCCGCTTTCCGCATTGCCTTCTCCAATACCAATGTTGCCGGAGATACTTCGCACCCGGCGTTCCCATCCCTTCGCTCGTTGTGCCTTTCCGACGAATTTATCCGCAGGACAGAGGAAGATATTCTTCGCGTTGCCGAAGTATTTCGCCAGTTTGCTGTACTTCTCGTCAGTGAGGAACAAAACGTTAGTATTATCCGAGGAAGTAGTCCAATCCAGCCATCCTACCACCCACGGAGCCGAATTTGGGTTGCTGCGGACAACCGCTCCTCCCTGCGCATCGCCACCGTGATAGCTCTGGACGATCTTGTCGTTGTTATCAAGTTGGTACATCTGCCACGCGAGCATGACCTGTTTGAGGTTGTTCATGCACATGATGCCTTGCGCCTTCGTTTTGGCTTTGGCCAATGCTGGCAGAAGCATGCCCGCCAGAATCGCGATGATCGCGATGACGACCAGGAGTTCGATTAGCGTAAAACCGAAGTTTCGGATACGCCGTATGGGGTTTGTTTGGATTGCAATTTTCATTACGCGACAGTGTCTCTTAAAAGTTTGGACTGATTTGTAAGAAAAACTATCTGAGTAAAAATGGCGCGTCAATGCTTCAGAGGACATGTGCGGCGCAATGTCATAGCGCCGACAACCGGGCAAAAGACTTTCAACAAACGACAAAAAACGTATGGCCGCCGGGTGGCGTATGGCCGATGCCGAGTTTCTCCGAACCTACCGCAGTCTCGCCCGGCCGAGCGACTCCGAAAAATCTTGCATGGCCAGCCTTAAATGGGGTTACCAAAGAGCAGTGCAGTTTGACTCAAGCATTCGCAAAAGGGCCGCCCGGCGTTCACTCTGGCTTTTGGACCCGGCGATCACTTTCCTCAACCACGGATCGTTTGGGGCGTGCCCGAGACCAGTGCTGAAATTCCAATGGAAGCTGAAGGAACGGTTAGAACGGGAGCCGGTTCAATTTTTGGTGCGCGAATTTGAACCGCTTTTGGACAAGGCGCGCGCTGGACTTGCCCGGTTTGTAGGCGCGAACGCGGACGACCTCGTGTTTGTGCCGAACGCCACAACGGGCATCAACACCGTCCTGCGTTCCCTCCAATTTTCCAAAGGCGACGAACTCCTTGTGACCGACCACGAGTACAATGCCTGCCGCAACGCGCTTGATTTCGTCGCGGCGCGTTCCGGGGCGAAAGTCGTCGTTGCACCGATTCCTTTTCCACTCTCGTCCGCGAATGAAATTGTTGAGTCGATTTTGAATCGAGTCACCCGCCGCACCCGCCTGGCCCTCGTGGACCATGTTACGAGCCAGACTGGCCTGGTCTTTCCATTGGAGAGGATTGTGCCTGAGTTGGAGCGCCGCGGAGTGCCCACACTCGTGGATGGCGCGCATGCCCCGGGCATGGTCCCGCTGAATTTGCGCCGGCTCGGCGCGTCCTACTACACCGGCAATTGCCACAAATGGATCTGTGCGCCGAAAGGAGCCGCATTCCTGCATGTCCGTTCGGACAAACAGGAAGAGATTCGCCCACTGGTCATCAGTCACGGGGCGAATTCCAAGCGCACGGACCGATCCCGTTTTTTAATTGAGTTCGGTTGGACCGGCACCTGGGACCCCGCGGCCATGCTTTCCGTGCCTGAAGCCATTCGATTCATGGGCAGTTTGCTGCCCGGCGGCTGGCCTGCCGTCATGGAGCGAAATCGTCAAATCGCCCTAGCTGGACGAGCCCTGATTTGCGAGGCCTTGAAACTCAAGGTGCCTGCGCCAGAAGAGTTGATTGGATCGCTCGCTTCAATCCCTCTGCCGCCTGGGCGGGACGCCAGCCCTCCCAAATCCCCCCTCTATCTGGATCCTCTGCAGGAGATCCTCATGCGCAAACGTCGCATGGAAGTGCCGGTCATCCCCTGGCCCAAACCGCCAGCGCGAATCATTCGAATCTCCGCGCAACTTTACAATCGTTTAGGGGACTATGAACAGCTCGCTGACGCCTTGCCAGGCGCGCTCAAAGTAAACTGATTTCGAAACCGGGCACCCGCAAAAACTAGCGACGAATCGTCAGCAGATTAAACTTTGCGGGCTGCCGGGCATCCGGATCGATCTCAGCCCTGTAGAACCCGCCTCGTTTGGTCAGTTCCAAGCCTGACAGCGAGGGGCAGAGCAAAACATTAAAGTGCCGCCATTCCTTGGCCCTGGACAGGGCGGAGGAGATGCGAGCGGTGGTTGTTCCGCATCCAGTAATGGTCGGAAGCCAGGAGAGAAGACGGCTCTGCTTCAAGATTAACTCACTATGGAGATGGCCGATAATGGTGCGCTCGATTTGATGCAGGCGTTTCTGGACAGATGGCAGGCTGCGCAGGAAAGGGAGAGCAGTTGGGTCGTGGCAGAAGAGCAAAAGCCGGTCCCCAGGATGAAGTTGCGCGAAAAGGCCGTTGATCGCGTGCGCGTGCTGCCGGGAGACTTCATGCCAGTGTCCACGCTCCTCCGGGAGAGTTTCCCGTTCGTAAACGGGCATCGCCACCAGTGAGGAAGTAACACCGATGAGTACATAATGGCCGATGCGCTCGGTCCAGAACGGTTGAAGCTGGAGCTCGCTTTGGGCGACGCGGAAACTTTCGAAGCGCAAGCCGCCTTGTCCACCGCACAGGCTGGTCTTACCAAGTTCATGGTCGCCGAACACGGCGCGGAAATTCACACCGAAACGCTGTCGAAGTTTTCCCAAACATTCGCTCGCGCTCTGGCGTGCGGCCGGATCGGCGACGCCGATGAAAGCCGAGTCGCACGAATAATCGCCGTTGGCGATCGCCAGGTCGGGCTCGATGGAAGCTTTCAAGACATGGTCGAGCAATTCGTTGTGACCGAAAGGATCACGCAGCCAGAAGTACTGTCGGTAAAATCGAACGAGAATTCGCTGTAGCGGACTGTTTATCGCGGCGAGTTCGTAGTTGATGCGCTTCTTTTCGGCGTCAGAGGCGTAGTGGATGTCGCTGCAGATGAGGAGTTGTTTCAACGCGTTTCTATATTGCGGCAGCCGAGCGGCTGAGACAAGGGCGACCCCTTGCGTCTTCTACAAGGATTCGAGAGGATTAAAGGCATGGGAACTAACTTTTCTGTCCGTGTTCGAGCGTTGATAGTCGCGGCTTCCTTTTGCATTTCGCTTCTGGTGTTTGGAGCGGAGGCTCCGACGGTGGATCGAATTTCTTCGGAAAAAGGTGACATCCAGATTCAACCTTTGAACCACGCGACTTTTACGTTGGAATGGGACGGAAAGAAGCTCTTCGTTGATCCGGTCGGCGGCGCTCAACGATTCAAAGGGGCGCCAGATGTCATCCTTGTGACTGATATTCATGGCGACCACTTGAATGCGGACACTTTGAAGGCTGTGTCACGGGAAGATACACAGATCGTCGCTCCGCAGGCGGTGGCGGATCAACTTCCGCCGGCGCTGAAGTCCAGGACCATTGTGATTGCGAATGGCGAATCCAAGGAGGTACAGGGGATCGGGATCCAGGCGATTCCGATGTACAATTTGACACCGGATCGATTAAAATTTCATGCGAAGGGGCGGGGGAACGGTTACGTAATCACGCTCGGAGGAAAGCGTATTTATATCAGCGGCGATACCGAGGATATTCCGGAGATGCGCGGGCTGAAGAATATCGACGTGGCCTTCGTCTGCATGAATCTGCCTTACACGATGACGGTGGAACAGGCCGCGAGCGCGGTGAAAGAGTTCAAGCCGAAGATCGTTTATCCCTATCACTATCGCGGGAGTGATACCGAAAAATTCAAGAAACTGGTGAGCGAGGACAGTGGAGTCGAAGTACGCCTGCGCGACTGGTACGCGAAGAATTAGCCCGGGTAGCCGAACAGTTTTCGCTCCTTGATGATCGAGGCGACTTGTGGCGGGACCATGATTTCCCATCCGACATCACCCGATTTGATCAAGGCGAGGACTTCGCGCGAGAAGATCGGCAGGTAACACTCGTTGTAATCCTTGATCGCCTGGATAAAATGATTCTCGAGAAGATAGGCGTAAAGGTGTTGCAAATGCGGGGCTACACGCAGGTTGTTGGCGGTGATGATTGAACCCGTTGATTTATCCTGGGAGGGGTAGACGTATAACTTTAGCTGGTTTTTGAACAGGCGGCCGAACGATTCGAGAATGCCTCCTTCGAGGTCGCCGTAATACTTCTCCTCGAAGATCTCTTTCAAGCTGGGAATGCCCATCACAAGACCGATCATTTTCTTCGTGTAGCGGAACAGATATTGCGCGAGACGATAATACTCGCCGTAGTTTGAAATGAGGACAGGCTTGCCGAGACGGCAGAGAATATCGACGCGCTCGAGGAAATCCTTTTGATCGATGCCCGACTCGGTCGCAAGGTTCTTCATCGTCATTTCCATCACGACGAGGAGGTCCTCACCTTGTACCCCTGGTTCCTGAACAAATTGCGCTTGAGCACAATTGAGCATGTCGAAGGTCGTGCGAGTGACCGGGCGAAAGCTGCCGCGCT
The DNA here is from genome assembly GCA_044226545.1 of Limisphaerales bacterium. Lineage (GTDB taxonomy): Bacteria > Verrucomicrobiota > Verrucomicrobiia > Limisphaerales > SXQI01 > DASVNK01. The sequence continues at coordinate 36,277 of JBGAGW010000002.1, forward strand.
CCACGAGAATGGCCTTTTTGTAGAGAACCTCGGCGGCTTGCACCACCTCGCCATCGGCAGTGAACATCGCCGAATCCGCCAGGCCGCTTTCCACCAATTGAAGGCTCATCAGGCGGTTATCGACTTGCAGGAAGGCGGGGCCGGTGAACTTCACCATGTCCACTTCCACGCGTTCGCGCGTGAGATTATCGAGCAGCGAAGAGAGCAGGCGGACGGGCGACTCGTAATGATACATCGCGCCATGGATCAGGTTTACGCCCATAATCCCGAGCGCCTCCTGTTGCTGCAGGTTTTCGCGATCGAGCATCCGGACATGAATAATAATTTGGGATGGCTCGGCGCGCGGTTCGGTCTGAAAACGAATGCCCATCCAGCCGTGCGATTCATCGCGATTTTTATAGCCCCGCGCCGTAACGGTATCTGCAAAAACAAAGAACTTGGTGGTATCGCCCCGTTTCGCGCTCAGGCGTTCATGCTGCAACTGGAACTCGTATTCCAACATTTTGTTCAGGCGCGAACGGCTGACGTAACGTTCGGTGGGACCGTAAATAGCGTCACTCACGATCATGTCGTAAGCGGACATGGACTTGGCGATGGTTCCAGCGGCACCTCCCACGCGAAAGAACCAGCGCGCAACTTCCTGTCCAGCGCCGATCTCCGCGAAAGTCCCGTACTTGGTCGGGTCGAGGTTGATCTGCAGCGCTTTTTGATGCGTGTCTAGTTTGGCAAGCTCCATCGCGTTTTAACGCTACACATATCGGCAGTTCGGCGCGAATCAAAAGCGGGTCCCGCTTCGGAGGCCATTGCGTTTAGGAGGTTTTCGCCTAATTTGTGGGCTTCGCAAATGCCGAGCATTTACATCAAAACTTATGGCTGCCAGATGAATGAGCGCGACTCCGAAGCGGTCGCGGCCCAGTTCGTGGCGCGCGGTTATTCCCTCGCTCCGTCGGAAAAAGCCGCGGATGTAATTTTGCTCAATACTTGCAGCGTGCGGGACCAGGCCGAGCAGAAGGCGCTCAACAAAATGCAAAACCTGGCTGCTGAAACTGCCCGCAAACGTCCGATTACAATCCTCGGCTTTCTCGGTTGCATGGCGCAAAGCCGCGGCGAGGAACTGGTGCGGGACCATGGCGCGGACCTTGTCGTTGGAACCCAAAAATTTCATCGAACGGTCGACTATGTCGATGACCTGATCGCTGGCCGAAGCGAGAATGTCTGCGATGTTGAATCCGAGGCCGGGAGTGAAGGAACGATTAAGGAGCATTTGCCGATCAGTGAAACCGCCCGCGCAGTGAGTGGATTCGTGAGCATCATGCAAGGGTGCAACCAGTATTGTACCTTTTGCATTGTACCCTATACTCGAGGGGAGGAGCGAAGCCGTTCAATCGAAGATATCGTCACTGAAACTCGCGGCCTTGTCGCGCAAGGTTGTAAGGAAGTGACCCTCCTCGGTCAAATTGTGACCAGCTACGGAAAACGTGAGATTGGAACAAGCAACGGAAGGTCAGCGTTTGTTCAACTTTTGGACGCGGTTCATGAGATTGAGGGATTGCAACGCATCCGTTTTACCTCACCCCATCCCAAAGGATACGGCGACGATCTGGTCGAAGCGTATCAGCGCTTGCCGAAACTTTGCGAAAGCGCCCACATTCCTGTCCAGAGCGGTAGCGATCGCGTCCTGAAGTTGATGCATCGTGGATACTCGCGTGACCGCTTTGTTTCAATCATTCAAAAACTGCGCGCGGCCAAGCCGAATATCGGCGTCACCACGGATATCATCGTTGGCTTTCCCGGCGAAACGGAAGAGGACTTTGAGCAGACAATGTCACTCGCGCGGGAGGTCGAGTTCGATAACTCGTATGTCTTCAAGTATTCCCCTCGCAAGGATACACCTGCCGCTACGATGGAAGATCAGGTTCCGCTGGAGGTGCGTGAAGATCGACACGCCCGTTTGCTCGCGCAGATCAATGAATTGGCGCAGAAGAAGTATGACCGCTTTCTTCATTCGCGCGTCCAGATCCTTGTCGAAGGTCCCAGTCGGCGGAACTCAGCGCGTTTGGAGGGGCGGACCCGCTGCAACAAAATTGTTGTTTTCGAGGGGAGCGACCGACATATTGGCCAGCTCATGGATTTGAAGATTCAGCGAGTGGGCTCGTTCACGCTTTACGGCGATCCAGCTATCGTGAATCTCGACTAGGGCGACCTCCGGATGACACTTTCCACACTCGCGATGATTATCGGTGCGGCCTATTGCATCCCGCAGATTTACGCACTGATTAACCCCAAAGACTTTGCCGAACGCGCTCGCAGTTTCCCTCGCTGCCAAACGTGGGGAATCGCGCTGATGCTGATTGGCACCGCCTGGTTCCTTTACAATCTGAACAACGAAGCGATTGCCGACTTCGCGGCCTACAAGAAGTGGATGCTGATCGGCTTCGGTGCGATTGGCGTAGGCACCTGCATTTATGTGCGTGATTACCTGGCGGTGCGCGGCCTTTCTGTATGTCTACTTCTGCTGGCATGGTTCACGTTGAACCACACGCGCTGGGCCGACTCGCCCGCGCGGCTCGTGCTGGTCGTTTGGGCCTATACGTGGGTCATTTGCGGGATGTGGTTTACGGTCTCTCCCTGGCGCTTACGCGATTTCCTCAACTGGTGGACCGCCACCCAAAATCGCCTTCGTGTGGGAAGTCTTATCCAATTGACCCTGGGAGTGGTGGTGTTGCTCCTGGGTGCGACCGCCTTCCGTCACTAAAGCCAATGGCGGAGAAGCAGGGCAAAATCCTGGTAATCCGCGGCGGGGCGATTGGCGATTTCATTCTCACACTTCCGGCCATTGCGGCGTTGCGCGAAACATTCCCCCAAACCCACCTGGAATTGGTGGGCTACGCGAAAGTTGCCGAATTGGCTCGAGCTGCTGGTTTGATTGATGCGTTTCGCTCCATCGAGGCGCGGCCGCTCGCGCGGTTTTTCGCACGCAACGCTAAACTGGACGAAGAATGGAGCGCCTATTTCGAATCCTTCAACGTGATCATTTCCTACCTTTACGATCCAGACGACATCTTCAAAACGAACATTGGTCGCGCCTCGAAAGCTCAGTTTATCCAGGCGCAACATCGCCCGAACGAGAGCGAAGACGCTCACGCAACGACAGTCTTCCTGAAGCCGCTGGAAAACTTTGCCGTTTTCGACGCAGATCCCGTCCCAAGGCTCTCTTTCCCAAAAGCAATCAGCGGAAGCTGGATCGCGGCGCATCCGGGCAGCGGGAGTGAAAAGAAAAACTGGCCTTCGGAAAAATGGAAACAACTTCTGGAAGACACTCTCGCGAAATCTGCTGCGAATATTCTCCTCGTTTCCGGCGAGGCAGAGGGAGAGCGTGTCGTGCAAATGGCGAAGTCACTTCCACAGAGTCGAATCCGGGTCGCTCATAATATTCCGCTGGTAGAACTCGCTTCAATGCTTGCCGGGTGCAACGTATTCGTTGGACACGATTCTGGTATAACGCACATCGCCTCCGCGCTCGAGATCCCCGCAGTCGTTCTTTGGGGACCTTCGAAGGAAAGCATTTGGCGACCACTCGGATCCCACGTCCAGGTGCTCAAAGATTTAGAGAAGATCGAGGTGCCGTTGGTGATGGAGAGCGTCTTAGCGCGCTTGCGTTAAGCGGCATCCGATCGAGTGCTGATGAAAGCCCCCGATGCTCACCAATGCTTCTTCCGCTGAGCCGGCAGCCAGAGCGTCTGCAGCGGCCACCACCTGCCATCCGGCGGAGGCCATCAAGCCCTCACCCAGCACCCGTTTCGGCGCGATACGATTCGCGGACCAATCACTCCACACGGCGGCTTCTTCCTGCGAAATGCCTGCAGCATTGGAAGTGCTTTCGCAGAGCAGTGCGCCCGGATGAGGTGGCCCGAGTTGTGCTCGAACGTTTTCAACCGCGCCGCGCTTCCCACCGGAATGACTGTAAAGAAATTCATCCGTAATCGCGTCCAGTCGAGCAATCGCTCGGGACGGCTCTTTCGACAACAGAACGGCGCCCGCCCCTTCGCTCAAAAATTTGGAGCGATCGAAAAGGCGTAGTGCGTCCGAGGTGAGCCAGTCAATCTCTTCGGTCCCGACGACCAGGCACTGCGCTATCTTGCCTTCATTGATCCATGCTGCACCCAAAGCCATGGCCGTCAGAAACGTTCCGGCGTCGCCCACCAACGTATAGTTAATGGCGTTCGTTCCCATGTAAGCGGCGATGTGGCTGGCCGGCGCATTGAAAACGGTTTCAGGGAAAACGACGGGACTTGCCGTTGCCGGGTCGTTCAAGGTTTCGCCGTAGAAGCGCCTCGAGTAATTCACACAGCCGGAAAAGACACAAACGATCACCCCGATACTCTTTAACTCTTCAGGCGAAAGGGCGCCGAGTGCCTCGACCGCCGCACCTACGGCGAACTGCGTGATCGGGCTTGTCCTTCGCAGACGTGCGTGCGTGAAGAAAGCAGGCCGTGGGTTGGGCGGAGGCACGCGCATGATCCGGAGCGGTTTCTCCAGGCCGGGGCGGGGAAGTTCCTGGCTGGGAAGCATGTGCCCCTTCGCCAGAGCATCTCGCATGGCGGCGAGTGTCCAGCCGGCCGGTGAAACAGCGCCGAGGCCGTCGATGTAAATTTCCTTCAGGGGTACCTCCGGAAGATAAGGGAAGCATTTGCGCCGCCGAAACCAAACGAGTTGGAGAGCGCGTGTTCGAACGGCCTTGAAAGTTCCTTCGCCTTCATCGGGCGTTGCACCAGGCTGAAACGAATGGCCGGATCCCGCTCCTGTGTCGTCGTCATTGGCGGTAGCCACTGCTCTTTCAGCGCCATAAGAGAGGCCACACTCTCGACTGCCCCGGCGGCGCCCAGAAGATGGCCGATCCCCGCTTTTGTTGAACTCACGAACATCTTCTCCGCGTCCGGGCCAGCCCACGTATTGATCGCTTGAGTTTCAGCGGCGTCATTCAGCGGTGTACCCGTTCCGTGCGCGTTGATGTAAGAGATTTGCGCCGGAGCCAGGTGCGCCTGAGCGCAAGCCGCGGTCATTGATTGCAGTGCTGCTTCTCCGAGTGGATGAGGCTGAGTCAAATGGTGCGAATCCGTAGCGGCTCCGTATCCGACTATCTCACCCAGGATCGACGCGCCACGCTCCCGGGCGGATTCCAGCGTTTCAAGGGTCAGCGCTGCTGCTCCCTCACCCAGCGCGAGCCCATCACGTTTTGCGTCGAATGGCCTGCACACGGTTGGGGACAGCGCCTGCAGTGAATCGAAGCCGGAAAATACCAGGTGACTGAGCGCATCATACCCTCCCGCGAGAACGCGTTCGGCACGACCCGAGCGGATCAATTCAAATGCGTGCCCCACCGCGTTCGCTCCCGCCGCGCAGGCGTTCGCGATAATCGTCACCGGTCCACTCAAGCCGTAAGCCTCGGTAACGTCGAGTGCCTGCCGTTGGGCGAGGTAGTAGCTGACCCGTGTGGCTTGCAGGCGATTGCGTTTGGGCGAGGCCACTGCTTCGCGGAAGAATTCCTCACCGCGGCTCATGCCGCCGCTTGTGGTTCCGAGCACGACTGCGGTCGGAGTTTGTGATTTCCAATGCGCTGCGCAAAGCGCTTCGTCCGCCGCGAAAAGGAGCAGCCGGGCGGCTCGCTCCATGCGTCTTTGTTTGCGCTCCGGCAACCGGCTCGACGGAAGGGTTTGCGGCAGGTCCACCTCCGCAGCGACCTTCACCCGCTGTCGGCTTACATCAAAGAGAGTAACTGGATGAAACGCCGTGAGACCCCGGCGAAAGCCCTCCGCGTTCAAATCCCAACCAACGCCGTAACCGGTGACAATTCCCACACCGGTTACGACCACGCGGCGCAAAGCGGATGAAACTGCGGAAGGAAAAAGCACGATCTGTTTTCCCGCATACTAGAGAGAAAAGACGCCACCGTCAATTTTGCGCACGAGGGCCAACGACTAGGCTACGGGCATAACTCGGTCTGCCCAGAAACCAAGGGTGATCAAAGATTTTGGCGAGCACCGCCTTTTCAACGCTCTGTCGGAGCACAAAGGGGCGTGGCGCTCCACTCGCCCTTCACCCCAGGTAGCGCCTCGCTTTGACTCGCTTTTCCAGAACCTCCATTCACTTGAATTCTGGAAAAGCGGCTCGATCTCGGTATATTTTCACTCATGGGATGGAAGTTAGTAACCGGGGCCCTGCTTTTGGCTGGCATGACGGCATTCGCGGAGGAGATTAAAACGATTCAGAAAGGGGCTTTCGGGGGGATAGATCAACCGCTTCAAGAGGTTGTGACGAATAAAACACAATGGGCTGACCTTTGGGGCAGGCATACCGCAGGCAAATTCCCGAAGCCCGAGCCACCCGAAATTGATTTCAACAAGAGCAGCGTAATTTTTGTGAGCGCCGGCCGTAAGACGACTGGTGGTTACACAATCGAAGTCACGGAGGTTCGCCGCACGAGAGACAAAACTGAGATTATCGTGACGAGCAAGAGCCCGAAAGAAGGCGCGCTGACTATCCAGGCCCTGACTGCTCCCTTTGATATTGTGGAGGTTTCGCGAATTGCCGGTCCATTCATTTTCACGAAACCCTGACCATGGATCTTCCGGAACAGTTCGGGCCCTACGAATTGCATGAGTTGGTGAATACCGGCGGGATGGCCGATCTTTTTCTAGCCACGGATGAAAACAAACAAACGCTGGCCATTCGGCGCCTGCACAAAAACGGCACCTTTGATTTTACCTCGAAACGGCGCTTCGTCCGGGGCTGCGAAGTGCTCAGCAAAATCCACAACCACGAATTTGTCATCGGTTACATTGACCATGGGAAGATCAACGGCGCGTATTATCTCGCGATGGAATATGTCGAAGGCAACAATCTGAAGCTTTTGGCGGCGGACAACGATCCTGTCCTTGCTGAAAACATCGGCAACGTTCTAATCGAAAGTGCGCAAGCACTGGAACATGTGCACGACAGCGGGTTCATTCATCTCGATTTCAAGCCTGAAAACATCCTGCTCAGCCGGAATGCCGCGCTCCGCCTGATCGATTTCGATCTTTCCATCCCGAAGCCCGAACAGCCGATAAAAACGAAAAATAATCCCGGCACCCCGGCCTACATGTCGCCCGAACAGTTGCTCCGGCAGCCGATCGATCAACGTGTCGATATCTTCGCCTACGGGGTGACCGCTTTTGAGTTACTGACCGGCCAGAAACCTTTTCCTGGCGAAACTGCCGACGACATCGTTCGCCTGCAACTTGACCGTTCCGGCTTCAAGAATCCACGCGAGTTGAACCCGGATATTCCGGTCGCCATGGAAAAAATCATCTTGAAATGCCTCGAACAGGCGCCGGAGAAGCGTTACCCTTTCACGAGCGTGCTGGTACGAGATCTTCAAGCCGCGCTTTACGTATAAGAGGGGCAAGCCATCGTGCCAGGTCAGCCGAATCAACGAAGGTGACGTACGCGCTCACCATGATGAAACCGAACAGCGGAATGTTCATCGAGTAGTCGATACCGATATGCAGAAGTATTCCGGCAATCAGCACGGGATAGCGCAGTTCCTTGATCCAGATGAGCATTCCGAGCGCGAATTCAACGAGTAGCGTGGACCAACTCCACAGCTTGATTGTCCACAAGTGCTCGAATACATACGGGACCGGAAATCTCCAGAATTCAATCAACCGGGATGTGAAATACACGGCCGTTCCGCTCATCCACATTGTTCCCATGACTTTCCAGACGAAGGCGTAGAAATAGAGGAAAGAGAGTTGCACCTGGATCAATCGCATGGCCCAGGGAGGATAGGCAGCTTCCGACTTTTCGCCCCGTTTTCGGCGTCTCCATTCATCGACGGATAATGCCCGCCCCGCTTGAGAGAACATCGCGAAGAATGTCCCGATTCGCAGAAAAGTATCGCCGCTGTTCAGGATGAGTGGGTTCCGATGGTCCAAGGTGACAAACAGCAAGAAGGTCACCAGGGCGCTTGTCCTTGTAAAAAAACCCGCGGCGAGCGAGATCGCGGAGATGCAGGAAAGCAGGAACATGATCCAAACCATCACGTCGCCATGCGGGAGAAAGTTGAAAAGATTCAATCCCGCACCGCCTGAAACCCGACGCGCAGCGGCGAAGCTCAATGAACCGCGATCACTAAACCAGGTCATGACGTCAGGCAGCAGGAGCAATTGGTTCGCGAGCACCAGCAGGCCGAGCAAAATTCGATAGAAAGCGATCGGCAAGGGAGAGATCGGTTCGAAAAAGAACCGATTCCATGCGTTCAGGATTTGGCGGATGCTGATCACAAATCCCCTCGTCGCAGATTGTAGAAATGGAAATGGTAATTGAACTGAAAGGCGGGATCAGGACTGAGCATCGGCTGATAATCGCGAATCTTGGTTTTCCCGCCCTCGTTGGCCGGCATGGGAATCGGTTGCCACTCACGAATCAATGAGACCTGCACCGGGTGATTGGTGGGCGTGTCATTTATGCGGGCGACATACCGCGCGGTGTCGTCCCAAATGACTGAATACATGTCCATGCGCACTCGCTCCCGCCATTTTCGGAAACGCTCTTTTTGAAATCGATCCCAATATCCCAGCTTTTCCATTCGCGGAAAGGTCCATGTCCGAACCACGCCATTCTGGTAGGTGATTTCCGCTTTGAGGTTAAAATTGATCGCGAGAGGATCGGGGGAAAACATGTCCCAACTGTGCCACAGCCCTGTGAAGATCACGTAGTCTTCGACCGGTTTCGCGAGAAAGTATCGGAAGGTTGAACCGGGCAAGCCCCACACCGCCATGATGTAGATGTGGAAAAGGACGAAGGCGCTGATCAGCGCCCGCTTCCACTTCTCATCAATTTGCTTGAGCATCGGCAGGCGAGTTTATACCGCCAGCCTGCACTGTCGCGCAAATCAATGCTGACCCACTGCGCGAACTATGTGATCGCTACTCTGCAGCCTCAGGCGAGCTCATGAATTCCAATCGAAGTAAAGGATTGTAATAGCGACTGTCTTATCCACTGAGTAAAAGCACTGCGTGAAGCGTTCTGCTCAAGTTATCCTGGTGATTTCAGGAGCGATCCTGACAGGGTGCTCCGATCCAAATTCAGGCTGGGATTCGGAGGAGGAGTCCTCGCAAGTGCTAACGAATAATACGTACGTCGCGGGGCGGGGATACTATCACGCTCCCTATCACGGGTTTTATCCTTATCCTTATAACGTGTTCACTCCGGGACGGGGTTATTATCATGGGGGTGCGTACACGGCTGAACCAAATCATAGTGGGATCACGTCGAGTTCCCCGGTGCGCAGCGCGACGGGTGTGACTCGCGGCGGTTTTACCCGTAGTTCGTCGTCGTCCTACAGCAGCCACGTCTCTTCGTAACGATGAAGCGGGTGACATTAACGCCGCGGGCGGATTGGCAGGCCAGGGTGGAAAAGGTGGGACTCACGTTCCACACCTTTGACGGTGAGGTTTACTGGGACGAATCGGCGGCTTACGAATTCAGTGCGCGGGAGATCGACCAACTAGAAGCCGCTGCAAATATTCTGCACGAACTTTGCCTCCAGGCAGCGCAGCATGTGATTGACAAGGAGTTATTCGAACTGCTCGCGATTCCGCCAGAGGCTGTTCCCCACATCGTCAACTCGTGGGATCGCGACGATTTCAGCCTGTACGGGCGGTTCGATGTGGCTTTTGCTCCGGGACAACCACCCAAGCTTCTTGAATACAATGCCGACACGCCGACCTCGTTGGTGGAGGCAGCGGTGGCGCAATGGTACTGGCTCGAAGAGGTGCGACCGCGCGCGGATCAGTTCAATTCGATTCACGAAAAACTCATCGAGGCCTGGAAGAAACTGGGATTGAGTCGCGCGCATCTCGGCGGGATGCGCGAGCAACTGGAAGACGAGCAGACCGTCCTCTACATAGCGGATACAGCCCACCAGGCGGGGCTTCGCATCAAGCAGGTTTCAATCGAAGATGTAGGGTGGGACAACGCTCGTTCCAGCTTCGTCGACCTTGAAAACGAGCCGATCAGCACTTTCTTCAAACTCTTCCCGTGGGAATGGATGTGGGGTTCCGAATATGCGGAACAGCTTAAGCTCGAACGCTGCCGGTTCATCGAGCCGATGTGGAAAATGCTTCTTTCCAACAAAGGTATTTTGCCGATTTTATGGAAACTCTTCCCGAACCATCCAAATCTTTTGCCAGCAGCATTCACGCCGGCCGAACTGCCGTCGAGTTGCCGCGGCAATTACGTCCAGAAACCAAAACTCTCGCGCGAAGGCGCGAACGTGACCGTCTATCGCAGTGGAACTCCATTTACCGCGTCTCCCGGCGAATACGGTGAAGAAGGATTCGTCTACCAGGCGCTCGCGAACGTCCCCGATTTCGATGGCAACCATCCCGTGCTCGGCCTGTGGATTGTCAATCACACCGCGTGCGGGCTCGGCATCCGCGAAGATCGCGGACTCATCACCGGAAACCGCAGTCGATTCATTCCGCATTATTTTTTATGAACCCCTTGTTATTACAAATTACTCCATTCGGGCAGTTCCACGGCACTTCCTTGTTCGCCGCACTGGGGAACATGGTCATCTTCGCCTTTGTGGCGCTCGTACTGCTGTTCATTGCGGTCAAAGCCTTCGACAAAGCGGTGACACGGATCGATCTCGAAGCGGAAGTGGCCAAAGGCAATGTTGCGGCAGGCCTCGTCGTTGGCGCGATCATCCTCGCGACGGGCATCATCATCGCCGTCGCGATGATGTAAAACTATGTGCATTTCCTGCGGCCTGTGGTTTATATATCTGCATGTTCTATTTCGCGGGAATCGGTGATGAGGCGGCGAATCGGATTGATGATCAGATTCGCGCGATCAAAACGCTTGGCTGGGAAAATCTGGAGATGCGCGGCGTGGAAGTTCCGGGCTATCCGAAAGGCAACATTCACGATATTCCGGATCCGGCGTTCGACATCCTGGTCGGCAAGGTTCAATCCGCAGGGATCAAGATTAACTGCTTCGGTTCGGCGATTGCCAATTGGGGGAAGAAGATCGAAGAACCGTTCGATTCCTCGCTGGCCGAAGCGCGCCGGGCGATTCCCCGGATGCAACGTCTTGGGACGAAGTTCGCCCGCATCATGAGTTTTGCCGTGCGCAAGGAAGAGGACCAGATGGCGCAGGAGCGTTTCCGCCGTTTGCGCGAAGTCACCAGGATGTTCCTCGATAACGGTATTCAGCCCGTTCACGAAAACTGCATGAATTACGGCGGCATGGGTTGGCCGTTCACCCTCGAATTACTCGAACAGGTGCCCGGTCTCAAATTGCTCTTTGACACAGCGAATCCTGTTTTCAATGACGACCGGAGCAAACCGAAACCCTGGCACAAACAGGACCCGTGGGAATTTTACGAACACGTCAAACAGCATGTGATTTACGTCCATGTAAAGGATGCGCGCTGGAACAACGCAAAGAATGATGCGGATTACACCATGCCCGGCGATGGCGATGGCAAAGTGCGCGAGATCCTGACTGATCTGCTTGCCTCCGGTTACTCTGGGGCAATTTCGATCGAACCCCACATCTCCGTCGTTTTTCACGATTCAACGGTAAAATCTTCAGACGAAGAGATGTTCAACAGTTTCGTGGAATACGGCCGGCGGCTCATGGCTCTCGTTGAAGAGATCGAGTTCGATGTGAACGTACAAAAAGCGCGAGCGAAAGCCCCGCTGCTGGCGGGCGCGGTCCGTTGATGCGAAGGTAGCTCGCAGATGGCACGGCACCCGCATCTTCACGCGAATAACGATCCAAGTTTAAACGCCAAGTCCCGGAGCACCTGGGAAATCGTCCGGCGTGTCAGTCGCTTTTTGCGTCCATACAAGCTCATGGCCGCAGCCACAATCGGATGCGCCATTCTCTCGCTCGCATTCTCATTCGCCTATCCCAAGCTGACGCAATATGTGATCGATGAGGTTATTGGAAAACAACAAGCGAACCGTCTTGTCCCCGTCATGCTGGCGCTGCTCGGCGCATTTCTTCTGCGCGATCTTTTTAATAGCCTCCGGATCCGGATTAACAACACCTTCGAGCAAAACGTCATTTATGACATGCGCCGCGAAGTTTACGGGCGCTTGCAGCGCCTGCCGGTCGGTTACTTCGATCAACGCGCTTCCGGCGATTTGATGACGCGCGTATTGGAAGATGTGAATTCCGTCGAACGCCTGCTGATCGATGGAACCGAGCAGGGCACTATCGCCATCCTCAGCATCGTCGGTGTCCTTGCCATTCTCTTCAGCACAAATGCGAAGCTCGCCTGCATCGCGCTCGTTCCGCTTCCGATTCTGGCTGGCGGCGCAATGTGGTATACGCTGACGGCGCACAGCCGCTATCGCGCGCAACGCCTCGCTTCCAGCGCGATGAACGCGTTGCTGATGGATAACCTTCAGGGCGTCCGCCAGATCAAAGCTTTCGCTCGCGAAACCCATGAAGACAACCGTTTCGCCGCACGTGCCGACGACCTGCGCGAGGGCACGCTCGGTGTAATGCGTGTGTGGGCAATGTATTCCCCCGCCATGAGTTTCGCCGGCGCGCTCGGGACCGGCCTGGTGCTCTGGTTCGGCGGCGCTCAAGTGCTGAACGGAAGCATGCGGCTTGGCGAGTTGGTCGGCTTCATCATCTACCTCACGCTCTTTTACGAACCGATCGGCCGCCTTCACGGTCTCAACCAAATGCTCCAATCCGCCCGCGCCTCGGGCGAACGAGTCTTCGATATTCTCGATACGGAGGAAGAACGCGATTGGCAGCGTAAAGCGGCGCAATCCCGAACTTTGCCGGCCCGCGTGAAAGGCGCCGTCATTTACGATAACGTCAGCTTCCACTACTCTCCCGAGAAACCGATCCTCAAACTCATTTCGCTCGAAGCCGCCCCTGGCGAAATGATCGCACTGGTTGGCCCCACTGGCGCGGGCAAGTCCACTCTCGTTAATCTGCTTCCCGGCTTTTACGAAGCAACTTCGGGACGAATTCTCATAGACGGCATCGATATCAAGGATGTCACTCTCGAATCGTTACGCGCGCAGATTAGCGTCGTGAGCCAGGAGCCCTTCCTCTTCAACGGCACTGTAGGAGAAAACATACTCTACGGTCGACTCGATGCTTCGCAAGACGATGTGATCGCCGCCGCCAAAGCCGCCAATTGCCACGACTTCATTTCCCGGCTCGCGGACGGTTACAACTCACGCGTCGGCGAACGCGGGGTGAAACTCAGCGTAGGCGAAAAACAGCGCGTCAGCATCGCGCGCGCCCTCCTCAAGAATTCTCCCATTCTCATTCTCGACGAAGCCACCGCCAGCGTAGACACCGCGACGGAGCGTCTCATCCAGGAGGCACTCGAACGTCTTATGGCGGGGCGGACGAGTTTCGTCATCGCCCACCGCCTCAGCACGATTCGCAATGCGGACCAGATTCTCGTTTTGCGACACGGGGAAATCGTCGAACGAGGCGGTCACGAGGAGCTGATTACTGAAAATGGCCTTTACGCCAAACTTGCCCGCATTCAGAACACTACTTTCATCGAAGAAAGTTTTGCGAAGATTGAGGCCACAAGCGCGCCGTCTCTAGTCGCTAGTGCCATTCGCACAGGCCAATAGCATCATTAGAAAAACTTTGACCGGCATGACTAGATGACCCTCAATATTGGGTCGCTTGGTCGCCATAGCAGCAATCTCTACACAGCATTTTTCTGCGCGGAGCCGTTTTATCATTCGGTTCTGCGGGCTCGCTACTTGCGTGCTGGCGACGCTTGCGTTTCTTACGCCGTACGGGCATTTCGGCACGCCCACTTCGGCTGTGATGTGGGGCAATTCCCTCGCCGCATGGCTTTCCCGCTTTCTTCTTGGGTTAACGCTGGCGACACTTGATTCTGAGCGCAGCGCTTCGGTTCGCTACGGGCGTCAGTTGATTGCTGTCTCAATCATCTCTCTCGGAGTTGCCAGTGCCCTCGCCCCTCAGGAAGTGGGCAGTGTATTCTATATTCCTGGTCTCTCCGCAGTCACGGTCACTTCCTTCGCATTGGCAACCGCTCTGCTCGACACCGAGTACACGTTCGTCGGAGCGCTGATTCCCTGGCTCGCTCTGGCCGGCATCGTTCTCAACGCGGTGACTCTTCTTGGGTATCTCTATGATGCCACTCCTCTTTACGGAGGTATTTCAGGTGCTGTCGGCATCTGCTCCGCGACAGCCTCAGTAATCCTGGGGGTTGGATTTCTCGCCGCCGCCGGTCCCCATCGCGTTCCGCTCCGTTTCCTGATGGGGCCGAGCGTTTCAGCCCGAGTTTTGCGCTCAATCCTACCCCTTACCTGCGGAGCGATGCTCCTGGGAGAAATCGTTTCCGACCTTCTTCGAGGCGGATCGCGCGAAGGCTTTGCGGTCCAGGACGCGCTGCAAACTTTCTTTGCCACCGTCTTTATCGGCGGGGTGGTGATTGTCCTGGCCCGGCGTGTGGGTAAAAAACTGGATCACGCCGAATCGGAACGGGACACCGCCCAGGCGGCGTTGGCCCACATCAATAACACGCTGGCCGAAACCATCGACGCGCGGACCAAAGAACTGCAACGTGCGAACCTGGAATTGCACAGTGAGATCGCCCGCCGGATGGAAATCGAACGCGCTCTGCGCGAAAGCGAGGCGAAGAGCAGTGCACTTCTTTCAGCTCTGCCTGATTGGAGCTTCCGGTTAAGCGCTGACGGTAAAATACTGGATGCCCGAACGCCTCGAGAATCAAACTCTTCCGAATGTCCCGACTTGCCGACCATCCTGTCTCAAAAAGTCAGCGATTGGGTTTGCCAGAATCCGCGTTTTTCCAGCCACGAAACAGTGGATTTCAGTTTACCCGCGGACAACTCCACTTACGAAGCCCGATACGTGCGTACCTCCGAGGGCGAAATTCTCGCAGTCATTAGGGATATTAGCGAGTTGGCACGACTAGAACGCGAAGTGCTCGAAGGCAACATCCGCGAACAACGCCGCATCGGCGAAGAACTCCACGATAGCCTCGGCCAACCGCTCACTGCCGTTGGTTTTCTCAGCAAGATTCTCGAAATTGAATTACGCGACCAAAACCTTCCGCAGGCTCAACAAGCCGCCGAAATCGGCCGGCAGATCACCGCCGGTATTGCCACCTTGCGCAGCCTCGCGCGCGGTCTTTTCCGTTACGAACTCGGCCCTCACTCCCTCGTCGATGCATTGCAGGACCTCGCCTGTGGCGCAGACACCAATTTTCGCGTCGAGTGCACTTTGCAGGCGGACCGCAGCATCATTCTTCCCGATCGTTCCGCTGATCTCCATCTCTATCGCATTTCGCAGGAAGCCATCACTAATGCGGTCAAGCATGGCAACGCCACAAAAATCAAGATCGAACTGAAACGCGACCGCGGCCGAATCATTTTCCAAATTCGCGATGACGGTGCCGGCGCGCCCCTCGAAGCTCTAACCAACGGCAGCAAGGGCATCGGCCTTCGTACTATGGAATTTCGCACCCGTCGTTTGGGCGGCCGCTTTTCCATCGAATCCCGTCCCAGCAAAGGCACCACCATCACCTGTAACCTCCCGGACTTTTCCGCATCAACTCACATCGAATGCGACAAGCAGAAGCAACTCTTTCTCATCCCTTGAAGCGTAGAGTGTTTTTTGTGGACGACCACGATGTCGTCCGGTTTGGAGCTGCTCAGCTCGTGTCGAAGCAACCGGACCTCGAAAGTTGTGGCGGCGCTTCCTCAGTACCCGAAGCGCTGCCCCTGATCCGCGAACTGAAACCCGACGTGATTGTAGCCGACATCTCCCTCAAAAACAGTAATGGCCTCGAATTGCTTAAAGTTGTCCGTACCGAATCGCCCGGCACACCGATCCTCGTCATGAGCATGCATGACGAATTAGTTTGGGCGGAAGTGGCGCTTCGCGCCGGAGCCAAAGGTTACATTATGAAGGAGAATTCGATTGAACATCTCGTTCCCGCCTTGCGCGCACTTCTTAACGGAAAGATTTATCTCAGTCCTGCGGCGGCGGCTCACATGATTCAAACGCAAGTTTCCCCCTCTGCGGTGCGATCCCCGCTCGAACGACTCAGTGATCGTGAACGCCAGGTTCTCGGGATGCTCGGCGAATGGAAAAACGCACGCGAGATCGCAGCCGAACTCAACTTGAGCACCAAGACCGTCGAATATTACAAGCAAAACATCAAAGAGAAGCTCAACCTCAAAAGCGCAGCAGAACTCACCCAATTCGCCGTCGAGATCGCCAGGGGCGGTGGATCTACGGGTTAACTCTTTTACTTTGCGGAGCGCGCGAAGAGCTCATTGAAGAAATCCTTCATCGCCTGCCACGACCGCTTGTCCGCTCTTTCGTTGTAAGCAGCCCCTTTGGAATTGTCGTTACCCGCATTCCAATCCGTGAAGCTGTGAACCGAGTTCCCGTACGCGATCAGTTGCCAATCCACTTTGGCTTTTCGCATTTCTTCCTCGAATCCGTTCACCTCCGCTGGCGGAACAAACGGATCATCTGCGCCATGGCACGCGAGCACTTTGCCTTTGATATTTTTAGCGTCATCCGGCGTCGGCGTGGCCAGAGCTCCATGGAAACTCACAATCCCCGCGACATCCGCTCCCGATCGCGCCAGTTCAAGAACAGTGGTGCCGCCGAAGCAATAGCCGATCGCGCCAATCTTTTGGGAATCTACACCGTGGCTCTTTTTGAGTTGATCGAACCCAGCCTGGACGCGCCGCCGCAACAGTTCGCGGTCCGCCTTGTATTTGCTCGCCATTTCACCGGCGGCTTTAGGATCAGCTGGCCGAACTCCCTTTCCGTAAATATCCGCTGCGAATGCCACATAACCCAGTTGAGCGAGCATTTCCGCCCGTTTGCGCTCGTAATCGCTCAGCCCTTTCCACTGATGCGCGATGAGAATCCCTGGCCGCTTCGTTGCAATCGAGTCGTCATACACGAGCACCCCTTCGAGCGTCGTATTCCCCTCTTTGTATTCGACTGTTTCAGATTTGATCGCGCTAAAGCTACGAACCGCAGTCGAAAGACAAAGGCAAAATGCTGCGAGATGAAAAATAGTTTTCATGGTCCTTGCACCTGACTGGCGTGATGATAGTCCGCTTCAGGATCGGCGCAACACTCTGTTGATCTTCCTGTCCTTGGGCGAATCACAAGTATGGACGAAACATTCGGAACTGGGGAATCTTGGGTGCCGTTGCGCTTGCCTTTACTTGGTGTGATCGAGAATATTCAGATGATGATGCGCGAGATCACGTTCACAATCGGACCATGCTCTGAAACCGGTGGGTTCGTGGCGCGCTGGGACGATCTTCCGGGACGGGGCGGGATAACTACACAGGGCGATTCTTTTGCGGAACTGCAATCGATGGTGGCCGATGCTGTGAACGGTTACTTTGACCCGGCAGACCGTCCAGCGCGTGTGAGAATGCATTTCGTTGAAGACCCCATTCTCTCTCTCTCGTGAAGTTACCGCGGGATGTTAACGGGGCCGAGGCTTCACGTGCTTTGCAACGATTGGGTTTTGAGGTGCAGAGACAAACTGGGTCGCATCTCATTCCAGAAAGGCCGCTCGAACCGTGGTCGTGCCGCAGCACAAACCCCTTAAGCCTGGCATCTTGAAAGGAGTAATCGAACAAGCGGGCGTATCGGTCGAGCAATTTCTTCGTAAGCTGTTAGTTGATCCAGCCCGGCTCCCCGAATTTCTCCCCTATTTCAACATCCCTTTCAAAAACCTTCCCGTATGCGATCGCCGGTCGCGCGCCACTTCCTCGGGTCGACCTTGCACCACAATCTCTCCCCCCTGTTCGCCCCCTTCCGGTCCGAGATCAATCACCCAATCCGCTTCCGCGATCAGATCCAGATTATGTTCGATCACAATCACCGAATGCCCTGCGTCGATTAACTTCTGGAGCACCTCCACCAACCGTTTCACATCCGCCATGTGCAAACCAATCGTCGGCTCTTCCAGAATGAAAAGATTGCGCTTCGCCGGTGGTTCAAAAAGGTCGCCCTCCTCCTTCAAACCCGAGAGAAGGTGTGTCACCAGCTTCATCCGTTGCGCTTCACCACCGCTCAGGGTCGGGCTGATCTGCCCAAGTTTAAGATAATCCAGCCCGGTGTCACGGAGCGCTTCCAGCGGACGCCGCACTCGCGGAATCGGTGCAAAAAAAGTCAGCGCCTCTTCAATACTGAGATTCAACACCTGCGAGATGTTGTGCCCGCGATAATCAATATCGAGCGTCTCGCGATTAAACCGTGTTCCCCGGCATGTCTCGCACGTTATATACGCTGGCGGCAGGAAATTCATTTCCAGTTTTACCTGGCCTGCTCCTTCACACTCGGGACACCGTCCTTGCGCGCTATTGAACGAAAATCGGCTTGGAGAATAGCCGCGCAGCCTTGCTTCCGGTGTCTGGGCAAAGAGCTGCCGAATGATATCGAAAAAACCAACATACGTGGCCGGCGTGGAACGCGGCGTCCTGCCCACCGGCGATTGATCAACCTCGTAAACCGCCTTCAGTGACTCACAGCCCGCCACTCGACAAAATTCGCCTTCGACCCGCTCCTTCGCTTTGGCCAGAGCATTTTTCACCGCCGGCAAAAGACACTCGCGCACCAGCGTGCTCTTCCCCGAACCGCTCACCCCCGTCACAGCCACGAACCGACCCAGCGGAAATTCCACCGTAAGATTCTTGAGATTGTTTTCCCGCGCGTTGTGCAGTTTCAGACGCGGCGTTTTGCGATTCACCTCCCGCCGTTCCCCGCGCGCTGGAAATTTCTTCGCCTCGCGCAAGCTGCGGCCTGTGACGGAGGCTTCATTCGCGATCAATTCCTGCAAGGTACCAACGCCCGCGACCGTTCCGCCGTGCACGCCGGCTCCCGGGCCCAGATCGATCACGTAATCCGACCGGCGCATCGTCTCCTCGTCATGCTCGACCACGATCAACGTGTTCCCGCGATTCTTCAGCAGTTCAATCGCGTGCAATAAATGCTCGTTGTCGCGCGCATGCAGCCCGATGGTCGGTTCGTCGAGAACGTAAAGCACCCCGCTCAAATTCGAGCCGAGCTGCGCCGCCAGGCGAATACGTTGCGCTTCGCCCCCGGAAAGAGTCGTCACACTTCGTCCGAGTTGCAGATAATGCAGCCCCACCTCGCGCAGAAATTTCAACCGCTCTTTGATCTCCGGCAAAATATCTCGTGCGATATCCGCTTCCCGGCCCGACAGCTTCACCTTTTGGAAAAACTCGAACGCTTCCTCCACAGACGCCTGCCCAAAGAATTCAATGTTCGGGTAGGCGCTCCCCAGCCCGCGCGTATATCGCTGTGACTTCGAACCGCCGCTCGAACTCCAATGCAGCCGCACCGCCCGGGCCACACGATTCAACCGCGCCCCTTTGCAATCCGGGCAAAGCTCGCGCTTTCCTTCCTGCCATTCGAACCACGATTCCTCGATCGCGTCCGCTCGCGCTCCGCGCTCCACTTCCGGCAAATAAAAGAGCTCCCCGAAACCGCGGCAGGTTGGGCACCACCCTTGCGACGAATTGTAACTGAACATCTTCGGATCAAGCACCGCGAACGACTGCCCGCATCCCGGACAGGCCCGTTCCGTGGAATGCACCGTCACCTTCTGATCGTTACTCAGCGCCAGCAACGTCCCGTGCCCCACATCCAGCGCTTCATCGATTAATTGCTGTGACGACGGTCCTGACCTCGCCGGCCGTTTATCCAGAACTCCAATCACGATCTCCACGTCGTGCTCGCGAAAACGATCCAGCCGGAACGGTTCCGCTGTCGAATAAAGTTTCCCATCCGCCCGAATCTCCGCGTAACCATGTTTCGCCGCCCATTGCGCCACATCCGTGTGAAACCCTTTCCGATTGCGCACCACGGGAGCAAGCAACATCAAATCACCCCGCCGCTTCATTTCCGTCTTGAGCCGCGCCCCAAGCTGATCGCGCGTTTGCGCTTCCACCGGCAACTGGCAATCAGGGCAGTACGGCGTGCCCAACCGCGCAAACAGCAAACGAATGAAGTGGTAAATCTCCGTGACCGTCGCCACCGTGCTCTTACCTCCGCCGCGCGAATTCCGCTGCTCGATACTCACCGTCGGCGGCAGACCCGTTATCAAATCCACATCCGGCCGCGACATCTGCTCCACGAACTGCCGTGCATACGCGCTCATCGCGTCGAGAAACCGGCGTTGCCCTTCCGCGAAAATAATGTCGAATGCCAGCGTGCTTTTCCCCGAGCCGCTCACCCCGGTAATCACCACAAACTTCCCGCGCGGAATCTCAATCGAAAGATTCTTCAGATTATGCTCGCGCGCCCCATGAACAGCGATCACATCTGCGCCAGAGTCGGGAAGATTTTCATGCACCACAGCCGCCCAATATACGGCCAAAATAGTCCTTGCCAATCGCCGGTAAAAACATCCGAAACTCAACGCCCGCAGGAGAAGCCTACCCTGTTACGATCCCGTTTTATCTTAACCCCCTTCTACTTCCATTGGCTTTGAAGCTAAAAACCGGGAGAGGGGACAAGGGGAGGGGACACCAACTTCTCGCAACCAAGAGAGTTAAAAATCGTTATTCAATGGCATTTAAAATAGTTGATAATATGTCTTTACGTGAATCCAAATACTTCGTAAGCTGACGGTGTGAGCACGAAACTACATTCGTGGTCACTCGGTTTATCTCGCCTTACCTTTAGCGCAAGGGCGAGTTCGACTCCGAATAAAAGTCCCGGCTCGTCGCGTCGTCTACTCATCGGCGAAGACGGACACCTTGGGCCTTTTATTTGCGGTCGCCTGAGTGATCCATGCTGGAAACGACTTCCCGCGTTCGCGGGCCCTTCTCCTCTTTGGACTTTCGACCTATGGATTTTTCTTGGTCATTGGTTCCTTTGGACCTTGGACATTTCACCCGCGCTCCCCTAACCACTAACCACCAACCACCAACTTTATGAAGCCCGACATCGATTACCTAAAAAACCTCTCCACCTGCCAGCTCCAACAGCTCCGCGTGTTCATCGAGAACCTTGGCTACCGCAAAGCCGCTGAGCGCGCTTCCGAAGAATTCAACCAGCCAATCCACAAAACTGCTCTTCAGCGTTTTATGTGGCGGGCCGCGCCCGCGGAGTTCGTCGAAGACACGCCGGAAAACGATGAGGCCACCGCGCAAATCCTGAAATTTGCCGCCGACGGCCAGCCCGATTTCACTGCCGGCACTCTTGGTGCCCTCGAACAACTGGCCTTCCAACTCGCCTTCACCTGTACCGCCGTTGATGAAGACATGAACGCCCTCGCCAAAATCACCGCGATGCTTTGCCGTTTCCGCAATGCCGCCGTTCGCGAGCGCATGGCCTCAGTCCAGGAAGTCAAACTCAAACTCCGCCAGCAACAATTCGATAAAACCAATTCCCACGACACCGACGCCAAAATCGCGGAGCTCAACCAAAAAATCGCCGAAGCCTTCGACTCCCATCCCGTCCTCACCGCCATCCGCGACGCCGAGGAATCCATCGCTCCTTCAGATCCTGATCCTAATCGTAATCTTACTCCTGATCTCTCCACCAATTACGAAGCGGAATCATCGAGCGTACCTCCAAAAAATAAAAAAACGAGACGCCCACTTGTTTCGCCAAAGCGCAGCGACTGCGACTCCGTCCCATGCGTCACATCAGTCCCATTCGCAGCCAATTCCTCGTTGCCTTCGTTGACCTCCGTCCCAGATTCTTATGAGAACGCCGCTCCATCCCGAAATAAAACGCCTTAAACTCCTCCCGTATCAGTCCGCTTTTGCAGCGAACAACTCCCGCTTCAAAATCGGCCTCGGGGCCCGTCCAACCGGCAAGGACTTCACCTGCGCCGCCGAAGCCGTCTTCGATCGCGTCCGCAATCCGAAGACCAATTGGCTCATCGTCGCCGCCGGTGAGCGCCAGGCCATCGAGTCCCTGGAAAAAGCCAGGGAATGGGCCGACCACCTCAAGTTCCACATTGAGAACTACTCCGTTTCCAGTGGCACGAGCTATCGCAATGCCAGCGCCGAAATCAAATTCTACAACGGCTCCCCCTCCGCGCCTCCGCGTTCTGGCGTGAGACTTCCTCCGCCTACTTCAAATCCAAAATCACCATCCGAAACTTGACCCACTTACTTTCTGCTTACCGAGACGCTGCCGATGAGATAAGCTCCGTCCGATTGAAAAAGGTTTGGCTCTTTCTCCTTATTTTTCTGTTCGCCCATTTTATCTCCTTATTCGCGGATGACACTCCAGCAGTCGTCACCTTTACTTCAGACTTCTGGAAATTTTCGGAAGGAACGGATGAAGCAGTGGTCACCTTGGTTCGCGCCGGCAACACGAGTATCCCCGCAGCAGTTACCTGTCGCTCGTTAGCAATGGGTCCCGCTCGTCTCTTTGTTCCGTTCACAAACCGCGTTGAATTCCCCGTCGGCGTTACCCAGGCTCAAGTTACATTCCTGTTGCTTGATAACTCTGTTCTCGAGCCAAGGGAAGAGTTCAGCCTTATCCTGTCGGATCCTTCTTCTGGCACCATACTGGGTGCCGTTGGCGGGACCTTCGCCGGCGCTACCGTTCATATCGCCGATAACGATTCTGTAGTTCAGTTCCTCGGGAGCGCCATCGACCCAATTCCACGTTTTAATGCGAACGAGCGCGAAGGGGTGGTGCTGTTAGACCTCTTCCGTTCCGTTCCTTCGGGCCCATATAACCCGATCATTGCGACAATCAAAACGGTTGAGGACACTGCAAGGGCCGGTACGGATTACCTCTCCACTGAAACAAATATCATCCTGAACGAGTACAAAACCCAATTTGCTCTCCCGCTCGTCAATAATACGAATCGCGACGGAACTCGGACCTTTCGGGTTCAACTCCTCGCCGTCAGTTCCGGCACAATTCGTAACTCCACAGCGCTTGTGCAAATTCATGATGACGAGATCCTGGGCGAACCAGGCAGCTTGGACGCAACATTCGCTGCTCCCTTTGATCTAAGCAGCACAATTGATGCTTTGGCTGTTCAGCATGACGGAAAGCTGCTGGTCGGCGGCCTGTTTTCTACACCATCGCAAAACTTCCTTCGCCTCTTACCCTCTGGCGAATTGGACAAATCCTTCCAAAACGGCGGTCCTGACTCAGGGGTTCAATGGATTTTCCCTTTGGCGGATGGCTCCCTCATCATAGCAGGCGCTTTTGCGACCTACCAGGGGGTCGCTCGTTCGTCGATCGCCCGGGTTCTGACGAACGGCTTGCTCGATACGACCTACGCCGCGTCCCTTCCGCAATCCTCACTCTTATCCGCCGCTCTACAGCCTGACGGCAAATTGGTCGCTGTCGGCACATTCAACACTGCGAATGGGAGGCCCTTTCGGTCGCTCGTTCGCTTCAACACGGATGGATCGCTTGATGAATCATTCACCACAGGCACAAATATTTCCGCCTGGCCGCGCGTGGTGACGATCCAGCCTGACAGCAAGATCCTGCTCACGGGCGGCTCCTTTCGGCAGGGGACCCTCAGGCGCGATGAGGCCTATCGCGTGAATTCAGACGGCAGCTTGGATCAGTCCTTTGATACGCGCGGGACAGTGTTTTTGCCGGACGCTCTTGACCTGTTGCCGGATGCTTCGATTCTCTTCGGATCCATCACCCTGGTCCATTCGTTCCCTGACGGTACTCTTGACAGTTCTTATAATTCTCAGGTCCTCTTAAAACAAAAGGTCCTGCCGGATGGCCGCACTCTCGGTCTCACCGCAGAACACCGTGCTGTTCTGCTTCGATCCGATGGCACTCCCATCAGTGATTTCCAATTAGACTTAGACCTTCCTTCGCTTCAGGCGGTCGCCCCAGGACCTGACGGCAAGCTTTATATCGGTGGTGGCTTTACTCAGCTCAATGGATTTCGCGTTCCCAGCGTTGCCCGCATCTTTCTCGATGACAGAACTTCCCCAGCACGCATTTCCTGGAGTGCTTCAAACTTTGGTGCGGCGGAACCCTTCGGCTTCGCGCGCGTGTCTCTTTTTCGGTCCGGCGAAACCAACACCCCGGGTACCGTCACCGTCACACTTCGCCCGTTGGAAGCCGAAGCCGGCGTCGATTTCGCTGCGGATCCTCACTTCATCGAATTTCTGCCGGGCGAGGCTCTAAAGATTTTCGAAATACCGATCATAGACGATGTCATTCCAGAATCGGACGAAAGGTTCGAACTTAGCGTGTCTTACGGCGGTTCGACAGAACTCGCGACGGTCCAAATTATTAGCGACGAAGCGCTCGTTGAATTCTCGCGGCCCGAGCGAACGGTCAGCGAATTGGCGGGCATTGTCCCGATCGACCTTCGAAAACTTGGCGCGATCCCTTATGCGATCACCAACATTCAGTTTTCCACTGAAGGAACTCTCTCCAACTTTTCCGACCTTTTTTTGCCACTCGGTTCGTCCTTCTCCATCGCTGCGGGTCAAAGCAACCGCGTCTACTCAGCTACTGTACTCGACGATTCGATCTCCGAACCCGAAGAATTTCTCACGCTTCGTTTAACCGGCACAACCGGTAACAATCGAATCGGAACGAACGACAGCTTTACCCTGCGAGTCGCCGACAATGATTCGCCATTTAGCGCGGGCGAAGGTTTGGACGCAGCAGCCACCGCCTTTGCGGCAACGGATGGCGGACTCTTCCTGCTGGGCGGTTTCTCCTCTGTTCACGGCAGCCCTTTCGCTGGCTTCGCACGCCTTAGCCCATCCGGTCTGCCAGTAACAAATTATACTCCGCATCTTTCGGCGAACTCCACTCCGTTGGTCCTTCTGCCCGACGGAAGCATCCTCGCCAAAGAACGTTTCTCCCCGCGGTCTCCAGCCACATCGGAATATCACGTGGCTCGGTACCTTCCAGCCGGTCAGCGCGATCCCGCTTACAATACGAACTTCGTTTTCACTTCGATTCTTAGTGCGCGGCCGCTTGCGAATCTGCGGTTGCTCGTTCTGAACGCCGTGAACTCCTCACCTTACCCCAGCCTTTCTGCTGTCGTTTTGCGCCAGGACGGTACGGTAGACAACGCCTTCACCAATCGCATCTACCAGCGCCTTGGCCTTTCCGCGCTCACGGCGGATCTCCAATCTTTCGGTGCTCTTGTTATCGGCGGAAGTATATTCGCGAGCACCGCAGGTCCCGCTGATGCCCGCGATTACAACTCACTGGCGCACGACCTGATTCGGCTGAATCCGGACAATTCGGTCGACACGGCATTTCAACCAGTTTTCGGGGGGCCGTCCGGTGTTCTCTTAATCAAGACGATTACGGTTTTGCCAGACGACTCCATCCTCGTGGCGGGCCCTTTTACGAACGTCAATGGCATGTTCCAACCCGGACTCGTTCGGCTTTCCAAAAGCGGCGATCTGGACGAGAGCTTCCGTCCGGATTGGATGGCCGCTTCGGATAGCCCCATTGACGTTCAGCAGGTCCTTCTACTAAGCAGCGGGCGGATTCTTCTCGCACGTAAGACAGCTAAAGGCGTCGAGATCGCTGCAATCACTTCCTCGGGAAAGATTGATTCCGCCTTCTCCAATCTCATCTTCGATGGCAGAGTGACCTCAATCCTCGAACTGGGCGATGGACGTTTGGTCGTCACTGGCGAGTTCCTGCACGTTGGCGCCGATTTTCGAGCCCGTTTAGCTTTCATCGGGCCGGCAGGCGATTTGCTGCCGGATGTTCCCTTTAGACTTCAATTGATGTACCCGCAATTCGCCATCGGATCGTTGTCAGTCTCTGCGCGTTTCGCCTTTCAGGGCGTTTTGGAAGCGTCCGCTGATCTCCAAACTTGGCAGGACATCAGCACGAACAGCGTCTCCTTCGGCACCTCCAGTTTCTCCCTGCCTCAAACAGAACCGAAGTCTCTCTTCTTGCGAATGCGCCAACTTCGCATCGAACCATAAATTCCTACAACCCAAATGACTCCTGCCGATATATCTTCAGATCGAGCTTTGAGCCTCCCGCGCCACTCATTTTGGATTTGGAAAATTGGTCATTCCTTAATCATGGTGCTTGGACCTTGGTCATTTCTCGCGAGCGCCCCCTTTCGCCGGCAGAAAACCCGTCCGCTGCCCGCGCTTGCGAAACTTTATCGTTCCAGAACCCCGCCCATCCGCTTTACAAAAACCACCAAACAGCGCATCTTGACGTGATCGTAATATGAGCGAAGAAGCAATGAACAATTTCACCCCCCGCGCTCAGCAAGTCCTCGCCCTTGCCCGGAAGGAAGCTGACCGCTTTAACCACAATTTTGTGGGGACCGAGCATCTTCTGCTCGGCCTTATTAAGTTGGGGCAGGGGGTTGCGGTGAATGTTCTACAGAAGATCGGTCTCGATCTCGAAACCGTCCGCATGGAAGTCGAGAAGCTGGTCGGCACTGGGCCCGACCAGAAAATGATCGGCAATATCCCCTACACTCCTCGCGTGAAGAAGGTTCTGTCGCTCGCCGCCAAAGAGGCGAAGGCGCTGAACCATACCTATGTCGGCACCGAACATATTTTGCTCGGGCTTTTGCGCGAAGGCGATGGTGTCGCCGCCCGTGTATTGAAGAACATGGATGTGGATATCGAGCAGACCCGTCAGGAAATCCTCAAAGAGCTCGATCCTAACTTCAATTCCGCCGAAGAAGGCACACCGGCTGGCGAAGGCGGAGCTGCCGAAAAATCGGAGAAGAAGGGCGAAGTCAAAACCCCGGCTCTCAAAGCTTTCGGCCGCGACCTTACCGAGATCGCCCGTAAAGGCGAGATGGACCCGGTCATCGGGCGCAAAAACGAAATCGAGCGCGTCATCCAAATTCTCTGCCGCCGCACCAAGAATAATCCGGTGCTCCTCGGCGAAGCCGGCGTCGGCAAAACCGCCATCGTTGAAGGGCTCGCCCAGGAAATTGCCAAGGGCAACGTCCCCGAAATTTTGCGCGAAAAGCGTGTGATCACTTTGGACCTGGCACTCATGGTTGCCGGCACAAAGTATCGCGGTCAGTTCGAGGAACGCATCAAGGCGGTCATGGACGAAATTCGTCGTGCCAAGAACATCCTGCTCTTCATCGACGAGTTGCACACCATCGTGGGTGCAGGCTCCGCCGAAGGAACAATGGATGCCTCGAACATTATCAAGCCCGCTTTGAGCCGTGGTGAGATGCAATGTATCGGCGCCACCACTCTCAACGAGTATCGTAAATACATCGAGAAAGACGCCGCACTCGAACGTCGTTTCCAAAGCGTTAAGGTCGAAGCGCCTTCCGTTGACGAAGCGATCCTCATCCTGAAGGGGCTGCGCCACAAATACGAGTCCCACCACAAGGTGGAATTCACCGAAGCCGCGCTCGATGCCTCCGTGAAACTCTCGGATCGTTATCTGACCGGCCGTTTCCTTCCCGACAAGGCCATCGACCTCATGGACGAAGCAGGTTCACGCGCCCGCATCGGGGCGATGACCCGTCCTCCTGAAGTGAAGGATGTCGAAGCGGAGATCGAAGAGATCAAGACCCGCAAGGAACGCGCGATTAAAGAGCAGGACTTCGAAGGCGCCGCCGCCATGCGCGACAAGGAAAAGCACGCCAAGGAGAAGCTCGAAGCCATCCTTAACGAATGGCGCCAAAACCGGGAAGAGAAACGTGTGACCGTGGATGAAGACGACATTCTTCACGTCGTCGCCAAGTGGACCGGCATTCCGCTCAAGCGCATGGAGCAGGGTGACAAGGAAAAGCTCCTCTCGATGGAATCCGACATGACAAAAATTGTCATCGGCCAGAAAGACGCTGTCACCGCTCTCTGCAAAGCGCTCCGTCGTTCGCGCGCGGACCTGAAAGATCCAAAACGTCCCATCGGCACGTTCGCTTTGCTCGGGCCTACCGGCGTCGGCAAGACTTTGCTCGCGAAAACACTCGCCGAAAACATGTTCGGCGACGCCAAGTCTCTCATCCAGCTCGACATGTCCGAGTACATGGAGAAGTTCACCGTCTCCCGTCTGGTGGGTTCGCCTCCAGGCTACGTCGGCTACGAGGAAGGCGGTCAGTTGACTGAAGCCGTCCGTCGCCGTCCGTATAGCGTGGTCCTTTTCGACGAAATCGAAAAAGCCCACCCCGACGTCATGAACATGCTCCTGCAGATCCTTGAAGAAGGAAAACTGACCGACAACGTCGGTCGCGTCGTCGATTTCCGAAATACGATCATCCTGCTCACCTCCAACGTGGGCGCGGAAACCATTCGGAAGAACTCGACCATCGGTTTCGGCAACGCGAGCGAAGAAGCCAGCTACGAGAAGATGCGGGACCGCATCCTTGACGAAGCGAAGAAGGCGTTCCGTCCGGAATTCTTGAACCGGCTCGATGACGTCATCGTCTTCCGCTCGCTCACAAAACCGGACCTGATCGAAATTCTGGATCTCGAAATCAAGAAAGTGACCGATCGTCTCAAGAATCGCAGTATCGTCCTCGAACTCGATTCCAAGGCGAAGGACTTCCTCGTCGAGAAAGGTTTCGACCCGGTTTATGGTGCTCGCCCGATGCGTCGTGCCGTGGAGCGCTATCTGGAAGATCCGATGGCTGAAGAAATTCTGCGCGGCAAGCTGCACGACGGCGTCGTAAACGTCACCGTCGAAGGCGACAAACTCGCCTTCTCACAGCAGGAGCCCGCCGCAGCGGCCGAGCAAGCCGCTTCTGCCAGCTAGTACTTTCATAATATCGCTGCAAAGGGGACGCCTCAGCGTCCCCTTTGCTTTGGGTTTGCCTTGTAAAATCGAGGCAATTTGGCATTCTGTTTCTATGTTCCTCCGATTGTCCGTTCTGATGGCGATCGCCGTTCCGCTGATCGGTTGTGGGCGCGAAGGATCGCCTAAAAAGGTCCCGCAAGCTGGTCGGGCGGAAACATCTTCCACTACTAACGGCCAGGAACAGGATCTCACAGCCATTCTCTCCGAGTTAACGCAAGCGGTCAGGAAGTACAGTGCCGACCAGCGAGCTGTTCCCAGATCACTGAACGAGTTGGTTTCGGCTGGTTACCTCAAGCAAGTTCCTGCCGCGCCAGCGGGCAAAACCTTCGCGATCGACGCGCGCGAACTGAAAGTTTCCGTGAAATAGGAATGGTATGCGCTCCCTGAACCGGGCCTTTACTTTGATCGAACTGCTCGTCGTCATTGCGATCATTGCGATCCTCGCGAGTTTGCTGTTGCCGGCGCTGGCCAGTGGCAAGGCGCGCGCGCAGCGGCTGAAATGCACTGCGCAAATGAAGCAGCTCGGGCTCGGTTTCAATCTCTTCACCACCGACCATGACGACATGTACCCGCCCACTGCTTATGCCACCGGCGATTACCAATATCAGCTCTCCTGGGACGACTACATCCACCGGTATATCGGGGGCACTGCGCCGGATGCAGATTTGCTGGTGGGCATCTCCGGCGGAATTGCCGATAAGGGGAGTATCCCGAAGATCCTGAAATGTCCCGCGGACCGGATTGAAATCAGCATCCCCTGGGCGACTTACGGGCAACGACGGAGCTACGCCATGAATTATGCCGGGCCGAACTTCACGGTGACGACTGCCACAGGTCCGTTGCCGCCAGCCACGCATGGCGCAGGTATTTACTTCAACTTGCGTGGCAGCGGCGCGAGTTCCCTTCCTCCGTGGGAGCCGCGCGGGTACAAAACTTCGGTGGTTCAGGATCCCGCTGGAACGTTTCTGCTGGTGGAGCAACCGGAGGGTGGAAACATTGCCGGAAACGATTGGCCCTCATTTTGTCAGGGTCCCACCGGGCCGGCGCAGGGCGATCAAACGCCTTTTCAAATCGCCATTGGGGGGCGCAAAGCCTGGGGTGCAAATGCCTACGGTTTGCATGGTCAACGCTTCAATTATCTATTCTTCGATGGTCACGTGAATATCCACAAGATCACGGATACCGTCGGCACCGGCACCACAAATGCGCCCAAGGGAATGTGGACGATGATTTCAGGTGACTGAGTCAGCGTTCGGCCACAGGCGGCGCGCGGTTTTTGTCCGTAAGTTCAAATTTCTTTTTGCTGAAACGCGTAAATGAAGCGAATTTGCGCGCTGTGAAATTCCGGGCTCAGCCTGCTCGCCGCCGTCGCGTCCCTCCCGCGCCCGGCGCCTGGGGCATTGTGCTGCTCGATGGCGAGCCTATCCGCCGGAAGGCGCGCAGGGATTACGAAAAAGTCCTCCGGGACCTGGATGTAGCGAAAGCGGAGGCGGAGCGCTTCGAAAGTGAAGACAAACCGCTGTTCGCCCAGTGGGTCAATTCGAACTTCGGCGCGCTCCTGACTGAAATCCGTGAGCTGCAGGAAAAGCTGTTCCATGCACAAGGTCTGGTGGAAGAGGTTCAGGACGAATTCTTTGTTGGAAATTATCGTTCCATCAACAAGGCTTACAAGAATGTGATGCATCGCCGCGAACATCCGGAGGAGCGCGAAGAAGAAGTGCGACAGGCGGAAGAGGAGGAAGCGGAGTTTCGCAAGGAGTTCGAGGAAGCTTTCAAAAAGACGGAGGACGAGTTCTGGAAACACTTCAAGGGCGATTCTGATGAGTTCAACCCGCCGCCGCGGAAAGCTGAGGCTAAAAAGGGCGGGCGTCTGAAGGATCTTTACCGCAATCTGGTTCGTTTACTTCATCCAGACAAGGGCGCAAAGCGCAGCAAAAAGGAGATCGAGTGGTGGCACCAAACCCAGGACGCTTACCAAACCGGTAACGTTGAACAACTCGAATTGATTCTGACCCTGGTGGAAATGGAGAATCGCGGCAGCAAGGATGCGACGGTATCAGTCCTTGCACAGCTCACCAGCGAGTTTAAAAAGTCCCTGAAAGCTCTCAAACGAAAGATTTCTGTTCTAAAAAAGGAACTGGCCTGGAATTTTTCCCTACTCCCCGATTGCAGTTCGCTCTTCGTGCGAGTCCGCAACGAGCTTCAGGCGGATCGGGACCGAATGCTCTGGCTCCTTCAGAAGTACGAGCAGCAGATTCGCACCTGGGAAACAGCTCCGGCGTCCGCGCCCAAGCGCGCCCGCGCGCGGCGCGGCGCGTATCAGGATGAGGAGTGGTTCTGATGGATTCGCCGGCGTATCAAAGCAGTCCGCCGCTTGCACCACCCGTTATTCGCGCGGTGCCCACGCAGCGTGCGCCGACCTTGTACATCATTGTCGCTTTCAAGCTGCTGAAGGGGGCTTTGCTGTTGGCGGCCGCAGGGGTTTTTTTCAGCCTCGTGGGGGTCGATCTTCAGCAGCACTTCAATCAACTTCTGACCGATGCGAACTTCGAGCCGGAAGGAAAGCTCTTCGCTGATATCGGCCATTGGTTGCAAACGATTACGCCGGAAAACGTCCAGATTTTCGCCACCGGCACTGTTCTTTACAGCGCGTTTTCATTGGTCGAAGGCGCAGGTTTGTGGTTGCGCGCGACCTGGGCCGGTTGGATGGCGATTGGCGAATCCTCCTTCTTCATCCCGATTGAGATTTACGAACTGATCGAGCGCTACTCAACTACACTCCTGGTGATTCTGATCCTGAATATTTTGATCGTTTGGTATCTCTACAGCAACCGGCATCGCCTGTTTCATCATCACCATCATCACTCGCATCCACCCACTACCGGGTGAGCGCCGCGAGACCTGTTCCGGAGGAATGCGGTTGAACGAGAGCGGCCAGCCTCGTCTCCTTTTGCCCTTCCACACGAACGGGCTTCCTTGCAGTCGTGCAATAGAGATCGACCACTGTTCCAGGTTCAGTCCGCAGCACAGCGGAATCGGGCAGGACTGTGTTTACCTGGACCCGTCTCCAATCACCACCTTTGACCTGATAGAGTGCTGATCCGCGACAGCTCCTAACAGCGAAGCCCGTGTGTTCTTCGACGCCGGTTAAAACAGCCGGGTCCCACTTCTTATCCAACGGAATCAGCCGCAGAATGGTGTCCTGCGCCACTTTTACGAAAGATTGGCTCTCATCCATTTGGAGAACGACAGAACCCTTTGCGGAGCGAACGATGTCTCCCGTTTTTAAATGCGTCTCCGCGAAGAGCGGAGTCCAGCAATCGATCCCGCAAAGTCGCTCGACTTGCCCTTCGACCCGCTTGACGGTCGCAGAACCAACGAACGCCACTCGTTGGTGCGGTGTCAAAGATTCTGGTTCGCCACGCATGATAGCGATTAACCCGGCCCGTGTAGGCAGCAGACTAAGAGTTGCGATGGAGATAATGCCGATGACAAACGTTGTTCTTTTCATACCGCAGGAGCTTTGGCCAACTTCGGCGCAGGCTCGACTTGAGGCTAACAACCCTGCGTTAATGGAGCATTGGGGCTGCGCCTTTTCCTTCCTCGTAAAAACCCTCAGCATCAGGTCAAAATGTGACAAGGGCTTGCCTCAGATTTTTGTGAGGTAACGCGGATTTAACAAATTGCCAAAATTGAAAGGCGCTCATTATATTCTCGCCCTCATGAAGTTTCGTGCAGTTTTGACCGCGGCTGCTCTTGGGTCGCGGTTGCTTTTGCCTGCCACCCACGCGGCCGGGCCAGATGATCTTTACTTGGATGCCTATCGCCTGATCCAGGAAGGCGACCAGTATTCCAGCGCGGGGCAGACAGACACTGCGCGCCAACGTTACGCAGACGCCGAGGCGAACCTGAAGAAAATCCAGGTCTCGTATCCGGAATACAACAAGAACGCCGTTGAATTTCGTCTCGAGTATATTCGTGAACACACCAAAGGCTTGCCTGCGGCCAAGGGCGAGAATGCCCAACCTGCTGCGCCCAAGCCGGCACATCCCGCAACTCCCGCTGAACAGATTCGCGATTTGAATACCCGCATTGCGCAGCTCGAAGCGGACAATGGGATGCTGCAAGCCAAACTGAAAGAAGCTCTCGCTCCACAACCCGCCGCCTTGGACCCGCACGAATTTGCACGTGCACAGGAACGGATCACACAACTCGAAAAAGAGAAGGAACTGCTCCGCGCCAGCCTGCAAACCGTCCAGGCCAAACAACCCCAGGCGGCAGACGCCGCGATGTTGGAGCAGTCGCGCGGAGAACTCGATGCGACCAAGAAGAAATTGGTCGACAGCGTGGCAGCGGTGGCTTCCCTGACCCAGGACAATCAACGATTGCAGCAGCAACTCGCGAACGCGCCGAAGGACCAATCCGCAGAGTTGAAGGATGTTCAGGCCAAGTGGGCCGCCTTACAGCAGGAACGTTCCGATTGGCAGCAGCAGAAGAGTGATTTGGAATCCAAGCTGGCCGCCGCAAACAAAGCGCCGGGCGAGAGCAGTCGCGTCAAGGACCTCGAGAAAGAGCGCGACGCTCTCCAGAAAAAGCTGGCTGATGCGAACAAAGATCTCGCTGAACTGCGTAGTCGTCCGGAAGGTGGAGATCGGGCGGCCCAGGCGAATCAGTTGGCCAACCTCCGTGCGCGATTGGAAGTGTTTGAGTCGCGCAAAGTTCCCTATACGAAAGAAGAACTCGCGTTGATGGACAATAATATCCCGAAACTCGCGGTGGTCGCCGATACCAAACCGGTCAAACGTTCCCCACGCGAGCTTCCGCCCGGCGCAAGTATTATGATTGCGGACGCTGAGCGTGCCTTTGCCGCGAAGCGCTTCGAAGAAGCGGAAGAGAAATACAAACAGGTTCTGAAGATGGACGAGGAGAATCCCGTGAGCCTCGCCAATCTCGCAGCGATTGAAATTCAGATGCAGAAGTTTCCCGAAGCGGAAGCAAATTTGAAAAAAGCGATCAGCCTCAATGCGGATGATGCCTATGCTCTTTCATTGATGGGAATGATGCGTTTCCAGCAGGGCAAGTACGACGAAGCGCTCGACAATCTAAGCCGTTCCGCGCAGCTCGATCCGAAGAATCCTGAAACCCAAAACTACCTGGGGATCACGCTAAGCCAGCAAGGACAGCGGGAAGCTGCTGAGACGGCCTTGCGCAAGGCCGTGACGCTGAATCCCAATTACGCCGGAGCGCATCACAATCTCGCCGTTATTTACGCGACCCAGCATCCGCCGTTCACAGAACTGGCCAAATTTCACTACAACAAGGCTCTGGCGCTTGGCGCGCAGCCGAATGCGGATTTGGAGAAGCAACTCGGCGGCAAATAAGGCCGACCTTAAGCCCGTTCGCGATTGTGGCTGAATTTGCCGTTGCGTCGTTGGCGTGTTTGATGGATTTCGGCCGCGGCTCCATCCCGGCCGTTCGCCTGGTTCAGGTACAGACCTACCAGCTTCGAACGATTTAAATCCTGTTCCGTCCTTCCAAATAAACGGGAAAGACTGCGGGCCAGGCCCGCGAAAATTTTCATGGCTAAATGATGGAAGAGCGCGCGATGCTTGACAACTTTTTTCCGAATCAGGCCGGAGCCGTGGCAATTTGAGGGGCCCCTTGCGGGGCTGATTCATGTTTCGGCGGGGCGGAGGCCACTCGCGTAACAAGGTTCTGCAGGTTTACTGCGCCCGCCGCATGCATCTCCGCAAGGACCACTCGTTCGTATTCTTCACGCAGAATCGCTCGGCCCTGGTCCTCCGCGGTGGCGAGTTCGCTGCCTTCTCCGGTGCGAATGGCGCAAAGAATATCTTCCACGGAAATCTTCTCGATCGGGCGCGCTGGTGCATAGCCCCCATCTTCGCCACTCACTTCGACGAGCAGTTTGGCGCCCACGAGCGTGCAGAGGATCTTTGCCGCGAGCTGCGATGGCACGCCGAGGGATTGCGCCATGCGCAAGCGGCTGGGGGCCTCCTGTCCGGTATAGAAAGCATGCGCGATGTGAGTCATCAGGCGAATCGCGACAAATTCGCGTCCGCGTTGGTTGATTGCCTCGGCCTGCTTTTCAGCCGCGTAGGCTTGTCGGTTCTGGTAAGCGTAGGCGACCTGGGCCCCCAGAAGGATAATAATCCAGGAAAAGTAAAGGCCGACCAGGAAGATGGGAAGCGCGCCGAGACTTCCATAGATTTTGCTGTAGCTGACCACCTTGGAAACGTAGATGACATTGAAAAGGTTGTTGAACTGAAGGAGACAGCCGCCGACCATCCCTCCAATCGCCGCCGCATCCCAGCGAACTTTTGCGGCGGGCATCAGCTTGTAAAACAAAGTAAGAAATACGATCAGCACCACAAACGGGCTGACGATTCCCATGTATTTGTTGTGCGACATGAAGTTGACCATTTTTTGAAACGTGCCCGGATTCTTTTCGGAGATGACAGGCGAGGTGCTCGTCGCTCCGGAAGGGAGAATGGTCGTCACCTTATTCGTCACGAGTGTGAAACTATTCGTATTGCTCGATTTTTCTGAAAGGGCTTCCCGGGCGGAACTGGCAATTTGGGCGGTTCCGGTCAAACCCACTGCCGTTACGATAAAGATCGGCGCCAAAGTGATGGCGGCCCAATACTGAACAATACGGGCGGACCAGGTCCTTCCGCGCGTCACGCCCCAGATGTCGTTGAACGTGTTCTCCACGCTGCTTAAAACGGAGATGGCAATGAAAACCAGCGCGAGACCTGCGGTCAGGCCGAGCGTTCCGCTGTTGATCGTGTTGATATAGTCTTTGATTTTTTGGACGACGGCCTGGCGATTGGAAGAGCTGCCTTTGCCCTCGCCTCCTTCGACGTTCAAATCAAGTTGTGGCGCGATCGTCGTGATGAACTTGTCCATCAACTTGTCCACGACGTTTGCTTCGTTGTGCTGCAGCAGACCGGTCGAAATACTCACAACTACTGCGAGTACCGGCACCAGCGAAAGGAGGGTGGTGTAGGCCAGCGAAGAGGCGCGCATTGGCCCGCGATTCTTCTGGAAGCTCTTGAAAACGAGAACCAGGAAGTGGGCGAATCGCCGCCACCGGGGAAACTTGGCCTGATCTGCGGCATAGTTCTGCTCATCAAGCATCTTCTGAATGCTGCGAATCCGTTCCAGGGTTGGTTTGACTCCGTTCACCCGCGTCAAACCGTACCCAAGTGGGTCGGGACCGTCAATGCACGCTGCACGCTTCGTCCAAATGGTTATCGAGCGCACCAATTCTTTGCGCGATTTGTGTGGATTGGGTAACGTGGCGGCCCACAGCGGGATATGTTTCAAAATGTCGGTGAAATGCTGGTGCTGTTCTGGCGGACGGTGCGCGCCTTGCCTTTGAGCTGGCGGCATCGCCGGAAGATTTTCGAACAGCTCTTCGAGATCGGGAATGCGAGTCTTTTGATGGCCTGCATCCTGTCGCTATTCATCGGCGGTGTGATCGCGTTGCAGAGCGGGCCTGTACTGCGCGAACGCGGGTTGGTCACGGCCTTGGGCGGGTTGGTAGGACTTTCGCTTTGCAAGGAACTGGCTCCGGTCATGATGTCCATCCTGATTGCAGGGCGGATCGGATCGGCCATGGCGGCGGAGATCGGTTCGATGGCCGTTTACCAGGAAATCGACGCACTCCGGACAATGAATATCAATCCGACGTATTATCTGGTCCTCCCGCGAATGGTCGCGATCAGCATTGCGCTGCCAATGCTGGTGATTTTCTCGATTCTGGTGGGCTGGTTTGGTGGGGCGACGGTGGCAGCCTACAATTCGCAAATCGCGATGAGCTACAAGCCGTTCTTCAACAATTTGCGGTCGATGGTGGATTTGAGTGATATCGCGAACGGGCTGATTAAGAGCGCTGTTTTCGCCCTGGTTATCGGGACGGTTTGTTGTCATCAGGGACTGCAGACGATTGGCGGCCCGCGCGGTATCGGCCGATCGGTGACGAAGGCCGTGGTCAATTCCATCGTAATGATTGTGATTCTCGACTATTTCCTGAGCCGCTTTCTTCTTTTCGTCAACCTATGAGCGGCCAATCATCAGATCAGCGCGGCGTCAGCGTTGATGTTCGAAATCTGCGCAAAGCCTTTGGCACGCAAGCAGTGCTCAAAGGTATTAGCTTTCACGTGGAGTGCGGCGAAATCTTTGTGGTCATGGGGCCGAGCGGGAGCGGAAAAAGCGTGTTGCTCAAGCATATTATCGGTCTGGAGAAGCCGAACGAAGGTGACATCCTGATTGAAGGGCAATCCATCGTTTCGCAGCCCGAAGAGGTCATGGAAAAAACACGGATGGCCATGGTTTTTCAGTCCGGTGCGCTGCTCAATTCATTGACAGTAGGCGAAAACGTAGGCCTCTATCTGAGCGAGCATCGGATGCGCAAAGTGGATGAAATTCGGCGGATCGTGGCGGAAAAACTCGAATTGGTTGGACTGAAGGGGATTGAATCCAAGTACCCGAATGAACTTTCCGGGGGAATGCGCAAGCGCGTGTCGATTGCGCGCGCGCTGGTCATTGAGCCTCAATTGCTGCTTTATGATGAGCCAACCAGCGAATTGGATCCGCTGAGCGCCGTCACGATTGTTGAAGAAATCGTCAGCCTCAACGAAAGGGTGCATGCGACCTCGATTGTGGTAACGCATGATCGTGATCTGGCGTTCGGGATTGCAGACCGCATTGCAATTATTCACGATGGCGCAATATTGT
This sequence comes from Limisphaerales bacterium, assembly GCA_044226545.1. Classification (GTDB taxonomy): domain Bacteria; phylum Verrucomicrobiota; class Verrucomicrobiia; order Limisphaerales; family SXQI01; genus DASVNK01. The sequence continues at coordinate 73,861 of JBGAGW010000002.1, forward strand.
TTATCGGCACGCCAGCGCAGGTCAAAGCGAACTCAGACCCGATGATTCAACAGTTTATTACCGCAGATTTTAAGAAAGAAACCCTCTCTGTATGAAAAACACCCTCGAAACCCGGCTTGGAATTTTCTTCGCGCTCGCTCTGATTGCGGCGGTGGTAATCCTGGAACTGGCCGGTTCGCGCGATCTGTTCCGCAAAGGTTTCCAGGTGCGCGCTCGCTTTGACAACATCCAGGAACTGCAGGAAGGCGACTCGGTGAAGATGGCCGGCGTTGAGGTCGGCCATGTCGAGCGCATTCAACTGAGCAGCAATCGCGTGGAGGTCGTGATGAGCATCGACAAAAAAGCGGCTGTCAAAACCGACAGCAAAGCGTCGATCAAGTTTGTCGGCCTGATGGGCCAGAACTATGTGTCGATTGGCTTTGGCTCTCCCGACGCGCCGCGCGCCGCCGCCGATACGCTGCTGGAGAGCGACGAACAGGCTGACCTGAATTCACTCATGGTTCGCCTGCAAAACGTCGCGTCCGGTGTTGAAGGTCTGACTAAGAACTTCAGCGGGGAGAATTTCAGCAACCTCTTGGGGCCGTTCACCGACTTCCTGAAGGAAAACAACCCGAAGCTCTCAGCGATTCTCGGAAATTTGCAAACGATTTCCACCCGGATCGTAAACGGGAATGGAACGGTCGGGCGATTGATCAACGAGGATACGCTCTACGCTTCGGCCGTTACCACGGTCAGCAACCTGAACTCACGAATCGAGGCCGCCGGCCCGCTTTTCGACGAACTGAAGCTGACGCTGGACGATGCGCGCGGCGTAGTGAAACAGGTCAACGAAGGGCAAGGGACGATTGGCAAATTGATCAAGGACGAGACATTGTACAAGGAGACGACCACAGCCATGACGAACCTTCGTGAGATCCTCCAGAAGATCAATCAAGGCCAAGGCTCGGTCGGCCAGTTGGTAAATGATCCCGCGTTCATTAATAATGCGAAGCTCACCCTGCAAAAGGTCGAAAAGGCCACGGAAGGGCTGGAAGACCAGGGTCCTCTGAGCGTTCTCGGTATCGCGGTTCAGAGTTTGTTCTGATCACGCCCTCCGCGCCCGCCAGGTGGACCGGAAGGTAAGCAGCGCGAGCAATCCCGAAATCACGGACAGCGCTATCAAGAGTTTTCGAATGGTTGTCATTGGCAGCGGCGGCGGATTCAAAACATGTTCGGGAATGCTGCAGCGGGGCGTTTCATCGATCTTGCCAATGGTATAAACGCCCCCGGAACTGCAACTCGGTTCGCCCCCTTTTATAAATGGCGCAATCTGCTTCATGGAGACAGGCGATCCCGCCAACGCGTGATTTTCAAGGGCCCATTGCTCCTTCGCTCCATCAATTTGCAGAAGATTGTTCACGCAGTGCGACTTCGAAGGCTGCCCCTGCGGAATGGCCGCGACCAGCGCCAGACAAACCGCCGCAGTCAGGAACAGAAGAAAGGGCTGGGCGCTCGGCCGCCGTTTTGAGGAATCATTCCGCACAACCTTTAAATCGGAGAGATTAAATACCTTTTCAAATCTTTTGAGACAGCGGCGTTTCGGGACTGCGCGATGTTAAAATTGACCTAGTCCAACCGCCCGCTATTTTGACCTTATTCACGACAAGCAGATGCAACGACGTAAGACAGAGGAGACGCTCAATCGGTAAGGCATGACGTTTCTCCAGCCGTTCATTCTCTGGGGCATTCCGCTCCTGTTCATTCCGATCATTATTCATCTTTTGAATCGGTTGCGTCATCGCCCGCAACCGTGGGGCGCGATGCGCTTCATCCATGCGGCCAACCGCAGTTCAATCAGCCAGGCGAAATTGCGGCAACTGCTGGTGTTGCTCTTTCGAGTTCTCGCTGTCGTGGCGCTGGTCTTTTTTCTCAGTCGTCCCATGGCTGGCGGGTGGCTTGGTTGGGCCCTTTCGCCAGCACCGGAGGTCGTTCTACTGGTTCTGGATCGCTCGGCGAGCATGGAAACGCAGGTCGCGAATACTGGCAAGACGAGGCGTGAACAGGCGCTGACTCTGTGGACCGACGCCTTGCGCTCGTATCAGTCGTCGCGCCTCGTGCTCGTGGACAGCGCGACGCAAACCGCCCAGGAAATTCCAGGGATTAGCGCGCTCGGCCAGCGCATTTTCACCGGTCCCACGCAAACGCGTGCGGATCTGCCGACCCTTCTGCAACGCGCCTACACTTACCTCAACGAATCAAAGTCGGGCGCGGCGGAGGTGTGGATCGCGTCGGATCTGCAGGAGAGCAATTGGGCACCGAACGATGCGCAATGGGATCGCTTGATGGCCCAGTTCGCCGCGCTGAAACAGAAAATTCGTTTTCGCCTGCTCTCCTTCGGCGAGGACTCCCCGCGCAATGCGTCTTTGAATCTCGTCGAAGCACTCCGCCGCTCTCGCGGTGCTCAGCGAAATTTGAACGTGGTGCTCGACGTGCAGACCCGTGAGCCTATTGCTGATGCTTTGGTATTACGCTGGAACCTGGGCGGCAATTTCTCTCAAGCCGATTTGAAGCTAGCCGGTGAATCGCTGCGGTGGCGCAACAATTTTCCGTTGCCGAATGCGAATGAGCCTGGGTGGGGTTCGCTCAGCTTGAGTGCCGATGCCAACCTCGCGGATAACGAGGTCTTTTTCGCGTACGATGTGGAGCGGCTACCCACCTCGTTCATTGTCACGAGCAGCCCGGACCGAGCTCGAGCGCTGCAACTGGCCGGTTCGGATCTCTCCCGCGGCGTTGCAGATCGGGCGAAAGTCACCGATCCCAATAATTTCGCGAGCGCTAACCTGACCAATACCGCATTGATTGTCTGGCATGCGAACGGTTTTCCCGGCGCTTCCGTTGATTTGCTGACCGATTTCGTGAATCAGGGCGGTGCCCTTCTCCTTTTGCCCACGGGCGTGAGCACGCAATCGTTCGCTGGCCTTTCCTTCGGCGAAATCACAACCGCCAAAACAAACGCTCCCTTCACCGTCATAAAATGGAACGAACTCGAAGGGCCTTTCGCCCGCACGGAGGAAGGTTACGGCGTGCCGCTCAAAAACCTGGAGGTGTCACAGCGCGCTGCTATTTCCGGCGGCGGTGCGGTTCTCGCTTCTTTCGAAGACAGCGCTCCGTTTCTCGTCCGCAAAGCGCTTGGCAAGGGCGAAGTTTATCTTTGCGGGACCTCCGCGGATCCAAATTGGTCTTCCCTCGCGGATGGTTCGGTTCTAGTCCCGATGCTGCAACGGCTGATCTTGACGGGCGCACGCCGTTTAAATTCGGGCGTGATGCTCGATTGCGGCGAAACGGCCACGCGCGAAGGAACACGATGGACCCGCGTCGACAAAAATGAATGGGGCAATCCACGCTTCGATGCCGGTGTCTACAAATCAGAAAATCGCTTCATCGCGGTCAATCGGCCCGCCGCCGAAAACGATCTCGCCACGATCACCTCCGCTCAGGCGAGAAAACTTTTCCGTGACGTTCCCTTTCAATTGCACCAGGAACGTGGCCGCGTCGGCGATCGACTTCAGGGCGAAATCTGGCGCGTGTTTGTCACGCTCATGCTCATCTTCCTGATTCTGGAAGGTCTTTTGATTCTGCCTCCGAAGGCGGTGGCGGCGGAAGAACGTGCGCCGATCCGCCCGGGCCAACCTGCGGAGGTGGCGGCGTGAATTGGTCGTTCGGCGCTTCACCGGGAGTGGTGGTTCTGGCGGTGCTCGTTCTCGTCGCCTGCGGATACATCTCGTACCTGAACTGGTCCCGCAGCGGTCATCGTCGCGCGGTCGCGCGCCTTGAAATTCTTCGTCTCATCCTGATCTCGTTGCTCGGCTTCACCCTTTTACGGCCCGAAGTGGTGCAAATGGTCCGGAGCAAGAATCAGCCGGAACTCGCGGTATTGGTCGATCGTTCCGGCAGCATGGAGACACGCGATCTTCAAACGAGTTCGAACATCCAAACGCGCGCGGATTGGATTTCGTCGCAGATCAGCAATCAGTTTTGGAAACCGCTCCAGGGCAAAACAAAAGTGGTCGTCGAAGAATTCGGCAAACCCTCAACCAACAATACCGGAACCGATCTCAACGGCGCGCTGGAAAAGCCGCTGAGCCGTGAAGCCAACCTCCAGGCTGTTCTTCTGCTCACGGACGGCGATTGGAATTCCGGACGCTCGCCACTTCTCGCCGCCGCGGAGTATCGCGAACGTGGGGTGCCAGTTTTTTCACTGGGAATCGGCAGCGAAGTTCCGCTGCCCGATTTGATTTTGGAAGCGGTCAGTCCGCCTTCTTACGGACTGTTCGGTGAGCAAATCACGATTCCTTTCACAGTACGTAGCCATCTCACGAACGAAGTCAAAACAACCATTGTTCTCAATGACGGCACGAAAGAAGAAACTAAGAAGGAGATCGTCATACCCGCTAAAGGCCAGATCCAGGATACGATTCTTTGGTATCCGCGCAGCGTTGGTGATGTGAACCTCTCGCTCAAACTGCCGGTCGAATCAGCCGAAACAGTGGCTGAAAATAACCAGCAGAATTTCCGTATTTCCATCCGCGTGGAGAAACTCCAGGTGCTCGTGGTCGATTCGGCGCCACGTTGGGAATATCGCTATCTGCGGAACGCCCTCAGTCGCGATCCCGGCGTCGAGGTCCACTCCATTCTTTACCATCCAGGCATGAAAACCGGGGGCGGTCGCAATTACCTTGCATCGTTCCCTGGCACGCGCGAAGCGATCTCAAAGTATGACGTCATTTTCCTCGGCGACGTCGGGATCGGGCAGGGGGAGCTCTCCGAGTCGGACGCCGAGCTAATTCGCGGCCTTGTCGAACAGCAATCCAGCGGCCTTATTTTTCTTCCCGGCCAGCGCGGACGTGAAGCGACTCTGCATGACAGTGCACTAAAGGATTTGATGCCGGTGCTGTTCGATGAATCGAAACCGCACGGTCAGAGCTTACAAAACGAAGCAGTGCTTACGCTTACCACCGCGGGCAAAGGACACTTTCTGACTCGCTTCGAGTCGGACGAAGATTTAAACGGGCAAATCTGGCAGGCGCTTCCCGGCTTTTTCTGGTCCGCTTCCGTCGACAAGGCGCGTCCTGGCAGCGAGGTTCTCGCGGTGCATTCCTCCTTGCGAAATACTTCCGGTCGTATGCCTCTTCTCGCGATTCGATCGGCGGGCACTGGCAAAGTTCTTTTCCTCGGGACAGACAGCGCGTGGCGTTGGCGGCGCGGTGTGGAGGACAAATATCATTATCGCTTTTGGAGTCAGGTCGTCCGCTGGATGGCGCATCAACGCCATCTTTCGGAAAAGGAAGGCATTCGTCTCGCCTATACGCCGGAGCGCCCCGAACCGAACGACACCGTCTTCCTTCAGAGCACCGTTCTCGATCCCGCAGGATTTCCGGCTGAAGAAGGACCGGTCAGCGGTTCGATCATTTCACCTTCGGGCCGCGCGGAGCATGTGCAGTTCGGAACGGTTGAAGGCGGTTGGGGTGTATTCAAAACGCAATTCAAACCGAGCGAGCCCGGCCGCTACAAGGTCTTGCTCGAAGCTCCTAAACAGGGCCGAAAACTGGAAACCGACTTAGTTGTTCAGGAACACACGCTTGAAGAAAAGGGGCGCCCGATAAATCGCACGATTCTTGCCGAAATCTCCGGTTTGACCGGAGGAAGTGCCGCCCTGTCGGACGGCTTGAACGATATCGTGCAAAAAATCTCCCTGACCCCCGAACCTCGCGCGCTTGAAAAGCGCGTCCGCATTTGGGCGAGCCCATGGTGGGGTGGGCTGATTCTGCTGCTTCTGACCGCGTATTGGGTGGGTCGTAAAGTTGCGGGCATGATGTAAAGGGTGCAGGTTCGCGCCTCAACCGAATGAGTTACTCCGGCAGGTCAACACGAACTCTGAAAAAGCTTGTCGGATTCGGAAGATCGCTTGCGGCGATCGTCCAGTGAGTTCGCTGGGACGGCCAATCACCGGGCACTGGCTGCCAGTCCGCAGAGTTGAGGTCCGCTGAGAATTCCAAGGTGAAGTCGCCGTTGATCGGCTGCAACGAGACCCAATCGAAGTCCCAGCTATCGGTTCTACGCTCAAGTTTAAGCAAGACGGGTGAAACGCCGAGTTCTTGCACCACCGTCAAATCCGCAAAACCTACAGGCCGGGTTTCATCCCACGCGGTCGGGTTTGACCAATCCACTGAACTCTCGAGCAGGTTCGGATTGGTAGCGGTGTTCCCGCTGATTACATCGGCAAATGCGACGACCTGATAAGGATACCACGAATACTCTGGCCAGGTCGTTTCGTAGTAGTTGCGGTTGATCCCGTTTTTTCCTGCGCGCACTCTCACCACTGGATGCGCGAAGGTGGTCGATGCTGGCGCTTCGATCAGCTTCCGGGCATGTGCAATGTCCGATGCCTTGGTTAGCGGGATGACCGTCGCTCCTTCGGTTCGCCGAAATTTTTCAGGATCAGGAGCGACAGGAGAAGGCCCGAGCAAAAAGTAAACCGGCCTGGTTTGCGCCCTCACTCCAACAGCACAAAACAGAAAAACCAAACCAATGGTGATCCGCACGTTCGATAACATTGCCGGGCAACCGCGGATAATATCGACCCGTACGGCACAAGGAAAGTCCCGGTATTTACGTTGCGCAAGGAGCAGATTTGATAAGGGGCATGGATGATCCGCCAGCAGGCCAGCCGCCTGATTGTTGTTGCATACGGGGCAGAAATAGGTTAGAGGCGGAGATTAGAAGGAGGAATGAAACCTGTTCTAAACATCAAGAGGATAGTGCTTTTTTGCGCTGCGCTGGCGATGCCCGCGTTTGGACGCGAATGGCAGCCGCCGGGTGAATTTCTCAACGCGATTCGCTTTGTTGAATCCAGCAATGGGCTCAATAAAGTGGGAGACAACGGGGATTCGTTAGGCGAATTCCAGCTTTCTGAGGCGGCCTGGCTCGATGTGAATGATTGGCGCAGGGCACGGGGGCTGAAGACGTATCCTTACGAGAGAACGGTGTTTCACTCCTACATTAGTCGCGTTTACGCATCGAACTATCTGACGATTTTGCACAGCGAACTCAGCCGACGGTTGAAACGGGCTCCAAATCACGCGGAAATTTACGCGGCTTACAATCTTGGGCTGAACTCCTTCGCCCAATGTAATTATAGTTTGCAACGGGTGAATCCTGTAACCCGTTCTCGTTGCGAGCAGATCGCGATGATTATCGCGGGCAAAGCGGCTTCGTAACATTCGAAGTGAGAGCGGTTTAGCTTCTCATCCAGGGCCGGAGTCTGTTCAGGCTTTTTCCCATAAATTCCTGAGAAACGGTGGACCGACCCAAACAGGCACGTGCCTGATTGGCCTTTTCGAGCGCGCCCTCCATAAAGAACGCGCTGTCACGCTCAGCTGCGGCAGCCAGATCATTTATGGGATGCAAACTTGTTCGAGGAGAGACGATCTATTTCGTTCGCCATGGCGGCGAAAGATCGCACGAGCTGGAGCCAAATTGGTTCAGCGAAGTGGATGCTCTTCTGCCCCGTGTCTATACCGGGCCGGACAATCGGAAAGAAACCTCCAACTTCCCGTCGGTGATTCCTATCGAGATCCGAACCTTTGAGCCCTCATGAGTGACGAGTATGAAAATCTCGGGACGGTTCGCCGCCGTCCCCGCCCCGGCCAGCAACGTACAGAAGCAGAGTTCGAGCCCAACGGCAAGGCCGATGGTGCGAGTTCGAACGGTAACGGCTCGTATAAAAGAAACGGTGCGAGAGCAGGCGCGGGCTACGAAGAGAACGAGTCGCGCTCCCGCCGCCAGTACGAGAATCGCGAAGATCGCCAAGCCCGCCGCGACAAGCGCAATCGGGATCGCGATGACCGTGACGAAAAGCGGGAGCGTCCGTTGCCCTGGCGGGAAATCGCTGCGGAAGCGCCGCTGTTCCGGTGCCCATTTGATCCGTGGAGATTGTTTGGTGCCGTTAAGCGCAGAACGGCGTCCATTCTGCTTATCGGAGGGATCCTCACGATCATCGGTTTCTTCGTCGGCGCGTTTACCGTTCCGTATACGATGTCGCTGCCGCTCATTCGCAAAACTTCGAACGCATGGAAGAGCGAAAGCGCACTGCCGAATCAATTCACACCGCGTGAATATTCGGACGGCACGCTCTATGCTTTCATGAAATCGGGAGCAGTTATTCGTAAGGTGGTGGACAAGGCGAAAAAAGACCCCTCCCTCGCTTCACTGGACCTTACTCCGGAGGAGCTCGCACAGAAGATTTCCGTAGTACCGATGGCGAATCCGGACTTCGTGTTTTTGAGACTGAAAACCTTCGGCAGCATGCGGCAGATGGCGAACCTGATTAATCTTTATGGCCACGAAGCAGTTGATCACATGCGGTTCATTCAACAGAACGAGTCCGCCGGTATTTACGCCTATTTAACAAACCAACTCGCCGTCGCGGAAAATCGCATCAAGGGTATTCAAGCGGAAAAGCAGAGTCTGTCCGATTCGGGATTGCTTTCTTACGACTTGGAAACGCAGCAAACGATTTCCGATCTTCGCAAGATGAACGACTCGCTCGCGGAGAAGCGGCTGAAGTACGATTCTCTCGCCGAACAGATCAGGAGTTTCGACGATGCCATGCCGGATTCGCGTGTGTTAATGGCGAAACAGCAGCTCCAGGAGTTACTTCTCACCCGCACGCCGAAGCATCCAGACGTGCTTATAAAGCAAAGGGAGATTGAGAGTTTGGAAAAGCAGCAGAAGGCCGGAACGCTGGTCAAGGGAACCGCGGGTGGGAACAGTTCCGATCCGCTCTTTGTGAAGCGCATGGAACTTTTTACATCGGGACCAACGCTCAAGAGAGAAATCGAAGAGTTAACAGCACGTATTTCCAGCGCGACGAACAGCCTCTACCAACGCAAGGGGAAGGACATGACTTATGCGATCAAGCAGGCCGAATATGATTCTGCGATCAAAGCTCGCGACGAAATTCAAAAGGCCGCCCGCGAAGCGCAAATTTATGCGGAAGCTTCGCTTGGTTATTTCGGGATGCCGGACGAGGCGACCGAGAAAAGCATTGATAAGAAGAATCGCTGGTTGAAGGTCGGATTGGTCGCGCTGTTGTTTGGATTGCTTGGCTCGGGTTTGACCGCTTTCGTCGCTCTGGTGGGCGAAGCGTTGGATACCACTCTCAAAACGTCGGAGGATATTATGAGAGTCTGCAAGCTGCCGGTGCTGGCCACCCTGGGCGATTTGCAGAAAATGAGCGCCAAGCAGCAGGTTGACTGGGCGTTTCGTACTCTCACCTTGTTGAAGGGAAAGCTGAACCGCCATCCGGATCAGGCGCTGGTTTGTGGGGTCATTTCGGCGAACCATGGCGAAGGAAGGTCAACATGGGTGAACCTCCTGGTGAATGCCTCCAGCCAACGCGGTTTGCGCGTCCTGACGGTCGACACACGTCCGGCTAGTGCCGCGCCAGCGAGCGCTCCACCGCCTCCACCGAAACCAGAGCCGGCAAAGACTGAGTCGACGGAAAAGAATGGCCACAGCATCCATTTGCCTGACCAACCCGCGATGCCGGTGGCGAAGGACGCGCTCAACAGTCCAGAGATAGTCACGGAACGATTCGAAGGACCATCGCCGCAGGCGCTCGTTCATATTCCATTGCCCGGCTGGGTGTGGAGTCTCGAGCGGCGCAAGCAATGGCACAACGCGCTCGATCACTGGAAACACATTGATAATCTCGTCATCTTCGTGGAGTTGCCGCCCGCTTGCGAAAGCGAATCGGTACTTCTCGCGGAAAATCTGCCGCAGGTTATCTGGCTGGTCGGCAGTGGAATGGCTGACGCCGCCGAAACCGCTGCGCATCTCGAAACGCTGCGGCATGCGCACTGCAATTTGGTGGGCGCCGTCCTCAATCACGCGCCGCCACCTTTCCTCAACTCGAAGATCGGACGCTGGCTTAATCCGGTGACCGCGATTGCTTTCCTCGCGAGTTCGCTCTGTTTCAATGGACTGGCTGCTGAAAGCGAGTTGCAACCCGCACAAGCTACTGTGACTGCACAGCCCGCGGTCATGCAAACGGCGCTCAGCGCGAACGCCAAACGTCAGCGTGCGAAATGGCAGGAGCATCTGACCTTTGGGCCCGGAGACATCGTCGATATTCATTTTTACGGCAATCCGTCGCTGAGCCGAACCAACGTGTTCATCGGCCCCGACGGCCGTATTAATTATCTTCAAGCAACGGGCGTGAAAGCTTCCGGACTGACGGTGGAAGAACTTCGTCAGAAGCTCGATGAAGAGTTAAAGGATTATTATCCAGCTCCGCGGACGATCGTTTTGCCATCCACCTTCGCCAGCAAAAAGTATTACATGCTCGGTAAGATCAATGTGAAAGGCTCGTTCGATCTGGATCGGCCACTGACGCTGATCGAGGCGGTCGCGAAGGCAAAAGGCCTCGAAACAGGTTTGTATCAGCGTACGACCGTTGAACTGGCCGACCTGGGTCACAGTTTTATCGTGCGCGATGGAAAGAAACTTCCCGTCAACTTTGAGAAACTTTTCCTGGAGGGCGATCTTTCGCAAAATGTTCCGATTGAACCCAACGATTACGTCTATTTTGCTTCAACCGCGGCGCAGGATATCTACGTGATTGGTGAAGTCATGAACCCCGGACCGCTTGGATTCGTGAGCAGCGCCTCGGTTTTGACGGCCATCACCGATCGCGGTGGATTCACTCCGACCGCCTTTAAACGCCGCGTGCTCGTCGTCCGCGGTTCCTTAAACGAGCCTGAAACGTTCGTTATTAACACAGACGCGGCGCTCGATGGACACTTGCGTGATTTTCGACTCGAGCCTAGAGATATTGTCTACGTCACCCGTCGTCCCTGGTCCAAGGCCGAGGAACTCGGTGACGAATTCATACAGTCGTTTATCCAGGGAGCAGTCACGGCCTGGGCCGGCGAAAATATCGGTCCTGTAATTACCGGCCGCCTGTTCCCTCGATTGAATAAATGAAATACTTAGGGACGCTCGTGATCTGGACATTGGCAGGGGCGCTGATGTCCGGCTGTTACGTTACAAAACAAGGAGAGAAGTTCGACGCACGCGCCAATCGCGGGAAGCGAAACGCCGTTGCGTTGACCAATTTCACCACCGTTCAGAGTACCAACCGGATTAGCGCCGATTGGCTCCAACCCGGCACCAATTCCTTCCGCCTCGGCCCGGGTGACAAATTGGAAATCGAAATCGTCGGTGACAATAACAGTCGCGACGTCCGCACGATCGGCCCTGACGGAAAGTTGTATTATTATTTGCTCCCGGGGATTGATGTATGGGGTCTGACGCTCGACGAGGTGAAGGCGAAGCTGGAATCCGAGCTGAAGCAGTATCTGACCGCCCCCATCGTTTCACTCCAACTTCGTTCGATCGATAGCACGCGCATTTGGGTCCTGGGTCGGGTCGAAAAGCCTGGTATCTACCCCATTCCAGCTCCCATGACCGTGCTCGAAGCGGTCTCGCTCGCGGGCGGGACCAGTTCGAGCTCAACTTCCGGCACCACCGAAGAACTGGCGGACCTGCGCAACAGTTTTATCATGCGTAACGGCGAACGGCTCCCGGTGAATTTCAATCGTCTCCTTCAGCAGGGCGACATGAGTCAAAACATCTTTGTTGAGCCTGACGATTTCATTTATTTCCCCTCCGCAGCTTCGCGCGACATCTATGTTCTCGGCGCGGTTCGTCAACCGAAGGCGGTTCCCCGGCAGCATGACGATCTCGTCGCTGCCATTTCCGAAGCGGGCGGTCCGGTTAAGGATGCCTATCTGAACCACGTTGCCATTGTTCGCGGCTCTCTCGAAAGCCCGCGGATTGCAGTCGTAAGCTATCAGGATATTATTAAAGGTAAGGCTCCAAATATTTTGCTGGAACCCCACGATATCGTGTATGTCCCGTACAGCCCGTATCGATTCCTGACGAAATATTTGGATTTGATTGTCCTGACGTTTGTGCGCGCAGTCGCCATCAACGAAGGGGCGCGTGCGGTGAATCCCAACGCATTGCCGGCAGGCGTCAGCATTGGGGTAGGCGGTACGAGCGGGACGGTAGTCACGCCGGGCAGCACCACTGGTGGCGTTCCGACGACACCGGGCGGGACCGGGACCCAATAGCGACGCGACGTGCGCATGGCCGCGATGGCCATTCGATAGTTGACATCGTGAGACGCGAGTGTTGACGTCAGGTGACACACCGTCTGATATGCGCGAGCGAATTCATCGAGCTGGTTTTACGCTGATTGAATTGCTGGTGGTAATTGCGATTATCGCCATCCTTGCAGGGATGCTGTTGCCGGCCCTGGCCAAAGCGAAGACGAAGGCCAAGGTGATCAAGTGCGTGAGCAACGAGAAGCAAATCGCGCTTGGCTACTTCCTTTACGCCACCGACCAGGCCGACTACTTGCCAGTCGCCGGAACTGAAGTTCCGCCGGGTTCGGGCTGGGTCGCGCCGAGTCGCTGGTTTTTGCAGATCTCGCCTTATATTGCGAACGAAGTTGCCAGCTTCACGAATCTCGTCGCCAAAGAAAAAATTGTGGCCTGTCCGGTGGCTAAACTCGGGACGAACGTGATCCCCGCCAACGTCCCGGGCTACCAGGGTTATGGCGGGTACGGGCACAATTACGCTTACATGGGCTATACCCAATTCGATCCGAAGAAGCTCAGTGCCGTGACCAAACCAGCTGAAACATGCATGAACGGTGATGGTCTTGATCCAACAAAGGGTCTTTCCTGGTGGAATTATGGCTACCTATATCCGCCGAGCATTCCTTTCGCACCGTACGTGCGTCACGGGAAAGGTGGCAATTATGCATGGGCGGACTCGCACGTTTCTTTTGCTACTTGGAAGAGCATGTCCGCCGGGAAGAATGCGAAGATCGATTGGTATTACATACTGAGCCAGTAAATCAGAAGCGAAAACCCTCGAGACATCCGGCGGGTCCGAGTCTTCTGCGGTAATTACAATCAATGGGCAGACGGGCGAATCAATGAAGTGTTGTCGAGCTCGAGCAACATTTCTATTCTTCAAGGATGTCAATTGCTTCGCATCTCCCGCGTCTGCTCGCTTCTTGTCTGTTACTAATTTCAACGGCCGCGGGGCAGGAGCGTGCGCCAGTGCGTTTCGCGATCGTGGGACTAAGTCATGACCATGCACGGGGATTTATTCCGAGTGCGCGGAACCGAACAGATATTCAACTCGCCGGGATAGTCGAGACAGACGAGGGTCTCGTGGCGCGATATGCAAAGAGTTACAAGCTGCCGGATTCGATGTTCTTCGGGAGTCTCGCGGAGTTGCTGGCCAAGACGAATATTCAGGCGGTCGCGATTTTCACCAGCACCTTCGAGCATAAGCAGGTGGTGGAAGAAGCCGCGGCGCGCGGGTTGACGGTAATGATGGAAAAACCGCTCGCAGTGAATATGGAACATGCGCGCGCCATTCAGGCGGCGGCGCGCAAGGCTGGCGTGCGCGTGGTGGTGAACTATGAAACGACGTGGTATCCCTCGAACCACGAGGCGTATTCGATTATCCATGAGCAAAAGGCGATTGGTGAGATTCGCAAGATGGTTGTGCACGATGGGCATCGTGGTCCGAAAGAGATCGGTTGTTCGGACGATTTTTTGCGATGGTTAACGGACCCCCTGCTTAATGGGGGCGGTGCGTTGACCGATTTTGGCTGTTACGGCGCGGATCTGATGACGTGGCTGATGCGTGGACAGCGACCGACCTCCGTCTTCGCAGTCACGCAGCAGATCAAACCAGCGATTTATCCAAAGGTGGATGATGAGGCGACCATTGTCCTCACGTATCCGAATGCGCAAGGCATCATCCAGGCATCATGGAATTGGCCGTACGATCGGAAGGATATGGAGATTTATGGTCAGTCAGGGCAGGTGCTGGTCCCGAAGCGCGACCTATTAAAGGTGCGTTCTGGAACGAACGCCGAGGCTGAAAGGACTCCGGCGGCTTTACACGGAGCGGAAGCCGACCCGCTTTCATATTTGGCTGCAGTAGTGCGTGGAGAGGTTAAACCAAGTGGTCTTTCGTCGCTGGAGGTCAATATGGTCGTGACGGAAATTCTGGATGCGGCGCGGAAATCGGCGCAGACCGGGCAGCGGGTGGATCTGAGTGTGAACTAGACGCGATGACTAATCTAAGAATGTTGACGCTGTCCGGTCGAAAGCCCAAAAGAGGTTTTACGCTCATTGAACTGCTTGTTGTGATCGCGATTATTGCGATCCTGGCGAGTTTGCTTTTGCCTGCCCTTTCGCGGGGCAAGGCCGTGGCAATGTCGGCGAAATGCAAAAGTAATCTTCACCAGTTCGGTTTGGCGCTCGCGATGTACGTGATGGACAATGGCGAATCGTATCCGGGTGCGACCTATGCCGGAGCGGCCACGCCGTCGTGGGAGATGCATCTGGCGAGTTATGTGAGTGTGAAGGAGAAAACAACCGCGGCTGTGAGAGATTTTCTGGTTTGTCCGACGCTGAGCAAGTTCGTTCCGACAACGGGGAACGTGCGGTTTGATTTTCCAAGTTACGGTTACAACTTCGCGGGGAATCCGAGGTATAGGAAGTCGGGCGCGACGGAAGTTTTGGGTTTGGGAGGGACGAAAGGTTTTCCAGATGAGGTGTCGTTGTGGGTTCGGGCGACGCGCGAACCGGATGTGAAGAATCCGGCGGAAATGCTGGCACTTGGTGACGGCTATCTGGCCAGTGCGGCGGACGGGGCGGACGCGGACACGGCATCACTCATGCCTTCCGATAGTCTGGGCCGCAACGCGGCCGGTTCGTTGTCTCTTCCGGGCAGCAATTTTCGGAAGAATGCGGAAGGGCGGCACCGCGGGTTGTTGAATATGGTTATTTGTGACGGTCACGTGGAGGAGGGGAAGATCAAGACGTGGTATTTTTCGGAGGAGGAAAAGCACGCGCGACGGTGGAATATTGATAATGTGAAGTAGGGTTGGGGACGTAGCGAGGTCTGCCGATAAGTTAATCGTGAAGTTGCCCGGGCACGAGATTTCGAGGACGAGACGGATCATTGCGTTCACCTTGATTGAACTTCTGGTCGTCATCGCAATTGTCGCCATCCTGTCGAGTTTGCTTCTTCCGGTTCTTTCACGGAGCAAAGCGCTGACCTCCGCAACGAAATGCAAAAGCAACCTTCACCAGATGGGAACCGCGCTCGCCATGTACTTTTTAGAGAATGACGGAGCGTTCCCAGCTCAGGAGGCTAACTTGCCTCCCTGGCAATCGTGTCTGACACGCGACCTTGGCGTGAATGATGATTACTGGTTAGGAGCCGGAAGCACGGTCTTCCAGTGCCCGACGCATACACCGATACGCGTGCAGATTGCGCCCGACCTCTATGTGGTGCATCCAAGTTATGGATATAACGTAACGGGGAATCCAGGTTACAGGACGACCTCCAAAGTATCCTTGGGCTTGGGTGGCGTATACTCAAACGGTTTTACCGAAACCGTATGGGTGCGTCCCACCCGCGAATCAGACCTGAGGAATCCAGCGGAAACGATTGCCATCGGGGACGGGTATGTAGCTCCCGCACTGCATGGTGTCGAGGCTGATGCAGCCGAGATGACGGAGCATTTCATATTGGGCCGGGACATCGAACACCCTTTTCACATGCTCGGCTGGAGTCATGATCGGAAGAGCGTAGAGAAGCGGCATCGCGGTTTGTTGAACATGGTTATTTGTGACGGCCATGTGGAGGAGGGGAAGATCAAAACGTGGTATTTTTCGGAGGAGGAAAGGCACGCGCGACGGTGGAATATAGATAATTTGAAATAGGACTCGAGTCGACTCTTAGGCGATAAAAATGCAGAGCGAACAAACGCCCGCTGAACGCGGGCGCGCCGGGCGAGGCGCCCGGCGGGGACAGCCGGGGCGGCTGTCCTACCCAAGGGGTTTATTGGTCGGTGCTGGCGTGAAATCTTTCGCCTTTGTTGTTCGTAATCGTGGGGGTGATGCAAAAGATGAGGAGCTTGTTTTCTGCGCCGGGAATTTCGCGGCTGAGTTTTGGCGTGCGACCCAGAAGCAGGGTGTTGCCGGAAGCCACGACAGCGCCGAGGTCCCCGGACCAGGTCCGGAAGGCGGGGATGGCGGGGGATGCTCCTTTTACGTAGTTGGGATCAACCAGAACGGTCATGCGGGGCTGGATTCTGAGGTCGATCAAGGTTTTGTCGGGCTGGATGTCAGGCAGGATATTGACTGTGACGCCGACGGGGATTGTTTGACCGTCGATGGTATTTTCGTCGGTGACGCTGATGGAGGCTTCGCGATGGTTGGCTGTGGAGACGGTTGGTGCGGAGAGGATCTCTATGCCGGGCGTTTCAGAAAAGAATTTGAAGACTCGCTCGCTGATGGGTTCGTTGATGTTGAAGGTGAAATCGCTGGGATCGGCTATGGCGGAGAGACCAAGCTTCTGGAGGTCGGGAACGAGTTCGTGTTTTAGTTCGACGACTTTGACGCTGACGGTGACGTTGAGTTGTTCGTCGGGCTCGGCGAGGGATTCGGGTTGAGCCGCGGCGGTGGTGGGGCGGGAGTTGAGTTTGTTGAAGGCATCGCGGAGGAGAGTGATTTCACCGCGGAGTTTCTGAAGTTCTGCGCGGTCGGATTTGAGGCGGGCCAGCTCAGTATCGGAGAGGGCAGATTTGCGGAGGCGTTCGTTTTCGGACTCGAGCGCTTCGAGTTTGGCGGCTTCGGTGCGAAGCTGATCGCGTTCGCGGCGAAGTTCACGAAGGTTGTTTTGTTGAAGAAGCGGAAGACCGACGCCGACCGTGGCGACGAGTGCAACAGCGGTTTTCATTTTTCCGGAGTAGAACAGTTTGGTCATAAATCCAGTGGTGGTCGACGCGGTGGCAGCCGCGCCGAGGACGCGCGGTGTCAACGCGACTGGGACGGCGGCGTCGCTGGTGAGCAGGGCAAGTGCACTGGCGACTGTAGCGGTGCTGACGGTTGAACCACGTGCAGTGAGCGCGTTCCGCAGTTTTTCAAGAGCGCGAGCGACACGCTTTTGTGCTGCGTCTTCACTGACACCAAGCACCTGGCCGAGGCGGCGCAGGCCTGCTTCTTCGAAATACCGAAGAACGAGGGCGTTCCGGTCCGATTCGCTGAGCGTATTCAGTGCGGCATCGATAGTGGTTTCGAGTTCGGCAAGCTGGAGTTTTTCCGATTGTGAATCGTCAGCATGCGGTTCCATAATGTTCGCCTCTTGTTCTCGTAACGCCCGCCGATTTTCCGAGCGCATCAACTTTGCGGCGGTGAACCAGGTGTGCCGATAGAGCCAGCCGCCGACCAGCGTGCCGGAGCTGATCCGATCCGCCTTTTGCGCCAGATCTGCAAAAACGATCTGGCTCACATCCTCGGCGCGATGGGTGTCGCCACCCGTCAAGCGGAGCGCGGTGCGATAGACCATGGGTAAATGGCGCTGAACGAGGGCGGCGAAAAGTTCTTCGGATGAAGTTGCGGCGAAGCGCGCGAGAAGCGCTTCGCTGGTCAAATCTTCGGTTTCACGCACGGTTCCCACACTACATAAAACCCGCGGGGTGCAACAATCCGACACTCCAAAGAAAACTGAGGGCCAGCGCGCCAGACCTGGCGCGTGGCGCGTCGCAATCGCGTTGACGGAGGTGTTTCCATTTGTTTAATTTTTTAGATAGCAATCAAGATGGACGCTTATGAGTGTCTCTTCCTTTTTTTGGCGAACTCTGATCCGCGCGGTGGCGCTTTGGGGGCTTTCGTTGAGTGTCGAGGCGCAGATTCGATTCGAGCCGCTACTCCTGAGTTCAAATCGAGTTGCTCTTTCGCTGCTGGGCGAGGTGGGAAGCAGTTATGCGGTCGAGGGATCGGTCGATCTGGTGAATTGGTTCACGGTCTTTTCGGGCGTGGCGGAGAATGGAAGGCTGGAATTCGAGACCGATTTGCAGAGTGGGAAGATGTTCTTTCGCGGGCGAGCTGATGATGAGGTGATCGGGGGAGGGACGCTGGACGTCAAGCCGGCATTGCTGACGAATTATACGAGCAAAGTGTTCGTCATGAATGGCGGTTGGATCACCGAACTCTTTGGCGGCGACCGGACCAAGTTCACCCTGACCTTTCCGTCCAATACCGTGGCGGACGCATTGTCAGCAACGATGACGTTGGTCACTAATATCTCCGGATTTCCATTTGCGGGACGGGTGCTGGGAGCGGTACGGATTGATCTGGAAGAGGAACAATTGCTAGGCGCGGCGGAGCTGAGCATCAAGATGGTGACGAATGTCGACCGCCGTCAGGTGGTCAGTTTCGTCACGGAGCTGGATGGAACGGATTTCTCCCTCACGCCGGACCAGGCCAGCAGCAACGTTGTGAGAATTCCGGTGACTCGTTCGGGGATTTTTGGATCGTGTCTGGCAACGCCCGAGGAAGTGGCTGCGGTGCTGAAGACAATTAACAGTTCTCCGGCCGCGAGCGGGGCGACAGTCCAAAAGATTCGTCAGCGAAAAATTCTGCAGACATCCCGGCTTTGTTTTCCTGACAAGGTGAATAGGGCGCTCGCGATCCGAAATCGGATTCGCCGGCAGATGCGGCAGATATCAACGCAATTGATGGCGGAGTTGAATGCCGAACGGCAGGCTCAGCTCGCGGGGGAGGGGGCTGATTCCTCCGCGGTGCTGGCGCGAGCGGGTGCATTGACGTGCGATTTTTACAATCGAAACATTGCTCCGCGTTGGACCGAGGCGGCGGGTAATTGTTCGTTGATGAATGTATTACTCCAATTCTCGGCAGGGATGGAGCGCCAGTTGCAGTTGTTGGGGGTGCCCGATGGGGAACGATGCACGGCAAACGGGTTGTCACCCGAGCGGCTTTGTCCGGGGTTCAAAGCCTGCCTGCAAGAGATCAAAGCGTGTTGCTCGGGAGGGCATCCCGGGAAAGACAGGATACGGGATATCGTTACGCTCGCGCGACAGCAGGCCGTGCTGGGCATTTCCGGCGCCAGAGGCGCGGGTTGTTTCGATCTGAACGATGCGGACGTAAAGGAAGTAATCGATATCTGCATCCCTAGAATCTGGCGCGGAACGATCTCGGTGACGGAAACGGGGAAAAAGGACGAACGGACAGACTTCGCTCGCGGTTACACGGAAGAGACGGATAGTGCGGATGTTCAATTTGGCGGCTTCGTGACGGAGGCAAGCGAAAACAACTTCGGGTCACTGGGAGTATCTGCGCATTTGGTGTTCGAAGGCCCGTTCATTGCCCGTGAATTTCGCGACGTCTACAGTGAAGCGGACAACGGTTGTCAGGTTGTCATTAACCGTGATACGAGCCTCGCCTCAACGAGTGCCAGTAGCGCCTATTCGATGGATCTGTCGTTGATACCACAGAACAAAACATACATTCTATCTCTGGTGCTCGGAAGGTCCGACATCCCATTTGAATTGCCGTCCGGAGAGGAGTCGAATGAGCAGGTCAGCACGCAGATTCCGCCGGGCATCGGTTGCCCGTCCGCCACTCTGGTCATGACCAGGCGGACAGAAAAGCAGGTGTTTGAGGGGCCAATGGTTATTGCGTTTGTGGGAACGCTCGGAGACAACCCGAATGTGATTGAAGGCAAGTATAGCGGTCCCGGAACTGGGCATTTGTTCGAAACAAATGTCGAAATATCGTGGCGGCTCGAAAGGAAGATCAGCCAGTAAGTTCCTCGTCAGCGGGGTGTAACTCTCATGCCATCACCTGGGCGTCAGCCTTTTGCTTCGAGCAGTACGCGTGTGTCTTTTTCCCACCCAGCGCCCAGTCGCGCATGGCTTTCAAGATGGAACGGAGGGAGTTGCCTTTCGCGGCTAGTTGATACGCGAATCGTTTGGTGCCGTCCGCAGCCGGGATTTGTATGGCTGTCAAAGGTACCGCTGGCTTGCGAACTTCGTCTCAGTTCACGCAAAAAATGCGCCGGAGTTTTGCTCCGGCGCCGCAACAGAAAAGACTTTTTTTAAGTTGTTTTAGTGGGTGAGTTTCCTGCGCAGCGAAGTGATCGCCGCAAAGCCGATTCCAGCAAGCGCGAGGGTCGATCCCGCGTCCGGGGTTGGGACGCTGTCCGGGGGAAGTTTAACGTCGTCGGCTTTAACGAGGAGGTCAGCGAAGTTGAACTTAAGTGTGCCTGCATTCGAGTCTGTGCGGGTGACCTGGTAATTCAGAATGCCATCCGTTCCGAGCGCCGCAAGGATCAGCAATTCGTTGGCGGCGTTGGCCCCCACGCCGTCCATCGCGTCGAGACTTACACTGGCGGCTCCGTTGGCGGGGGTAGATCCTGATGCGAAGGGGATACCGTCCAGAGTAATGGCGAAGCTCATCACGAAGTTGCCATCCGCTTCGAAGTCGAAGGTGCCGAGGGCGCTTGCGACCGTTGATCCGGGAACGAATCCGACCGAATTAGGGCCGGCATCCAAATCCGAGGTGACGAGGTTAAATACGCCGCTGACCGGCCCGTCATTTTTGTTGATGGTGTGGCTGGCGCCGCCAATCACGTCATGGTCTTGGAAATCAGCGCGCGTAGCGAACGCCGAAATCCCCAAAATGGTTGCAAACAGAAGTCGTTTCATAGGTATTGCTAATCAGTCTAAGTTTTGTTGCTGTTCGGGTTTAGGTTAGCACCTGATATGCCATAGAGGAATTCCTGAACTTTGGAGGAGAGGTGATCCACAGTTTCAACGGGTTACATCTTGCATCGCTTTCGATCAAA
This sequence comes from Limisphaerales bacterium, assembly GCA_044226545.1. Classification (GTDB taxonomy): domain Bacteria; phylum Verrucomicrobiota; class Verrucomicrobiia; order Limisphaerales; family SXQI01; genus DASVNK01. The sequence continues at coordinate 94,654 of JBGAGW010000002.1, forward strand.
AGTGTTGCAGTGAAGTTACTGTAAAGGCCGCTTACATTGTTGGGGCGCTTCCCGATTTTGTGGAGCTCGCGGCATTTTGAAACTGCGCGGGAAGATACAAGGCTGAGTGGTACCTGCGCGATTGGCATAAAGCAAAAGAGCGGCACCGAGGTGCCGCTCTTTTGCTAAATTGAATTCTTCGGTTAGCTCAGTTTGCGACGGAGAAAAGCCAGCGCGGTCATACCGCTGCCGAGAAGCAACACAGTCGCTCCGCCATCTGGAAGAGTGCCTTCAGGGGGCAGGGCATCTGCGAAACCGCCGATTCTGACTTGCTTGACGTCAACGGTTCCTCGAGAGGTGTTGAATTCAATGCTACTAATCCTCTCACTTCCGTCGGCCGAAATGCCGTAACGGTTTTCGCCATTCCAGGAAAAAAGCAGCGCGCTGGAAACCAGAGATTGAGGAGCGTTGGCCGCGTCAAAATACTTGACCGTGAAAGTTATGGTGCCGTCGACGTGCCCGGTATCGATTGCATCGGGATTCAAATCGGCTTTAGTGAAGGTCGCGTTATTCTCAAGATAGAACTTCAGGTTGCTGAACGGATCGTTCCCAACGTCGCCCTTGATATTGGACTGACCACCAGATCCCAAGAGGTTTCCACCAGAGGAAACAAAATCAACGATGTAACCGTTAGGAGGGTTGAAATCGCCTTGGATCAGGGCACCGGAATGAATCAAGGAACCGTTATTCGAAACCACATTATCAACACCGGAGAGGTTGCCGGTTGTGATCGTGATCGCGAAAGAGGTGAAGGAGCCGAGCGATCCGACTGCTATCGCTTTCGAGAGGTTTTTACGCAAGCTACTCATAATAATTCGTCTTTTGACAACCCCTTCAAAGCAGAGATGATGCCAGGTTTTAATTGAAGTGTAAGGCGCTAGTGGACAACGTTTTGGGACGGATTAGTTAGAGCCAGAAAGAGGGTCAATGTAAACATTTTGATTTCTCCAAAAGGAGGAACCAAGAGTGAAATAGGGCCATACAGCCCGTCATGGCTAGTGCGGTTTGAATCATTTGGAGCACGGTTTTGCGTCGTGCGGGCTATCTGATTATTTCCATAAGAGACTTGGGCACAGAGACTTGAAGCTTTGCCCCTTAAACGTCGTCAGGAATTGTAAACGAATTTTACAATGTGTTCAGGGCTTTTATAAATCGCTGTGCTTACGCGCCCTGTTCCGAGGAGGGCCGGTCGGGCACTTGCGCGGACCGCGGTATCCGATTTTGTAATCGCTCAATAGGTTGAACGGTTCGTAAGCCGCAGAGACGTTATGGAGCGATGATGATCTTCCCGAGTACGTTGCGAGCTCGTAGTTCCTTGAAACCCTGTTCCAGTCTGTCCAGCGGGAACGTTTGATGCATGATAGGGCGAATTCGGCTCTGTGCTGCCCAATTCAGGGTTGCTTCGATGTCCGTTCGATTTCGACCGTAGCTGCCGATTACGCATTGTTGTTTTACAAATACGGGCCAGAGGTTCATCTCAACGTTCCTGCCCGCCGTCGCGCCGCACGTCACGATCACTCCGCTGCGGGCGAGGCATTGGAAGCATTTTTCGAAAACTTCGCCGCCGACGTGCTCGACGACAAGATCTACGCCACGTTTTTTCGTTATTTCTCGAACTTGGGCGGGCCAGTTGGGATCTGTGGAATCCAAGGCGAAATCTGCGCCGAGTGATTTGCCGAAGGTACGTTTGGCTTCGGTGGAACCCGTGGTGATGACCTGTGCGCCGCGTTGCTTGGCTATTTGGATGGCGTAGGTGCCGACGCCGCTTCCCGCGGCGATCACCAGGACCCAATCGCCGGATCGGACCTCCGTGCGATTCGTGAGCATGTGCATGGCGGTACTGCCGGCGAGCGTCAGTGCGGCTGAAGCGGCGAAGTCGAGGCCATCCGGTAGAGCGACGAGAGCGCGGGCTGGAACGGTGACGTATTCGGCAAAACCACCGTCGCGATCAACGCCGAGGAGCGATCCGTGGAGGCAGATGGATTCCTCACCTTTCAAGCAGTATTCGCACGTGCCGCAGAATAGGTTGGATTGGACGGCGACGCGTTGGCCGATCCGCCACTGATCGACGTCATCGCCCAGCTCGGCGACAATTCCTGAGATTTCGCCGCCGAGAATGCGCGGTAATTTCAATTTTATGGGGAGGCCTGCTTCTTCAGCCCAGAGGTCCAGTCGGTTCAGCCCGCATGCTTTAACCTGCACCAGCACTTCGTCCGGAGCCGGCACTGGTTTGGGGATATCGACCAGTTGAAAGGTTCCCGGAGCCCCGTGGGCGACGAGCTGAACCGCGCGCATTTACGGATTGAAAGAGAAGAGGAGACAGAAAACAAGCCTGCGTTCTTATTTAACCCCGACGGTGGGATCCTTGAGAAAATCGACTTTCGCGCTGAGTTCAGGGGTGAGGTACTGATCGGGGTTTAGAATCTGCACCTTGACCTGCAACGTTCCCTTTTGGCGGTTGGCCTCCGGCGCCTTTTCGGCGACGACGCCGTCGTAAATGCGATCGGGGTAGGCCTCTGGGCTGACTTTGCACTTTTGATTTAGATAAACTTTGGCGACGTCGGCTTCGTTTAAATCGATTTCGACCTGGAGGTCTTTGAGGTCGGCTACGGCGATCAGGGCGGTGCTGGGGCCACGTGTTCCACCGAAGCTTTGGGGAGTGACGAGTTCGTTGGGGTCAACGAGTTTTTCGAGGACAACTCCGTTGATGGGGGAGCGGATGGTGCACCAGTCGATGTAGGTGTTGATCCACTGGAGGCTGCCTTCGATTTCTTTAACGGTGGCTTTCGCGGCTTCGACGTTGAGACGCATGTCGTCTTCGACCTGCTTGGATTCGATGCTGGCGGTGGCGAGAGCTTTCACGCGTTCGTACTGAACTTGAGCTTTCTCCAGTGCGGCACGTGCGCTGGCGAGACGGCCTTCGGTTTCGTGTTTGCGAGCATTATATTCGGCGGCATCGAGGAGGACGACGACCTGGCCGTTGGTGACGGCGTCCCCCTTTTTTACGCCGATCCAATTGACTGTTCCCATGAAACGGGGACTCAGCTCAATTCGTTCACGTGTGATGATGTAACCGCTCACGGTCAGCAAGGAAGTGCCAGGCGCTGTTTCAGGAGCGGGGGCAGGTTTGGTGGCCGAGGCCGTCGCGACGGCTGCTGCCGCGACTGGGGCGTTTGTCTTCATTCGGCGGGCGAGAAGTGCTTTATCACCATTGGTCCGGACGGCGTCGCTGGCGCGTGGCCACGCGAAGAAAAGCGCGATGGCGGCGGCGATTCCGACCAGCAAAAAGATGACCCAAACCGTTTTTTGAGAGCGGTCTTTGGCCTCGGAAGGGATGCGGAGAGATTGGAGTTTGTCGGAGGTCATAGTGATTTGAGAGAGGCGATGACGGGGAGGCGGGAGGCGCGAACCGCTGGCAGGAAACTGCCGATCAAGCCGACGATCACCGAGAATATGAGGCCTTTCATCATGAGATGTGGAGTGATGCGAAATTCAAAAACCACTTCGCTGAAATTGTCGAAACTCAAGGTGCCGGTGGCGTAACCGTTCATTGGGAGTGAGAGCAGGCAGCCGAGAAAGCCGCCCAATAGAGCTAGAAATGCGCCTTCGATCAGGAAGCTGACGAGGATGGTACGACGCCGAAAACCAAGGACGCGGAGGGTGCCGACCTCGCGGGTGCGAGCGCCGACGCTGGCATACATCGTATTCATGGCGGCGAAGATCGCGCCGATCGACATGGCGGTGGCGAGGAAATCACCCAGGAAGCGGATGGGTCCGGCGGTTTTGGTCTGTGTTTTGTAAAAGTCGATTTCCGGAACGACTTTCATCGAGAGCGTTTTGTCGTTCTCGATGCGGTTGATGAGATTGGTCGCGCTCAGTGAATCGGTCGACCTGAGAAGCAGGCTCGAATAATTTTCGCGGTCATAAATCGAACGTGTTTCATCTCCGTCCATCCAGATTTCCGAGTCGAAAGCGGTGTTGCTCGCGTCGAAATGGCCCACGACTGTGAGTTCGTGTCCGCCCGTCTTGAACTTTTCGCCAACGGCGGTATTTGCGAAACGATTCGCGAGGCGCTTGCTCACGACGGCTTCACGGTGACCCGGAGTGAACCAGCGCCCTTCGACGAGCTTTACCTGGGGGCGGAGCTCTTTTCCATTGGGCCCGACGCCGCGGATGAGGACGTTGGCTTCACCACGATTTTCGCGGCGCGGCAGGTTGATCAACACGAGGACATCGGCGGAAATGAGCGGTTTGCCGGCTGCATCGCGCGCGACCCCGTCGATGTATTGAATGGTTTTGATCTGGTCGAGCTTTACCTGGCTGCTCGATTCGGCAGTCGAGCCTTTGCGCATAACCAGTAGATTTCCGGGCGTGCCGGTATTCCCGCTCGAGCTTTCGAGACCGACGGCCAAAGCCTGCACGAGCATATAGACCGCGACGACGAGGGCCACGCCGAGGATGGTCGCGATGGTCGAACGCCATCGAATAAGGACGTTTTTGACGTTATATTTAACGGGCAGAGCCATTGGTTAATCCAGCGTTTTGAGGCCTTGCACCACGCTCATCCGGGCGACTGAGAGGGCGGGGGCAAGGCTGGAAACGATCCCGAGGGCCGCAGCGACGAGGCAGCCTCGGCCAATGATGCGCGAAGTGACTTCGAGCGAGGGAAAGAAATTGTTGGTTAAGACGGGTGCGGGCACAAAGGTAAAGAGAGCCCACGATCCGCCAACACCTAGCAGCGCGCCGAGAGCAGCGAGGCCGAAGCTTTCGGCGAGAATAAATCCGAAGAGTTCGCGACGTCGAAAACCGATGGCTTTCAGGACGGCGAGTTCGCGAAAGCGTTCGCGGATCGCCATGCTCATGGTGCTCGCACTGACGAGGATCAGGGTGAAAACGACGACGGAGCAGATGGCGTTGATGAGCACCTTGATATTGCCCCACATGGAAATGAAGCCGAGTTGAAAAGCGCGTTCCGTTTCGGCACGCACTTCCGCTGAGGTGTTCATGAAGGCTTTGTCGATCTGAGAAACGAGAGGTCCCACCGCGTCAATGCTGCTGGCTTTGATCCACCAGGTGCTGACTTGGCCGTTATTGGAGGCTTCATCCAGGTATTTGTGGTTGAAGAAAACATTGCGATCATCCGGCGTACCGGAATAGAGGCCAACCACGTGCAATTCGAGATCGAAAGGCCAGAAGGTGCCCTGGAGATTCATGCGGTCGCCGACTTTAATCTTGTATTTGTCCGCTGTGACTTTGCCCACGATGCAGCCACGGCGATCGTCGACAAATGCTTTCGCGGCTTCGGGCGGGGTCAGTTTGGCGTCGCTGGAAATTTTTAGGAACGCTTCAGGATCGACCGCGAATTGGGCGAAGATCACTTCTTCGCCGCGGAATTTGCCGCCGTACCAGGTGAACGGGCTGATGGCTTCGACGCCGGGCATGCGCTCGATGACCGCTTTTTGTTTGGCGGGAAGAAGCTGACCGAGCGAAATTCGGTTTCGGACGATGATGCGCGAGGCTGAGCCGATATCTTCGACGGGAAGGGTGATTTCGCGCAGACCGACCTGGAGAATAACAAAGAGAAAAAGGCTGACCGCGACGCTGAGGACGGAGAGTGTCGCGCGTCGTTTGTTGCGCAAAGCGTTCTTCGCGATGAAACCGAAAGTGGTCATGCGTCAACTCATTTAATTAACCAATTCCCCCTTCTCCAGATGAATGCTCCGACTGCCAAACGCAGCGGCCTTGGGATCGTGCGTAACCATGATGACGGTCTTGCCAGCGTCCTTGCAGAGGGCTTTGAGAATTTCGAGCACTTCGTTGGCAGAAGTTGAATCCAAATTTCCTGTCGGTTCGTCCGCGACAATCAGACTGGGATCGGTGACAAGGGCGCGTGCAATGGCGACGCGTTGTTCCTGACCGCCGGAAAGTTGTTTGGGGAGGTGATGCATGCGCGGGCCAAGGCCGACAAGATCGAGAGCTGTTTTAACCTGCTCTTTGCGGCGTTTACTCGGCAGTTTGGTAAGCAGGAGGGGCAGTTCGACGTTCTCGAACGCAGTGAGCACCGGGATCAAATTGAAAGTCTGAAAAACGAACCCGACATTCTGGTTGCGCCAATCTGCCAATTGCGACTCGTTCAAATTGGTCACTTCGATCCCCTGGACCGCGCATTTGCCGCTGGTGGGACGGTCAATGCCCGCAATGATGTGCAGCAAGGTCGACTTACCGGAGCCCGAGGGCCCCATCAAGGTAAGGAATTCACCTTCGGCAATGTCTAGGGAGATGTTGTTCAGCGCTGTTACATTGATCTCGCCCTGCCGGTAGATCTTGGAGAGTTCGCGAATAGTGACAATGTTCTCGCGGGGTTTGCGAGATGGGGCGACCTCCGGTTCAGCCAGAACTGACTGCAACATGATGAACAGGACGATAAGGGGCTGGAATATGAAAGCAAGCGACAGATTGTGAAATTTTTCACAAGCCTTTTCCAAGTGGGTGAGCTTTGTCGAAAATCCTTGGCAACGAGTTCCCTTTTGCGTTCAGCTAGAGGCCGTGAAACCCTTGATCCGAGTTTTGAGTGTGTGTTGCGCTTTGCTGTTGAGAATCTCCCTGCAAGCGCATGGTGTAGGCGATGAGATGGCGGCGGCAGCGCAGAATTTTCTGGCCGCCCTTTCCGATGAACAGCGCGCGAAAGTTTCGTTCGAGATGGGCAGCGACGAGCGCATGAACTGGCATTTCATTCCGCGTGACCGAAAGGGACTCCCGATCAAGGAGATGACCGGCGAACAGCGCGCGTTGGCCAACGCGCTCTTGAGTTCCGGGTTGAGCCATCGCGGATATTTCAAGGCCAACACGATCATGAGTCTCGAGCAGATCCTGCGCGACATCGAAAAAGGGAAGGGGCCGCTGCGCGATCCCGAGCGCTATTTCTTCAGCATCTTTGGCAAACCGGAAGAGCACGGCACCTGGGCGTGGCGGGTCGAAGGTCATCATCTCGCGTTGAACTTTACGGTGGCGGATTCGGAAGCGTCGGTGACGCCCAATTTTATGGGGACCAACCCCGCTGAAGTGCGCGAAGGACCCCGCAAGGGATTGCGCGTGCTTGGGGTTGAAGAGGAGTTGGCACGTTCCCTTGTGAAGAGTCTGGACGAAGGTCAGAAACAAGCCGCGATTTATACCAATAAGGCGCCTTCGGAAATCATCACCGCCGCGGATCGCAAAGCGCACGTGCTCGACCCGAAGGGCATCCAGATGACCAAACTGAACCAAGACCAAAAGGGACAACTGTTTTCAGTGATCAAGGAATATATCTACCGGGCGCGTCCTGAACTGGCGGACAAAGAATTTGCGGACATTCAAAAGAATGCGGACCAGATTTATTTCGCTTGGGCAGGTTCGGTCGAACGGGGTGATCCGCACTACTATCGCGTGCAGGGCCCTGGTTTTTTGCTTGAGTACGACAATACTCAGAATAATGCGAATCATGTGCACGCGGTATATCGCAACCTAAAGAACGATTTCGGTGAAGATATTCTCCGCGCTCACTACGACGAGTCCCACAAGAAATAAAATGCCGCGAGCGTTGGCTCGCGGCTCTCAAACACTGCGATTCTGAAGCGCGCCTTTTAGCGGCTCAGCATTGGGCTGTGTTCAATAACTCGTCCGGTCCGGACTTCACCCGCACCGCCGGCTGATTCCACAAACACCGATCCGGGAGGCAGATTCTCGCTGAACTCCGGCAGGTCGCTGCGTGTCGCGGCATGCAGATGCGGATCCGGCACGGCAAAAGTGTAAGTATCGATCGTGACCATGCGCCAATTTGGGTCGTAGAATGGGAATTTGTTTACCCAGTTCGCGCGAGTCTCAGGGACAAACGATAGCGCGCTAACCGTTACGCGTGCGGCGCCTTCATCACGATCTAAATGGTGATTATACTGCTGGTTCGAATAATCGTTCCTGTAGGTGGAGGTGGCCATGGACGCATCGCTATCCGTTCCTACGTCCGCGCTCGCCGACGCACCGACACCACCGACGTTCGCGCTGGCGCCAGCCCCCGTCCCACTGTTGTCCATTCGCGCATAGCCTGAAGAAGCACACCCTATTCCCAACCCGGCCACTGAAACGGCCAGGAGGCTCAGTTTAAAAGCATCCAGTTTTTTCATACACCGCACTCTCGCTCGCTGTTTCGGCGGCTCAATGCGGAGTCGCGATGTAAACGGCTTCAGCCAAACTGCACCGCGGCGGGTTATGGAAACGCGACGTCAGACCTAATCGAAATTCCTACCGAGGACTAATGCTTGAAGGCTGACACGTTGCGCGCTTGCGCGTTCGGAGAGTAAACCGCACGCTCTGACCGTGCCGACCAGACAAGAAATCATCACGCGACTTGTGAAACCAGGCCTGGTTGCAGTCGTGCGCGCACGCTCTGCAGACCAGGTCGTTCCGCTGGCCGAGGCTCTTTTACGTGGAGGAATTTGCGCGATCGAGGTAACGATGACTACGCCTGACGCCATTGAGGCCATTCACGACGCCGTGAAGACTCTCCCTGCCGAAGCGCTCATTGGGGTCGGAACGGTTCTCGATGCCAAAACGTGTCGGGACGCAATTCAGGCGGGAGCGCAATTCGTGGTTTCGCCGATTACCCGCGCGGAGATCGCCCAGGCCGCGCATGAATTCGACAAACCGGTCATGCTGGGTGCTTTTACGCCCACGGAAGCCCAGGCGGCTTATGACGCCGGAACCGATTTTGTGAAACTTTTTCCCGCCGATGTTCTTGGGCCGGCATATATCAAGGCGATCCGAGCCCCTTTGCCGCATCTCAAGTTGGTTCCAACCGGTGGCGTGACTTTAGGCAACGTGGCGGAATTTTTTAAGGCTGGGTGTCCAGCGGTGGGGATTGGATCTTCGCTGATTTCTTCCGCCATTTTAGAGAAGAATGATTGGCTAGCCTTGGAAGAGCTCGCCAGAAAGTTTGTCGGCGCGGCACGCCGCTAAGCGATCGGAGCGCCAGCGAACGAAAGCGCTTCATCGAGCCAGTCGTCCATTTTCAACACCGCGGTTCTTTGCTTGTAGGCGATCTTTTGAGCGTTTCGTTGCGCCAGGTGGAATGCCGCGGAGGCGGCGCGGGCGTGCGCCGGAAGTTTTTTTTCGACGAATCCGGCTGCTTGTTTTTGCACAACGGGCGGCAGATATCGCCGCAGAAGCTCGTCCTGCATGCTCACGAAAGCCTGCGCTGAGCCAGAATCACCCTGACGGCCGCTGCGGCCGAAGAGTTGGCGATCGACGCGACCGGATTCGTGGCGTTCGGTAGCGATCACGTGCAAACCGCCCAGTTCTTCGACGCCGGAGCCGAGTTTAATATCGGTCCCACGGCCGGCCATGTTTGTGGCGATCGTGATCTGGTTCTTCTGCCCGGCGAGGGCGACGATGTTCGCTTCTTCCTGTAAACGCGTTGCGTTCAGAAGGCGATGCTCCAGGCCGCGCTCATTCAGCATGGCGGAGAGTCGCTCGCTGGCAGCGACGTTTCTGGTGCCGATCAGGACAGGACGGCCAATTTTGTGGAGGCGATCGACCTCATCGACAACAGCCTTGAATTTTGATTCTTCGTCGTTGAAGACACGGTCCGGCCATTGCGTTCGGATGCAGGGACGATTTGTCGGGATGCGAAGGACCGGCAGTTTGTAAATCTGCCAGAATTCTTCTGACGCTTCGCGTCCGGTCCCGGTCATTCCGGAGAGGCGACGATACAGGCGAAAGAAGCGCTGGAAGCTCAGGCGTGCGATTGTTTCGGTCGGATCACTTGGTTCGAGGCCTTCCTTCGTTTCGACGGCCTGATGCAAGCCTTGCCGCCAACTGCGTTGTGGCATGGGACGGCCGGTGAATTCATCGACGATTACCACCTTGCCGTTGTCGACGACGTATTGCTTTCCTCTCTGGAAGAACTCGCGCGCGAGGAGCGCCTGGCGGATCATGTCCGCACGCCGATCCTGTCCGCGCCATAGGCCGCCGTAGGAACTGCAACGCTCCGCGAGTTTTTCCACGCCCCGCGGGGTGAGGTTCACTTCGCGGTAACGTGAGTCGAGTTCGTAATCCGTGTTGGGTTCGAGAACAGAAACAATTTCGTTGGCGACGACGCTTGCCTGGCGGAGTTGCTCGTTTTTGTGCGGTGCGGAAATGATGAGAGGAGTGACCGCTTCGTCGATGAGAATGCTATCGGCTTCGTCAACAATCGCGGTATCGAGTCCCCGCATGACCAGCGTGTCGCGCTGCCGTTGTGAACTCATCATCGACCGGACCAGACGCCGGGTTGGATCGGTGAGAGAGCCAAGTTGCAGCCGATCTCGGAGGAAATCCGCGAGCACCTCTTTGCTTGTGGTGTAGGTGACGTCGCAAGAGTATTCGCGTCGGCGCTCGTCCGGGTTCATTGCCGCGGTCACGTATCCAACCGAGACTCCGCAAAATTGGTAAATCGGTTTGATCCATTCCTCATCGCGACGTACGAGGTAATCGTTCACCGTCACAACATGACAGGGGCGCTTCGTCCACCCCGCGAGAACGGCGGCAAGGCCGGCGGTAAGAGTTTTGCCTTCGCCCGTCGCCATTTCGGCGAGCCAGCCACGATGAAGCGCCAACGCTCCGGCCAGTTGAACGACAAAAGGCCGCAAGCCGACCTGCCGGTCCGAGACCTCCCGGATGGCGGCAAGCGCTTCGAGTTCCAGCCCCTTTGTATCACGTCCGCCGCGCCGGAACCGCGTCCGCAGATCCAGCAGCCTTTGCCGCAGCAAATGATCCGAAAGATCACTCCATTCTTTGGCCAGTCCGTCGATCTTTTGCGCATCCGCCAGCAATTCGGCCAGAACGCGGCTGCGACGACGATAGAGTCCGATCAGAGAGTTTACCCTTGCGTCGACGCCCTTGTGCAACTTCGTGGGCCGTTCGTGCGCGATGCGGCGATACTCTTCTGTGGGCGTGAGAGTCATCAGATTTGGTAGCGCTTTTGCAGCAATTGTCGGAAACGGCGAACGGCACGGGGCAGGAGTGGTTCCGATTCGAGATCAAAGCGAATTTTTCCAGCTCGACCATGCACCAGGGAAACATCGGCTTTCGGTTGAACATCAGCGCGGACTTCGAAGAAAGGCTCGGCCGCGTGCTGACCTTGCGGATCTTGTTTCGAAATGGGCACTTCGCCGCCGCCCACCCAGCCGAGGGCAGGGGAGGGGAGCGTGCGCTTTTCAGCGGGAATCCTGCGAAGGTTTGTGGCTTTCACATCTTCGTCCGCCTGGCCGATCAAACGGACTTCGCCATCCTTGATATCAGTGGCGAAGAGTGGATCGACATCGTCCTGCAAAACGGTGGCAACAAATTCGTAAGAAGAAGGATCGATGATCAATCCAAGACTCGTTCCTTTCGCGAGCCAACGCCCGAGCCCTTCTTCTGCCGCGGGGGCCACCCAGAGGCCATCCTGTCGCGCGCGGACGGTTAGCTTTTGCTTGTCGGCTTCGATGCGCGCGATGTGCTTTTCAATCGACTCCATTTTACTCCGCAGCGGTTTCAGGTTGGCCGTTTCCAGTCGCATCGCCTGGAGTAGGCGAGCTTCGGTTTCCGATTTTGCTGCCTGTGCGGCCGTGAGTTGAAATTCCAGATCAATGTTCGTAAAGACAATCAGCGGCTGGCCGACCGTCACTCTGTCTCCGGGTTTCACCTTCAGCTCTGCCATGTAGCCGGGCGCTTCATTTACGACTTGTGCCCATCGCGTCGCTTGGACCACTCCGGGCGCACGGAAATGGCGGGGGAACGGAATCACCTGTAGAAACAAAACAACAATTGCCGCAGCGGCCGCAGTCACTGCGATTGCGCGGGCTCTTTGTCGTTCTAATGCCGGGGCAGAGCTGAGATATCGAAGCAGTTTCCCGATCGGCACCAGCACCCACGAAATGGCGCAAACCGCCGCCATGATAATGCCGATCAAGAGCAAACGATCCGCGACAAACAACAGGATGCGCCCGAAGACGAACACGCGGTAAATGCCGCTGGAGATTCCGAAAGTCGTGAGCCAGAACTTTTCCTTCCGGGAAGTTGCGGGCGACTGTGATTTCCGCAGCCCGAAGGCGTAGCGCTCGACCAGGTGTTTAAGATGACCATTGGATCGCTGTGCCAGGTTCGGAATATCCAGGAGATCCGAAAGAATGTAGTAGCCATCGAACCGCAGCAGTGGGATCAGGTTAAAAAGAACTGTCGAAACCGAGGCGACGAAGATGATGTTGTAGCACAGATTGTGTAGAACTCCGCGGCCGGTGTTGGCCCAGATCATCATCGCCACGGCGGCGACAAACACTTCTACGATCATGCCAGCTGCTCCAACGAGCACCCGCTGCTTACGGCTGCGAAAGCCCCAGCTTGAAGTTGCATCGACATACGGTGTCGGAGTGAAAATCATCATCAGCACACCCATCACATGCACTTCCCCACCGAATTTTTTACAAAAGTAAGCATGGCCAAATTCGTGAACGGTTTTGACGAGGACGAGGCCGAGATAGAGCAGAGGAATGTTCGCGGGCGCGAGCACCCCTTCGCTGTGCTGCATGAGCTGGGTCCAGTTTTCGAACGCGAGCTTGAAACCCCAGCCAACTACGGCCATCCAGAGGAAAGCGCCGAATGGGCTGATGAGTTTGCCCACGGACCCAATTGTCTTGTTCAGAAAGTCGTCCGGATCGAAGAGAGGAAAGCGCATGAACATGACGTTGAGCCAGCGAGAGCGAATCTCCCTCTGTTTCATGCGCTCGAATCGTCCAAATAACTGCGCGCTGTCACTTGGGTTTGCGTACTGCAAAAGATTCGCGTGATAAAGCTGCGACAGGAGCTGAATGACCTGCTCCTGACCCGGAGCCTCGTCCGGAAAAAGCTCGAGACACTCTTTCCAAACCTCCTCAACCGTTCGCTCCGGACGTAAACGCGCGATGAACTCGTAAGCCGCCGGGCGCAGGCGAAAGAATTGATTGCTGAACGGATTCTCGACCACGATCCACCGTTCGCCACGGAAATTCTGACGCCGCACATTAATCGACGGGCGTAAAGCAATCCGCTGCTCCGCGATGCGGTACCATGATTCGCTGAATGTTTGAGGTGTTTCGGCCATAGGGCGCTCGAGGTTTGGATCACCACCACAGCCACAACCGCAGGAAGTCCACAGTCCGATGCGTGAGAATCCAGAAGAGCGTGCGTTTGCCTGCTTCCACTTTGACCAGACCGCTCATCCCGGGACGCCACCAGTCCGCCGGTGCGTTCTTAACCAGGGCACGGATTATAAAGACGTTTTCGGCCTCTTTCGTTACAGCCGCCGGATAAACCCGCTCCACGGTAATGCCATATTTGAGCTTTGGTTGAGTCACGAATGCAATCTCCCCGGCGGCATTCAATTGAATGTTCTGCACGTCGCGCTGGTTGATCTCGCCTTCGACATACATCCCGTCGAGTTTCGTGGTTTTGAAAAGTGCGTCGCCTTGCTTGACGGGTGCTCCGATCCGCTCGCGCAGATCACCTTCCACAATCACGCTGTCGAAAGTTGCGCGGATGGTCGATTGCTGCAGGCGTAGACGGGTCATATCGAGCCGAGCCTTCGCCTGATCGACGAGCGCGAGGGCGATACGCATTTCCGCCAGGCCATTTGTAGCGCGCGCTTTTTCCGCTTCCCTTTGGAAGCGGACCTGATCCGCGAGCGCATTGGCCTCTTCTATCGCGAGTTCATCCGTGTTCATTTGCAGAAGGACTGCGTCCTTCTTGACGCGATCACCCGGACGCACTGGCACCTCTTTGATAAATCCGTCAAAGGGCGCAGTGAGATAGGAAACGGCGTCACTCTTGAGAATGAAATTTCCCTGCACGCGGTAGTTGAACGGAATAAAAAACAGGACGAATAGAAGCACAGCGCCAAAAATCGCAGCCACTTTCATCCAGGTGTGTTCTGGTCCCAATACTTTCGCGCATTGGTTACGAGTGCTCCGCGCCAGTCGTGCTCCGAACCAACCGTCGCGCTCATGCAGATCGCTCAAGCGCCGCGCTGCCTGATCAGCGGCGAGCCGCAATTGCTGCAATTCAGCGGGACTAAAAGGACGAGACTGCCGCTCGCAGGTGAGCACCGCCACAGCTTTTCCGTCCACGCGAATAGGAACCGAGCAGATGTTGGCCGCGGAATTCTGTTTCGAAAATTTTTCGTGGTCGCGCCAGACGAATGTTGCTTTCTCCGGTGCCGGAACAATGATCTCCTCGTCCTGATCGAGGCATTCTTCCATCATCATTTCCATGGCTTTGACCGCAGCCATGTTTTTGTCGAACCGTTCCGTTCGGCTGATACTCTTCATGCGGATGTAACCGCGTTCGAGCCAGCCCAGGCTCACGCGGTCGCATTGGTATCGCGCTTCGACCGCATTACAGAGCGCGATGGCCGCCCCGAGAAACTTTTTCTCCGCGTTCAGCAGGGTAATGACGTCGATGGAGGCAGCGAACTTGTCCGATTCGCCCTTTGCTTGCGTGGTGGAGAGATTCAGCAGATATGCGAAGGGCGTATCAGCGGAAAGTTGTGCGCGCACGAGAGCTTCATTCGCCTGTTGCTCGGTGGCATTGCGCAAAAGAAAGGTGGCAATGCAAATTTCTTCAGGTCGGCTGAGGGGCAGCTTTACGCCTAGCGCGTAATGTTTGAAATCCGCGTGCGCGGTCTCCTCGATTGGAAACAGTGCGCTTCCGTTCTCCGCCGCACGTTGCCCAATTTCGACAAGTTGTCGCGTGAAGGTCAGTGTCACGCGTTCGCCGTGTGTGCTCCCGGCTGATTCACTCAGTTTTTTCCAGTTGTTTTCTTTCGGATCCTTGAGGATCAAAATTCCCTTCTCTGCGCCCGTGACAGCACTGGCCGCGGAGATAAAGGAGGGCCAGAACTCGGCTGGCGTACCGGAAAAACGACGCAACCGGGAAAGCTCTTCCAGACCGCGGTTGGTTTGTTGTTCGGGGGTGATATTAAGCATCTTTGCGCTCCTGCAGTAAAAGCCGTCCAGCCGCGCCGGGCCGAATTTTACCCTCAGGATTGTCGAACACCACCTTCACCCGCATCAAACCGCTTGCAGGATCAACCACGGGCGAAACGAAGAAAACCGTTCCATCGAAATTCACCGGCTTTTCGCCGGCCTCGACCTCCAACTTCACTGATTGCCCGAGCTTTAACCCATAACCGACTTTCGCCTCGATATTGCAGATAAAATAGCACCTGCGCGTGTCGACCAGTCGGACCAGCGCCTGCTGTGCCTGGCACGATTCACCCACTTGCAACGCCAATACGGCAATTGTGCCATCGAACGGTGCGACGACCAGCCGCCTCTGCAACTGTTCTTGCGCGAGCGCATGCTCCGCATCCGCCACGGAGAACTCAGTTACTTTTTTGTCCATCTCTTCGCGGCTGATGGAAATGGTTTTCTCGAAGATTTTTTTCGAGGTCTCCATATCCGTTCTTTTCAAATCGAGGACATATTTGCGGCGGGTGACTTCCAATTCCTCGAGCTTTTTATCGAGTTCAACGATGGTTTGGCCTGCTTTGACCGCGTCTCCTTCTTTGAACGGGCGGCTGCTGATGATTCCGGCGGCCGGCGCGCTCAACGTCACATCATTGATCGCTTCGGTGATTCCGTTCACCCATGTCCCATTCTGCACAGTTTGCGCCCGAGCAGGATCACAGAGGAGCAGTCCGGCCACTGCCAGCAGCGTTGCGCTGAGGGAACGCATGCGGGAGGAAGGATTTTGGTTGTTCATAATTTCTGAGCCTTTCCGTCGTTGAACTTGAGCCATCGACAGGTCTGGCGTGGTTGTTCAGTGAAAAATGCGGTCGATCATTCCCTGTGGTTTCTCGTTTGCATCCAAATTTCTCAGGCGCGTCCGATACTCCTCTTCGACTTCCTTTTTAAGGGCCGCGAAGTGCGGTCCCGAGAAACTATGAGCCGCGAGAAAGCGCTCGGTCATTTCCTGCAATTCAGCCTTGGTCAGATCGATGTTGCGATTCAGCAGGGTGGTTCCTTTGATCAGTTCGAGTTCGAGCAACGATTTTTGATAGGCCACCATGTTCTCGAGCAGGGCGATGCGCGCCTCGAACAGTTTCTCTTCGGTTTCGAGCACGGCGCGGCTATCGATGACCCCCGCCTGCAAGCGTGCCACCTGATTCTCAAGTAATTGCTGGTGAAATGAAATAACCGTTCGATGACTTCCGACGCTCTCTCTAAGATTGTTCACTTTGAGAATCGCTGTACCCAGCGCGTTTCCAAGCTGCACCTCGATCTCTTTGAGATTAACAATTGCTTTTTGCTTTGAGAGCTTGGCTGCCGCGTATTCGTTCCGCTCCCGGATTCCTCCTGTCACCGGTATTCTTAACTCCACCCCCACGGACCACGCTGGATAGTTCGCATCGTATAGGTCGTCGTGTGCTTCATCGGGGGAGTGCCCCAATCCATTCAGGCCGTAGCTTCCCTTCAAATCAAGTTGTGGCAGTCGTTGATTTTTGGTGTAGGCGAGTCGCACATTTTCGGCGACGGCCTGGTGCTTCCTTGTCAGGTAATCCGGGTTGTTTTCCATCGCCGCCCCGTACCCATCGTAGTAATTGAGGGCGACATCGCGCAGCTCAGGTTGTTCGGAGGCCCAAACACTGATGTTGGTTCTCAACGCGGTGCCGGATAAAAGCGTGTTGAGTTGATTCGCCGCTTCGGCAAAGCGTTGCATGGCGTCGTTTCGGCGGGCGCTGCGCAGCGAAACTCCGGCTTGCGCCTGCAATACCTCCAATTCCGCAGACTTTCCGACTTCCATGCGGGCTTTATTATCGTCGTAAACGGCCTGGGCGGTCTGCAGTGAGTCAGCGCTGATCCGCGCCTGTTCTTGCGAATAGTAAAGATCCCAATAGGCCGATTCCGCCTTAGCCACGGTGAGCATCAACTGCCTTCGATAGTCCTGATATGCAATGTCCGAACTGATAGCGGCCAGTCGAATTCGCGCCAGCGTCGCGCCCGTCCCGAAATTCTTCAGGAGCGGTTGAGTCATGGTGATGCCGACCGTAGCTTGATATTCGCCATTCGGAACAAAGTTATCATTGAGGGCGTTATGCAGTTCCTTCATGTCGTAACCGACGCGAAATTTGCTCCCAATCGGGGTCAGGAACTCAAGCCCGCCATTTAAGGTGTTGTTCCGTTCAAAGTAATTGGTCCTTCCTGCCAGTGAGGCGCTTTGCTCATAGGTGTTCTCACGTCGAGAGTCGAGATGTTCGGCGGAGGCGACAACGGCTGGCTCGAAAATGCCCCGTTCCGCCTTGAACTGCCTTCGCGCGATCTCGGCATCAAGCATTTTTGCCTGAATGCTTTCATTGTGAATGATTACCTGCTCGATGGCCTCACGAAGCGTAAGGTTGTTCGCGCCGGAGGGAACGCTGAAATTGGTGGATGTGAGTCCGAACACGTTGGTGCTCTGCGCTCTAATATCCAAAGACAAAGCCGCCAGTGCGGCTGTAATAAGCATCAAACGACCTGCGAACATAGCTTCTGATTACGCCGAGAACTCTGAGGTGCCTTTTCCCCAGGCAAACACCGCCACATTCTCGTCGATTTTTGGTTTGCTGGCGAACCAGCGGTCCGCGAGTGTGGGAATCTCCGGAAGAATTGCAAGCAAAAGTCCATGCCATTTGGGATTAGGTTCGAATGAGGTTTGGATTAGGTTCCAGCGAGTGAGAGCGGCGAAGTTGCAGGAAGGCAATTCACCCTTGTCGAAAGGTCCGTTTTGCTGGTCAACAAAAATCGTTTCTATCGGTTTGCGCAGCAATCTTTCAGGAGTACCGTGGGAGATGGAAAAGAAAATTGATTCCAGGAAGGAAAAGACTGCCACTGAGGGTAAGTCGGATGAACAGAAGCGAAAACTTTCTCGTCCTCCCAGGGATAAACGCGAGGTCACGATTGGCCCCACAACGTCCACAGGCCCAGACATTACGGTGGGTTGACGAGGGAGTGAAGATTGTGCAAAATCGCCGTTAACAAGTCCCTGAACAAGATGTTGACAAGTTTCTCTTGAACCTAAGAGATTATCCCGTCAAAATCTCGGGGATTACCTGATGAAGTGAGGACGCGTGGGTGGCCTCAAGGTGCATCGTCAGGGTGCGTTTACTGAAAACGGCGGAACCGTGGAGTGAAATCAAATCGACTGCTGCCTTGGGTCGGATGGAAAACAGGGGAAATCTCTTTCCTGATGTTGAAGCGCGACAGTTTGGCGCGCCCTCTCGGCCAGCGCACAGTTGCTACCTCTGACCCTTTCGTCGAAGTCACCAAGCTCTGGTGGGAAAAGTTCATTGCGGGTGAGAATTGGTGGTGTGCTGCCGAGTTGGGTAAACTCTGTGCAAAACGCCGTCCGAATTTGGCCTACGGTTGGGAGAATTGGGCATGGGGCCTGCATCGGATGGGGGATAGTCTCGGCGCTTATAAGGTGCTCGCGCCGTTGATGAAGCGATTGAAGCTGCCGGGTCCACCCAGTGGCCGGAGCGCTTATTGTCTCGCATGTTTCTGTGGTTCCCTGGGCCGTACCAAAGAGGGTATTCGCTGGCTTAATCTCGCTTACGTCCTCGCTGAAGATAAGGACGCATTTCGGCATCACGCCCTCCGGGAGGCTGAATTATGCGAAATCTGGCCCGGTATTCCTGATCTGGCGTGCGAAGCCCTAAGCATTCTGGAGTAAGGGCTGCGCTACCATTACTGGTGGACACTCCGCCGTTATACCCCGTATGTAGAACTTGTGCGCGCTGCGGTTTTGTACGGGAAAGAAGACGTCCGAATTGAGGAAGTTGCCGAGAAGTCTCTGCAGGCAGGCGAAGTTCGCATTTCCATCCAGGCAGCACTCACTTGCGGCACCGATCTGAAGGTGTTCCGTCGCGGTTATCACGCGCGAATGATCGTTCCTCCGGCGGTGTTCGGGCACGAATTGGCGGGCATAATTTCCGAGGTTCATCCCGCGACGCAAGGTTGGACCAAAGGACAGCGTGTGGTGGTCGCGAATTCCGCTCCCTGCGGCGAGTGCTTCTATTGTCGGCACCGCCAGGAGAACTTGTGTGATGACCTGTTGTTTTTGAACGGAGCCTATGCCGAATCCATCATCGTTCCTGCGCGAATCGTGCACAAGAACATGATTGAGTTGCGTCCGGAAACGAGTTTTGCGAATGCCGCTTTAACCGAGCCATTGGCCTGCGTCGTGCAGGGAGTAGGAGATCTGAATGTAAAGAGTGGAGACCGGGTTCTGGTGATCGGTTCCGGACCAATTGGTTTGATGTTCGCCGCTCTTCTTAAGCATGAGGGCTGCGACGTTACGGTGGCGGGACGAGGCGAGAATCGAATCGCGCTGGCCAGGCGATTCGAGGCGTCGGTGATTGAAGTCAGCCCGCGAGACGACTTGTATCACTGCGTCAAAGAAAGCGGGCGCACCTTTGATGTGGTAATTGAAGCTGTGGGACGCCCGCAGGTGTGGGAAGCGGCTATCCGTCTGGTGCGAAAGGGCGGCGCGGTGAATTTCTTCGGAGGTTGTCCAGCGGATACCTTCGTCCGATTCGATACCGCGCTCATCCACTATTCCAACCTTCGATTACTCGCCAGCTTTCATCACACGCCGCGAAGTATTCGGCAGGCATTGACCTTTATCGAATCAGGGGTGATTACGGCTCGCGACTTCGTTGATGGCAGTTGTGAATTGGACGAGCTGCCCGAAGTCTTTCGAGGGATGGCCGCTGGCAATAAAGTCATTAAAACTTTGGTGAGAAGTGCCCTGTGAAACGCCTCGACGAAGCGCTGGTGGAGCACGGCCTCTGCGAGAGCCGTGAGAAGGCCAAACGTGCGATTCTCGCCGGGGCAGTCCGCATAAATGATCGGCGAGCAGAGAAGGCCAGCCAATCTGTAAAGGCGTCGGACAGGATTTTATTGGATAAGCCGGAACGATTTGTGAGCCGCGGGGGACACAAGCTGGAGCATGCGCTCGATCATTTTAAGATGGATGTGCGCGAGATGACCGCGATCGATCTTGGAGCGTCAACAGGAGGTTTTACGGACTGCCTTTTGCAGCGAGGAGTTGCCAAAGTATATGCCGTTGATGTTGGTCATGGACAACTCGCATGGAAGTTGCGGCAGGACCCGCGCGTCGCCGTGATGGAGAAAACCAACGCGCGCGATTTGACTCCAGATCGCATGGCCCAGCCGTTTGTATCGGCTGATATTGTGGTAATCGATTGTTCATTTATTTCCCTGCAAAAGCTTCTCGGAACGGCGGTTGCATTGTTAAAGCGCTCGGGTAAGATCGTCGCGCTGCTGAAACCGCAGTTCGAAGCGGGGAAGGCGGAGGTCGACAAGGGTGAAGGAGTGATCAGAGATCCAAAAATTCATGAGCGAGTGATCGCCGAGCTGAAGGAATTCGTGGGCACCCTCCCCGATTTGACCTGGCAGGGCATGGTCGAATCACCGCTGCTCGGGCCGGCTGGAAATAAAGAGTTCCTGGTGCTGCTTGAAAAAAACTGAACTTCAACGGATCGGGCTCACCACCAACCCCGAAAAGGTCGCGGCTCGCCAGTTGATCCGGCGTGTCGCACGCGAATTGGAGCAGGCCGGCCGGACCGTGGTAGTCGATCCAACCACTGGTCCCATGATTGGCCGGAGAGAGACGACGGCTGATCTCCCCACGCTCGCGACGGAAAGCGATCTCCTCATTGTTTTTGGCGGAGATGGAACGATGCTTGGCGCCGCTCGATCTCTGGCGGGAGTTCGAACACCGATTCTGGGCGTGAATATCGGCGGCCTGGGCTTTCTCACCGCGGTGCCGAGCGAACAAATCAGCCGCGAGTTGGAGCATCTTTGGGCGGGCAATTTTCGGATTGAAGAGCGGGCTCTGATCGCTTGCAAAGGACAGTCCTCGGATGGGCCGATTTCACTGTTGGCACTCAATGACTTCGTGGTGAGCCGAGGGGCGACCTCGCGCTTGATCGAACTGGAAGTCACGGTGAATGGAGAGCCGCTGACGAATTACCGCTGCGACGGGTTGATTTTCGGGTCTCCGACCGGTTCAACGGCCTACTCTCTTGCCGCCGGCGGTGCGATCGTAACGCCGGACGCGGAGGTGCTGACGATTACGCCAATCTGTCCGCATACTTTATCGAATCGTTCGGTAATAGTGAGTGGCGATTCAGTGGTGGAAGTGAGGGTGCTCTCGAAGAAACTCGAAATTTTTCTCACCGCGGACGGGCAAGTGCAGATTCCACTGGGAGCTGATGATGCCGTCCAGATTCGGAACAGCCCGAAAAAGATCCGCCTGGTGCGTCTTCCCGGAAGCAGCTTTTTCAAAACACTTCGGCAGAAACTTCACTGGCGAGGATCGACCGTTTAGTGATGGTCCGCCTCAAGGACATAGCGGTTCGCGCAGGGGTGTCGGTCATGACCGTCTCGAAGGTCCTTCGCGATGCTCCGGATATTTCCCCGACCACCAAACTACGTATCAAAACATTGGCGAGCGAGATGGGATATGTGCCGGATTCGCTCGCGCAAGGATTAAGGACGCGGACGACGCGGACGATCGGCCTGGTAATCTCAGCGGTCACCAATCCAATTTTCGCCCGGGCGATTCTGGCGATTGAAGAGCAGGCCCACGCCCTTGGTTACGAATTGATCCTGGCGCATTCATTGAACGAACCAGCGCGCGAAGAGAACGTGATTCGACGATTGCTCTCGCGGCGGGTGGACGGTTTGATCATTTCGCCAGTCTATCGTTTCGCGCCAACGGCACCGATTTACAATGATCTGATCGAAGGGCAAACGCCGGTGGTCGTTCTCGGTCATCGGGCGCAATTCTGCGCGGCGCTGCCGAATGTCGAGACCGAAGATATTCTCGGAAGCTACACGGCGACCCGGCATCTGCTGGATCTGGGACATCGTCGTATCGCTTATTTTGCAGGGCCAACCGTCGCTGCCTGGGCGCAGGAACGGCTTGAAGGCTACCGCCGCGCTCTCCTGGAGGCACATATAGAGCCGGATGAGAAGTTGATCTTCGCGGCAGGCAGCACGATTGAAGAGGGCGAGAGCGCTGGATTGCAGATGTTGAACGAGGGCGAGAAAGTGACGGCGATCCAGGCCTCGAATGATATGTCGGCAATCGGGGTGGCATCCCTGTTGATCAAGCAGGGGGTAAAAATCCCCGAACAGATCTCCGTTGTCGGGTTTGGTAATATTTTGCTGTGCGAATATTTCAAAGTGCCGCTCACAACGGTTCGCCAACCAAAGTTCCGCCTGGGGCAGGCGGCGATGGAAATGATGCGCTTGCTACTGAAGCAGGAGACGGTGCAATCGAAACGACTGCCTTGTGACCTTGTCGTCCGAGGAAGCACCTCCTTCGCCGCGGTTTCCTAGCCAGGCGAATTCCCGCCTTCAATTTCTTTTCGAAAAATTGAACCTTCTCGCGCCCGCTCGCGAAAAGGAGGATGAAATCTATGAAAAGAGAATTCATTTTGGGATGTTTTGCCGCTCTACCGCTCTTCTTTCACCAGGCGCGAGCCGCCGAGCCGGATTTTCGGACCGATATCAATCCGGCGCTTCTTTACTTTCAGGCGTATCAAGCTTTCCCCGCCGCGAATGATGAGGGCGAATGGAGGACGGACGAAGATCTCGACGAGCGACGTCTGGAAATTCTTCGACAGTACGACAATTCGTTCAAATTGGTTCGCCGAGCACGGTTCGCGAAGGTGCCGTGCGATTGGGGTTATGACATTAGTGATGGGCCTGAGGCGCTCCTCCCCGGCCTGGCACCCGCGAAACGCCTCACGCTCGTGGCGCGTCTTCGGGCAGGTGTCGCGCTGGAGGAAGGCAATTTCGACAAGGTGCGCGAGGAACTCTCCAGTGTTTTCGTTTTAGGCCGGCAACTCGCGACCGATCACATCCTGATTTCGTGCCTGGTCCAGATAGCGATTGAAAACATCGCTTCGACGGTGCTCATGGAGAACTACTACCGCTTATCCGCAGATGAACTGGATCAATTGATTGCTGCTTTTGATGCGGCACCGCGCAGAGGGACGGTGGCGGAGACAATCGGTGCGTCGGAACGCGATGCGTTTTTCGGATACATCGAAAAGAAGGTTACGGGTATGACCCGAGCAGCTCATGGCAATGAGGACGCGTTCTGGATCGACTTCGCCAAATTTTGGAATCCAATCGCCACCGAACCGGAAGCGGGTGCTGCGCCCAATCCCAACGCGGAAATCATCAAGCAGGCATCGGGTGCGACCGCCGCCGGATTAAAGCGTCTGCTGGATGAAATGCCTCCACTTTATCTGGAGACCGCGCGCGTGCTGGCGTTGCCTTTGCTTGAATACAAGACAGAAGCGCCGGCACTCTTTGAAAAAATCGCTGCCTCGCCCAATCCCTTCGTGAAACATTTTTTTACGGCTTTCAAAAATGTGCGCGCAAAGGAATTCGGCGTCGTTGCCCAACATGAAATGTTACGGGCGGCCGCCGCGTACAAACGAGGCGGGATGAAGGGGCTGGAAGCTGTGAAAGATCCGCTCACGGGAGAAAACTTTGAATTCAGTCGTGCGCTTTTGGACGGCGTGGATCGAGGATTCAAATTGAAATGCAAAGAGCGTTTTCGCGATTTCGACGAGGTTGCCATTTTTGTCGAAAAGCCGGGACGTGCCATTCAGGTAATCGGAAAAAACGCAGGAAATCCTCGCTAGCGAGTCGGTTTCAGTTAAAGGGATGGCGCGCGATTCGCAGTTGGACGAAGCAGCCGAGATTTCCGAGGAGGAGATTTCGGCGCTGGTGCGTCACGCGCAAGCAGAAGATCCGGAAGCGTTCGCGCGGGTAATGCGGATGTTGCAGGCTAGGCTTCACCGCCAGGCGTTATTTTTGTCCGGGAACGAAGATCAGGCACTAGACCTTTTACAAGAGACGATGATCGAGACGTGGCGGCACATCGGGAGATATGACGGCCGAGCACGATTTTTCTCGTGGATGTGCAGCATCATGGTTCATCGGCATTACGATTGGTTGCGACGGTTTCGCACGCGAGCTTTTACCATCTTCAGTCCCTCACCGGACGAGAACGTCGCCGAAGAAAGAGGGAGTCCCGGCGACGCAGCGATGGGTGAGGATGAGGCACATGTCATGAGAGAGTGCCTCGATCAGTTGCCCGCAAAACAACGAGCGGTGGTGTACTTGCGATTTTACGCGGGCGAATCGTTGGAAGGAATTGCCGCGCTCCTGTCTTGTTCCATAGGGACGGTCAAGTCACGGCTGTTTCACGGGTTGAGCCGTCTTGCGCAAATGCAGAAATTGAAACAACTTCGAAAGGACCTATGAAAGCGTGTTTCCAATACGCTGAGGAGCTGGCGGGTTGCGCTGCTATGGGCCGAGCGCCCAGCCGTATCCTTGCGGCGCATGTCCAGAGTTGCGGCGAGTGCCGACACGCTCTGGGCGAGTTGCGGCGAGTGGCGGCGATCAACACGCGCGTCGCGGGCGGCTTGGCCGAACCCTCGAAATCCATCTCGCTGCCTTCGGTGTTCCTGCGGGCCGAAGCTCGCCGTGCGAGATTGTTTAAACCTTTTTTGTGGGTTGCTGCCGCTACCGGTTGCATCGCGGTTTTTCTCGCCATGTCCGGGACTCAAAAGAAGGCTGACCGTGCGATCACCTTGATGGAAACTCCGGGGGAGCAGGTACGTTGGGAGCCTACATGGCAGCGGCTGCGCGAAGGAGTCGACGCCCTTCCGACTGGTCGGGCAGGTGGTTCAGTGGTCGCCCACTATCGCGTCAAAGATGCGTATTCGGATTTGAATTAACCGTCCGGTGACTCCTAGTATCTGCGCGATGTCGCAGATGCTGAACAGGACTATAATTACGGTGGGTATTGCTCTTGTCGCTGGATGCGCAAAGCTTCCCAAGCCCGGTGCGCATCTCGCGCGAACTGGCGATGAGATCGTAGTTGCGGGCCAATTTTTTCATGCCGGCACTCCGGTGGTCCTCTGGCTTGATCCCGAAGGTTACGACGCCTATCGCGTGGAACGCCGTTTCGCGCCACTGGCGCAATCGGAGTGGAAAACTTCCCAGCAGCAGAATCCTGAACTCACTTCCCCCAACCGGTATGGCCAGCGCCGTGAAGGATTGAGTGACTTACAGATTGAGGAGACGCGCGGCGGAGGAATGGATCTGATCACGCTGGAAAACCTGGTGGACCAGTTCGTGATTCACTACGACGTCAGCGGGACGAGTCGGCAGTGCTTCAAGGTTCTTCATGACGCGCGTGATCTCAGCGTTCATTTCATGCTCGATCTCGACGGTACGATTTACCAAACGCTCGATCTCAAAGAGCGAGCGTGGCATGCAACCAGTTCGAACTCGCGTTCCGTCGGCATCGAAATCGCCAACATCGGCGCGTACGCCCCCAACTCTCGTGCTCCTTTGGATCGGTGGTATCAAACCGATACCAATGGTGCCCCCTACATTATGGTGCCAACCGAGTATCAGCCCAGCGGAATCCGCACGGAAGATTTCACGCCACGCCCGGCACGCGCCTTGCCAGTGGTCGGCAAAATTCAAGGGCAGCAACTCGTCCAATATGATTTTACACCTGAGCAATACGCGGCGCTGATAAAGCTGACGGCCGCGCTCTGCTCAATTTTCCCAAAACTGCCGTGCGATTATCCGCGCGACTCTGCAGGCGCTCTGGTCACTGAAAAACTTACCGATGAAAGTTTAAAGGCCTATCGAGGGTTGATCGGCCACTATCATATTCAATCGAACAAGCTCGATCCCGGTCCCGCTTTTCAGTGGGATAAAGTGACGAGCGAAGCACGCAAGTTGATGCGTGCGGATTAGCGCTTTTTCGCCTTCGCGCTTTTCACCGGGATTTTTTTAAACTGCCGGGTCAGGTCTGTAAGCGAGTCTTCGACAGCCAGACGTTCCAGGCTGGAAGCTCCGACAAACCCGACAGAGTCCGTGTGCGCATTGATGTGGGCCGCGTCCTCGGGAGTCGCAATGGGTCCGCCATGCGAGAGGAAGAAGATATCTTTTCGCACGCGGGAAGCAGCGTCGATGATGGCCTGGGTTCGTCGGACGGCGTCATCCATGGTGCATGTCGCGCCTTTAACGCCGATCGAGCCGCCGATCGTGGTGCCCACGTGCGCGATGATCGCATCCGCTCCGGCTTTGGCCATATCGATCGCTTCTTCGGGTTCGGCAACATAGACGATGCTGAACAGGTCCATCTTTCGGGCGAGGGCGATCATCTCAACCTCCTTTTTGAAACTCATTCCGGTTTCTTCGAGCACCTGGCGGAAGTGACCGTCCACAATGCAATGCGTTGGGAAATTGTTTACGCCGGAGAACCCCATTTCTTTTACCTGGAGCAGCCAGTGCCACATACGCCGACGCGGATCGCTCCCGTGCACGCCGCAGATGACGGGGATTTCTTCCACGACGGGCAGCACTTCGTGTTCACCGATTTCCATGGCGATGGCGTTGGCGTCGCCGTAAGCCATGAGTCCGCAGGTTGATCCACGGCCGGCCATCCGGAAGCGACCGGAATTGTAAATAATGATGAGGTCCGCACCGCCCTTTTCGATGAACTTGGCGCTAATGCCGGTGCCCGCGCCGGCGGCGATGATCGGTTCACCGCGCTTGAGCGTGGCGCGCAGACGTTCAACGACCTCTTTTCTCGTGTAAGGATTCCCTTTTCCAGTCCAAGGATTTGGCATATCGGGCGCTGAGTGTGTGAAGAAGCCGTTGCGATTGCAATCCTGTGGATTTTACCGGAGGCCGTTCAACCGTGGGTCGGACAGGTTCAGCCGGTACATGATCTGGTTGTAATCGTAGCGGGGGGTGTGAGTTGGGCTGCCTGAAAACTCAGCGGTGTAAGTTCCTTCGAAATAAATTAACTGGCCGCCTTTCTGGTCGAAAAACGTGTGATGGGCGGGATTGTAAAAAGAGTAGCGATCATGCGTGACCACTTTCACGACCTGCTTCCATGGACCGGTGGGCGCGTCTGCTTCCCCGTACCAGATCTCGCCCAGCATTGAGGTGCCGAATTGTTGGACCGCCAACAGTATCCACCTTTTGCGCCATGGATTCCAGTTCACCGTGCCGGAGTGAATCAGAACGACAGAGTCGGTTTCGATATCGCGCGGTTGAAAATGCGCTTCCTCCAGTTTCAGCTTTCCCGCCTTGATGAGATCGGCTTCGAGTTTCGGAGTGGCGGGCGAAGCATTTTGCGTCCACCGGTAAACCACTTCGCCGGCTTCATTACGATTTACTTGCGTCTCGGATTCATCTTTGAGGCACGAGTAGGATTGATAAGCAGAGGGCTGGAGCAGAGCGTTTGTATTGGCGTCCACACGGACGCTTGGGAACGCCAGGCCAAAGTAGAATTGCTTTTGACCTTCGTTGGTAAGAGTGAGTGGATGGCCATGCGGCAGACGCCATCTTTCTGTAAGCTCGAAATCAGCGAGTTTTTCGAATTCGTTTCGCTCGTCGTTGTAGATGGCGAGCCCCTGAGCCAGCGGGGGGGTGAGTCCTTTCACGCGCTGATAGTGGGCCAACATGCGTTCGCGCCCGGAACCATTCGAGACGACAAGGAAACCGTCCGCCCAAACGAGATCTCCTTTAGGTTCGATCGGAAACATTCCTTTGCAGAATCCATCCGGGTTTGTGAAGTAGCGAAGGTTCACACCGACGTCGGGAGAAAGACCACCGTTTTGGGGCAGGTCCGAAACGGCGCCGGACATGCGGAAGTTTCCAAGCGGATAGCTCAGGCGGAGAGTGTCGCCCCAAAACCAGTGAATCTGCCCATTGTAAATCACGCGCTGAATCGAATCCTGTCCGAGCACTTGAGCGTTTAATTGCGGATCGGCCAGCGGGACCCTATAGCCGAGCAACACTGAGTCGCGATAAATCCCTTCGCCCGTCGTCCGATAAAGACGCTCCGCTATATTCAGACGTTTGATTTTGAGAATTTCCTGGCCACCGGGCGTGACCTTGAGACGAGTCCCGCGCATTCCGAATCCGTCCTTTGGAAACTCGTATCCGTGGCTGCGGACATTGAAGAAAACCGTTTGGTTTTCGAAAGCCTGCTCGGCGATTGCGGCGCGCCCCGCCGAATCCGTAAGGAATTTGAGGTGGTTTACCGTTTCCAGTTCGACCAGGGGAACGCCGCGGCCAGTTTGGTCGTCGAGCACTTTAATTTCGAACAAGCGAGAGTCTGCGGCCAAAGTGGTAAAAGCAGTCGTAAAGGCGAGGAACAAAGCTTTCATGTTCTGGCGCGAGCGGTGATTCCGACTGCTTCCTGCAAATGCTTGAGGCCGTTCAGGGCCAAAAGATCCTTTAATCCTTCGGTAATTTCCAGCGCGATCTTCGGTCCCTCGTAGACCATGCCGGTGTAAACCTGCACCAGGGATGCGCCTGCGGTGATCTTCTCCCAGGCGTCCTGCGCGTTGAAAATTCCGCCCACGCCGATCAGCGGAAGTTTCCCTTTTGTTCGAGTGTAGAGGTGACGAATGATTTCGGTACTCCGTTCTGCCAGCGGTTTGCCGCTTAACCCGCCCGTTTCGGCGTATGTTGGATGCTTTGAGGCCGCTGGTCGCGCTATCGTGGTGTTCGTTGCGACGATACCCGCGAGATTGCGCGGCCCAGTCAGCTCGAGAATTTCATCGAGTGCATCGAAAGAAAGATCCGGTGCCACCTTCACTAAAATCGGTTTGGCTGCTCCGGCCTCGGTTGCATTGATCTGTTGGAGTTCGCGGAGAATGTCGTCGAGGGCGGCGCGATCCTGCAATTGACGCAAGTTCGGTGTGTTGGGAGAGCTCACATTCACCACAAAGAAGTCGGCGTAAGGACGTAATGCCCGAAAACTATTTGCGTAATCGAGCGGCGCACCTTCCAGCGGTGTGACTTTCGATTTTCCAAGGTTGATGCCGACCGGATGCGCGGGCCATAGGCCCGAGCTCTTCCAGGCGGCGAGCCGCTGGGCGATGGCTTCGGCGCCCGGATTGTTAAAACCCATTCGGTTGATGAGCGCCTCGTCCGGAATGACGCGAAACATCCGCGGTGCGGAATTGCCCGGTTGGGCATGCCAGGTCACCCCGCCGAGTTCAGAAAACCCAAAGCCAAAGGCGGCCCATCCCGGGACCGCCTGTGCTTGCTTGTCCATGCCCGCGGCGAGTCCAACGGGATTGGGAAAATTGAGATTCCAGAGCGAAATCGGCAACTGCGGCATGCCATAGAAGCTTCCGAGAAAATCGAGTCCCAAACTGGAAGACGATAATTTGCCAAGCGTCTTGAGCGTGCGATTATGGATCTCTTCCGAATCCATTGTGAATAGCATCGGTCGGACAAATGTTCGGTAGAACCAACTCATGAAAGTCTCAATACCTGAGCCGTTCCGCCACGGCGAGAAAGGATATGTTGGAAAAAACTCACTGGGCCAAAGTGGCGCCGTATTCGCGGAAGGCACGTTGTGTTTGCGGTGCAGCTTTTGCTAGCTCATCTGCGATTTTCTGTGAGCGCACGTTCTCGCCCTGCTGGGATAGAAGTTCTGCGCAGTGCGCGGCGACGTAGTAATCGTAGGTGGCGAGTTGGGCAATGAGTTCGGGCAACGACTGATACTTCTCCGTCAATTGCACTGCGTACTCGCGGGCGGAAGTAAACTTGCCATCTCCGTCCGCGTCGATCCAGATCGGGTTTGTTACCCCTATCATTTGCAAATCAATGTGAGGGGACGTCGGTTGATATGGTCGCGCCAAACCCCAGGAAGGTTCCGGGTTGCCGTCCACTGTGACAATCGTCACATAGAACGTATCGTGGGCGGGCTTGTGAAGACTGATTGCTAATGTTTCAACTCCGACATTAGTTGAAATCCTCCGCGAACGTGCAACCGGCGAAGAAGATTCAACACCGTTCGCAAAGAGGCGCATGGTTACGGAACTATGCGGTGCAAGCGGGAAGTCGGCTCGGATATTCAGTTGCAAACTTTCGCCGTTCGGCGAAAGCAATTCTCCAGGGCCCGCAATTTTCCCAGCACTGTCCTGCATGCTGAGTTGCGCAATCACTCCAAGGCTGACTAAGGCGTGGCCGGCCTTCAGTGATTCACAAGCTTTGTCGAGGTCTATCTTGCTCACGTCGGAATCGTCGGCGCGAATGTAGGTGCGGCCCTGGCCGACGATAAAGCGGCTGACGTCGTGAGAATCGCTGGCGCCCACGCCGACCAGTTTATAGCCGCGGTTTAATAACCCGAACCAGTCGCGGATTGGCTCCATCCAATCGGATCGCATTGCGCCCGAGTTGATCAGTTCCATCCCGTCGAACGTGAACTCAAAGTCACCACGCAGATTCCGTCCCGTGATCGGATTGAAATTCGTGCGGGCAAAGGGCGTGAAGCCGCTGTGGGTGTCTGTTGGGTGATTCAGGATCGCCACTTTCACTTTGGGCGTCGCTCGAATTTCTTTAAGCAGCTTCGGCCAATTTTCCTCCTTTGCATCCGGCGGTTTCGCGTTCAGTTCCACCGGAAAGATGTTGAAGTGACCTTTAGCCGTGGTGACTTCGTTTCCCCGCAGCAGAGTAAAATATTTACCCAAGCCGAGTTCATCGATGGTGGGCTGATAATCGGCATGAACGTTGTGTTCGGTGCTGACGGGCAGTTCGATTGCTTCCGCCGCCAGGGTTATGATTCGTTCCCGCAGAAGAGCGTCGCCGTGCTTGCTCAGCGAAAAGGTGTGAATGTGTGTGTCCGAAGCAATCCAGCCGGGGGTGTCTGCGGCTCGTTCAATAGTCAGATCCAACGCTGGCGAATGTTCGAAGTCGACATCGCGGGCGATTGCCATCGTGTATTCAGGTCCGCGCGTCGCATAGACCGTGTATTGACCCGGCAGCGTCTTTAAACGAGCGGTGCCGGTCGCCGTGTAAACCACTCCCGGTCGCGTTGCGAGGTTCGTGTTGCTGAAATCAAAAAGTGGGACCAAAGCGCCATTGGAATCGACAATGGTGATGCGCGAAGGCAACGGTTTACCGGTTGCCCTGTCGTGCACCTCGACGGTAAACGGCCCGGCGGTAAGCAGCTTCTCTTTTAAGTCGTCCCCCAACTCGATTTTCTCGATGACAATGTCCTCGATAGTTTTCGTGGTGATGGCCAGTTCGTTCGATCCTTCTCGTAACGTGTTTGGCGGCACCGAGAGTGTTTGGGTGAGGCGTTCTTCCATGAGGAAAAGTTCGCCAAGCTTTACGCCGTTCAACACGACGGACCATTCCTGCTTCACGTCATCTTGCCGAATGAACAGCGTGAATTCGTGTGAGTTTGGGTGCGACTCGAATTCCAGCTTGAGGGAATCGCGTTCGGGAGGGTTGCCGGCGAAAATGTCCCATTCGGGTCGGTCTTTGAGGCCGAGATGGTGAGCGCGACTATCCAGCGTGCGAATTGCGGCCTGGGCCGTAGTCATCAGGCTGAGTAGAATGGTGACAAGAATCCTCATGACTTCATGGTCTGCCTTTTTATACCGAATTCGAACTCGGGTGGAAATGCTGACTGAGGTATGGGGAGCATTTCCCAAAAAATGCTGTCTAACGAAGTATGAAACGTATTTTACTCGGTTTTCTTCTTCTGGCACTCGGGTTCTGCTTCAATCGGGATACACGGGCGATTGGCCTGATCATTGTCGGCGAGGAAGGAGCCACCGCCACACTTCAGCAGGCTGCTCCGAGATTTCCGCGTCCCTGGTTGCCGCGACCGATTCACCGATTCACGCCGCTCGAGATCAAATCGGCCAAGGTGTCCAGTTCCATCATGGACCAGATGGCCCATACGAAGATCGAAGAGGAATTCTACAATCCTAATCCGCGCCGATTGGAGGGAACATTTCTCCTGCCGCTGCCGAGAGGGGCGCACCTCCAAAAATTTGCGATGGAAGTGAACGGGAAAATGACCGAGGCGGAGTTGCTGAGCGCGGACAAAGCGCGCGGCATTTTCGAAGAAATCGTCCGAAAAGCCAAAGATCCGGCCTTGCTGGAGTATGTCGGGCGCGATCTGTTGAAAGTGCGCATTTTTCCGATCGAGCCGAACAGCACCAAAAAGGTGGAACTGACCTACGATCAGTTACTGAAGAGCGATTCGGGGATGATCGAGTATTCGCTGCCGTTGAATACGGCGCAATATGCGTCCACACCGATGGAAACTTTCAGCCTTAAGATCGCCCTCGAATCCTCGACCCCGTTAAAGACGATCTATTCTCCCAGTCATTCCATCGAAATTCTCCGAAATACGGACAAAACAGCGACCATTGGCCTGGAGGAGAGCGGCGCAAAACCAGAGAAGGACTTCCAGTTCTTTTACTCGGCCCAGGAAAAGGACCTCGGCGTGAGTTTTCTCACTTATAAAGAAACGGGCGAGGACGGCTACTTCATGCTGCTCGCTTCCCCCGGATTTGGTGGCAAGCGACAGCGTGTTCTGCCGAAGGATGTTGTATTTGTACTCGATACATCGGGCTCGATGAATGGGAAGAAGCTGGCCCAGGCCAAAAAGGCGCTGACCTTTTGCGTGAATAATCTGAACGCGGAAGATCGCTTTGAGATCATTCGCTTTTCCACTGAAACGGAATCGTTGTTCAAGAAACTCGCCGCCGCCTCCGATGACACCCGCCACGAAGCGGAGAGCTTTGTGGAAAATCTTAAAACGATGGGAGGGACTGCGATCAATGACGCCCTAAAAAAGGCGCTCTCGATCCGTTCGGAAGACGCTTCGCGCCCGTTCATGATTGTTTTCCTCACGGACGGACTGCCCACCGTCGGTGATACATCTGAAGCCGGAATTCTTCGCACCGTTACAGAGAACAATCGCGCCCTGACCCGCATCTTTTGTTTCGGAATTGGCACCGACGTAAACACGCGATTGCTCGACCGCATCGCCGAGGAAAGCAGCGCCGTATCCCAATACGTCCTGCCGGATGAGGATATTGAAATCAAAGTCTCGAGCTTTTTTACGAAGATTAGTGATCCCGTGTTGGCCGGTGTTGAACTCGATCTTGGGAAGATGCGGACCAGCAAAGTGTATCCGGCGAAACTGCCCGACCTGTTCAAAGGTCAGCAACTCATCGTGCTTGGCCGTTACAGCGGAAGCGGGAGCACTCAGGCACGTGTCAGAGGCAAAGTTGGGGGGCGTGAGGAAACTTTTAGTTATCCATTGAGCTTTCCGGACCGATCCAGCGAGCACCGATTTATCCCGCGCCTTTGGGCGGTGCGCCGCGTCGGTTATTTGCTGGAGGAAGTCCGTTCCCACGGCGAGAACGCGGAGTTGAAGGACGAAATTACGGAACTCGCGCGAAAATATGGTATCTCCACGCCTTACACCTCGTTCCTCATTCAGGAGGACCAACCTCTCGCGGCGGCCCCGCAGGGGTACGATCCTCTGGCATCTTTCCGGCGCAATCCGGAGTTGATGAAGCGCTACTTTCCGCAGGAAGTTCGTCAGGAAAAAGAGGTGTTGGCCGAACGCGAACGTATGCTTCTTTCGCCGCAGGCCAGCTCCGGTGACGCTGCTGTGGCCAGTTCGCGGTATAGCAGTTCTTTAAGGCTCGCCGATACCGAACAGCAGGTTCGCCTTGCTGGTCGTGAGGTCCAAAATTTTGCGGTGACCGGCAAAGCCCAAACCGCTCCGAATGGTCCCGCTTTCAGCGAGCTCCTGACCAGGACCGCCGCAGGCCGATCCTTCCAATGGCTGAATGGAGTTTGGACTGAAACCGCTGCCGTCTCGCTGAAGGCGAAGTCGGAATCGATCCGCTTCGATTCGCCCGAATACTGGACGTTTGTCACCGCGCATCCCGAATTGCGCGAGGTGTTGGCCCTGGGAACCGATGTGAAATTCGTCCTTCGCGGAAAACTCTACGAGATCGTGTCGGGCTCGTTGAACCCGGCAATTGATTAGTGAAGCGCAGCGTAGACCGCTTTGAGCAGCTCCTGTGGGTGAAACGGTTTGCGGAAGAAAGTGCCATCAAGCGTTTCTTCCGCAATTTCTTCCGGAAGATATCCGCTCATATAAATGATCCGCAGCGACGGTTTCTCACAGAGCAATTTCTCCGCGAGCCGTTTGCCGTTCAGCCCCGGCATGACAATATCGGTGATCAACAGGTCGACCTCTTCGCAGATATCGGGCCACAGGGTCAAAGCGTCTTCGGCCGAACCCGCCGTGAAAACCTTGAAACTTTTGGACTGCAGGTACGCGGAGAGAAAATCACGAATCCCCCCTTCATCATCCACTACGAGGATCATCCGCTGCGGCTTTCCCGGCTGAGTGTTCAGAGCATCTGCAGGACTCATCTTCGCGACTAGCGATCGTCGCACGCGCGAAAATCTCGGAAATCATATCCAGAAGTCAAGCTTTCGGTCTCGGATGTTGAATAAATTTGAATCAATTCGGAGCGTAGAGCTGGAGCGGGTGATGGGAATCGAACCCACGTGGCCAGCTTGGAAGGCTGGAACTCTACCATTGAGCTACACCCGCCTGAGTGCGGCGAAACTATTCCGAACACCATTGCGGTTGTCAATCTTGCTTTCCTGACGCGCTTCAGGACAATAGCCACCCCAAATAGTGAATTCGTTGCTAATTACGAATGGCCGACTGATCGACCCGGCCAGTGGCTTGGATGCGTCCGGCGATCTGCTGATCCTCGATGGTAAGATCGCTGCCGTCGGCAAGGATGTTCGAACCAAAGCGCCTAAAGAAATTGAGAAGATAAACGTGGAGGGAGCGGTGGTTTGTCCGGGGCTGATCGATTCGCATGTGCATTTGCGCGAGCCCGGGCAATCGGCCAAAGAAACCATCGGCACGGGAACGCTCGCCGCTGCGCGCGGCGGTTTTACATCGGTACTCTGCATGCCGAATACGAATCCGTCCATCGACAACGCCGCAGCGGTAGTGCTCGTCCGGGAAAAGGCGGACCGGGATGCGCTTGTCAACGTCTTCATCACTGGCGCCATTACCAAAGGAATTGCGGGCGAAGAATTGGCTCCCATCGGCTCGTTGAAAAACGCGGGTGTCGTCGCGATCACGGATGACGGCCATTGCGTGCAGAAGAACGAAATTATGCGCCGCGCTCTGGAGTATGCGCGCATGTTTGACCTTCCGCTTCTCGACCATTGTCAGGATTACTCATTGGTGAGCGACGGTGTCATGCACGAGGGTTACTACAGCACACAACTTGGGCTCCGCGGTTGGCCGGCCATCGGGGAGGAAGTGATCGTCGCGCGCAATATTCTTCTTGCCGA
This sequence comes from Limisphaerales bacterium, assembly GCA_044226545.1. Taxonomy (GTDB): domain Bacteria; phylum Verrucomicrobiota; class Verrucomicrobiia; order Limisphaerales; family SXQI01; genus DASVNK01. The sequence continues at coordinate 130,002 of JBGAGW010000002.1, forward strand.
ACTCACCGGCACTCACGTCCATTGTCAACATCTCAGTTCGGCAAACAGCGTCCAACTGATTCGTCTTGCGAAGGCGAGAGGCGTGCCGATCAGCGGCGAGGCTTGTCCGCACCACTTCACATTGACCGATGCGGCGATCGCCGGGAGCGATGAATTTTGGAAGGAGGATGGCGAAGTCATTGCTCGCGAATTTCCGAAAGACCAGCCACTGCCCACGTGGCCGCCTTTTGACACAAATTTCAAGATGAACCCTCCGCTCCGTTCACAGCATGATCGCGAGGCGTTGATCGAAGGTTTGCGAGATGGCACGCTGGAAATTATCGGCAGCGATCACGCGCCGCATTCCGGTTTCGAAAAAGAAGTGGAGTTTGACTATGCTCCGTTCGGTATTACCGGCTTGGAAACCGAACTTTCACTTTCGCTCACCCGGCTCTATCACACAGGCAAGCTCACCCTTCCGCAACTCCTGGATAAGCTCACGGTCCAACCGGCGAAGTTGCTTCGCATCGACAAAGGCACACTCGACATCGGTGCCGATGGCGATATTACGGTTTTCGACCCGGACCGTAGCTGGACTTACCAGCGCGACCAGACCGCGAGTAAATCGCAAAACTCTCCGTTCCACGGCTGGGCGATGCGAGGCAAGGCGTTGGTTACCATTGTGGGCGGAAAAATAGTGTGGCATGAAGTGATTACTTAGCGCATCTTCTGCGTCAGATAGGAGTGTTTATGGGGAAACTTTACAGCGCTTTAATTCTCGCCGCGGTCATGGTCGCCGCACGGGCTGAACTGACCTGGCAAACAAACTTCGAGGCCGCGAAACAGCAGGCCAGGAAGGATGACAAGGTCGTTCTGATGGATTTTACCGGTTCCGACTGGTGCGGATTCTGCATTCGCCTGAAGAAGGCCGTTTGGGACAAACCGGAGTTTGCCAAGTTCGCGGAAAAGAACCTTGTCCTTGTTGAACTCGACTTTCCCCACAATAAGAAATTGCCAGCCGATGTGAAGAAGCAGAATGACGCGCTACAGGACAAATACCACATCGAGGGTTTTCCCACAGTAGTGGTCCTGGATGGCGACGGCAAAGAGCTGGGTCGAATGGAAGGGTACGAAGGCGATAATGTCGACGGCTACATCAAGCGCCTTGAAAAGATCATTGCCAAAAAGAGCAGCGGAAAAGCAAAAAGCTAAAGATTTCCGTTTAAGGCAAAGCCATTACGCTTTGCCTTTTTTAGTTTTTGCGAATTCCGCAAAGTTTGTCGGGAATTCCCTGAGTGTCGATTTCGGGGAGATTCCTGATTTCACCGTGAACTCTCAGCACGTATATAAGAGGCACATTTTGCTGCTTGCTGAGGATGTGGGTGTATGGGGGCTCTTGGGGGTTAACCCCAATTTGCAAGTGGGGAAATTGAAAAGGCGGTCCGAGGAGGGGGCCGCCTTTTTGCTGTGCCAAAGGGCTTTGACACGAATTTCACGATTTAGCACCAATTGAAGCTCCTTGAGTTCGTGTGAGCGGGTGTGGTTCGGACGGAGCAACGAGAGGCGCTGCGGGGACGGATGGAGGGGCGCTGGCGACGAGCGATTCTTTGAAAGGCTGTCGGAAATCGAACCAATAAGCGCCCATGGCCAGAATCGCCAGGAGTTGAGCTGCTGAACGGAGTCGTTTCAATTGACGTCGGCGGCGAAATGCGTGGAGCGCCTTTGTGTGGGTGGCCGCGTGATGCGCTTCGAATTGAGTGTTCATTGCCGGTTCTCCAAAAATCGTTTCAACTTCTGCCGAATTCGCGCCAGAGCGCATTCGACTGCTTTGAGACTGCGACCCGAGTTGCGGGCGATTTCCTTTTGAGAAAGGTCATTGAAGTAAAAGGTTTCGATAAGATCCCGTTCCGGGCCTGCCAACGCGCGAACCGCTTCCTCCCCGCATTCCTTTCGGGACGTGTCGTCAGGGGGACTTGCGGAGTAGGCGGACAACAGACGTTCCTCCCTCATTCGTTGGCGGCATACGTCCTTGCATTTGTTGCGTGCCACTTGCGCGAGCCATGCCCAGAGCGCTTCTTCCGTGTCGAACACCTTCAGCTTTTGCGCCGCGGCCGCGCAGATCAACGTGAACATTGTTTTCATTTCCCTGCTCAACGTTGCTGGCGCAGAAAACCCTCATAAAACTTTCTGTTACGCCAAAATCGGTCGGATGACTTCGCCATGGACATCGGTCAGGCGGCGGTCGATGCCGTTGTGGCGGAAGGTGAGTTTTTCGTGGTTGATGCCGAGGAGGTGCAGGATGGTGGCGTGGAGATCGTAACAGTAGGTGCCGCCGGATTGGGCTTTCCAGGACCAGGGGTCGCTTTCGCCGTGGGCAACTCCTCCGCGGACGCCTGCGCCGGCAAGCCAGGTGATGGCGGTGCCACCGTTGTGGTCGCGGCCGGTGCTGCCCTGGGTGAAGGGCATACGGCCAAATTCGGTGCTCCAGACGACGAGTGTATCCTCGAGAAGACCGCGGGATTTCAGGTCGGCGAGCAGGCCCGCGACGGGTTGATCGGTGGCGGCGGCCATGGGAGGGAGTTCTTTCGGAATGTTGGCGTGGTTGTCCCAATTGTTGGTCGGACCGCCCGCACCACTCCAGATTTGGACGAAACGGACCCCGCGTTCGATCAGGCGGCGGGCCATGAGGCAGCGGCGGCCGAAGTCGTCGGTGACCGGCTGGTCGATACCGTAAAGGCGGCGGGCGGCTTCCGATTCGGATTTTAGGTCGAGTGCTTCGGGTGCCGCGAGTTGCATGCGTGCGGCGAGTTCGTAGGAGAGAATCCTCGATTCGAGACGCGAATCGCCGGGCCATTCGTCGAGATGTTGCGCATTCATGCTGCGCAGGAGGTCGAGACTGTCGTGTTCGCTTTCGGCGGTTATGTATGCGGCTTTCGAAGGGGCGCGCAGGTGCGCGATCGGTTCGGGGGCGCTCGCATTGACGATCATCCCCTGGTGCGTGACTGGCAGAAAACCGGAAGTGAAGTTCCCCTTTTGATTGTAGGGAAGTCCTTTGGGATCCGGCAGGACCACAAAGGTCGGAAGATTGTTATTCAATGTGCCAAGACCGTAGGAAATCCACGCGCCCATGCTTGGGAAACCGGGAGCAAGGAAACCGGTGTTCATCATGAAGCTCGCTGGGCCATGGACGTTAGTCTTGGACTGCAGCGCCATGAGGAAGGCCATGTCATCCACGCAAGTGGCGAGATGCGGAAAGACCGAGCTCACCCAGCGTCCGCATTCGCCGTATTGCTTGAACTCGAACGGGCTTTTCATGACCGCGCCCGGTTCGCTGGTGGGCGCTTCGACGTGTGCGCCAGGATCGAACTTTTGTCCGTGGCCTTTCTCCAATTCCGGCTTGTAATCGAAGGTATCCATCTGGCTCACTCCGCCGTTCATGAAGAGCTGTATGACGTATTTGGCCTTCGGCGCGTGATGCGGATTCAGCGCAAACGCTTCGTGTTCGGCGAACATTTTGGCGAAGGCGATTCCTCCGAGGCCGCCGCCGGTGCGCCAGAGGAACTGACGCCGAGTTTGAAGTGCCGCGCCTTTACAGGACGCGGCTACGGGGTGATTCGAGAAAGGTTTCATGCGCTTCAGTTGATGAACATGAATTCATTGGCGTTGAAGAGCACGCGGCAGAAGTTCGCCAATCCATCCTTTTCTACGAATTTTCTATAGCGCGGCAATTCGTCTGATCGAACGGGGCGCCCGAAAGCGAGTTCGACTCCAAGTCCGATTTGGCCGTCGAGATCTTTTGGGCGGTCCTGTCCCAATCTTTCCGCAAAATGCTCGCTGTAGCGCGTGACGAATTGGTCATTCAGCATCGCAAGCGCCTGGGAAACGGTGACTGACGTATTGCGTGCAGCGGTGAGTTGCGACGAATCGGGGCAATCGAGCGAATCCATGAAAGGGTCGGGCAGCGTTCGAAAGACGAAACGATAGATGCTGCGCCGGCGCATTTCAGGTTTATCAAAATCGAACGAGACGTAGTCCACTTTGGGCGTTACGTGGATTCCAGGCGACATGTTGAACTGTTGCGCTGACGGACCGCCCATTGTGGGATCGATCATCCCGGACACAGTGAGAATGACATCACGGACGTTCTCTGCTTCGAGCCGCAGGCGATTCATCCGCCAAAGGTAAACGTTATCTACGTCCACGGCAGTATACTTCGGATTGTCGCGCGAGGATTGTTGGTAAACCGCGCTGGTCATGATCAATTTGTGAAGTTTCTTGAAGCTGCCGCCGTTTTCGAGAAACCAGGTCGCCAGCCAATCGAGCAGTTCAGGATGGCTGGGAGTTCCGCCCATCCGACCAAAATCATTTGGTGTATTCACGAGTCCACGACCAAAATGGTAATGCCATACGCGATTGACGATGGATCGCCAGGTTAAGGCATTGCGGGGATCAGTGAGCCAGTGGGCCAGCGCGGCGCGCCGTGCTCCTTCATGGGAGTCGCAGGTAAATTCGCCGCTCAATCCGGCAATGCAATTGAGAGTGCCCGGCGTAGCGAGATCGCCCGGTTTATTGATGTCGCCTCGCTTGAGCAAACGAACCTCGCGCGGTTTGCCAAACGGTTTGAAACTGGCGTCCTGAACAAAATCATGCGCCCCGGCATAAACTAAATGGGGCGGCGGCAAGGCCCCTAGTTCGCGTGCTAAATCGTCCTTCGCAACGTAAATGGCCAAAGCAAACTTTTGCTCTTCCGTTCGCTGGGCCGATTCGGTCTGGACGATTGCCGCGACGTCGTCCGGCACAGAATTGACTCGCAGCGGCGGCATCGAATCGGTGATTGATAATCTCAGGCGACCAATCAGGTGTCCTCCGCCGTGATCCTGCGCGAGTACGAATTGGTACTGCTCGGCGTCAAGGATCGCTCCGGCGAATTCGAAAACGGCCTGATGCGTTTTGCCGATCTGTGGAAATATTCCCCAAGCAGATTTCGGATCGTCGTCGATGGCTTTGGCGATGTCCCAACCATCCTGGTTAAAGTCGGCCGTGGCATTCCGCAGTGGGACTTCGGACATGGAGCTATCGCTGTGCACCGCATAGACTTTGAAATCAGTCAGGTGGAGATTTCCGTTGTCCTGCCGTCCGGGTCCCTTCTTAGGTAGCGAATCATCCGCGAGGACCTCCAGGCGCATGCCGGTCGCTATGCTTCCGGGTGCGAGGATGGTGTAAGTATCCGTTTCGGGCCGCTTGCCGCTGGCCGAAATGGAATGGTCCTTTTCGATTCTGAGCGTTGATCCATTGCTTGAAGAGCAGGAAATGGGTTCCAGAACTTTCCACGAATTGGCTGCGACGGATTTCTCCCATTCCCGCACGCGTTGAGTGAAATCGGCTGACAGCAGTTCGTTGCGGAGGGCAGGGGAGGGTAATTCGAGCTCTTTCTGCTTTTTCAGAAGAAGCTGCCGCTTTTGATGCAATTTCGGATCCGGATCGTAATAGCGATTTCCCTTCTCGGTTCCGGCGAACACCGCCTGAAGATTGTAATACTCGCGCTGACTGACCGGATCGAATTTGTGATCGTGGCAACGGGCACATTGCACCGTCGTGCTCACGAAGGTGTTCATCACGGTGGCGACGATGTCATCGCGGTCGATGTAGCGGGCGATTTGCCGGTCGATGCTGTCTTCGCGAATATCGCGCAACGAACTTTCATCCCACGGCCCGGTTGCAAGAAATCCCATGGCGACCGTAGCCTGTGGATCGTCGGGATAAAGAATATCTCCCGCGATCTGCTCTTCAACAAAGCGGGTATACGATTTGTCGGTGTTGAAGCTCTGAATTACATAATCGCGATAGGGCCACGCGTTGGTGCGCGGGCGGTCCTGGTCGTGGCCGTGCGTTTCCGCGTAATGAGCGACGTCGAGCCAATGTCGTGCCCAACGTTCGCCGTATTCCGGGCGTTCGAGCAGCTCATCGATGATTTGCTCGAAGGCGTTTGGCGAAGGGTCCGCAAGGTATGCATTGACCTGCGCGGGTGTAGGCGGGAGGCCGATCAGATCGAAGTAGGCGCGGCGGATGAGAGTTCGTTTGTCTGCGGAAACTGAAGGTCCCATCGACTCGGCCTGGAGCTTCTTGTGGATGAAGGCATCGATGGGAGTGCGGCCCCAGATCGTATTTTCAGGAGATGGCGGATCAACGTGCGCCAGCGGTTTCAATGACCAGTGGTCGCGGTGGGGTTCGGCTGCAGTGAGGGTTGCAACGATTTGCAGGAGCAGAAGGATATATCCACCGCGCGCGTTCATTTTGCGGGTCCGACGCAATTATGGCGCAGGCTTCGGGCGAGGGCAATTCAAGGATTGGCATCATTTGGGAATCAAGTTCAACAGAAAGAGGCAAAGGAAACGAAGAAGGGACAAACCACAAGGATAACAAGCGCGGCCACTCATTACAAAGTGGACTTCGGTCGTTCTTTCTCTATAACCGCCGCATGACCTCAATTCTCAGGCTTTGGGTCCTGTCCTTTGGCTGATCAGCCTTGCGCCGGTACGGGCCGGCCATCCATTTCTCTGCGCCGATGCGTCAGCGGGGAAGGTCTGTGCGGTTTCGGCCGATGGCAAAGTTGAGTGGGAGTTTTCCTGCCGGCATCCGCAGGATTGTTGGCGAATGGCGAACGGGAATTACCTTTTTTGCCATGCGTCCGGCGCGCTCGAGGTGAAGCCTGACAAAACGATTGTCTGGGAATACAAAGCGCCCGCAAAGACGGAGGTTCACGCGTGCCAACCGTTGCCTGATGGCCGGGTGCTGATTATGGAATGCGGCACGAGCCGCCTGCTGGAGGTGGACCGTGCGGGAAAAATTGTCAAGGAGATCAAACTGACACCGCCGCCTTCCTCAGTGAGCGTGCACGACCAGTTTCGAGGCGCGCGCAAGACCAGCGCGGGCCACTATTTCCTTTGTCGAAAGGGCGAACATAAAGTCGAAGAGCTTGATCCCTCCGGAAAATCGTTGCGCCAGATTAACGTTCCGGGCGATGTCCATGAGGCAGTCCCACTCCCCGATGGCCACTTGCTTGTGACATGCGGTGATGGGCATAAAGTGGTCGAACTGGATCGCAACGAAAAGATTGTCTGGGAACTAGGCGAAAATGACTTGCCTGGCCAGCCGTTGCGCTTGATGGCCGGTTGCCAGAGACTTCCGAACGGCAATACGATTTTCTGCAATTATCTCGGGCACGGACACCTCGGCGAGCAGCCTCATTTCTTCGAAATCACGCGAGACAAAAAGATTGTCTGGGAATTCGCTGATCACAAACAATTCAAAGTGGTAAATCAGATTCAACTTCTGGACGTCCCTGGCGATGTCTCGAAGTTTGAGATTCTTCGGTGATGAGCTGAGGAAGGGCGCGCACGGAGCGACGCCCCCCGTTTTTGAAAGGGCCCGAAAGCGGTGGGTCATCGCGGGCGGGTTCTCCCCTTGACAGTCGATGGGAGCGTGGTGCATGGTTCCCTTGACAATCGAGGGAAGGGTTTATGGAGAAAGCCGAGTTATTGCAGGGGACGCTGGATATGCTCATTCTGAAGGTGCTGGCGCGCGGGGCGCTGCATGGGTTCGCGATTGCGGAGCGGATTCAGGCGTTGTCGAATGAGGTGCTGAGCGTGGGTGAAGGGTCGCTCTATCCGGCGCTGTATCGGTTGCAAGATCGCGGTTGGATCGAGTCTGAATGGGGGCAATCGGAGAATAATCGGCGGGCGAAGTATTATCGGCTGACGAAAGCGGGGCGGAAGCAGTTGGAGGTGGAACGAGAGGGATGGAATCGGCTCTGCCTCGCGATTGGGCAGGTGATGCAATCTGCGTGAGGATTCATGACGCTCTCAAAAAAATTGCAGTCGCGCGTGGCAGCGCTTTTCCGGAAGGAGAAGCTCGATGCGGAAGTCGAGGAAGAGTTGCAGGGGCACATCGACTTGCGAACGGAGCGGAATATTGCAGAAGGGATGACGCCGGAGCAGGCAAGGGGTGCGGCTTTAAAGCAGTTCGGTTGGACGGAATCTATCAAGGAGATTTCGCGTGAGCGACGTGGCGTGAGTTGGATCGAGCATTTCTTTCAGGATGTGCGCTTTGGTAGCCGGATGTTGCGGAAGAATTGGGGATTCACGTTGGTAGCAGTGTTGACGCTGGCTCTTGGAATTGGAGCGAACACGGCGATTTTCAGTGTGATCAACACGGTGCTATTGCGGCCGTTGCCTTATCCGCACCCAGATCGGTTGGTGACGTTGTGGGAGAGCGGCACGGAGCGCGGGATGGACCAGCGACTGGTGAGCGGGCCGAATTACCTGGATTGGAAAACGCAGAATAGGTCGTTCGAAGAGATGGCGGTGTGTCCCGGATGGCAGGGCAGCACCGAATTTAATCTGCTGCTGGGTGATGGCGTGCAAAAGGTGCATGGGACTTATGCGTCGGCGAGTTTTTTCACGGTGTTCGGTGTCGCGCCGCAGTTAGGGCGAGTGTTTCTACCCGAGGAGGATCAACGGCAGGGGAACCGGGTCGCGATTTTGAGTTGGGGTTTGTGGCAGCGCGAATTCGAGGGGGATCGGGACGTGCTTGGGAAAACGCTCGCGGTGGATACCTACGGCCGACGCGATTACACGATTGTCGGGGTGATGCCGCCTGGATTTGGCGAACCGAGCAAGTGCGAATTGTGGCTACCTTTGGGCTGGATGGGAGTGACACTGACGGAAAGGCGCGGGGCGCACTGGCACAATGTGCTCGCGCGACTAAAGCCGGGAGTGACGCTGGAGCAGGCGCGCGTCGAACTGAATACGATCCAATCGCGCATCAAGCAGGATCATCCTGGAGAGATTGTGGGAACGGATGTTTCGGTGGTGCCACTGTTGGAGCAGGCGCTGGGGCACAAAATGAAAGTGGCTTTGTTTGTTTTGTGGGGAGTGGTTGGCGGCGTGCTGTTAATTGCCTGTGGGAATATTGCGAATCTGATGCTGGTGCGTGCGGCTGCTCGCGAGAAGGAGATCGCGGTGCGTTTGGCGCTGGGCGCAAGCCGTCCGCGGATCATTTCCCAATTGCTGGTCGAGAGCATCACGCTCGGGCTGTTGGGTGGAGTCTCCGGAATGGTTCTGGCGCATTGGGCGGTGCGTGTGTTTATCGCCATGGGTTCGGCGGATATCCCGCGACTGAACGAAGTGACGATCGATCACAGCGCGCTCGGTTTTACGCTGATCATTTCCGTGCTGACAGGTGCTTTATTCGGCCTGGTGCCCGCACTGCAATTTTCGCGGCCTGATTTGAATGCGAGCCTGAAAGAAAGCGGTCAGGCGCAGTCCTCCGGAGTGCGTGGAACGAAAGTGCGCGACGCGCTGGTCGTGGCGGAAGTGGCACTTTCGGTTGTGCTGTTGATCGGTGCGGCATTGATGCTCCAGAGCTTTGCGCGGCTGCTGCAAGCCAATCGCGGGTTCAGGCCGGAACATCTCGTGATTGCGCCGCTCGATTTTTCTGTTTCGGGTTTTACGACGTGGGTCAGACCGACCGCGACGCGACCGCAAGTTCCGTTGCAACGAGTAATCGAAAATTTACGACATTATCCTGGGGTCGATGCGATTGGAGCCACGAGCGCACTGCCGCGCCGGGACCGAACGCCGCCAAACCAAAACTTTGCTGTTTTCGGGCGACCCCTTCTGCCGGCTGATCAGCGCCCGACCGCGGAGCAAAAAGGGATTACGCCTGATTATCTGCGCGCGCTCGGCGCGCCGCTATTGCGCGGGCGTTGGTTTACCGAATCGGATGACTTGCTCGCGCCCGGCGTCGCGCTCGTGAGCGAAACTTTCGTTCAGCGTGTTTTTCCGAATGAGGATCCAATTGGAAAATTCATCACGATGAATGACGGGAGTGGACCGCTCGACGGAAAAGATCAATTTGGGATCGCGCTCTGGGCGCAGATCGTGGGGGTGATTGGCGATGTGAAAACGCTCACGCCGGAACCGATTGCGGTTCCGGATATTTACCGGCCGTACTGGCAATGGCCGATGCAGAGTCCGAGTTTGGCAATTCGGGCGGCGGGTGATCCGGAGGAGTTGGCGAACGCCATTCGCCAGGAAGTAAAAAGAACGATTCCTCAGTTGCCAGCGCCGACGGTGCGAACCATGGACCAGTTGTTGAGCGAGGTTCTGGTGCAATCGCGTTTCCAGACTTACCTGCTCGGTGCTTTCGGCGTTCTTGCGCTGTTCCTCGCGGCGATTGGGCTTTATGGGGTGCTGGCATATTTGGTCCGGCAGCGCACGCACGAGATCGGGATGCGCATGGCTCTCGGAGCGCAAAAGCGGGATGCGATCTGGCTGGTGGTGCGCCAAGGGATGAAGCTCGCCATGGTGGGCGTGTGCATTGGTCTGGCTGGGGCGTTTGCTGTGACGCGCGTGATGCAGAGCTTGCTTTACGAAGTCCGGCCGACTGATCCATTGACGTTTGGCGGAGTTGTTTTGGTTCTGTTACTGGTGGCGTTTTTGGCAAGTTGGTTTCCAGCGCGGCGGGCAGCACAGGTCGATCCAATAGTCGCGTTGAGATGCGAGTAAATGGATATCGCGCGCCCAGATGTAGCGAAGAAGAAGCAGCGTCGCCGAAACATTGCGATGGCTGCCATTGTTTTGGCCGTGCCTGCGATCTCAATTGGATTATCGCGGTTGAAGCCCGCGCTGCCGCTGGTTGATTCCACATTTTACACCGACACGGTCAAACGTGGTCCGATGGTCTGCGAGGTTCACGGGACGGGGACGCTCGTGCCGGAAGAAATCCGCTGGGTGACCGCCACTACTGGAGGGCGAGTCGAAAATATCCCCCTTTTACCCGGTGTGACCGTCGAAGCGGACACCGTATTGGTGGAACTTAGCAATCCGCAACTGGTGCAGGAGACATTCGAAGCGCAATCACTCTGGCATGTGGCGGAAGCGCAGTTGGAAAAGATCAAAGTTCAATTGGAGAGCGATAAACTGGCGCAACGCTCCGTCGTGGCTTCGCTCAAAGCGGATCTGGCCCAGGCTAAAATTGAAGCCGATGCGGACGAGGAACTGATGCGCGACCGCCTGGTGCCGCTCCTCACAGCGAAGCGCAGCCGGTCGCGCGCCAACGAATTGCAGGAGCGATATGAATTGGAGCAGGAGCGTCTGAGGATCAGCGATAAATCCACGGGGGCTCAGGTGCGTGTGCAAGAGGCGGAGGTGGAACGTTTGCACAAACAAACCGAACTGAAGCAGCATCAACTCGACGCGCTCAAGGTGCGCGCCGGAATAGCCGGTGTGCTTCAGCGAATGGGCGACGATCGTCCACCCCAGATCGGACAACAAATCACTGCAGGTACGATGATCGCGTTGATTGCGAACCCGACGAGGCTCAAGGCGCAAATCAAAGTGGCGGAGACCGACGCGCGCGATATTCAGTTCGATCAGCCGGCATTGATCGATACCCGAAATGGCACCGTGCCAGGACATATCACGCGAATCGATCCAGCGGTGGTGAACGCGACCGTAACGATCGACATTGCACTGGATGATTCTCCGCCCCGGGGCGCGCGCCCGGATTTGAATGTGGATGCCACGATCACCCTTGAACGACTTGAAAACGTGCTGTTCACGGGCCGGCCCGCGAATAGCCGCGGCGAGAGTCGAATGCACCTCTTTAAGGTAGTCGACGACGGGACGCGCGCTCTTCGAGTCGATGTTCAGCTTGGGCGCGCTTCCATATCCAGCGTGGAAATAAAACAAGCCCTGAGGGAAGGCGATACCATCATTCTTTCGGACATGTCGCACTACGACGCTCACCAAGAAGTGCGATTAAAATAGGAACGTTATGCATGAGCTGATCGAGTTGAAGCAGATCGGTAAGATTTTTTTGACCGATGAACTGGAAACACACGCGCTGGACAAGATCGATCTGACCATCCAGCGCGGTGAGTTCGTCGCTATTTCCGGACCTTCGGGTTGTGGAAAATCCACTCTGCTTTCGATTCTTGGGCTGCTCGATTCGCCGAGCGAAGGGGACTACAAGTTGAACGGCACGGAAGTCGCGTGTCTCGACGAGACGGAACGCGCGCGAATCAGGAATCGCGAGATCGGTTTTATTTTTCAAAGCTTCAATTTGATTGGTGATCTCAGCGTTTGGGAGAACGTGGGATTGCCTTTGACCTACCGCGGAATGGCCGCTGCGGAACGCCGGGAACGGGTGGCTGCTGCCCTTGAGCGCGTCGGCATTTCGCACCGGAGTAAACATTTTCCCGCGCAACTTTCCGGCGGCCAGCAGCAGCGTGTCGCTGTAGCGAGGGCGCTTGCAGGGAAGCCCGCAATTCTTCTTGCAGATGAACCGACGGGGAACCTTGACTCGAAAAATGGGGACGCAGTCATGCAGTTATTGCAGGAACTGCATCGAGAAGGCGCCACGATTTGTATGGTGACGCATGATGATCGGTATGCCGGGCAGGCGGAGCGTACGGTCCATCTTTTCGATGGGCGGGTGCAGTGTGGGAACGCCCGCTGAACGCGGGCCCCCTTCGAGGACAGCCAAGCGGCTGTCCTACCAGAACTATTTTGCGGCGGCGGGAGTTGCCCCAAGTTTCTCCGCCAGAGTGCCGCCGAGCGCCGCGGTGTAAAACTCGCGCGTGCGCGCCTGAAGATCAGTCACCGGCAGCTTGCCGGAATCGACTTCTTTAAGGATCGCTTTCTGCGCGGCGTAATCCTTGTTCGCGATCCCGGCGCGGCTTTGCAGCATGCGCCAGGCTTTGCGGCGTTCGACGGCGAAGAGCACCATCTGGCGCGAGACGGAGTAGTAGCGGACTTTTCCGTTATGCTCAGCTTTGATGTAGACGCCGAAGTTCGGGACGTAGGAACGATGGTTCTTGTCGAAAACGCGGCGATAGATCACGTCGTCCTGCGTGATGAAAACCAGCATGTCGTCAAGCAGGATTAATTCGCGCGCTTCGTCTTCGGTGATCGCTTTCAGGTGCTTGCGGAACCGGCCCTCAGTCAGCGCCCAATGCGCCACCGTGAAGCTATAGTCTTCGTTCGTCGAATACTTGGTCTGCCACCAATCACGTTCGAGGGACGGGTTGCCCTTAAGATCGAAGGCTTCCTGGATCGATTCGCCTTTGCGCGGGTTGTAGATGAATTCAGGCATGCCGCGCGCGTCGCGAACCATCTTGGCCTGGTCGGCGGACATGTTGTCAGCCACACCATGTTCCGGTTGGCACGTGGTGTAGCACTGGAAGAACGCTGAGCCGCGATATTCGAGACCATCGAGGATCGCTTTGTAGAGTTTCGCGGCGTTTGCAATCGAGACTTGCGCGACGTAAGGCGAGCCATGGCCGGCGGTGAATGCTTCCGCGACGCTCTTCTTCTCGATGAGCTTGCCCTGCGAGGCGACGCCGAATTGGTTCATGTCATAACCACCGAGCATCGTCGATGAATCGGAATTTTGTCCGCCGGTGTTGGAGTAAACCTGTGTGTCGAGCATCAGTACTTTGATGTTCGGCCGATTTTGCAGGATCACCTTGGAAACATTTTGGAACCCAATGTCACCAAGCGCGCCGTCACCGCCAATCACCCAAACCTTCGGCATTTCGTGGACTTCCAAGTCGGTCATGAGCGCGTCATCCAAATGCGTCAGCGTGAAGTAATCCGCTTCGGTAATGATGGTTTCGTTGCAACTAAGCAGCGTATCCGCCAGCCGTTCAGGAACGACCGAGCGCCGCGAGTGATTCAGCATGAGCGATTCACCAAGCAGCCAGCCGATGGTCGAACCATCCTGGAAGAGGGAGTTCATCCATGGATAGGGATGCGGATTGCCGGGAGGGGTCGAGCCATAAACGGTGTTACAACCGGTGCTCGCCCCCATGAACATCACTGACATGCCGTTGGCGAGACGGCCATCGACAGCCTGCAGTTCCTTGTGATTGAACGCGTCCTGCCGCATCACCGCGACGATCCCTTGGACGATCTGTTCGTCTGAAATAGGGCCATGCTCTTCAATGCGTTTCGCCGTGTCTTCCTCGTTTTCGCCGCCAAGCCCCATGATAATGTGAGCCACGCTGTGACGGAACAATTCGTATTGATCTTCGCTCCGAGCTTTGAGTGCGGCGAGTTTGGCGAGGCCTTGCTGTTCCAGTTGAGCAGCTTTGGTGCGCAGGCGGTCCGCTTTCTTGTGATAGAGCGGGCGCATATATGCTTCCGTCACCGAAGCGGCCGCTCGCAAAATGCTCTTTTCACCACAACCAGCGCACGCGCCGTCGCCCGAAACGAGCGCCTCATAATTCCGCCGGACCATCAGGTGATTGCGAAGAGCTGCTTCGCGGGAATCTTGCGGAGCGAAGTCGTTGTAGAGGCCGAGGAATTTCTGACTGGTATCCGGCAGAAGGCGCGAGAAAATCTGCGCACTTGTGAGGCGGGCGTTGAGATCTTCGGTCTCCGACGTCATGCGCAACGCGTCGTGATCGCCGCAAACCTGGACGCACTCGCCGCAACCTTTGCACAGATCCGAGACGAAGATGCCGAAAACGCCGCCTGCCCCTGGAGTCTTCTTTTCTGCATTACGGAATATCGCCGCCACTCCGGTATACGCGAGAGGCACTTGATCGAGAATCGTGTAGAACTGCGTCTTGGCTTCATCGGAGATATTCGGAAGGGCGTGAACTTCTGCGCGAATGACCTCGTTGAAGGGGCGCTTTTCCTTTTTTTCAATCGCCGCAACCATGACAGCGCGGGCGCGCGCTTCGACCCCTTTGAGTTCAGCGAGCAATTTGTCACGTTGGGCGACATCCTTCACATAGAAGCGGGCCATGGTCGAAAGCACGACCGAAATTTCCTGCGCGGTATTCGGCAACGCAGTGTCCGGGCACGCGGTAATGCATTCCATGCACTGGGTGCAGTTTTCTGCAATGTAAACCGGCGTTTCCCGGCGAGCGACGTACTTGGACTGTGTCGCACCTGAACCCGCCGCGAGAATGCCGGCAGACGCCAGCGCACTGGCTGGCTGATGATAACCAAGCCCACACCTGAATTCGGAATCAAACTTCGCAGTTGTTTGGAAAGGTGCACGAACCTGTCCTCCCGGTAGCGCGATGCCGGAACTCCCGTTGCCACAACCGGCAGTGGGGATGAACTCGAATTTTTCGAGGGGACGCAATGGCGGATTGCGCATGCTGGAACGATCGGGATCTTCGATCTCGCCGTAGCGAATTTCCTGCACGCGGCTGAAGCCGTCTTCCATGACCTTCATGTTCGAGGCGACGACGGCATCGCCGAAGCGTCCGAACTTTTTCACGTACTGTTTCTTAACCGTCGTCAGGAACAGCTCTTCGCTGATGCCATTGAATTTCAAAAAGGGCGAAACACGGAAGAACGCTCCGAGGAAGGTGTTTCCCTGCATGCGCAATTGCAGATCGCCGCGATCGGTCGCCTTCTTGGCGATTTCGAAGCCGGGCAGGATGTAAATGCGAATGTTATTCTCGCGAATCCATTTCCGATATTGCGTAGGGACGCGTTGCCAGGCTGTCTCGGGAGAATCGCTCGATTCCCACACGATACACCCGCCCTTATTCAAACCTTCGAGCGGATTGGTGTGGGTGAATGCCTTCGGATCGCAGCAGAGGACTACATCGACATGATTTAATTCGCAGTTCACGCGAATTTTCTCGGGAGCCACCGTGAGATAATAATTGGTCGGCGCCCCCTTTTTCTCAGAACCATATTTTGGGTTCGCCATCACGTGCAGTTTCGGCACCGGCCGTCCCGAATCGTCAATAATTGGATCTTGTTCCCAGAGCGCCTGACCAAGATCGCCAATGATCATGCCGAGATTTTTGCCCGTCGTGATCATCCCCCAGCCGCCGATCGAGTGGAAACGAACCGCCACTGATTTCGGTGGGAGAAGTGAAGGACGATCTTTCGAAATGACAGCGTACGGATGGTCCACACCCACCACAAAATAGGTTTCTCCATCCGCCGAGCCACGTCCGTCCTTGCGTCGGGTTTGCCCCGTTGCAAATTCGTAAGCGCCCAGCGTGTGTTCCGGTCGGAAGTCGCGTGAACCGATGCCGTACGAGCCGCGGAAAATGTGCGGCATTTCCGAAAGATCCATGGGCGGAAGAGAACCGCCGTATCGCTTCGCTTCTATGGCCTTGGTTAATGCGGTACGAATGTCCCGACCAAGCGGATTATCACCCGCCATCCCTTCGTCGGTTCGCTCCAGGATGATGACGTTCTTCTTTCCGCGGAGCGCTTTGATAATGGCAGCTTCCGGGAAAGGCCGAATCACATTCACATGAAGAGAACCGACTTTCGCGTTGCGTTGTTCCCGGAGGTAGTCAACCGCAGCTTCCACGTTTTCCGCCGCGCAACCGAGGGAAACAAACACTGTTTCGGCATCATCAGTTCGATACTGCGTCAGCAGGCCGTAATAGCGGCCGGTGAGATCGCCGAACTCTTTGTAGCACTGTTCCAGAATCCCAAGGATCGGTTCGTTGAAATTGTTACGGCGCGCCACCACACCGTTCATGTGGTGTTCTTGATTTTCGACTGGGCCCAGGAGAATCGGATTCTTCAGGTCCATCATCTCAGGAACACGGCGACGGTTCGGCCCGAAGAGTTCGCGCTGGGCGGGGGTAGGCGAGGGGATGATGTCATAGGGCGCGCCTAGATATTCGCGCAGCAACGCAGGTTCGGGAGCGAGATAGGTTCGCTCGGAGTGCGTCGTCAGCATTCCGTCCTGGATGTTCATCCCGGGATTCAGCGTCAACTCGTTGCACTTGCGGAGAATGATCGCCTGGTCGGCAGCTTGCTGGGCGTCCTTGCCCATGAGCATGGTCCATCCGGTGTCGAGCGCGGCGTAAAAGTCATCGTGTCCGCAGTGCACGTTCAGCGCATGTTTGGTCAGCGCGCGGGCCCCGATTTCGAGCACCATCGTCGAAAATTTACCCGGCGCATGATAATACTGCTCCAGCGCGTAAACAATTCCCTGGCCTGAGGTGAAATTGACCGTGCGCTTACCGCTGACGGCAAATGCGGTGGCACCGCCTTGAGCCGCGTGTTCGCCTTCGCATTCGATGGCAATTTTTTGCTGCCCCCAGACGTTCAATTCCCCCTGAGCGTAGGAGCCCTGGTAAATCTCGCCACCTTCCGTCGAGGGTGTGATCGGGTAAAACACACCGCCTTCAGTGATTCGCGTCTCAACATATTGCGCAACAAGCTGATTGCCGTTGCACGTGACCGGAACACCTGGGTATTTTGGGCTGCCGGTGGGTGGTTTCGTCGAACGCGATTTCGTGACTACGTCTTCTACTGCGATCTGCTCGGCCATAAAACGTAAAAAACTAATGGGCGAATTGCTGCCCGGTTATTGACAAGCCTCTCACAAAAAATGGGAGAGGGAAACGAATTCTTTAACCGTTTCTTGCTCGTTATTGGCAGCCAATTGTTTTGCCGCCGGTTGGAAATCGGTTGAACGAAAGGCTGTGTTTAGCCTACAGTTAACCTATGAAGCTTCAGCAAAGTGGAAGACGACGCGGACAAGCCTTCGCTACGGATAGCTTTAGTCTGAGTTGGGCCAAAACATACCTCGGCCGTTTACTGGAGAAAGCGGGGAACGGGGAGGATGTTTACATTGTAACCGGCAGCCGCAGGTTTCTTTTGCAAGAAGTCCCGACTATTGATCCGATCCCGATCCGCCCGCCTGGATACTTCGCCCGTTGCTATTCCGAAGAAGTGATTGACGGGGATAATGAACTGGCCAAATCGTCTGTCCGAAGCGCTCCACGCGATCTGGAATAGATGGCGAGAGTTTTCCGTCAGTGGGACGTTGTCATGTTTCCTTTCGGCAAGGAAAAGAGGCATCCTGCGGTTATCATCTCAAACGAGGAGAGCTGTGAGAACAATGGCATCGAGGATGTTAACGCTCTTCTGTGCACTTCCGCCAAGGTTAATCGTGGACCCAAACCGACTGAGGAGGTCCTCGACGAGGCGGACGGGCTGGATTGGAAGACAATGGTGCGTTGCGACCGGATTTATCTCCTTCCAAAGAATGGCTTTGAAGAGCGGAAGGGAAGCGTAACCGAGGAACGACGCTACAGAATTTCGCGCAAGATCGTTGAAGTATTGCGTTTGCCAATTCATCGGAAATAGTTCGAAGTTGAATCGCCTGCTCTCAATCAATACGTTTTACAATCGTTAAATGTCCGTTCCAGTGAATTGTGCAGTAGTGATTCCTTGTCTCAATGAGGCCGAGGCGATCGCTGGCGTCGTCGCCGAAGTGCGTAGCCACTTAACCTGCATAATCGTGGTTGATGATGGTTCTGCTGATGCTACGGAAGCCAACGCGAGAGAGGCAGGAGCTGAAGTTATTCGCCGGGAAACGAGCGGAGGCAAAGGAAGCGCACTTTCCATTGGCTTTTCGCGCGCAGCGCGGTTGGGTTTTGAATGGGCACTGGCGATGGACGGCGACGGACAGCATTCCGCAAAAGACATACCGAAATTTTTGGCCCGAGCCGAAGCGGGCGACGCGCGGATGATCGTCGGTAATCGGATGGAAGACACCACCAACATGCCAGTTTTGCGTCGCCGGACCAATCAATGGCTCAGCCGCAAGTTGTCGCGCTTCTGTGGCTGTGAGCTCCCAGATTCGCAATGTGGCTTTCGCATGGTGCACCTGAAATCGTGGGGGGAATTGGAGTTCACGTCGGAACATTTTGAAATCGAGTCTGAATTACTGGTTCGGTTCGTCAGGGCCAGCTTTGGCGTGGAATTCGTGCCGGTGCAGACGCGGTATTCGAGGGAGCGCAGCAAGATTCGCCCTCTGCGCGATACTATCCGCTGGTTGAAATGGTGGAGGGCCATTCGTCGCGAGCTCGCCGCGGAACGCGACGTGCCTTTAATCTTCAGCGAAAGCCCTGATGTTTCGAGCGCGACGATTGATTAAAGATTTCGGATATGGATCGCCGGGTGGTTGTCATCACAGGAGTTTCGCGCGGGTTGGGACATGCGATGCTGGAGGAGTTCGTGCGGCGCGGTCACGCGGTGGCCGGCTGCAGCCGATCCAGTGTTGGGGACCTTGGCAAGGAATTCCCGAACGGTGTTTTTGAATCAGTGGATGTTCGCGACGCCGATGCTGTCGAAAAATGGGCGAAGCACGTCATTGAAAAACTTGGGACTCCCAGCCTTCTAGTGAACAACGCGGCGCTTATCAACGAAAGTGCGCCTCTTTGGGAAGTTCCACCCGAACAATTCGGCCGCGTAATCGACGTGAACATTAAAGGCGTTTACCACGTCATTCGTGCGTTTCTTCCGGCAATGATTCGCAAGGGCGACGGCGTCATTGTTAATTTCAGCTCCGGTTGGGGACGCTCCACATCCCCTGAAGTGGCTCCCTATTGCGCGACCAAATTCGCGATTGAAGGTCTGACTCAAGCATTGGCGCAGGAACTGCCCGACGGTCTTGCGGCAGTCCCACTGAATCCGGGTGTAATCGATACGGACATGCTCAGGAGTTGTTTTGGTGAGGGTGCGGGTGGCTATCCCAGACCGGAGCAGTGGGCGAAATCCGCGGTGCCGTTTCTGCTAAGCCTGAACGAGCGCCACAACGGGCAGTCACTCACCGTGACCGGCGTTCCGACGGACTGAAAATCCGCGCTTGGCTGAATGCTCCTTTTTGTGTTAAGAAAAGGCTTTGCGGGCCAAGCGCCGCGGTTGAGAACGTAACTATGAAGAATTTGTTTTTGCTGCTCACGATTGTTTTCCTGGTGATTGGACTGGGGGCGATGTTTATGGGTGGCCACGCGGTTATCGAAGGCGCTTTCAAAGGGCTCGCAGGAGTTTTCTTCATCCTCTATTACATCTTCATGCTGCTCGGCAAACAGCCGCTGGATAAGACCTCTTCACACTAGGTCCACCCTTAAACTTTCATGCTGCCGCTGCCCCTGCACGACTTCCATGCAGCCCGCGGCGCGCGTTTCGTTGATCTAAACGGGTGCGAGGCTGTCGCCACCTACGGTGCTGAATCGGCCGAGTACGACTCACTTACTCGGCATGCTGCGTTGATTGACCTGAGTTTTCGCAGCCGGGTTTGCTTGCTCGGCGCGGATCGGGAAAAATTTCTGCACGGCCAGGTCACGAACGATATTCTTCGCGTTAAGGCCGGGCAGGGAACTTACGCTGCCCTCGTGACGGCCAAAGGCAAAATGGAGAGCGACCTCTTCGTTCATAAACTGAAGGATGAGCTTCTTCTCGATTTCGAACCGGGCCTGACGCAACGGGTGATTGAGCGCCTGAACCGCTACGTAATCGCCGAAGATGTGCAGATCATCGATGTTGCTCCGCATTACGGATTGCTGAGTGTGATGGGTCCGCGCTCTGCGGATACATTAAGCGCGGCGAATTTGCCGTTCCCCCAATCTTCCCTGGCATGGACCTCGCGCGCCACAACAGCGGGCGAGCTTTACATCGTTAACAACCCCCGATTTCGCGTTCCGGCATTCGACCTGTTTGTTCCGCTGAATCAAATGGAATCGATGGCGAGTTCCCTTGAAGGGACAGGCGCGAAATGGGCTGGCTTTTCCGCTCTCGAGACCCTTCGTATCGAGAATGGAATTCCTCGCTATGGTCTCGACATGACTGAAACCACAATCCCGCAGGAAGCCGAACTGCAGGACCGCGCAGTCAGTTTTGCCAAGGGTTGCTACATTGGGCAGGAGGTGATCGCGCGGATCCGCACGTATGGGCAGGTTGCAAAAGCATTGCGGCTTCTCCGCGTGGATGGTGAGGTTCCTAACGCCGGAACCAAGGTTTTCGCGGGCGGCAAGGAGGTCGGTTTCGTGACGAGCGCCTCTCATTCACCCAGGCATGGGACAACCGTTGCGCTGGCCTACATCCGAAAAGAAACCAATGCGCCGGGAACTGCGGTCCAAATTGGTGAGCCTCCCGTAAAGGGCCTGATTTTGGAAAACCCCGCGAATTAGCCTTGCTTTGGGGCGTTTGAGTGTCTTCTATCGAGAACATTCAGCTTTTAGGGATGTTCATCTCGCTAACAAGGAAAGCGCTGGCTGTACTCGGGTTTCTCTGCTTTTCGTTCGGATGCGTGAAACCAGCCGACGCCGCAACCAAACCTAATGTCATCGTAATTCTCGCGGACGATTTGGGCTGGCCGGACCTGGGGATTCAGGGCGCGCGGGATTTACAGACGCCGAATATCGATTCGCTAGCCACCAATGGAGTTCGGTTTCTGAACGGCTATGTCACTTCGCCGGTTTGCAGTCCGTCGCGCGCAGGATTGATGTCCGGGCGTTACCAACAGCGGTTCGGGCACGAGATCAATCCGGGACCGGCCCTGGAGACAAATTCAATCTTCGGCTTGCCGCTCACGCAGAGCACCATGGGCAATCGCATGAAAGGACTCGGCTACACGACCGGCTGGATTGGCAAGTCCCATTTGGGTGGTGCGCCCGAGTATTGGCCGCTCCAGCGCGGATTTGATGAGTTCTTCGGATTTCTCGAAGGTCATCACGACTATACTTATCCTTATGTGATTACGCCGGACGATCCGATTCGACGCGGATCCGCCGTAGTGCTGGAGACAAATTATCTAACGACCGCATTTTCGCGCGAGTGCGTCAGCTTTATCGATCGTCACGCGAACGAACCCTTTTTCCTCTACGCCCCCTTCAACGCCGTTCACTTTCCGATGCAGGCCACGGCAGACTTGTTTGCTGGCCTGGACACAAACCTCTACGGCGGCTACACCGCCCGCTATACAAACGCGGCGATGCTTAAAGGTCTCGACCTGGCCGTGGGCGACATCCTCACGAAACTTCGCCAACTTCAGTTGGAAACGAATACGCTGATTTTCTTCACGAGCGACAATGGTGCGCCCGGACCGAGTGGCGTCGATGCGAACGGCTCTGTGAACACGCCGCTGCGCGGCTACAAAGGTTCTCTCTACGAAGGAGGAATACGCGTGCCGTTCATTGTGCAATGGCGCGGCCATTTTCAGCCCCGCGTCGAAACGAACGCTCTTGTTAGCACGTTGGACATTCTGCCCACCTCCGTTGCTGCCGGCGCCGGTTCCATTCAGCCCGCCTGGCGGCTCGACGGCGTGAATCTGCTGCCAATCCTCACCAATTCCGCCGCTGCCCCTCCCACTCATGAGCTTTTCTGGCGGTTGGAAACGGAGGGCGGTGATGGTGTCCCTCCGGGGCCACGTGCGATGCGCCGCGACAATTGGAAGTTGGTCAAACCGAGCAACGCTGCCAATTGGGAGTTGTACGATTTGGGTGCAGATATTAGGGAGATTACAAACCTCGCTGATACGCGGCCGGACGTTGTGCAATCGATGGTCTATGCATACGACGCGTGGAACATGGCGAATATCAAACCACTTTGGGATTTCAACACACGTTTCTACACTGCGCCAGAATTCGTGCGCGAGGATTTGCGGCTTGGCGATGTCACGGTCTCGTATCTGGCGCCAGACTTCGCTCCCGGCGCGGGTATGGTCGCTTTCCAGGACGCCAATCGCCAACTTTGGGAAGGCGCGGTTGACCTGAACGCTGGATTCTTCTTTTCGGGAAGCGGGAAGGATAATCTGGTCGATCTGTTGCTTCCGCAACCCGAACAGTCACCCTATGGCCCGGTCTGGGAATCTTCTACATCCGGCCTCGGACTGTTTTACACGAAGAGCGGCGACGGCGGGAATCTGCAACTCTGGAAGGCGCACATCAATTTTCCAATCGGGAATTTTGTCGTAGAAGCGCTGACGCACTCGATGACGAATGAGAGTTTCGGGCCGCGGCCCAGCCAGAATTCCGCGGGCTCGCAGAAACTGCTTTTCAGTGTCGCAGCCGGAAAGCTTCGGGAAACCACCGCTTGGTCGGAAGCAAATTCAGCCGATAATTTCACGCCTCTCACGCGGCCATCACCTCCCACGCAGAACGGCAAATGGTTGCCCGATTCGGACGACTTCGTTTACACCGGGCTGCCGCAGCCGAATGCGCCATTCGCTCAGTTGATCCGTATTGAAACCGCCACTGGAACTGCGCGGCTCTTAACGACAGGCCCGGGAACGAAGAGCGATGCGATTGGTTTCCTCGCGCCTGAGTTGGGTGGTGAGCTGCTCTGTGCAACGATCGTCAACCACACCAACATCAGCTTTTACCGCGACATGCACGATAACCCGAACGGTTATTTATCGAACTTCCTCTCTGTGGCGTTTCCTCCGGGCGCAGCCGCGCCGTATATCTATTCGCTCGAAACCGTTCCTGGCGGCCGGGGCTTCAACGGGGTGAGTTATTTTTGTTTCGCCAGTTATCAGAACAATGATCCAGCCAATCCGGGCGATTCCGCGATTTGGTTGCTCAGCCTTGGTCCGGATGCGGATCATCACTTGATTCGCCGCCTCGATAGTGACCCGACCGACACGACCGCGCCCGCGGTAGCTGGTCGGCGCGATCCGAAGCTGGTGATCGGCGGGCGCGAATTGTTTGTCTTTTACAGCGTGATTAACGGGACGAATCCGGTGCAACTGCGTCGCGCGCGCACTGGAGTGACCCTGCCGGAATTTACCGAGGGATCAACCGGTTTCAGCGACTTGCGCTACACTCGAAGTTTTACAGGAGGGAGTACAGATCCCAC
The DNA here is from genome assembly GCA_044226545.1 of Limisphaerales bacterium. Taxonomy (GTDB): domain Bacteria; phylum Verrucomicrobiota; class Verrucomicrobiia; order Limisphaerales; family SXQI01; genus DASVNK01. The sequence continues at coordinate 153,632 of JBGAGW010000002.1, forward strand.
TGGAAGGCCGATGAATAATACGGAGACGACCGCATTGGTCCCGTTCAACGGGTGGCTTTTCGCTGGTCAGGGCAGTCGTGGAGCGCTGCCGTATCCGACAAATCTCGCGGCGCTCACGCCTGAATGGTCGGGCGCGCAAATCCTCGTCAAAACATCTGCGGTCGCTCCGTGGCGCGTTGATTACACGGCGGGAATCGACCCTTTTCCTTTGCACGTGCGCGTCGAAGCTTTGCAGAACGTCCGGCTCACAACAGATCACGCAGGTAAGACAATGGGACAGCGGGATTTTCTCCTGGCGAGCATGCGTGACGTTGGTACGCCAGGTGCAGAAGCGGCGAGCGTCCGGGTGCGAAACGCGAGCGGGGTTTGGGTGCATTCGCATGTCACGACCGCAACGACCGAGGCATATCCCGTCAGCTTCGCTGCCCACAAGGACGGAACCGTTCACCACATCTTCACGGGGCTTTCCAACGGACAGATCCATCGTGGGGTCTACAATTCTGCGCTGGAGAATTTTGTTTGGGAGGAATCGCCAGAGTTTTCCGGTGGCGGCGCAGTAACTGGCCTGGCGGAAGCCAATGGCGAGATCTACGCGGCATCGGGTCTGGTCCAGCCGGTCCCCGGCGGAGCAGTTTCGGGCGGTCTTTATCGTCGCATCGATGCGAACGCCGGATGGCAACTGGTCTATCGCTGGCCTTATCCCCTCGACCTATCCTCGCGTTCGCCCGAAACCGGGCAGATGCTCGGCCTCACCGCCGTCCCTGAACCGCATGGCGAAGGCCGTCTGGTTCTGCTCGCGGCGCGGGCCTGGCCCGGTGTGATCGAGCGAATCGATCCGCAGAACGATCATGCAGTGACGGTTGAACTCGACGTGCGCGACTTTTACGCGCGGCTTTGGCAAGACGAGCGCGTGCGTAGCGAAGCGCTGGTGATCGCTTACACTGGCTTCACCCTCACGACCAACCCGGTAACCGGCGAACTGGTGCATCTCGTTGGTCTGCGCATCGACGATCCGGAAGATTTCACCGGTTCACTCGGTGTTGCTCACTTTTTGATCCGCCATTTGGACGGCACCTACGAAAACGCGGATGTTCCGAATGACCTTTCCCCATCTCAACTACGCGCGACTCGCTGCGCCGCGGTGTCTCCGTTTCCGGAAGATGCCGGCGCAGTGTTCTATTTCGGCGGATACGACACGCGCGACGAGGAAGCGCACAAGACCGCCTGGATTATCCGAGGTGATTGGTCCGGGTGGCCGGCGATCTCGCTAACGAAACCAAATCCGCCGGATTGGGAACTCACCTGGCCAATTCTCGATACCCATTGGTTGCTCGAACGAAGCCCGCTGCTTGGCCCGCTCGCGACCTGGCAAACTGTTTCCGAACAGCCCACTCGCGCCGCGTTAACTGAATCCCTTAGTATCAGCCCGGGCGATGTGGCCTCCTATTATCGTCTTCGCCGCCCCTAAATCGTATGTCCACGTTCGCTCGCACCCCTGAACCGCCCTACTACGCGGTGATTTTTACCTCGCAGAGAACCGAAACTGATCGGGGCTACGGGCAGATGGCCGAGCGCATGATGCAGATTGCCTCGCAACAACCCGGCTTTCTCGGTGCCGAAAGTGTTCGAGGAACCGAAGGTTTCGGCATCACCGTTTCATACTGGTCAAGTGAAGAGGCGATCGCGGCATGGAAGGCCCACATGGATCACAAGCCAGCACAGGAAGCTGGTAAACGCATTTGGTATGCGGACTATCAGCTTCGCGTGGCGCGCGTCGAACGCGCTTACGGCAAGGTTTCATACACGATCAAGGAGGATGACCTTCGCGGCTCTGAAATCGCCGCGTTGCTGACCGAGCACCTGCGTTCTCTCGCGGAAGTCACGCCTGAGGGAAGCATGCACGCGCTCGACCTTAAAAAATTGCGCGCACCCGACGTTACGTTCTGGACTATCTGGGATGGCTCTGAACTTGCGGGGTGTGGAGCATTGAAGGAACTCGAACCTGAGCACGGCGAGATCAAGTCAATGCGCACGTCTTCAAACCATCTCCGCAAAGGCATCGCTTCGCAAATGCTCGCGCATCTTATGGCCGAAGCGCGGCGCCGCGGATATCGCCGTCTCAGTCTCGAGACGGGCGCTGGAAAATTCTTCGCACCCGCGCATAGGCTCTACGAGAAATTCGGCTTCGGTCCGAGCGCTCCGTTTGGAAACTACAAAGAAGATCCGAACAGTCGGTTCTTCACGCTGGAACTTTAGACTAGAACCAGGAAGCCAGGACCCGTCAGTTATGGAAAGGGAAGAGCTTTTTCAGCTCTTCCTTGTTTGGACGGCGTCCATACTCGCAAATCTCGAAGCCCTCCGCATACTGGACCGAAGTGCCTTTATCACCGTACCAGTCACCGAGTTCTTTTCGAAAGCGATTCGCTTGCGAACGATAGCGGCCGGCGAAGCCGTCCCGGACTGCTTTCTTGCGTTCGCGCTGCTTGTCCGGTTCCGATGGAAGCAAATCGGCTGATCCATTCGCGCCGCCTTCGTAGAATTGGGAAACGATGACGTCGAGCGCATCGAGTCGTTTATCGATCACTGAATCGATCGATACGACAACATCAGGCTTGAAAGGATTTGGCTTTTGGAAGCCGTCCGGGAAATACATGAAAAGAGGGTTGTGCTTCATGAAGGGAACGTCGGGGCAAAAGAATGGCACCGTGACCATGTAGGCAGCGTCCTGCACCAGGATTCCGGTGTAACGATGGTCAGGATGGTAGTCATTCGGTCGAGGGCTCAGGACAATGTCGGCATTCCAATCCCGAATCGCTTTGGTAATCATTTTGCGATATTCGAGGGTCGGCAACAGTTCGCCATCGTGAATATCGAGCACCTCAACTTCGATCCCGAGTATTTTCGCCGCTTCCTCCACTTCAGCTTTGCGCCGTTTCGCGAGCGGTCCGCCCGCGTCGCGCCAGTGCCCAATATCGCCATTGGTCACCGAGACAAATTTCACTTTATGTCCTTTGGCGGCCCACATTGCAGCAGTGCCGCCGGCCTGGATCTCGCAATCGTCTGGATGCGCGCCAAAGCAAATAATACGCAGCTTTCCATCTGCATCCGCGGCGAACGTGGAAAGAGCGAAAGAGTATGCGAGTGCGACAAAGGAAAAGAGTAGCTTCATGCTTTCGGGTGTAACCGATCTGGGCAATGTGCGGCAAGTGTGAAAGCGGCGGTCGCACGTTTGGCCATTCGAAGACTAAGTGCCGATATCCTCTTGCCAAAGCTCCGGTCTGGCTTGAATGAAATTTTTCATTAACTCGATGCATTCCGGTTCTTGCACAACGGTCAATTGAACTCGCTGTGACCGCAGATAATCCTCAGGCCCCTTGAAGGTTACGTTCTCACCCGCGACAACGCTCGGAATTTTATACAGCAGGATTGCGCCGCTGCACATGGGGCAGGGTGAAAGTGTTGAGTACAAAGTGCAGCGTGCATAGATGGATGCTTTTTGGCGGCCCGCATTTTCCAGGCAGTTCATTTCCGCATGCTGAATGACACTGCCGTTCTGCACCCGTCGATTATGCCCGCCTCCGATGATCTTGCCATCCAGCACGAGAACCGAACCGATCGGTATGCCGCCTTCGGCTAAACTCTGCCTTGCTTCCTGAAGGGCTGCGTAGAGAAACTCGTCCATAGCTAGGTTTGGATTTTTTCGGAAGACTTGGGGCTGGAATTGTAGATTATGCCTCCCCCCGCCTGATATTCCTGTAGAACCGCAACTGCGTCCGTTCGGCAAATGTCCCGCTGTACGGCGATACCGCGCCGCTCCAGACCCGCTATCCAATCGGGCGTTTTTGCTCCTTCATCGAACCCTATCGCCCGTGCATCTTCGTCCCGCGCGCCACAGACGAGCGACCGAACGCCCGACCAGGTGAGAGCGCCAAAGCACATAACGCAGGGCTCCGTACTCGTTACCAGTTGCAAGCGCGGAATGCCGGGCCTGGCCAGGTCGAATGTATCAAAGGCGCGTTGCGCGAATGTGATCGCAATGACTTCTGCGTGCGCCATGGAGTAGTTCGATCGAACAACGAGATTCACGCCGGCGCTCACCACTGTTCCGGTGTCTTCGTTAAAAATTGCCGCGGCGAACGGGCCTCCGGTCGCCTGCTGGATATTTTGTTGGGCAAGTTCGAGAACCATGCGCATTCTCGCTTCGAGCCCGGGAAAGGGCCGGGTCTCGTCTGGAGTTGCCCTTTCGAGCCATTTTGGAAGCGTCAGGACTATGTCGCCAAAACGTGACAGCCGCATTGGTAAATAGTATTGGCCAATTTATTTGCAAGCCGCCAGACCGCTATTCTCTGCAACGCGTGTACGGGTATTTCTTAGAAGCGTGATAAATTGCACCTCGGTCGAAACTCCACCAGGTTGCTCGAGAGTAGTAATGGAAAACGGCTTGCGCCTTAAAGGTAGCACGCCTTTCGGCTTGGCGATGAAAGTGATTGGAGCAAAGATTCAGCCATGCTTAGCCCTCGAGTATCCTTACTTTTGATCTCTTCCATCGGTTCGCTCGCATCAGTCGATTGGCCGGAGTTTCGCGGGCCGTCCGGCGACGGCCACGTTACTGGGAACGCAGATTTGCCGCTGCATTGGAGTGAGACAGAGCATGTGAAATGGAAAACGGAAATTCCGCATTATGGCATTTCCACGCCGGTTGTTACGGATGGGCAGGTCTGGCTCACCACGGCGGCGCAGGATGGCCACGACTTTTACGTGGTCCGTTTTTCGGCCGAGACGGGCAAGATCAATCTGAAAGAAAAGCTGTTTCACAGCGACAATCCGGAGTCGCTGGGGAATGGCGCTTCGATGAATTCGTACGCAACCCCTTCCTCTTATGCGGAACCGGGCCGTGTTTATGTCCATTACGGTAGCTTTGGCACGGCCTGCTTGGACTCGCAGAGCGGAAACGTACTCTGGAAGCGCGACGATCTGCGCTGCCGGCACTATCGAGGCGCGTCTTCCTGTCCGGTGATGTTCGAAAATCTGCTCATTCTCACATTCGATGGCGCTGACCTCCAGTATGTCGTCGCTCTCGATAAACGCACGGGGAGAACCATTTGGAAAACCGACCGCTCTGTCGCATGGAACGACGAGAATGTTCCCGGCCAAATGGCGAAAGATGGCGATTTGCGCAAAGCGCACAGCACGCCATTGATCGTTCAGGCGGAGGGCAAGCCGCAATTGATTAGCGTTGGTGCAAAGGCTGCCTACGGCTACGACCCCCGCACCGGGAAAGAACTTTGGCGCATCCAGTATAATGATTGGTCTGTCGCGCCGCGCCCGGTCTATGCGGACGGTCTTGCCTACATCGTGACTGGGCTTACGAAGAAGGAGTTGTGGGCAGTGAAGACCGACGGCAAGGGTGAGTTGACTGAGGGCCAGATCGCCTGGAAGCAAAAGGCCGGCATTGGCAAGTATTCATCGCCTATCCTGGTCGACGGACTCATCTACACAGCCGTCGATGAGAGCTTCATTTCATGCCTTGATGCCGCCACAGGCGCCGTCGTTTGGAATGAACGGGTGGGGGGGAAATTCGCCGCTTCTCCCATTTACGGCCCTGGACGGCTTTACTTTTTCGATCAGGGAGGCAAAGCACTGGTTCTTAAGCCGGGGCGAAAGCTGGAAATCCTGGCTACAAACACTCTCGCCGAAGGCTGCATGGCTTCGCCTGCCGCCGCCGGCAAAGCGCTCTTCGTTCGTACCAAAACTCACCTTTATCGGATCGAGGAATGATCTGATACGTCCGCGTAGTGCGGAGTGGCACAACCCTCCAGAATCGGACCTCGGTTTCAGGTGCAATCCCTGATACTGGCGGCATTTGAGAGCATTACGTTCCCTCAACAGTGCAAAAGCGCGCGAACGCACGTTCTTGAGGCGGACTATGAACATTTTGTCGAAGATGGGAATTTTACCGGGCAAGTTGAGATCCCGTCCCATGATCTCTGTAATCATCCCGGCGCATAACGAGGCGGAGGTGTTGCCTCGCACATTGGAAACCCTCCAGCAGCAGACCTACGCCTCCTTCGAGACAGTTGTCGTGACGAACGGTTGCACCGACGGAACCGCTGAAGCTGTTCGCGGTAAATGCGATCAACTGTTTGAACTGGAAGAGCGGGGGCTTGGCCCGGCCCGAAATCTGGGCGCTGCCAAAGCCAAAGGTCAGCTCTTATTATTCCTCGATGCGGACACAATCCTCGAATCGACCGCTTTGGAGACGATTGCGCGTAAGTTTACCCGCCGTTGTGCCGCAGGCACCTTGAGGGGAGTTCCCGAGCCTGCAAAGCCTTCATACAAAATGATTTACTTCCTCAAGAATTTCGTGCATCACACTCACATTCATCATGGTAGCTCGGGTGTCATCCTCTGCTGGAAGGATCATTTCGAGGCCGTCGGCGGGTTCGACAACGAGTTGTATCTGCGCGAAAACAGCGATCTGATGAAGAAACTGCGCCGGTTTGGCGCTTACAAGTATATTTACGCCACGCCCGCGATCACCTCGATGCGCAGGTACGAGAAGACCGGGACCGCGGAAATGGTCCTGCTCTGGTTGCGAGTTTGGGTCCTGTCCAATTTCTCTGATATTCGCAACCAAACTTACGAGGGAATGGCGGAGCGGGGACCGAAACTGAACGGTTTTGGTGCGTGGTTGCTGGAAAAAATTGAGAAGCGCCGCGAAGCGCTGAGAACCCGTCCGGCCCGCAGGACTGCCGTGGGTTGGTAAAGATTTTCGAAAGAACAGCCAAGCAGGTGGAGGGAAGAAGGCCAGTGACACAATCACTGGTCTTCTTTTTTATGAGCCGTCACGCCCTCTTGCGCGTTCGAAAACCTTTTTCGGTTGGAAAAAATAAAGTCGCCGGCCAACTTAGCAACGGGCTCAACCAGCACGACGCCCCAGATCATCGCGCGATCCTGTTCCGCAATATTTCCGATCCCTGATTCTGCCGGTTCACGGAAACTGCGGAGCACGAGCGTGGCGCCCGGAGCCGCCGCTCGCTTCACCGCTTTGAGCAATCGGCCGGCATACGCGCTGTTCGCGCCATCCAGAATGTTGGAAAGAGTGAAACCATCGAACCCTCCTGCAGGCTGGCTCTCGAGATAACTCGCGGCGTCAGCGCAGGCGAACTGGATGTCGTGTTTCTCTGCGAGGGGCAAGCCGGTCTCGTTTTGGCCGAGCAGCAACGAGCGCGCATAGCTGTTCCGATGATTGGGATGACGACGAAAACAGCGCTCCATTCGTCGGCGCATAACCGCGCCAAGGTTCGAGGGCACTTGATCAAGCAGTCCCGCGGAGTAGACCGCGCGGAGGGCAATCAAGGAGAACAGAAGCGTTGAGCCGGCGCGAAAACGGCGGGTGTTCAAGCATTGGTTCCAGTAGGCGAGTTGCTGTTCCGGGTCGCCCAATTCCAGGAAGGCGCGCAGGGCTGGTTTAGACCAGCCGGCGAGAACACCCAGCTTTCGAAAAAGGCCCAGCAATTTTTCGGCACTACCCATTTTGGCCGGATGGCCACGGGAGCGATCCGCAGCATAGCGAACCTGAACGGGATTGATATCGACGGCGACCACCTCGTGATGTCGCGCGAGTTGCATTGCGGTGCAGCCTGCGGAGGCGATGCAAAATACCCTGCTTCCGCGGCGGAATGCCTGTTGTTCGATATTGGCATCCTCATACATGCGGCCAAAGAGCAGCTTCTGCGGACCGGACTGTCCATCGAAGCGTCCATGTTCCCAACTGGTTTCCGGAACGCTTACTTCCATAGCTGCACGCTGGCGGAGACCCACGCCAGGACGAGGAATGCGAAATTCTTGATCACCATGCCGGCGGGGTCGTGAATGATATGGCGCGCCCAGCAGAGACCGCAGGCATTGAGGCTGGCGAGCAAAACGGTTTGAAAAACAGCGCATGCCCACGGTGTTATTCCACTGACCACCCAAAGGGCGACCATGACTTCAACCACTCCGAGCACTTTTAGAAATTTCATTCCGATGGCCGGACCGTAGCGGGGCACGGCGCTGACCACCTCGAATTGGCGGGGTTCGCCCTGGAGAAGTTTGCACCACAAACCTTCGTACAACCACACCGCGGCGACGACTGAGTGGATCAGCCAGGACGGGGGCAAAAGTGGACCGGTAGTCACGCTCCGAGATGGTTCCGCATCTGTCGCAAAATAAACCTGTGGAAAACGTGGCAAACCGATGCTTCAACGCGCTTCCAAAAGCAACGAGGCTGCCGGACGCCATAGTACTCAGTGGTGAGAATCACTTGTGTGCTTCCGTTCGGCAGTTCCTGAAGGGTGTAATGTCCCCCAACTAACTTGATTCCGCCACCGAACACGATCTTCTGCTCGATCACTCTAAACGCCAGTTTATGTCCCGGATCAATATGGGTGAGGGCCTTAACCAGATGACCTCTCGAGTAAAAGCACCGCACCTGTTCGCCGAGTTGAAACTTTCCTCCTTCGGTGCCGAGGGGCGTCGGCAACAAAAGTCGGAGCAGCAACGGCGGACGCTCCCGGATCTGTTCGTAGAACACCAGGCCATCCCAAACTCTCGACGCGGGCACGCTGAATATGACGCAGGTGCCCACCGACTCCGCCAGGCGACTCGCTTCAACCCGCGAATCCGACAAAACAGCGATTGGCGGCACTTTGCCCGTTTCGAGGCTGATGGATTTCATGCTTGAAGATCCTAGTCGGCGCGCGGCGCAGCAGCTTTGTGCGCTTCCTGCAACAGGTTTTCGGCGCGGAACCAGTGTGCAAGGTCACGGCCATTCGGGCGTCCTTCCTGTTCCCAAAGACAGAACGCCGCAAAGGCAATGTCGTCACGGGAGATTTTACCGTTGTGGGAAAACGGAGGCGGGGCAAATTGAGTTTCTGCGACTGTCTTCATGGGCTTTGTGTTTAAAAAACGGACCTAGGCCGCCAGTGTCGAAACGTGCCCCCTATATTCCGTTGGCGACTCGCCCGCAATGTTTTTGAAGACACGGTTGAAATGGGTGAGAGATTGGAAGCCCACGCCATAAGCGACTTCGCTGACGCGGAGGTTGGGGTTCAAAAGGAGGTCTTTCGCACGCTCGGTGCGGACGCGGGAGACGTACTCTGTGAAATGAAGGCCCGTCGATTTTTTGAAGAGCTTGCAGAAGTAAAAGACGCTCGTGTTCGCCGCCTGGGCAACCTGGCCGAGCGTGAGCTCCTCGGCGTGATGCTCCTCAATAAACTGCCTCGCTCGCGCTACGATCGGCGGTTCGGTTTCGGCCATCGGCGCTTTTTCGACCGCGATTTGATTGCTTTTCAAGGAGAGAAATTCGGCGAACTGACACAGCAGACTCGCCATCGAGTCGAGCTTCTTCTGGGGAACAACCGGCGTGGCGAACCACGCTTCACGTGCTTTGTCCTTTTCCAGCGTCACGCCCGATTTTTGCGCGGTTTCCAACGCTCTTTCGAAGCCGGCGTTGGTAGGCTTTTGCGGGAGCACCTGCCCGGTTTGCAGATACCCAATCGTTTGGGTGCCGACCTTGACGGGGACGGCGGTCTCCCTCAGCCCATAAGCGCAAGTAAGCGTGGACGGCGAATCGAGCGCGGACTGGGCGAGCTTTCTTTGCATCTGGAGACAAGCGGCGCACGTGGCACTGTTCGCTGCCATCATCGCGCACCACGGACTTTCATTCGGTTTGCCGTGAAGCGGCGCCGCGTCGTCCTGAGCGGCGTGCAACGCGAGCGGCAATCCAGTGGCATTGGTGAAGGCCTGTTGGTATTCCTGGAAGGTGGGCGCATTCGCGAGCGTCTCGATCATCTGTGTGCTTGTATTCATCCGTTGACTTTCTGAGACCAAATTTGGCGAAATTGCTGCAACGGGGAAATTGGAGAGACTGCGTTACGCGCGTACGAGGGAACAAATAGATCCACTAAGAAAATTTCTTATCTGATGAGCTGTGGTGAGTGTTTGGCAGCGAATGTGGAGTCAAGCGCCTGGAAGCCGATTCGCGAGTGGTTTCGGCCCGTATTCTGCTGCTCAATATCCGAACAGGAGCGCCGATACCCTTTCAGGAATACGGCATGTGCGAAACCTCTGGTTAATTCTGGTTGTCTTGCAGCTCGCCCGCTTTGCGCAGGCGGAGTTGCCACCGGTCTGCCTGCCCACAAACTCCGCTCCGCTTTTCCGTCTCAATCCCGTCGAAGCCGTCACTCTGGGGGCTGTTGAAGGGGTCACCGAATTTCTCCCCATCTCCTCCACTGGCCACCTGATCGTCGCGACAGATCTGCTTAACCTGAACGCCGAGAAGGTGTTCCTTGACGATGCCGGAGAGCCTCTCTGGCTCCGAAAGCCCACCTCCGACAAAGCCGGCGAACTTCTCACCGTGAACGTCGCAACGGAGGCATACATCGTCGTCATCCAAATCGGAGCCATCGCTGCCATCATTCCGATCTGCTGGTCCCAACTTCTCGCAATGGGCCGGGGCTTGATCGGACGCGACCGGACGGGACTTCGCCTTTTTGTAAACGTTCTTATCGCTTTTGTGCCTGCCGCTGTGCTCGGGTTCCTCCTGCACGATTGGATCAATCAAAATCTTTTCTCGGTCGGCGCGGTTATTTTTGGCCTGGTGAGCGGATCGCTTTTGATGTTTTTCGCCGACCTCTGGCCGGCCTGGCTTGAGAAGCGCAACGCCTTCCGCGCAGAGCCTACCCCGCTCGGAGCGATGGGAATCGGTTTGATGCAATGCCTCGCCATGTGGCCTGGAACGAGCCGTCCGATGATGACGATCGTTGGCGGCTATTTCGCGGGATTGGCCCCCCGTCCCGCCGCCGGCTTCAGCTTTTTACTCGGGTTTGTGACACTCAGCGCGGCGACCCTGTACAAAGGGTACAAAAGCGGTCCGCTCATTATCCAGGTGTTCGGCTGGCAAAACGTTATTCTCGGAATCATCGTCGCCGCGATTACCGCCTCCTTTTCGGTTCGATTTTTTGTCAGACTCCTGTTGCAGAAGGGGCTTTCCCCCTTTGCATGGTATCGCATCGGACTGGCAGTCTTCCTCTACGCCACCTTTTAGGTCCTCTGGTTCAACCGAATGTTCCGAGAAGCCGGGCGTTTCGAACGGACGTCGAAAATCGGCTCAAAAACTCAGGGAATACGTTGAGCGACCAGCTGAATTCAGATACTGTGGTGTGGCCAAGCGCGTGATGCGCCTGCCCAAACAGGAGCTGTTTATGCCAGTTACCGTCAACCTGCGGCATTTGGACGATAAAAATGTCGAACTCGAAGGCGAAGTCTCACCGGACGAATTGGATTTGGGGAAACCAGACGAAATGGTTCAACCCAATTATCCCCTCGAATACAATTTGGAGGTCGAGAAAAACCAGAATAACCTCCTCGTGCAGGGCGATTTGCACATGATGCTCGATTGCCACTGCGTCCGCTGTTTGCGTTCGTTCAAGTATGAAATCGAGCTGGACCCCTATGCTGCTCTCGTTTCGCTCGAAGGAGATGACCGTGCACCTGTTTCCAACGACTTAGTGGACCTGACTCCTTACCTGCGCGAGGATATTCTGCTCGCATTCCCCCAACACCCGTTGTGTAAAGCTGACTGCAACCGAGTCCCTGAGTTAAAACACGCCGCGACCGGTGTACCCTTGACCCAAAAGTCCGCTTGGGACGAACTGAACAAGCTAAAGCTAAAGTAGTGCGGCCCCGGTGAGCTTTGGATTCCCCGCAGGTTGTCGACTACTGGCGGCTGATGAAATCGTCAGCCAGGATTACCTGCGTGCCTGACCAATCCCTTCTCTTTCTTTTCCAAAGGAGGCCAGACGCGAAGACCAGCAGCGGCAGCCAGGGGACGCTGGCGAGAGTTGCTCTCAAAGGAAAGAAACCATGTGGCGCCCATGGTTACTGCGGCAGCGACCAATACCAGGTCGTGGCCACCCGTGCGGAGGGTCGCTGAAAAGCGCCGGGTCAGGCTTTCGGCCTGCTGAAAAGCTCTTGGCCAGTCAACCGGTTCCAGTCGAAGGCGCAGGCCTTCATCCACGTCGGACAGGAACCGATCGGCTCGATCTTTGAATCGGATCAACACGTTGAGGACCTCTACGCGGGCCAGAGCCGAGAGGCTAACGACCTTGGCGCCATCGGCCAAAAAGCGCTCGATCGTTTCGCTGTTGCTGTCATGCAAGTAAAGGCGGACCAGCAGGCTGGAGTCGGCCACGAACCTCATTTGAGATTCCCCAGCGCTTTTTCGCGAACTGCGAGTCGGCGGCGTTCCTGCTCGAACTCGGCAAGCCCGACTCCGTCGTCCAGGGTGGCATTGGTACGAAGCCAGTCGAAATGGCTTTTCCAGTCGGGACTTCCCTCGGCAACCGGGGGCGTCCTTGTGATGTAACCGATCACTCGCCCATTGCGGCGCAATTCGAAATTCTCTCCGCGTTCCACCGCATCCATGACGCTCGCGGTTTTTCGGTTCAACTCGCGCGTGGTCAGCAATTTCATGTCAGACATACTAAGCCTGACAAAACAGCAGCGCAGCGTTTGTTTTCGAAACTATCATGCGTTCGCGAAAGCTTCTTCGAAGCTCGAACGCGGGTCCCTAAACGAACCTCGAAGAGGTTCTAAGCCACAGCCCGACGTTGCTCGCGGCAGCGGGCTACGTCGGGAAAACGACCCAGAAAATTCATCAACCTCAAAGAGGTTGCGGCCACCGTACATTCAATCCCACAAATACCGTTCATCCCATTCGACCTGATGCTTCCGGAGAATCAATCGCAGCTCCTCCTGAAAGCTGAGTTTACGATGATGGTTTTCTTGTCCCTCGATGTACCGTTCGCTCTCCGGCAGAGCCGACGTGCTTACAGAGAACGACGCATAACCTCCCTGCCACGCGAAATCCTTCAGGCTTGGGTCCGCCTGCTTGAGCCAGGCGCTGGAGATGCGTTTCAGTTCCTTAACCCAATCCGCCTGCGTGATCGTGCGGCTAAAGCGGCAGAGCATATGCACGTGATCCTCCACCCCGCCGATTCGAACGGGATGACAGTCCAGTTCCTTGGAAATCCCGCCAAGATATTCGTGCAACCGCGCACGCAAGATCATATCGCGCAGGAAAGGGCGCCGTTCCTTCGTCGAAAAAATGAGATGAAGATACGCTGCTGAGAGGGCTTGAGGCATTGGGTGATGGGAGGTTGCCACAACCTCTTCGAAATTAGCAAACCTTACGCGTAACAAACCTCAAAGAGGTTTCCAGCCACAGCCCACCATTGCGCCCGGAAAAAGCGCCAGCGCCGGGCGCTATGGTGGGTCTCAATGCCGGAACGGTCCAGCCCCGAAGGAGGTTGCGGCCATGTTGATCCGGACATTGCCGACCCGATTCACCAAAGGCCGCCACAACCTCTTCGAGGTTGGCGAATCAACAACATCGCGTGACCCAACGTAGTCGCTGGCGCGCCAACGTTGGGCTGCGGCCAGAAACTTCTTCGAAGTTCCAATACGCGAGTTCGCAAAAGCAAACCTCGAAGAGGTTTTCAGCCACAGCCCACCATTGTGCCCGGAGAAAGCGTCAGCGCCGGGCGCTATGGTGGGTTCACGACATAGAAAGATTGTTCAACCTCGAATGAGGTTGTGGCCATGACCGCCACGGATGACGTGAGAAGAACGGTCCCGTCGCGGAGCGACGGCTGAAACGTGTATTGTCTTCCTGGCCCGGTCTCAATGCCGTCATATCAAGCGTCGCTACGCGACGCATCCCGTTATGACACGCATTCCGTGGGTTAAAACCCACGCTACCCTCACGTGGCCGCTACGCGGCCTTCGTTTAACCATTTAGCCCCTCGGGAAGTCATTCGGCTAAACGAACCCGCACGCCCTTCCCTGAATCCCAACGGGATTCAAAGATGTGAGCCTAAGCTTGTTCCCCGGAGAAAAGCGCCAACGCCGGGCAGCCGACCGAAGGCGTTTCAACCATCTTCAAGCGTTTCAGTTAGGGTTGAAGCCACAGGTATAAGTACCACTTGAAATTACGAAAACCCCACACAATAAGAGCGATGAAGCTGCCGATCAGCAGGAGGTTCGAAATAAGCAAGAACCCTTTGGATCTTTCCTCAAAAAAGAAAGCAGGCAGGTGCCGCATGTCGAACTGCTGTCTTTCAAGCTTGTTCATGGCACTGCCCGTTGAAGTCAAAACCGCAAAAGACAGGATATAAAGAATATTCATGCCGTTTATGCTGGTGATTTACTCGGTTCGCGCAAGAAGATTAACCACTGCCCATGCCCTTCCTTTCCTGTATGCTCGCTTCATGAACGACAGCGGTCTATCTGATTCAGACCTCAAGCCGTACCTTGAATATATCCGATCTCTTTTCGCAGAGTCGGACAGAGGGTTTATTCTGCTTGCAGCCGAGCGGATCGACGATTTGCTAACAGAGCTCCATGCCGCATTTGTTGAGAGAAACGCCTTCGAGCCATGGATAGATGGAAAACCGGTTAAGGCACAAAAGTGGGCAAAATCGCTTTTGAACTGGCGTGGTCCAATCGGCTCTTTTGCAGGAAGAATCGCCCTGGCATACGCATACGGTTTGATCTCCACGACGGAGTATCACAACCTTGAAATCATCAGAGAGATTCGAAATCGGGCTGCGCACCCAGACGGGCCGCCGTATACCTTTAGCTTTCGAAGCTCAGACACTTTACGGCAGGTTCGCAGGTTGAAGATCATAGAGAATCAGCCATTGCACGTACTTAGCGAGGAAGATAGAAAAGCCATGGTGAATTTTGAACGAGAACTTGATCAACCCGGCACAACCACAGGCACTACACACGATCCTATTAGAATCTATTTTGCCACTCTTTTGGAGCATCTTTCCGGCTACCTAATAGGCAAAGTTTATGCATTAAGGTCGGCTGAGCTCAGCGACTTAAAGGAGCGGATTCGAAGTGCGGAGGCAAGGGCCCGGAAATCCTCCTGAACAACTTGGATTCGGCTCGACTCAGACGGCCAGTTTCCTCGCTCGTTTACCCGTTTAACTCTCCCGCCCAGTATCCCGCTAAACAAACCACCGCCGGATTGAGATAAAACACCGGTTGCTTCTCGCCCGCTCTGTCGGGTTCCATCGGGCATGCGGACGAATTGCGAGCGCGTCCAGGTGGCGGGGTCCGCGCCGAGTAGGACGGCGTAGCGGAAGAACTCCAGCATTTCCTCTCCGAATAAGCCCTGGACATTGAACCAGCCATGCACCGAAAACGAGTCAAAAGGGGAAAAGGGCAGTGCCGCGCTCGCCCTTTTACACTGACCGTTTTCAATTGTAATTCCAGCCTCCTCCGCTATCATTCACGTTGAATGACATCTGTCATCCAGATGTCATTCCAGAGTAAAGCCGCAGCCCGATCTGCTTCTTTCCTCCGGAATGACCGCTCAACCGGACGCCTCTCCGGCCCGCCTTCCTTAATTGCCATTTACCAATCCCCGGCCTCGCCCGCCGCCGCATTCTCCGAGTCCTACCGTGGGACTTCCAAATCACCGCATTTCGCCGACTTTCCCGTTCGCAACTCCTTGATCTCACGCCTTCTCACGGGTTCTAACAGAAATAAAAAAAATTCCCGCGAACCGTGCCCAGCCTCGTCGGTTCGAGTCCTTGCCCGCCCATTCGCGCCGAATTTTCACACAATAAAGGCACGATTTTCACACTATAAATTTTCAGCGCCGGTTGTCCGAGCCCGTTCAATCCGAAGCACTTCCGCTCTGTACCTCCAAAAAATAAGAATTGAAAAAACCGCAAATTCACACATTAACCTCCGGCTTTTCACCTTGACGGCTGCTCGGTGCCGAGTAACATGGCCCGGTAATTTTAATGAGCGGCCAAGTACTAGTACTGATAAGTGTCGTCGTAGTAAGCTACGACGCCGTCGGTGCTTGTCGCTCTTAAGGAACACAGATTTCGACAAAAACCCACGGCTGGAAAACGGTCGTGGGTTTTTTAATTCCACGGCACGCCCGGTCAGATTACGATAAGAAGATAAATATGAGTAAAACGTTGGAAATGCCTGCATCCGCTGCCACCCCTGTCACAACAGAGCAGCGGGGCGAACTCGGTCCTCGAATGCGCGGGAGTGACATCCTCGTGCAAGCGCTGGAGCGGGAAGGCGTCGAAGCCATTTTTGCTTACCCCGGCGGCGCGAGCATGGAATTCCACCAATCACTCACCCGCTCGAAAATCCGCACGATCCTCCCTCGCCACGAACAAGGCGGCAGCTTCGCGGCGGAAGGTTATGCCCGTGCGACCGGCAAAGTCGGGGTTTGTATGGCCACCAGCGGACCCGGCGCGACCAATCTCATCACCGGCATCGCGGACGCCTACATGGATTCGATTCCGCTCATCGCCATTACCGGCCAGGTGCCACAGGCGATGATCGGCAAAGGCGCTTTCCAGGAAACCGATTTCTTCGGCCTCACGCTGCCCATCGTGAAGCACAGCTATCTGGTCACCGACATCAACGATATCCCGCGCATCGTCAAAGAGGCGTTTCACGTCGCCACCAGCGGACGTCCCGGCCCGGTGATCGTTGATATTCCCAAGAACGTCCAGCAACAGGAGACCCAGCCTGTCTGGCCCCGTGAAGTCAATTTGCGCGGCTACAATCCAGATCGCCGCGCGGACGACCTGGTGCTGAACGAAATCATCGGGCTCATCGAAAAATCCGAGCGCCCCGTGCTTTACATCGGCGGCGGAATCATTTCCTCCAACGCCTCCGAAGAACTCCGCAAGTTCGCTCACGCCACCCAAATTCCGGTCACCTCGACCGTGATGGGTTGCGGCGCGTTTCCGGAAGATGAGCCGCTCGCGTTGAAATTTCTCGGCATGCACGGCACCGCCTACGCCAACTGGGCTGTGAATGGCGATCCCAAGAATGGCATCCCGGGCGCGGATCTATTGCTCGCCTTCGGCGTCCGGTTCGATGATCGCGTGACCGGCAAAGTCGAAAAGTTCTGCGAACAGGGAACGATCGTTCACATCGATATTGACGCTTCCGAAATCAACAAGAACAAGCCGGCGCATCTGCCGGTGATTGGCGACGTCAAAGACGCGTTGCATCGCCTCAACCAGATGATCGCCACGCGCCCGATCCAGAAGAAATTCACGGCGTGGCACAAACAGATTGCGGAGTGGAAAGCGAAAGCGCCGCTGCGTTACAAGATCAGTCAGGAAGTTCTGAAATCGCAGCACGTGAAAGATTTCATGGGCGGCGATGCGAGCCAGGTGATTCTGCCGCAATACGCCATCGAGTTGCTTTGCGAGCTCACCAAAGGCGAAGCGATCATCACGACCGGCGTGGGCCAGCATCAGATGTGGGCGGCGCAACACTACCGATTCAAACATCCACGCCAGTTCCTGACCAGCGCCGGCCTCGGCGCGATGGGTTA
This sequence comes from Limisphaerales bacterium, assembly GCA_044226545.1. Taxonomy (GTDB): domain Bacteria; phylum Verrucomicrobiota; class Verrucomicrobiia; order Limisphaerales; family SXQI01; genus DASVNK01. The sequence goes on from JBGAGW010000002.1 coordinate 171,066, forward strand.
CGGCTATCCCGCCGCGCTCGGCGCCAAAGTGGCCTGCCCCAAGAAGCAAGTCGTCGATATCGATGGTGATGGTTCGTTCCTCATGAACGTGCAGGAACTGGCCACCGCCCACATCGAGAAGATCGCGGCCAAAGCGCTCATCCTGAATAACCAGCACCTCGGCATGGTGGTGCAGTGGGAGGACCGTTTTTACAAGGGCAACCGTGGTCACACCTATCTGGGCGATCCAGAGAACATGAAGCAGATTTACCCGGATTACGTTGCGATGGCCAAAGCCTTCAACGTTCCTTGCGAACGGGTCATCTACAAAAAGGACCTGCGCGACGCGATGCAACGGATGCTCGATTCCGATCAACCGTATCTGCTCGACGTGATCACTCCTTACACCGAACACGTCCTGCCATTCATTCCGGCTGGCAAGACGGTGGGTGAGATGATCTACGAAGAATAGTTTCGAAGAAACACGGCACCGCCGCGACCGATAAACCCCGCGGCGGCGCCCCCTTCGGCAGTCCGGGGCTCCGTTCGCCCCATTTGAAATCCGCAATAACCCAAGCCTGAGCCGGACTGCCCCGAATAAACTGCATTGCGGCGGTCCCGCGATCACCTAAACTGATGCAGATTTCACGAGCCAAGCCGATGCGCGCACCGTCTCGATTGCTATTAGCCGCCTTGCTGTTCGCCCGGATAGCAGGTGCTGACGTGATTCTCGATTGGAATGCGCTGATGATCGACGCCATCCGCTCGGACAATAGCGGGCCGACACTCAGCACCCGCAACCTGGCCATTCTGCACACCGCCATTTACGACGCGGTCAATTCCATCGATCGCACTCACCAACCATATAAGTTCCTCGTCGACGCTCCCGCCGGCACCTCGCCGGAAGCGGCCGCTGTCAGCGTCGCTTACGAGATCATGACGGTGCTTTATCAACCCTTTCGCGCCCAGGCCGATGACCTTTATGAGACATGGCTTTCAACAGTTTCCCAGAACACCGCCATCACGAACGGTCTCGCATTCGGAAAACGCATCGCTCAACTCGCGCTCCAGGACCGCTCTGCTGACGGCTCCAGCACTGATGTCCCCTACATCCCGAGCGACGTGGCCGGCCAATGGCGACGCACTCCGCCGTTCTTTCGTCCCCCGCTCACCCCGCAATGGCGTTACGTGACTCCCTTTTGCCTTCCCGAACTCGAATCCTTCCTTCCCGGTCCACCGCCCGCGCTGGACAGTCCGGAATATGCCGAGGACCTGAACTATGTGAAAGCGATCGGCGGTCTGACCAGCACCCTCAGAACCGAGGAGCAAACGCTCATCGCAAAATTCTGGTCCGACTTCAGCTATACGTCGATGCCTCCCGGCCATTGGCATTTGATCGCGGCGACCGTCTCCCGCAGCCAAAACAATTCGCTCGCCGAGAACGCCCGTCTCTTCGCGCTGCTCAGTGTGGCCCAGGCCGATGGCGCCATCGCCTGCTGGGAAGTGAAATTCCGTTACAACTTCTGGCGCCCCGTCACCGCCATCCAACGCGCGAATGAGGATAACAATCCGCTTACCGAAGCCGATCCTTCTTGGGCGCAACTTCTCCCGTCCCCGCCATTCCCTTCTTACACCAGCGGCCACAGCACGTTCAGCAAAGCCAGCGCCCAGGTCCTCACCCATTTTTACGGTACGGACGCCATTACTTTCAGCGCCACTGGCGACGCCACACCCGGCGTCATCCGCACCTTCAACAGCTTCGCCGTATGCGCTGACGAAGTCGGCATGAGCCGCGTTTACGGTGGTTTCCATTACATGTTCGACAACGTCGCGGGCAAGGACTGTGGAAGAAAGGTGGGCGATTACGTGAGCGCGAACTTCCTGCTGCCAAACGACTCGTTGCCCATCGTCCGCCTGGAGAAAGCCGCGCCCGCTAAAGCAGATGTCCGGGTTCATGGACACATCGGCGCGACCTGTGTGCTTGAAGCGTCCGGGGATCTCCGCACCTGGACGGGCATCAGTACAAACACCGCAGTCTCGGGCGGCGTCCTCATCGAAGACAAGCAGGCCAGTTCTCGGCATCAGTTTTATCGCGTCCGTGAAGTTAGTCAGTGAAGCTTCAGCCATTCGCGGTCTTGGCTTTCACGCCTGAGCTTGAGAAATATTTGCCGCGCGGTTCTTTTCTGTTGAACTGCGGCAGAGGCAGCGGGCAAAATGCAGCTATCGCCAATGAAGATCCAAAGTCCAAGCGCCGGAGCATTGTCCTTGTCCGAAGCTCCTGAAGTCCCGACGGCTGGCGGGCTCAGCGCCGCCCAGCAGGAAGCGACGGTTCAGCGTGTGAGCGTTCGCCTGGTGCCGTTGTTGTTCCTCTGTTACGTCATCGCCTATGTGGACCGCATCAACGTCGGATTTGCCAAACTCCAGTTGCAGGAAGTTCTCGGGGTGGATCCTTCAGTCTTCAGCAGTGTGTACGGCTTTGGAGCGGGACTCTTTTTCATCGGCTATTTCATTTTCGAAATTCCGAGCAACCTGATTCTGCAACGGGTGGGCGCGCGGATCTGGATCGCACGCATCATGATTTTGTGGGGAATTGTCTCCGCCGCTTTCATGTTCCTGAAAGGCGTTACGATGTTTTACGTGATGCGCTTTCTGCTCGGTGCCGCCGAAGCCGGATTCTTCCCAGGCGTCATTTTGTACCTGACCTATTGGTATCCGCCCAAAGAGCGCGCGCGCATCATCGCGCTTTTCGCCATTGGCGGCGTTGCGGCGGGTGTCATTGGCTCGCCCATCTCCGGCGCGATTCTCAATATGCACGGCTTCGGCGGTCTGGCCGGTTGGCAATGGTTGTTCCTTATCGAAGCTTTGCCCGCGATCCTCATTGGAGGAGTGATTCTTCTAGCTCTGCCGAATGGTCCGGACGATGCGGCGTGGCTTTCGCAAAATGAGAAAAATTTCATCAAAGGCCGTCTCGCTACTGATGACGCTGCCAGCTCGATCGCCAAAGAGCATACACTGGCCGGGGCATTTCGGAACCGGGCTGTGTGGTTGCTTTGCCTGCTCTATTTCCTCATGAACATCGGGGGCTACGGCTACGAGATGTGGCTCCCGACGGTCGTCAAAGGCATGTCAGGGCAGGGGAATGCCACGGTCGGGCTGATGAGCGCGATCCCGTATTTCGTCGCGGGAGTCGTCATGTATCTGGTCAGCCGCCATTCTGATTTAAAGGGCGAACGGCGGGGACATGTCGCGGCCTGCGCTTTCAGTGCGGCCGTTGGTTTTGCCGTCGCGGCCAAGGCAACCAATCCGTATCTAGCGTTTGCCGGGTTAACCATTGCCTTCGCCGGACTGAAGGCCACCATCGCCCCCTTCTGGGCGTGGACGACCGGCTTTCTAAGCGGGACTGCGGCTGCAGGCGGGATTGCATTGATCAACTCAGTTGGGAATCTCGGCGGATTTTTCGGTCCCACGTTCGTCGGCCTGATCAAGGACTACACCGGTGGCAATGCCGGCGCGCTTCTCCTTCTAGGTGCTGCATTGCTCGGGATGGCTGTGTTCTCTTTTGCCGTTCCGCACACTCCCTCAGCCAAGCCGAACGCCGCAACCTCCTAATTTTTCGACCCGAAAGCCTCGTTCAATGGCTTTCCATCCGTTTGCGGAAGTTTGATTCCCAACAGTTCCGCAATCGTTGGTGCGACATCCACATTCTCAATCGCTCCGATTTTTGCGCCGCGTTTGATGCCCGGGCCTGAGATGATAAAGGGCGCATCCATTCGCTCGTAAGTGGAGATGTATCCATGATAGCCAACGTTGTTTTGTGTTCCCGCATGCACGACATAAGCGTCGCCCGTGGCCGTCCCGGTAACGCCATAGCCGGGTTTCGCCGCAATCACCAGATCGGCCATTGTGTGCTGCTTTTCCGGTGCCGGGAACCCTAGCTGCGCGAACCGATCCGGTTGGATGACCTCGGCGATTCCTTCTTTGCCAGTGAACAATTCAGTTACTTTGCGCCGATCCTCTTCCCGTGTGTCCGGATTGTTGAAATAGACCATCCCGCTTCCACCTTCGGGCACGACTTGTACGCGCGCCTTCGCAATTTGGTTGGAAGAGTTAAGCTGCAGCAACCCAGCCTGACGCAACAAAACATTTGGCTGGATCATATTCGTGGCGGTCGCAAAACCGTGATCTGCGGTCACGATCACCGTCGTATTCAAACGAATCCCGGCGGAGTCAATCGCCTGCAAAACACGTCCGACAAAGGTATCTGCCAGCGCGACCGCGGTGTAACTCGCCGGAGATTCGGGACCGTATCGATGATGAATCCCGTCGGTGTTTAGCAAATGCAACGCAAGCAAATGCGGTTTGCGCGTACGGATCACATGGCACGCGGCGCGGGTCCAAACTTCGTCCCGTGCCGGGCCGTTCATCGCGCTGAACCCCTTGTCATTTTCTCCCGGCAAAATTCCCTCAGCGACCAACCCCTTGAGCAGTCGTGGCGTTGTGTGCGAAAGCGGATCAGGCGAATCGGGAAAATCATCATCAATCGAATTCGAATTCCGCGTGCACGGCCAATCAATCGCTGCGGTGCGCATCCCTGCCTGATGGAGGAGATCGAACAAGTTCGGCACAGCGACCAAATCTGTCTTGTCCCGTTTCGGATCAACCAGCACTGGTTCCTCTGCACCGCTGCGCTTCAGAACTCCATTGTACAAAACCGAATGTTTCGCCGGACGCACTCCGGTCACCAAAGTCGTGTGGTTAGGCCATGTAACGCTCGGGTTGGATACCTGCATCCGTTCCGCTGTCACGCCTTCCGCCGCCAATTTCCGTATATTCGGTACGGACGTCTTCGCATCTGTAAACATCGCAGCAGGAAAACCATCAATCGTGATGAGCACAACATGTTGTTCTGCTGCACGCAAATGCCCGCATAACACCCATCCGAGAACGATAAAAATAGACCTCCACATCGCAATGCTTTGTATTTTTCGCCAACGGGAATGGCGAGAAAATTCCATGAGACTTCCTTGGACAGCCTTCTACGTTAATTTTCACATTACCGGTGCGGAGCCCTCTCCAGCTCCGGCAAAAATTCGAGATCGCGGTTATCTGAGTGAAGCTCTTGGCGGAATTTTGGGGTTAGTAGCAGCTATTCGTCTCGTTTTTTATTCGCCCGACTACTGATACTGCGTAGATGGAAGGCGGCTGGAATCAGTGTACCGGAATCGGCGCGCGAACTTTTCTGAAAGTTATGCGTAGAACTGAAAGTGAGTCGAGCGCCGCAATTTCGAGTCGTTGAAGAAATTTCCAGCGCCGACGGCTGTCGGGTTCAACGAGTTGGCGGTTCTTTTGCCCGAGAGCTGGGGCTGAACAGGAAATCCTACGCCCTCTCGCTCACCGAACTCGCCAGCCGCAAACAGAAGCGCAACGTGATCGCGGCACTGGCGGCCTGGGAGATCACAGTCAATTGAAACAAAGGATAACTATGATTCTGGATACCAAACGAAATACCTCGCTGCGACGTGCCCGGGGCAGGACAGGACTCTTCGCGGTTGCAGCCATGATCGTGGCGGTACTCGCTTTTCAGGCGGTTCCGTGTCTAGCGTTCGGCGAAGGCGCACGCGAAACGCCCCCTGCCGAACCGATTGCGGCCGTCGAGCCAGCAGCCACAATATCGGTCAATGTCAGTCCGGCGCCTGTCGTTTCTGCTCGACCTGTAGTTGTTCTTGGGAATGTGCCGGCCGCGCAGCCCGGGGCGGGCGCAATTCGAGGGGATGTTCGGCCTCCGGTCGTTCTCTCTGCTCCGGGAGGAGGGGTTCTGTTGGCTGGCGCTTTGCCACCCGATGACGACGAAGGCTCCTCGAGGGTAAAAGCTCGGACCGGCGGTGGTGGCGGTGACGATCTCGAGCGCAGGATGGCACGTCTGGAGAAAATGGTGGAATCGATCCGTCGCGACACGGTGAAGAAAGATTTACAATACGATTTCCAGAACAAATTCAATCCTCCGAATTTCAATTGGAACGGCGACGAGTTCGCTAAAATGCACGAGAAAACCGCGAAGGACGCCGCGAGGGCGGCGCGGGATGCGGTCAGGCAGGCGCAGAAGTTTCGAGACGCTCAAGGCTACCAGGATTTCGACGGCAAGCCGGACGAAGACAGAATGAATGTCCAGCTCAAGACTTTGGAGGAACAGAAACGCGCTCTGGAGCAACAGGTTCGTTCCCTGGAACGACAGATTCAGAAACTGGAGCGCGAACAGCGAGACCGCGAACATGATCTGGAAAGCGCTCGCGAGCGACAGGAGCGGGAGATCCGCCGTGCCGAGGGGAAAGCCGGTCAGGATGCCGACGGCGGCGACGCGAAGGAAAAGGATGCGCCTAAAAGGTGATCCTGGACTGGAACTTCGAGACAACCGTTACCGCAACTTCAGTCGGAAGAACTGAGCTTGCTCTGTGATGCTGTTGGTCACCAGGACGGGATCCGTCGCGGTGCTGGCCGGGATGTTCGTCACGACCGTCCAATTTCCCAAGTTCAAGTTCGTGCGTGCCTCGACCGCATAGGCCTCGCCAGCAGCGGGTAGAAAGGTGAAAGTGAAGAGGTTGTTTTTCGCCTGCGGGCCTGTGAGAGTTGGGCCTTCAGCGGTTACATTTGAATATTCGACAAAGAGTTGCGGGGGCGCGTCCGATTTGCTCGAACCAAAATGCCGGGCAGTGAAAAACATTCCTTCGCTGTCGGTCATGAGCATCCAACCGTTATTTGAGGCAAGGTTGGCAAGCCATCCCTGAATATCCGCCTTCAGCCGGTCTGCCGGGCCGAAATCGTAAATGTCTTCTTCGTCGACTTCCTGACTGGCGCTGACCTCCGCGGCATAATCGGTGCCTTCCTTTCCTCCCGGAGCGGCCCACGGCACACCCGTTTTGGCGTTCGACCAACTCGCGGTGGCGTCCCATGGTTTAAGTAAACGATGGAGATTGAAAATTGAAGGAACTGGATTTTGCGGAATTTGAACAACCGTCAGTTCGATCGTGGCCGATAGAATGATCGCGTTCGTCGGAATTTCGGAAAGATCGAAGCGCAACAACCCTCGATCAAAAATGCCCTGCACCGTCGTTCCGCGCGTCCCGACAAGAATGCTTTGATCGCCACGAGGATTCGCGCCATCGGTGGACATGATCGTCGCGTCCCTCGCGGTCGTGATCGTGAGAAGCGAAGTGGCGCCAAACGCCAAAGGCATGGCAGCAAAGGAAAGAAGTCCGCAAACTAATCGTACCCGTCGCCGAAACATCTTCTCACATTTAACGGTCAACGAGTGCAAAGGCAAAACTGAGCTTCTCAATAATTGAATTGTAGGTGCGATGACCGACAGAACCGAACGGTTTCCGAGTTCGTGTCGAAAAGACAAACGCTGCTTTGGATTGCGCAAGAATCGTTGACCGGGGCGCACCTCGGCGGTGAATGTTCCTGTGGGTATGGCGGGCGACGTGCAAAAACCGGAATCGATGCCTGCGGCGGGGCCGTCACAGTGGCACAGCGTTTCGTCTGAATCGCTTTTTGCTGCGCTCGGGACGGCGCGAGAGGGGATTTCCTCGCTGGAAGCGGCGCGCCGCCTCCAGACCGGTGGCCGCAATGAACTCCGTGAGACAAAGAGAGTGCGGCCCTGGCGGATTTTCCTACGGCAGTTTGGCGGGCTGCTGGTCGGTATTCTTTTCGTGGCCGCAATCATCTCTGCGGTTTTTGGAGATTGGCTGGATGCCGTAGCCATTTTGGCGATTATTTTCCTCAATGCGCTTGTCGGGTTTTACCAGGAGTTGAGCGCGGAGAAATCCATTGCGGCGTTACGACGGATGGCCGCTCCCAATGCGCGAGTGCGCCGCGAGGGCAAGCTCCTGCTTATCCCTGCCGCTGAAGTGGTGCGCGGCGACGTGTTGGAACTGGAATCTGGCGATCTCGTCGCTGCGGACGCGCGGTTAATTGAGGCTGCTTCACTGCGATGTGTCGAAGCGGCGTTGACTGGTGAGTCGGCGCCTGTTTTGAAAGCGGTCTGCACGCTGGAAGCGGAAACTGCTCTCGCGGACCAGGAGAATATGATCTTCATGGGGACGAGCGTCGCCGGTGGCGTCGGGAAAGGAGTGGTGGTGGCGACGGGCATGGCGACTGAAATTGGTCGAGTCGCAACTCTTATCGAGACTGCCGCGGAGGAGGAGACTCCATTGCAGCGAAAACTTGAACGCCTTGGCCGCATGCTCGTATGGGCGTCGCTCGCTATTGTTCTGATGCTTTTCCTGATTGGCTGGTTCCGTGGCCTGAATCTGTTCTCCCTGTTTCTCACCTCCGTCAGTCTGGCGGTAGCTGCGGTTCCCGAAGGTTTGCCCACGGTCGTGACGCTAGCGCTCGCTCTGGGCGTGATGCGTATGGCGCGCCGCAAGGCACTCGTCCGGCGATTGCCAGCGGTTGAAACGCTCGGAGCGACCACGGTGATTTGCACGGACAAGACCGGTACATTGACGGTTGGCGAAATGACCGTGCGCGAACTTTACGTGGCCGAACAAAAGTTCGAAGTGAGCGGGGAGGGGTACGGCCCGAACGGCGAAATCCTTATCGAAGGGAAGCCTATTCAATCGCAGCACGTTGCTCCCTTGCTTGAATTGGCCAACATATTGATCGGTTGTAATAACGCCCACATCGTCCTGAAGGACGACCGGTGGGAGGTTATTGGTGATCCGACGGAAGGAGCGCTTTTGGTTGCAGGTCGCAAAGCAGGAGCGCGCAAGGATCATTTGGAAGAGGGAGCGCCGCGGCATCGTGAGTTTCCGTTCGATTCGGATCGAAAACGCCGCACGGTTCTGCGGTTGATGAACGAGGACCAGGTCCGGGCTTTTGTGAACGGTGCGCCTGATCTGCTTTTGGAGAGATGCACTCGTATATATCAAAACGGGGGAGTCAGAGATCTGCTGGCGGAAGATCGCGCCCGAGTGGCCGAAACCAATAATGGAATGGCTGCTCGCGGTCTGCGCGTGCTCGGCTCGGCTTATCGTGATTTTCCGAGCGGACAAGGGCCGATCATGCCCGACGAGGCGGAACGAGACCTCGTGTTCGTCGGCCTCTCAGGTATGTACGATCCACCTCGCGCCGAGGCGCGTGAAGCGGTCGCCGAGTGTCGCGAAGCCGGTATCAAAGTGGTAATGATCACCGGAGATCATCCAAAAACCGCGCTGAGCGTCGCGCGCGAACTCGGAATTGCCTCGGCTGAAACGGAAATTGTGACCGGCGCTGACCTCCAGCGAATCGCGGACGACCAACTGAAAGCGCGTGTGGAACAGACACGAGTGTTCGCCCGTGTTACCGCCGAACACAAACTTCGCATCGTGCGGGCCTGGAAGGCGAACGGCGCGGTCGTCGCCATGACCGGTGACGGCGTGAACGACGCGCCGGCTTTGAAGGGCGCGGATATCGGGATCGCGATGGGGCGCAGTGGAACTGAAGTCACGAAGCAGGCTTCGGACATGATCATCACGGACGATAATTTTGCGAGCATCGTCGCGGCGGTGGAGGAGGGGAGGGGAATCTACTCGAACATCCGCAAAGCCCTTGAATATCTGCTCGCCACCAACGCCGGCGAGTTGGCTTTCATGGCGCTCGCCCTTTTCGTTGGGTATCCATTGCCGTTGCTGCCGATCCATTTGCTTTGGATCAATCTGGTAACCGATGGCCTACCGGCATTGATGCTCGCCACCAGTCCGCTTGAGAAAAATCTGCTGCATCGCCCGCCGCGCCCGACGAAGCAAAATCTCGCGAATCGCAGCTTCATACGCGCTGTCGTTTTTACGGGTTTAGTCATCGCCCTGGTCAGCTTTGGGGTTTATCGCGAGGCACTCCTCACGAAGGGCCCCGAGATCGGGCGAACGCATGCGTTTGCGGTAGTCGTGTTCGCGCAACTCTTCTGCGCATTCGCGTTTTTAGGAGAAGAGAGTGCGTTCTGGAATATCGGCCGCGCGCTCAGGATACGGGCCGGTGTTGTGGTGCTGGGAACACTTGGATTGCAACTTCTCCTTCTACACAGCGCCTTTGCGTCGCGGCTATTCAAAACGGTTGTCCTGTCCTGGCAAGACCTTCTATGGATTATAGCTATCGCGCTGATTCCCTGGGCCATTCTTGAAATCACGGGCGCGTTACGCCGGCGCTTTTGGAGAAGCGCCGGCCCGGTCCAGGGTTAGAGGACGGCGAATTTCTCAGCGCGCGTCGAGGGAAGTCGCGTGTGAAGTTTTACATCACCGCGGAGTTTTCGGACGTAGTCCGCAAGGCGGCGGCGCGTATCTTTGAATGTGTCGTGAATCGCCACGTAAATGTCTTTGTGACGCGGGTTGGTTTCGAGTTGCTTCGACCATTTCGCGGAGTCGTCGTGAGTCTGAGCGGCGTGCGGACTTGGTTCATGTTTGATCACCAGTTCGGCGCCGGGCACGCCGAGGTCAACCCGGATATGAAACAGCTCCCCCCATTTATGATGTCGATGCGGAGCTTCGATCATCACTCGACAACTGGTAATGCGCGGGAAATAACGATCCAGCTTCGCGACTTCGCTTCGAATGCGATCAGTCACGGCAGGGGAGGGTTGCATGTTCCGGTACGTGATTTGGACAGGAAGGGTCATAGAACCACCTTTCTAATGTTTAGCTAGAACTTCTGTTCTTCGTTTGTCTGAAAATGTGCGCTGAACCAATTCGCGGCGAGACCAGCCACCCGCTCCAGCGCGCCCGGTTCTTCGAAAAGATGTGTGGCCTGGGGAACGATCTGCAGCTCCTTTTCACAATTCATCTGCGCGAACGCCGCTTGATTCAACGAAAGCACGTGATGATCGGCGCCGCCCACAATCAAAAGTGTTGGCGATTGCACCCGCGGCAGCGCGTAGCCGGCCAGGTCCGGACGTCCGCCGCGTGATACCACCGCGCCGATTCTGTTTCCCAACTTCGCGGCGGCAACCAGGGCCGCCGCGCCTCCGGTGCTCGATCCAAAGTATCCGAGGTTGGGCGCAAAGGGCGCGAGATAGGTCAAAGTCCAATCCGTGGCGGCCAGTAGCCGTTGCGCAAGAAATTGTATATCGAAACGCAGCGCACCTGTTACCGCGTCCACCTCCTCTTCGGGACGGGTCAGCAGATCGAAAAGAAAAGTGCCGGCTCCGGCTTCGCGTATGACGCGGGCGACAAATTGATTTCGCGGACTGTGCCGACTGCTTCCGCTCCCGTGGACGAACAAAACAAGCCCGGTGGCGTGTGCCGGAAGATGAAGTTCGCCCTCAAGATGTCCTTTCCCGATGGGCAGCCTGACCGTCTGATGGAGGGGAGTCGCCAGTTCGTGTTCTGGAGCGGACCTCATAGTTCACCTCTCGTTTTTCCTCTCACCGCTAATGTAGCCTGACTCTGAGCAGGCCGCGATGCTGCACCCAAATTGCTAAAGGATGACCTCAGCTTGACGTGGAGCGAAAGCGAGGGGCTTCTTATCCGCGGGATTGGACCAGAAGTTGCGAGACGGAACGCCTGGCACTAATGAAGGAAAGACCGCCAGCCCAGTTATTGAGCGTACGACGCCGCCAATTTCGCTTCGCCGCTCGCGACGCCGCGGTTGAGGATAACCATCGTCTCAGGAGTGGTTTCGGTATCGATTTCGGGGATGTGACGGCGGATACCGAGGGCCATCGAGCTAACGATGCCGAAGGTCGCGAAGACCGAGAGGCCCATCCAGATATATACCGCAGTCATCATAGGAGCTGTTGAGCAGTGGGCGTGCCGACGCATTTTTCTTCTCAGAATTGAGAGGAACCTGTCAAAAAAAAGGCAAATGGGCCTGCTAACAGACTTTTCGGGGGAATCATCTGTTTTTTGGGGTTTCGATCTCTTGTGTAAGGGCAAAAATGAACCGATTCAGAACTCGCAACGCTGAGAACGGCAGAAATTGCCGGAGAGTGTTCGCACGACTGAGAGACGAAGTTTGGCTGGTGTATTTAACTCCGTTTTGCCAGTTTCAGCCGCATAAAATGGCCATGGATGAGAATGTTTTAGTTGTGCCCGCGCAGACGATTGAAGGGCAGTTGCACACCCGGTTTGAACGCGCTCCTGCAGAGATGGTGATCGCCAAGGCGAACGACCTTCGTAAGTTCCTCCCTCGCAGTCAAGTGGAGCAGGACGAGACTCACAAGCAAATCATCCCGTACATTTGTATTCGGCATGGGGATGCCTTCGTTCTCCTTCAGCGCACCAAAAAACAGAGCGAAGCCCGGCTGCATAACAAATTTTCTCTCGGTATCGGGGGGCACATCAACGAGCAGGAGGTCGCTGGCGGCGCGAAAGACCTCGTCCAGGCCGGCCTTCTTCGTGAGCTGAACGAGGAAATTACCGTTGCGGAGGGCTGGAAACTCAACTTGCTCGGCACGATCTATGATTCGACGACACCGGTGGGGCGCGTTCATTTTGGCATCGTCTACGAATTGGTGACCCCGGAACGCACCTTCACCCTGAATGAGCCGGAATTGATGTCCGGCCAATGGGTCAATCGCAATGAACTCCCGGTCTACAAAGACCGCATGGAAACATGGTCGCAGCTTCTGATGGAAGGCCACATCGAACGGATCAGATAACTCAGGGCGGAAAACCGAAAGATAGCTTGATCGCCGAATACTCCGGATGGATTGATCCGTCCGCTTTCCGGATGACGAGTGGCGGTTCGGTCCAAGGCTCGCGCCGCATCCAATCGGGTAGATCCTCCGCGCGCATCATGGCGAACAATCCCAGTAATGGGCGATTCTCTTCGCGAAGCACCACCGGTCGCCAGCGAATGATGACCAACCCGCTGTGCGCAGCACTTTTGCGAACACGTTCGTGCTGCTCGTCCGGATCCACTGGAAACACGCAGGTATATAATCCCCCCGGAGCGAGATGGCGCACCGCGACCTCACAGTAGTCGCGAATATCACCGCGCAGTTCGAATCGGCAGGCGATCTTTTGCGGATGATCTCCCTCCACTCCGCTGCCGCGTGGAAAATAGGGCGGGCTTCCCAAGACCAGGTCAAACCTCTCGTCCTCGCGCAGAACCGTGGCATCGCGGAAATCACCCTCGCGAATTTCAAACCTGGCGGAGAGACCATTCCAGACCACAGATTTTCGCGCCAACCGAACGCTCTCCGTCTGCGCTTCGATGGTTACGAATTGCGCGTTCGGTAAACGCCACGCTGCAACCATCGCCACCGTCCCTATCCCGCTGCCAAGGTCGAGGGCGGACGAGACTGTCGGCGCGAATGTCGTGCCATACCACGCGGTCAGAATGTCGTCCGTTGAAAAGCGATGGCCCTTTTCCAATTGGAAAATGCGGAAATGGCCGCTCAACGCGTCGAGAGTTTCGCCTGAGTCTGTGGCCGGTTGGTGAGTGAGCGCGCCCGGCGGGATCGGCCCCGGGATTCGCCACTCGCGGAAGTGCGTTTTTTCAGTCGGTTCAGTCATTCGGACGGAGGGCAAAGTAGGCGAAAGCTCGCAACGTTTCGATACTTACTCGAGAGTGGCGTCGTCTATCTAAACATCATGAGATTGGTAAGACTCTTTCCGGCGTTAATGTTTTGCGTGATTTGGCCTCTCCGCGCGGCGAACCTTCCGCAGTCCATCACCACCGGTTTCACCACCAACAGAGATGTCTTCCCGATCGCCGTGTGGCTGCAAAGTCCAAACAATGCGCAACGCTTCAGTTCTGCTGGGATAAACCTCTACGTCGGACTTTGGCGCGGACCAACCGAAGATCAGTTGGAAAAGCTAAAAAAATCTGGCATGGCGGTGATCTGCTCGCAAAACGCTACCGGCCTGGCGAACAAAGACAATCCCGTGATCGTGGGTTGGATGCATGGCGATGAACCGGACAACGCTCAATCACTTCCCTCCGGCAAAGGGTACGGTCCCCCCATTAAACCCGAAGTGATCCAAACAGATTATGCGAGAATGCGCGCGGCCGATCCCACGCGGCCGGTTCTCTTGAACCTTGGCCAGGGTGTCGCATGGGACAATTACATTGGCCGCGGTGTGCGCCGCAATCATCCTGAGGATTATCCCGAATATGTGAAGGGCTGCGATATCGCTTCCTTCGACATCTATCCCGTAGTGCACGATAGCAGAGATATCATCGGGAAACTGGAATATGTCGCTCGCGGAGTGGAACGCTTGCGCCGATGGGCGGACGGCAGAATGGTTTGGAACTGCATTGAGTGCACTCACATCAGCAACACCAATGCCCTGGCGACGCCGGAGCAGATTCGCGCAGAGGTTTGGATGTCGATCATCCATGGTTCACGCGGACTGATTTACTTCGTGCATCAATTCAAGCCGACTTTCAAGGAGGCCGCTCTGTTGGATCAACCGGAGACACTCGCTGGAGTTACTCGTATCAACGCCGAAGTCCAATCCCTCGCACCCGTCATTTATGCAGCCAAAGGGAGCGTTCCATCGGCCTCCTTCTCAGAGGAGGCCCCAGTCGCAACGCTCTACAGCGAGTTGCACGGCACAAACTACATATTCGCCACTTGCATGCGCAGTGCTTCGACCTCGGCGACTTTCGGCGCGCCGGGACTGCGCAACGCCAAAGTCGAAGTCATCGGAGAAGGACGGACAATTACCATTGATGATGGCGTACTGCAGGACAAGTTCGGCCCGTATGCCGTCCATCTTTATCGATGGAAAAGTGCGAGATAGCTTTTAATTCAACGATGAAAAATCTGAAAAACAGGAACTCAGGAATTAGCTCCGCGAGACAAAAGAAGCTTCCTGAGTTCCTGAGTTCCTGATTCATTTTTCTACAGCCCGGACCGGCTGTTATCGGGATTGTCGTTAGGCTGCCAGAAACGATTCTTTTTCGAAGCGGCATCAAAAGTCTTTTTATCCATGGATTGGATACTCAAATCACCCATGATCAGGTTGCCCCGGCGATTGTGCCGAAAGGCGAGCGCCGTGTTCACGGGAGCGACCTGTCCAGAAAAATCGGTCGGCTGCAGATTCGCCTCGAGAAAGATCACCGTGGCGCCCGGTTCTTTAAATCCCGAAAGGGCTGTGGCATGGCAGATCGAACAATTCATCGCATAGCTATACTCGCGAATTTTCGTCCGCGGCGTCACGGGAACCCGCCGCCCGTCGGAGTTTTTCCCGGAGGCGAGCTCCAATTTGTCACCCAGACACATGTAAACGCCTTTTGTTTTCAGGTAAGGAAAGAGTTTGCCTGTTTTCGGATCGGTGGAAGTCGGCGGGTCATGCAACCACCGTAAGAAAGCGGGAAGGTTCCCGCGGTTGTCATCCGCGTACATCATTGAAGCCAGCCCAATCTGGTGAAGATTGTTTCGGCAGACCGTTCCCCGGACAGACGATTTCGCTTTGTGGAGCGCGGGCATCAGCAACCCCGCAAGAATCGCGATAATCGCCACGACCACCAGCAATTCAATCAAGGTAAAGGCGCGCTTTTTTAAATCGGCCGCCCGACGGGCTGAACGTCGTGAAAGCATAAGGTTGGTGATTGATCGATCGTGCGCGTCCTAATTGAATTGGTCAATGATGGAAAGACGCTTTAACGCTCACTTCGCGTCAGCTGGATCGGGATCTTCTATAATACCAGAAAACCGGTGTGCCGATAAAAACCAGTCCCAGACCCAACGCTGCGTTGAGGAGCGCCGGTTGCCCGGCGGCGAGCGCTTTTCGGTAGGCCGCCACGTCGTTACATAAGGTGAGCACGAGGTAAACCAGACCGAATGCGATGAAAATCAGTGGCACGAACGGATAGCCTGGAACTTTGAAGGGTCGAAGCGCAGTGGGGTCGCGGCGCCGGAGGATAATTACCGCGAGCGCATTGGCGATGTAGAAGAACCAGCTTACAAAGACGAGCGTGTCCGTGAGCGTATCGAACGTGCCGCTGAATAGCAGGAGAATGCTCCAGACTGCCTGCACGATCAGGGACGGGGCAGGCGTGTGGTAGCGCGGATGAGCGCGGCCGAGAAATCCTGGCGCTACTCCGTCCTTGCCCATTTGGTAGTAAACGCGCGCGCTGGTCAGAATGACTGCGTTGGTGGCGCCAAAAGTGGAGAGCATCACGGCAAGAGCAATGAATTTCCCTCCCCCGCGCAGGCAGCGTTCAGCAACATCCGCGGCGACGAGTTTGGATTGCATCATCTCGTCGATCGGCATCGCGAAGGAATAGATCGAGCTCATGAGAAGGTACATCCCGGTGACGATCATGATCCCGAGGATCAAGCTGCGAGGCAGGTCGCGCCTGGGCGATTTCAATTCGCCGCCAATGTAAGTGATCTTGTGCCAGCCATCGTACGCCCAGAACGCGCCTTGTAACGCCCCGGCCATTGCCGCCCAAAGCGCGAGGCCCTGCGGATGAACGGCCGTGCTGGGCGACGTGAGATTTGACAAGCTGCCGACACCGGGAGTTATGACCACTGCCGCGGCAAGGGCGAGCATTGCTCCGAGTTTGGCGATGGAGAATATGTTCTGCACTACACCGCCAAACCGGACCCCGAGATAGTTCACGATAGTGAGGATCACAATGATCGCGGCCGCCAGCGTTTTCACTCCGAGTTCTTTGAAAAGCGCGATGTCCCCGATGAGTGGCAGGTGGAAGGCGAAGTTGGCGAGTGATTCCGGAGGCTGAAACAGCGGAAAGATGCGTGTGGTGTGTTCGGCGAAGACGTAAGTCAGAGCCGCGATGGACCCGGACTGGATCACGGCAAAAAGCGACCACCCGTAAAGGAATGCGACAAACGGTCCGTAAGCGCGCTGCAGGTAAAGATACTGACCACCGGTTTCGGGCATCATCGACGCCAGTTCAGCGTTGCTGAGCGTGCCCATGAGCGAAATGATTCCGCCCAACAGCCAGACCGCGAGTAATAATTCCGGCGAGCCTACCTGCGCGGCCATCACTCCGGGTTTCCGAAAGATACCCGAGCCAATCACACCGCCCGCCACTAGCATCGTCGCACTAAACAATCCGAGCGTGGGAATAAGCCTCGGAGCGGCGATGTGCCTTTGAGCTGTCGCGGCCTGGTTCATTAGCCGCGAGGCTATCGGTTGCGGCGAATGTATAAAGGGGAAAGAACGCCGACCGGGCCGTTTTCAGAAAACGCGCTTCTCAGACTCTGGCCAAACAAAGCTGCACAGACGTTCGTAATCGATTGCGCTCGGTGGGTTCCAGGTCCTGGACGCTGAAACGATACTTTTGGTGCAGTCGCACGATGGTCGCAAGAAGCTCCGCGAGAGGGGGCGCATCAGCGGCGACGCGCGCCAGCCAGGCTTCAGTCGTTTCGTCGTTTTCTCGGGCCAAACCGCGTTTGGCGAGTTTGCGCTCGAGTGCGAAGAATTCGCTGTCGGCGCCCGGCCAGAGTTGTGTTTCGCGAACCGAGCGCTCCAGGCGGGTCATGCGGCGGCCGAATATGCGCCACACCAGGAAGGCCGTAAGCGGGACCACCAGCCAGGGCGCGGCCAGGCGGAAAAAGCTCCAGTCGCCCAGCCATCGCCATTCCATGAATCCGAAGAGAAAACTCGCCCAGGCGTCCTTCAAATCCTCGTAACCGGGAAATTCGCTCGCCTCAGCTTCGGCCCAGCCTGCGGGAGTGCTGTCCACTTCCTTCCATTCGCCGTCGATAAAGGCAACCGCCCAGGCATGACCGTGGCGTTCGCGAATGATGTAAGCATCATTTTCTCGCGTTAATTCTTCGACCGCGTAACCCGTGGCATAACGTGCCGGAATTTTGTAGTGCCAGAGCAGCAAAACGGTGGCCGTCGCAAAGTATTCGCAGTGCCCCGCGCGTGATTTCAACAGGAAGTAGGTCAGTGGTGTTTGGTTGTGAAGTCCCAGTTCGCGAGCCTTTTGATAGGTCGTATACTGAAATTTGTTCCCGAAGAATTTCTCGATAGCTTTGGCTTTCTGCGCGTCGTCCAGATCGTCGACGTTCAACTCTTTTGCAATTTTTTCGATTGCCTCGGACTCGTCTTCCGGAACTTCGTTTGGGTTTTGCCATCCCAGGCGCGAGACCGGTCCGTAGCGCGCCACAAAATTTAAAAGCCCCGGGTTTTCCTTCACCCGAACCACCCCAACCCGGTTCGTTTCGACTGCTCCCGCTGCCAATTCCTTGAACTGTTTTGTTCCAAAAGGGACGGCGAGCAAAGCGCTCTTACGATTTACCTTTTGAACGATCCGGACCGCTCCGTTGATTGTCGCGTTGGTCGCGAGTGTCCACGTGGTCGCATCCGGTTCAACGTTCACAGGGTCAAACTGTCCGCGTCCCCCGCCAAATCCTGCGCCTTTCCAGGTTGTTCCGTCGAGCCGTCCGTAAGTGCATTCGAGAATTTTTTCCGGAATGCGCCCGTGCTCCGGCTTCACTTTCATGACAATTTCGCTTGATTGCTTAAGCGCCCCAATTCGCCCCATCGAAGTCTGAGCCTGGTTCGGATCAAAATCGCGGCGGCCCGCGAATTTCACGATGAACTCGGAAATCTTGTTCTCAAAGTAAGCCTGCGCTTCGATCATTCGGGATTGGCCGTAGAACGCCGCGCCGGCCACGGTCAGGAACAGAACCGCCCACGCAACAGCGGGCAAGCGCTTCGGGCGATTCACCCAGAGAGCCCAGCCGATAACTCCAGCGCACCCGATGAAAAACCAAATATCCTGCGTATTTGTCGCTCCCGCCGCGACCAGGCAAACCACGATATAAACCCACCCGAATGCGACGCCGCGCTCGCCGCCCTGCGCGCCCCTCCGTCGCAGCAGCCAGGAGAAAGTTTTCATCGGCACTGCTTCGCGCGAGCTGTAAGTGTAACCAAGCGCCATTGGATAAAAAATGAGCGGCATCCACTCGAAGAACTTATAGGCGGCGCTGGTTACATCTTCCGAGAAGCGCAAATAGATCGCGGCTCCCACGAACAACACCGTGCAAACATCCCACAAGCGGTTGAATTCCTTGTCGGTAAAGTTCCACCGTCCACGGACGACTTGGGAAAGCTCGATTAATAGACCCGCGGACGCTCCCAGCCAAAGCATGCCGGTTCGCCATCCCCAGAAGAGGAGCGTGGCCCCGACGATGAATGGCGGCGGTTTCATAATTGATTCAGCGTTTCCTGGACCTTGCTTGCGTCGACGATCAACACGCGTACGAAACGATCGTTCCTTAGTTGGACGTCTGGATCTTTTTGCCCTGGCTTCTTTAAAATGATCACAATCTGAGGAATCGCAAGCACCGCGATTTGCTCCACCAGATCACGCCGTTCCTCGTCCCAGGATAAGAAGATCGAGACGCATCCGCTCACCAGCGCAATCTGGCGCAGGACCACTTCCTCCAAAGCCGCGAACCCATGTTTGGTGCAGGGCTGCACCGCAGCCAAAATCTCCAGCATGTGTTCCACCTGCGCGACGCCATGCCCGCTGCTCACCGTGAATGCCTCGGGTCCGACAAACAGCAGATCCAACAAGGAGTCCTGGGTGTTCAAGGTCATGGCAAAAGACGCCGCGATGGAAACCGCCTCTTCAAAAACCGGGTTATTCGACTGATCAAGAAACGTATCCAGCACCAACGCGTGTCGGACGAAGAACTCGTTTTGGAACTCCTTCACGATCAGCTTGCCCGTCTTGCTCGTGCTCTTCCAATGAATGTGCCGCAATGGATCGCCCCGGCGATACTCGCGCACGCTCATGAACTCGTTCGACTCTCCGAGCGAGGACGCCATGCTTACTCCGCCTGGTTGATATTGGGTCGCCCCGCCAAATGAAATGTTCGGCACCTGATAGCGCCTGGGCAGGATCAAAACCTTTTGTGGTGCTTCGTATCGGGCGAACCGGCGACAAAACCCGAAAGGATCGGTGACGGTGAAAACCAACCCATTCAGTTGAAGGTGTCCGCGCCGTTGCGGAATCAATTGCATTTGCACCTCCGCTTTGCGCAATGGTTGCAGCGGCGGCAATTTAGCCGGAACAGCCACGGCCATCTGCTTCAATTCCGTAAGCCACATCCAGCGATAAAACCGAAAGAAACGATCAAACAAATTCCGTTTCCGTTCTCCCGGTTCCGGCATATTGGCAAACTCCGCGTAGGTCGGCCGCGGATCCCCCATATCTTCTGAAACCGTGACGGACCGCTGTATGCGCTCGTGCGGGTTTGTGACCGCTAGCCGATAATGCAATGGCTGTCCCGCGGTTCCAACGCGGGGTAGCGTCCTTTCCGCTCGAAAATAGGGTGCCGGGAAAAAGCTCCAGATCAAACCCACCACCAACAAGAGCCATAACAAAACAAAAACCTGATAAGCGATGGCTTGACTGGTGTCGACCCCAACCCCGCCCGTCAAAATCGTGGCGGCGATAGCGAGACCGCCGACCGGTGTGAACTTCCGTCGGACCCGGTATTTGATCGCCGCCGAAAGCCGGTAGTTCCGATAGAGAAAGTAGGTGATGAAGCGTTTCATCTAACCGCGGTATTGCGCTTTGCGCTCGCTCGTCTCAAGATAGCCCCGATTAACCAATATTCTAAACGAAGTTCCAGCCGAAGAGAGCGACGGGAGAAACAAACCCGGGCTTCGTTGGCGCTGGGACGTGTGAACACACCTTTGCCCGAAGAAATCACACGGCGTTGAGAAGTCGATAAGCCCGCGACCCTCGTGCGCGAATGGGCAATGAATCGGTGATTCATTACGTTGGTGACGGCACTTTTTTCAGCACGTCCTGCACAACACCTCGCGCGGTTAATCCAGAAAACTTCGCCTGCGGTTCCATTGCGAGACGATGAGCAATCACTGGTTCGGCGAGTTCGATCAGGTGATCGGGCGTGATGAAATCCTGTCCGTCATAGACGGCCAGCGCTTGCGCCACCTTCATCAAGGTCAGTGAAGCGCGGGGGCTCGCGCCGAGTTGGACGCCGGAAAATTTGCGCGTGGCCGCACAAAGCTCGACCATGTAATGCTTCAATTCTTCCGACACTCGCACCTGTGTGACGGCCCGCTTCAAAGCCACGACATCCGGTAACGCCACCACCGGTGTCAATTGCTCGAGTGGATGCTCCTTCTCCTGCGCGCTGAGGATCGCGACCTCTTCCTTTTGCGATACGTAGCCGAGACTGAACTGTAACGCGAACCGATCCATCTGCGCTTCCGGCAACGGATATGTTCCCCGAAACTCGACCGGATTCTGCGTCGCGATCACGAAGAACAGCTCCGGCAAACTTCGTCGTTCGCCTTCCACGCTCACCTGGCTTTCACCCATCGCTTCGAGCAACGCGGATTGCGTGCGCGGCGAGGCGCGATTGATTTCGTCCGCCAGGAGAATATTCGTGAAGATTGGACCCTCGTGAAATTGAAAGCGTTGCTCTTTCTGGTGATAAATCGAAACGCCGAGGATATCCGTAGGCAAGACATCCGGTGTAAATTGTATCCGCTTGAATTCCGCGTTGATCGAACTGGCCAGCGCTTTGGCCAGGGTGGTCTTCCCTGTGCCCGGAAAATCTTCCAGCAACACGTGGCCACCCGAGGCAAAGGCAGCGAGCAACTTCCGGATGCTCGCGGTTTGACCCCGAATGACCTTTTCGATATTCGCAGAAATGCCGTGGAATACTCCCGAGGCAGCGGTTAAATCCATTTTCAGCATTCAATATATTGGATAACCCAAATCGGAAAAAGTTGCGAATCTGTTCATCCATGAACTATCGACCTCAATCCCCTGGCCATTAAGGATTCATGGTGCGGTCCACCGCGAAGGGCTGTAGATCGATGGCGGATCGAATCCAGAGCGCCTGAGCCGGTTGCCTGAAGGCGAAATAAAAAAGACGGCGCGTTTGGCGCCGTCTACACTGACGAGGTAAATGGATTTTCGTCGGGACTGACTACAGTCCTTTCCCAATCATATACTTGAGCAGGTCACCGACGCGATTGCTGTAGCCCCATTCATTGTCATACCAGCTTACCAGCTTAAAGAAGCGCTTGTTCAGTTCGATGCCGGAGCCCTGATCATAAATCGAGGAAGCTTTGCAGTGGATGAAGTCGGTGCTCACGACTTCGTCGCTTGTGTAATCGAGGATTCCCTTTAAGTAGGTCTCACTGGCTTTTTTCATCGCCGCGGAGATTTCCT
Organism: Limisphaerales bacterium; assembly: GCA_044226545.1. Taxonomy (GTDB): domain Bacteria; phylum Verrucomicrobiota; class Verrucomicrobiia; order Limisphaerales; family SXQI01; genus DASVNK01. The sequence goes on from JBGAGW010000002.1 coordinate 193,164, forward strand.
GGTAGCTCGTGTCTTTGACGGTACGGACGGTCAAGTCAACGCAGGAGACGGTCGGGGTGGGAACGCGGAACGCCATCCCCGTGAGTTTGCCTTTAACTTCAGGGCAAACCAGCCCCACTGCTTTCGCTGCGCCAGTGCTGGAAGGAATGATGTTGATCGCTGCGCTGCGTCCACCTTTCCAATCCTTCTTGCTCGGGCCGTCCACCGTCTTTTGGGTGGCGGTGTAAGCATGGATTGTCGTCATGAGCCCCTCTTCGATGCCGAATCCTTCCTTCAGCAAAACGTGCACAACGGGCGCGAGGCAGTTCGTGGTGCAACTCGCGTTGGAAATAATATTGTGCTTGGTCGCGTCGTATTTCTCGTGGTTGACACCCATCACAACGGTGATGTCTTCGTTCTTCGCGGGAGCGCTGATGATTACCTTCCTGGCCCCGGCAGTAATGTGACCTTTGGCTTTTTCAGCATCGGTGAAGAGGCCGGTGCATTCGATAACAACGGTGACCCCCAATTGCTTCCATGGGAGGCCGGAAGGATCTTTCGCGCTAACGACATGAATGTCGCGACCGTCGACGACCAGCACGTCATCTTCCGGCTTATCGGCGGCGGATTTTTTAGAACTGACCTGACCCTGAAAGCGGCCCTGGGTGGAATCGTACTTCAGCAGGTAAGCGAGGTTGTCTGCCGGAACGATATCGCCAACGGCGACCACTTCAATATCCTTACCCACCATCCCTTGTTCCACCAAAGCGCGGAAAACAAGGCGGCCAATCCGCCCAAAACCATTAATAGCAACTTTCACTGGCATACGATTTCTTTCTCCAATTTCAGCTCAAAACCGAGCAGAGCGGGGAATGTTATCGGTGAACCCCCGACCGTCAATTGAGAATTCCCGAGCGGTCGGGTTCTTCAGCATTCGCTACAACCTGCGTTAGCAGTCGTCCGTTGATACGGCGTTTGATGAGACGGCGCTTTTCGCTCGCCGCTGCTCACCTGGCTGCGTGCCGCCATCACAAACGTGAAGAACGCCATCGCTCCGAGCAGAATTTCCAAGAAAGCTGGATTCATAATTTCGTGCCACCATTTCCGCGGTGGCTCCTTGTGTGAGCATGTTGCCTCGGAAAAACCCGGCTCACCATACCACCTTGGTAGTAGCGGAGTGATGCGAATACAAGGAGGGCGGCTGGTGTCTCGCAGCGTCTCGTAAAAACCAAGCGCGGCGGTCAGGGACCGACCGCGGTCGGTAGCGCAATCCTTGCTTCAGCGAGGCAGGTTCAATAGCTTGGCGCGGTGAAACTCTCGGTCAAAAGCGACTATGCGGCGCGGGCGGTGCTTGGCCTGGCGCGGCATTATGCCTCGGGTGAATCGGTGAGAGTGGAGGACCTTGCGGCAGAGCACGGCATTCCTCCGAACTACCTGGTGCAGATTCTCATCGAGTTGAAGTCGCAACAGATTGTAAAGAGCCAGCGCGGCAAAGAAGGCGGTTATCTACTGGCGCGTCCTCCTGTCGACATCACTTTCGGCGATGTGATCCGCTGCATTCATGGAGAGGTTTTCGACTCGCCGGCCCTCAACGATTCGCACTGCCCGGTCGAATTGCGCAATGTCTGGAAGAACCTGCAGAACGTTCTCGAAGAAACTGCCGACACAACGAATTTCCAAAAGCTTCTCGAACAGGCGAGCGACAAGGAAAAGATGTATTACATCTAGATTGTGAACCCTCGTTTTCAGCAGGCTATTGCCCGGTTTGACGCGGAAAATGCAAAAGACCCGCACGTCGATATAGTCGGCGGCGATTCGGTTCCTCGGGAACAACTCTACGCGGAGCGGCTAAGCCAATGGGTTCTTAAACTCGACCCAAGCGCCTCGGAAGAGCTGCAATTGGCTGCTCGGTCCCAACACATTCGGCGCTGGGAAATCCCGCGTTCCGACTTTCCCCCGGATAAAGCTGGATATCACCTCTGGCGAAGCAAGCTGAAGGCGTTTCATGCAGAGATTTCCGGCAAAATTCTGCGCGAATGCGGATATGACGGGCTAGTGATCTCGCGTGTTCAGGAATTAAATCTCAAAACAAAGTTCCCGGCCGACCCGGATAGCCGCACCCTGGAAGATGCGCTCTGTCTGGTATTTCTCGAGTTTCAACTCGATGAATTCGCTCAACGAACCGACCGCGAGAAGGTCGTGAACGCCCTTCGAAAGAGTTGGGCCAAGATGACCGACCGGGCTCGCGCGGCAGCGGTCGCGTTACCTTTAAGCGAGTATGCGACTGATTTGGTGACAGAAGCGCTCCGGCCGAAGTAGGTTCACGCGCGAGTGCGTGAATTTTACGCACACGTATCTTTTTGACGCCGGTCGGAGAGCTTGAGCGGACCGAAACACTTCCAGTTACCGTTAACTTTGTCATTTTTCGCTATGACAGCCGTCATTTCGGGCGATGACATGATTCAAATCCGCGCCTTCGGAGAATGGCACAGACACTGCTATTTTCCGGGCTGTTGGGTTGTTTGGGTAAGTTACATGTGTGGTAGTTGGTGTGTATGAGTTGCCGCTCCGGAATAGTTTGGGCCGGAGCGGCATTTTTCTTTTGAGACTTCACGCGAGGTGAGGTCTATGGCATAACCGCTGCTAAATAGCTTGGGCGAATGCAGACGGTGCAACCACACAGCCGTTTAGGCGAATTGCTTCAATGGTGCGAGCGCCGTGGAGCGAGCGATCTCCATGTGCAGGCAGGCAAGCCCTTCGTCATTCGGGTCCATGGCAAACTGCAGCGCGTTCCCGAGAACACTTACAATCCTCTCTCCGACGAAGCCATCTATGGCCTGCTCGCCGAAAATTTCTCGGAAGATGCCTGCACGAGAATCCGCACGCAGCGCGAAGTAGATCTTAGTTTTTACCACGGCTATCAGCGGTACCGCGCCAACTTCAGCAAACAGAAGGGCACCCAATCATTCTCGTTTCGTATTGTTCCGCAGCAGCGTCAGAAGCTCTCCGAACTGAATCTACCCTCCTCTTTAAGCGAGCTAATCATGGAACCACGTGGGTTGATGCTCGTTACTGGCCCCACAGGGCAGGGGAAGAGCACGACCTTGCGCGCCTTGATCCAGGAAATTAACGAGACCTCTGCGATGCGGGTCATCACGATTGAGGATCCCATCGAATATGTGTTCGAAGATTATCTCTCGCAGTTCGAGCAACGAGAAGTCGGGATTGACACCGATTCATTCGCCGCCGGTATTCGCAACGCGATGCGCCAGGATCCCAACGTGATTTTCGTCGGCGAAATTCGTGATCGCGACAGCATCTACGCCGCGATGCAAGCCGCGGAAACAGGCCATTTGGTTCTGACTACATTGCATGCCGATTCAGTCGCACAGGCGATCGGGCGTATTCGCGAGTTCTATCCAGCGACAGAACAGGAGAACATCAGCCACCTGCTCGCCCGGAACTTGAATTCCATAGTTTGCCAACGGTTGATCCCGTCGACGGACGGGAAACGCGTGCCGGTCCTCGAACTGGTCAAGCGGGACAAAGGAGTGCAGGAGGCGATCCAAACGAATAACCTGCATCTACTGCAAGGGATCATCGAAGCGTCGGTCGGGCAGGGGATGCACTCCTTCGACCAGTATCTCATCGAGTTGCTCGCCGCCGGCCGGATTACAAAAGAAACGGCCACTCAATACTCCATCAACAAACACCGATTGGACATGGTGCTGCGCGGTATCGTGGGAAACATTGCGATATTGAAACCGGACGAGGATAGATAAAATGCTGGTTTTGCTGCGAATCATTTTTACGGGCCTGTTTATCTATTGCATCGCCCAGGCGCGCGACAACGCGCGGACGAACCTCGCTGCCGGCGACATGAACAACGCCTTCTGGGTCGGTGCCGGCGTGATTGTGGCCATTGCGGCAGCGATTTGCTGGGCGCCGTACTTCGGGGCGAAAGTGGCCGATCCGTTGACCGGCGGCATGGTGCAAACACCGCCCGTGGAGCGGAAGAATTTCGTCATGTGGCTGGTCCGCTGGCTGGACAAGCGGGAGAAATACCCGGGATTGATCCGCTGGCTCTGTTTCATCGAAGGGGTTCGCGCGCCCTGGCTTCCCACCGGATTCGTGATTGGGCTCGAGCACTCCAAGCCCGGCTCCTGGCTGGAAAAGGTCTACGCGCACGAAGTATTCAAGTTCAATAACGCGGAGAATTGCCTGAAAGCATTCAACGCGCTGATGCGGCACGGTATCGATCCTCGCCCCCATCCGAGCCCGGATGTGAACATCGTTCTCCTTTCGTTGGAGCGTTCCGAGGCGCCGGAACCCAGTAAATTGGAGGTCCCAACCGCGCCTCCACCGCCGCCCATAGAACGGAACCCCCGTATTCGGATCGGAACGGAATAACCATGTTTTATCTGCTCCATAGATTGGTGAAGTGGTTTTTCGTCCTGCTCGCACTCGGCTGCGTTTACTGGGTGTGGACCCAGCGCGCCGCTTTTGAGCCGATGTGGGTTTGGTACGATGTTTACGAAAATGGGGGCATCCAAAAGACCGAACGCCTGCCATTGGTCAACGGGCAGGGAATTGGAATCCTCGATGGCCACACTTTCCAGATGAAAAGCGGCAACCAAATCTTGTCGGTGCGCTTAACCGGATTCGATTTGCCCGAACCACCTTTTTCCCCTGCCCAAATCACCGAGGAGAAACGCCGTCGTGAATTCCTGCGTAACATTGTGGTCGGCCAGCCTGTTCAAGTGGAAATTACTTATTCGAATCTGAACAGTTTGCTTGGAATTGTTCATGTTGGCAGCACGAACCTGAATACTTACTATGTCTCCAACGGCCTTGGTCATTTCAACCGCGAATACGTGAAGTCCACCCCCCGCGATCTGCAGTACAAATTCTTCGCCGCATCGCGGGCAAAGTCGCAGCAACTGGCGCAAGCCGGTGAATGATTAATCCGTTTTTTTTGTTCCACTATTCCATCGTCACGACCGGCACGGTGAAGTGGAAGGTGCTGCCTTTTTCCAGTTCGCTTTCAACCCAGACTTTGCCGCCGTGCGCCTGGACAATATGTTTGACGATTGCCAACCCGAGACCGGTGCCTCCCGCTTCACGGGAGCGAGCGCGGTCGACGCGGTAGAAGCGTTCAAAGACGCGCTGACGGGCATCTTCGGGTATGCCGCGGCCGTCGTCCTGGACCGCGAGCTCGATCTCGGCGATTCCGGGCGTGGCGCGTACTGAAACAATTCCACCTTGCTTGCCGTACTTAATGGCGTTGTCCACGAGATTGTAGAAGACCTGTTGGATTCGATCGCCATCCACGTGGGCCTGCAACGCCGGATCGATTTCGTTTTTCAGAGCGATCTGTTTTTCCGACGCCGGGGTCTGAAGTTCTTCGATGACGCGGTCGACAATCGGTTCTAGAAAGACGGTCTGCTGGTGCATCAAGGTTTGGCCGGCTTCGAGTTGGGAGAGAGTCAAGAGATCTTCGATCAGGAAGGTGAGGCGTGCCGTATGCTTTTCGATTTTTTGGAGGAAGCGGGTGGCGACGTTCGGGTCGTCCTTGGCGCCGTCGAGTAGAGTTTCGATGTAGCCTTTGATCAGAGTTAATGGCGTACGCAGTTCGTGGCTGACGTTGGCGACGAACTCGCGACGCACGTTTTCCAATGCTTTCAAGCGGGTAAAATCGTGAAAGACCATGACGACTCCTCCGCGTTCGTGCTTCAGTCCACCAATGGCGGCGGCATTGACTTCGAAGAAGCGGCGGTCCTGCAGGCCGGAGGCGGTGAATTCAAATTCGCGGACCTGCCCTTCGTGGGCCACACGTTCGGCTACGCCGACCAATTCGTGCGATCCGAGGGCTTCCATCAAGCGCTGACCACGAATGTCGCCGTCCAGGCGGAACATCTTCTCCAGCGATTTGTTGACGGTCTGGATTTTCCCTTCGGCATCGAGCACCAGGACCCCCTCGATAACGCTGTTGAGGATGGCGAATTGATGGAGCTTATTCTGGGCGGTGAGATCGGCCTGCTGGTCCTTGATCGTTTGAAGTTCTTTGCGGAGTTGGGCGATTTTCTCCTGAGCAGCGTCCAGTCGCCGTACCCAGAAGAGGTGAAGGACGATCAAGCCCGCAAACAGGATGATGCTAATCGCGACCCACATGCGCGAGGGCCTAACCCTCAAGAAAACGGTAGCCAACTCCGCGAACAGTATCGAGATACTTCGAGGCTTTGCCGAGTTTTTCGCGCAGGCGCCGCATGTGCGTGTCGACTGTGCGGGTGTCGATAATCGAATCGTAATGCCAGACGTCCTGAAGCAACTGTTCGCGAGATTGGACCCGGCCGCGGCGTTGTGCCAGGAGTGCGAGCAGGCGAAACTCGGTCGCGGTGAGTTCAATCGGTTTACCCGCCACTGTCACCATGTGTCTTTCCAGATCTATGGTCAAATCCCCGAAACGATAAAGTTTCTGCTCGGTTGATTTGGTTTCGCCCTGCCGCAGAATGTTGCGCACCCGCAAAATCAGCTCACGGGGACTGAACGGTTTCGTGACGTAATCCTTCGCGCCAAGTTCCAATCCCAGGATGCGATCTACTTCACCCGCCTTTGCGGTCAACATCAGGACAGGGATATGAGTCGTCGCAGCGTCCGCGCGCAGCATTTTATTGACCTCAAGCCCGTCCACTTCAGGCAACATGAGGTCGAGAATGATCAGGTTCGGAATCTGCGCCTTGGCTTTGCGCAGGGCTTCAGCCCCATCTTCGGCTGTGATGATCTCGTATCCGGCGTTGCGCAGGTTAAAACTAATCAGCTCAATCGTGTCCGGTTCGTCGTCGACCACCAGTATCTTCAGCTTGGAAGCGGCTCGCGCTGGCAAGATCGTCGCGTTGCGGGCCGGCACGCTTTCGTTCGCTCCTGGTAAGGGCTTCGTCATCGCGAGTGTCGCCATCTTCATAACCATAGACTGCATTTTCTGCTAGAACGTAAATCAGCGGAGGCATTCCCTTGGCCCCAACCACCGCAACCGCACGCTCGCGAAGGGATGTTACAAGCTTGTGACGGTGCGGTTACGAGAACGTGAAAAGCACGGGGTCCTTACGCTCTTCTTAGGCTGAAAGTTCCGTGCCACAACGACAACGACAACGTAAACCTCGAAGGGCGATAATGTGTTCCCTGCTGAATGCATATGAGTGAAAACATTTCCCTTCAACCGGGGCGCTATCGGGTTTCACAATCCCCCATTCTCCGAAAAGAATCTTCCCGGACAGGTTGATTGAGATGTGAATAGTACGGTCGAAGCTGCTCCGCTCCGAGCCGCGCCGCGGGTCGCCCGCCGGCGCACTATTCCGTACAATGCTGCGCTCGATGGAATTCGAGCGATCGCGATCGTTGCGGTGCTGATTTACCACGTTCAGCCACGCGCTCTCGCAGGCGGATTCGTTGGAGTCGATGTCTTTTATGTTCTTTCCGGATTCCTGGTCACGTCGATCATTGTAAATGGGGTCCGTCAGGGCAGCTTTTCGATGAGCGAGTTTTACCTGCGCCGAATTCAACGCCTCCTGCCCAATGCCCTCCTCACGGTGCTAACGGTTCTTGCCCTGGCGTACCTTCTTCTGCCCGCAAGCAGCGTGCAACAGACCGCAAAGCACAGCTTGTGGGCACTTTTCAACCTCTCGAACATTTATGTGTGGCGATACCTTGGAGGGTACTGGGGAGATTCCGCTGAGTTTTCTCCACTCACGCATACCTGGTCGCTCGGGATCGAGGAGCAATTCTATTTGTGCTTTCCCTCTTTTCTTTTGCTGCTGGCGCGGTTTCACCCGACGCGTGTGCGGTTGTGGTTGGCGCTTGCAGCAGCAGCCAGCTTTGGGTTCTGTCTGTACGGCAGTTACAATTATCCGAGCGCGACCTTTTACCTCCTCCCGACGCGGATTTGGGAATTGTTGTTGGGCGCGATTTTGGCCGTGAATCGGACGCCGTTTCGAGATGGGGGGAACGGCTGGTCAGATCGTCTTCAGGCGCGGGAACGGACGAATGTGGGATGGCTTGGGTTGGCGATGATGCTGGTTGGTTTTGTTGTCGCGGGATTCGATATTCCGTTTCCAGGGTGGTTGGCGCTCTTCCCAACCGTAGGAACGGGGCTTCTTTTGATGTCTGTAGCAGAAGGGCTAGGCCCTGTGTCTCGCTTGCTTTCGGAACGATTTATGGTGGAGACAGGGCGAGCCTCGTATTCACTCTATCTCTGGCACTGGCCGCTGATCACGATTGGAAAGATTCAGGCCGATTTGCATGGGCTTCCGCAATTTGCTGGAGCCGTGGCCGGCTGTCTCAGTGCGATCATTATTGGGTGGGGAGCTTACGCTTATATCGAGCAACCGCTGCGCAACCGTGGCCCCGGCCGCGGGCGAAGATTGGCGCTCATTGCCTGCGGGTTTGTTTTTGCCGTCGGTGTTTCTGCTGCGCTGGCTCGCCGCGCAGTTATGGCCGACGCGCAGCATCGGTTCGAGCCGGTGATATTCAGCGGGAAGCTCTATAACGCCGGTCCCGTTCCTCCTGAAAATCCAACGAATTCAATCAGTTTTCGCGACGTGGTTTTTCCCTCATTACCGGCTCGGAGCGTCGAGCCGTGGCGCACCGGCGGACTGATACACGCTTATGGAGGGGGCAAACCGAAGGTGGTCGTTTTCGGCAGTTCGCATGCATTAATGTACTCCAAAGTGATCGACGAAATCTGTCGTGACGCAGGAATCCCAGTGGCATTTCTCGGCGCGGATGCGGGAACGCCTGCGTTCTTTGAAGCCAGGACGCGGCCCAGTTTCTCTTCCAGAACGGAAGCAGATGAATTTGACGAGGCCCGCAGGAAATATCTGCGCCAATGGCATCCCGAGGTTCTTTTCGTGATCGACCGATGGGACGGAGTGGCCGCAAGCGGGAACGGTTTCCACGAGAAGTTAAGATCGTTCCTTCATGAAGTGAGCCCGCTCGCCAAAAAGGTGGTTTTCGTTACGCAAGTGCCGGTTCATCGCGGCGGTGACCACGTTAACCTGCGGGAGTGGGTGAACACCAAACGCCACGGAGAGGATCTCCCGCGGCTACTGCCGGATGCGAAGGACAACTTGCGTCGAGCTATTGCGTTTGTTGCGGAGCGCGCTACGGCGGATTTTCCGAATTTGGAAGTGCTGAGAGCGGATCGCGAGTTCTATCGAGAGGATGGCTCCATTCGCTATGCCTCAGGCAGGACATTTTTCTATGCGGACGACGATCATCTCAGCGATGCGGGGAGCGAATTGGTGCGGCCGCTCCTGCAAAAGGCCGTTGCGGAAGCGGTGCGCTGAAGAGCTCTGGCGGAGAGAAGATATCCGCACTTCCTCTAACCTTTCGGGGTGGCCATCTTCCGCGGAATACGCAATTCTCCAGGTATGTTCGGCGCGTTGAAAGTCGGTGCGGTTCTGGCAATGGGAATGGCCCTTTTGCGGGCCAGCGAGAAGATCCCCGATATTGAATACGCCCGCGTGCAAGACGCGCGATTACTACTTGATCTCTATAAACCATCCGCGCAGCAAACCGGACCGCTGATCGTTTACGTTCACGGCGGGGCTTGGCGGGGCGGCTCTAAAACAGAAATGCCGCTAAGCGATTTGTTGTCGAACGGATGTCCAGTGGCGAGTGCCGATTACAGGCTCTCAACAGCGGCGCGTTTTCCGGCCCAGGTCCACGATATCAAGGCAGCAATTCGTTTTCTGCGTGGGCGCCAAAAGGAACTGGGTATCGATGCTTCGAGAATCGTCGTGACGGGATCTTCCGCTGGTGGACATCTCGCGGCGCTTGTCGGCGTGACGAATGGCCATACTGAGTTGGAGGGAACCGAGGGCGAATTTGCAAAGGAGAGTTCTGCCGCACAGGGGATCATCAGCTTCTTCGGCGCGTCGAATCTCACGACTATACTTGCGCAGTCGACGCCGCATGGCTTAAGCGTGCGCGTGCCGGCTCTCGACTTGTTGCTGGGCGGTCAGCCGGATGTCAAAACGGAACTCGCGCGTCTGGCGAGCGCGGTCTTCCACGTCGATAAGAATGATCCACCTCTACTGCTCATTCACGGGGATCAGGATCCACAAATGCCGGTGAATCAAGCGCTCGAGTTGCAGGGCGCGTACGAAGCGGCGCGATGCCATGTGCGGCTCGAAATCATCCATGGTGCAGGACATGGCGGGAGTGCATTTTACGACGCCGAGAGGATGTCTCTGGTGAAAAAGTTCCTGCGTGACCTGCCTAGGTAAATCAAAGCCATCAATTCTGCAGGAGCGCTTCTCGCGCGTCGGTCACACTCGCAAATACTCCGAATACTTCGCCGAGTCTCACGAGATCAAAAATGCTGCGCACCCTTTCGCTCAGACCAGCAACGGCGAGCCGTCCGTCATAGCGACGCGAGTTTTTGAAATACTCCACAAGGGTCGCGAGGCCTGAAGAGTCGATGTAATTCACGCCGCGGAAATCGAGCAAAACGAGTGGCGCCTTTTCACGGACTTTGCGCTGTAGCAGTTGGCGCAAGTTCGGCGAATGCTGGAGGTCAATTTCGCCGCTCAGCCGAATAGTCAGCAATTTGGTGTCCGTCTCTTCCGTCCAGGTCATGCCCTGTGCCTTTGTAGAGGAAGACGCGCAAAGCGACGAACCATCCGGTCCAGCGTGTAACAGCTTGCAACCAATCATGCTGCTCAACTAACGAAATTGCGGGCCGAGATGCAATGGAACCAAAGGACCAGACGAAAACAAAAGAACCGCGAATGGTAATCAATCCGTCCACTCGTGTTCATGCTGGTTTAGGAGTCAGGCTAAGGCATCGCGGCAATATTTCAGGGCACGTGCGATTTCGGTCATGCGGTCGGAGCCGGCGGGCACTTTGTATTCAAACTCGATGGTGGCCTGAATCTTCCATTTATTGTCGCGAATGGTTTGGAGCGCCTCTTTAATCGGGGTGTCACCTTCCCCAAATGGAGTGTTTGGGCCGTTGTTCACCTTGCGATCTTTTACATGTACGTGAGTGATACGGGCGTGATGCTGTTTGATGAACTCGACCGGGGAGCCGTTATTTCCGGCGACGAAATGGCCGAGGTCCAGGTTCGCCCCGTTGTATTTCGCGAGAGCAAAGGCTTTCTCCCAGTCCTGCGGGGTGGTCGTCGCGTGACCGTGATAGCCGACCATCAACCGGTGTTTGTCCGCGAAACGGCCAATCCGTTTGAGGTCATCTTCTTTCTTTGAAATCTCGGTGGAAATAGCACGACCGCCGAGCGCCCTGGCCAGATTGAACACGTAATCCAGTTCTGCGTCGGACATTTTAAAAAGCCCGTCGACCTTAACAATTTCGATGGCGACGCCCTCGTCCTTGTACATTCTTCGGACTTCCTTTGCGCCCTTTATTGAAACGCGCTGACGCCATTCCGCCAATTGATCTGCATTCGCTGCGGCCTGATCGGCCGGAAGGTTTTTAGGTGGATTGATTAATTCATGGGGTGCGCCGAGAAAAACTTCGACCGGTTGAGTGCGGAGTTCGACAGCACTGAAACCGAGTTGAACGCAGTTGCGCAAAATATCTTCTGCGCTCATCTGCATCTCGCCAAAGCTGTACGGAACGTTGAGACCGATCTGAACACCCGCCACTTTCGAATTCGGTTTGGTGCTTACAGCCAAAGAGTCGGTCAAAAAACAGCTTAGGCCCGCAAGGGCGAACGCCGTTTCTGCGGTAAATTGACGGCGAGAAAGGACTCTGTTTCCTCTGGGGTTCATGGGGCCAGTGTACAGAGCGCAAGCCCGGAACAAAAGTTGTTTTACTTAATACCCGTTTTGCGAATGACCGCTAACGCCTCTTTTACGTCGAACGCTCGTCGCGCTTCTGCGTTCCAACCGCTGAGGCGCGAGTCCCAGATCTTTTTCTCCGCCGCCGGCGGGGTGTAAGGCTTTCCGTGAGGAACGTTTTGGCCGATTAACATTGCGAGGTAACCGTCCATACCGAAAGAATTCGAAGGGTGAAGCAGTTGCGCTCCCGCGACGACGCTCGGGCCGTTTTCCTTGTAGAAATCGACGAGGAACTGCGCTCCGTGCAGCTTGGTGTCAGCACGGCAAGCCTGCCAGAACGGCGTGTCCAGGCGCGTGTTGAACGCGTAGTGCACGGCGAGAAAATCGCGTATGTCATCCCAGGCCTGGGCGTTGTAATCGTTGTAGAGTTGGATGAGTGTCGGCGTCGGCTCACAAAGGCTGTCGATCAACGAATCAGCGAGAGTGCTCGCTTCCACGCAGATGACCTGCAGTGCGGTTGCTTCGAGCGGTTCGACAAAGCCCACGGCGTTCCCCACTCCGACCACATTGCCGACCCAATTTCGCGCGTACCGGCCACTGCGAAACTTCACCACGCGCGGCTCGTTTGAAATCTTGGGATTTTTGCGGAACAACTCCTCACGCGCCGCGTCGTCGCTGATGAAAGGAGAAGCATAAACGTAGCCTCGATTGATCCAATTCTCGTGTTCGATCTGCCAGCACCAGCCGCTGTCCATTGTTTCTGCCGCGGTGTAAGGCTTTATCGGTTCATCCGTTCGCGACCAACCGGCGATGACAGCTCGGTCGCAGAAAAGCGCGTCGCTGTAACTAACGTGGGGCTCCTGGAGCGCTTTGCCGAGCAGCTCTGAGCGGAAACCAGACGCGTCGATATAAAGATCGGCAGTCAGGCGGTCGCCTTTCTCTGTCACGAGAGCCGCAATTCCACTCTCGTTGCGTTCCGCGGCAACCGTCGCATCGATAATCTGGATGCCGAACGTTTTGCAAACTTCCTCCAGCCATGCGACTAACTTTTTATTTTCGATGTGAAAAGCGTGGCTCGCATGAAACACCGGCGTGCCATCCGCGCGCTTTGGAAAAACTTTGTCGTTGGCCATTAACGCTGAGACCGGGCCCGCGCAAAGGGAACCTTCTCCGGCATAAAAACCATTGTTCCGCGAAAGCTCGGGCATCCGCTGCTGAAATTCGTAGTTGAATGTGTAAAAAAAGTGCGGGCGCGGCCCCCACAGAAACTTGATGCCTAATTTCCAGGTCGGATCGGCCTGCGCATAGAATTGTTGCGGCTTGAGTTTGAGATACTCGAAAAAGTGTTTCGGGAATGCGAGAGTGGTCCCTTCCCCCACGCCGATCACGCCCAACTCCGGGCTGCGGACGACACGCACATCAAGGGCGGGCAGCTTGCGCTTCAAGGTGAGCGCCGCCATGAGCCCGGCACTGCCGGCACCGAGGACGAGGATGTTGTGAATGGGCATGCCCCGACGTTATCGTGTAGTCATCTTCACGACAACAACAGAAGGACCCTTCCAATGTGAAATAGCGGATAGAGGTGCGGATGACGCGCCCATTCACGTCCTAACTTTTCTGTAGCGCTGAATAATTCCTTTTTGCTACGCTCACGAGATTCGCCGGTCAGAGTGGAAGCGTGCCCGTTCGCCCTACTGCTTTGTCCCTGCGGATAAGGAGTTAATACAACCAAATGAGAAAAAGTTTTTTCAAACGTCAGGGAAATTATTCTATTCCTGCATTTACCGCGGCTCTGCTCGCGGCCGAGGTGTTGACAACCGTTCATGCTCAAGTGCAAACGGCCGGCACCGTGTTTGTTAATGTGGATGCGACTGCGCTGCCTGAGGGCGCTCTGGAAAGTATCACCAACAACGGAACGCTCGGTGGTGTATTCGCCGCGACCGGTGCGGCAGCGGACGTGCCCCGCATTGCTACGGTGGGTGGGACCAAGGGCATTCAGTTCGATGGGACCGATTATCTCCAGCACATGACCGCTGTGGGGGGTTCGCCGCTGACCTCGCCCGCGGGATTGACCGGCGAAGATGCCACGCGCTCGATTGAAGTTTGGGCGCTCAATCCTGATATCGCAGGAGAAGAGACTCTTGTTTCGTGGGGTCATCGCGGAGGCGCTCCGGATGGGTCGAACATGTCGTTCAATTACGGTTCGGATTTTCGCTGGGGCGCTGCCGGTCAATGGGGCAATCCGGATATCGGATGGAATGACCAGGGTGGAGCTCCTGTCGCGAACCACTGGCATTATCTGGTTTACACCTTCGACGGCACAACCACTCGAGTGTATGCCGACGGGGTTTTCCAAAACGGCGAATATCTCGGGCCGGGAGTGATCAACACGCATCCCGACACAACAATTCTGATCGCTGCTCAGACCGAACCGGACGGCGTAACGGTAACCGGGGGCTTGCGTTTGAGCGGAACGATTGCTCGGGTCCGTGTTCATGATGGCGTGCTCACGTCTGATCAAATCGCAGCTAACTACAACCTGGAGAAAGCCGCATTTGTTGACCCAGTCACACCCACACCCCCAGTCGTCACCCCGGCGCGTCTGACGAAAGCGCCTGTGCACCGCTATTCCTTCTCCGAAGCGGCGGGTGATGCCACGGGTAAAACTTTCAGCGACGGCGCGGGGACTGCCAACGGAGAGATTCAGGGTAACGGCGCCACCTTTAACGGTTCCCGATTGGTGTTAGCGGGCGGCGCTTCCGGCGACGCGGCTTACGGAGACCTGCCGAACGGTTTGCTCTCGTCCAACGCGGTCGCGAATGGCGGCAGCGGCGGGTTCACATTCGAAACCTGGGCGCGCTTTACCGGAAATCAAAACTGGTCGCGCGTTTTCGATTTCGGTTCCTCGGGAACGCAGGGGATCGGAACGGGCGGCGACGAAATCATCGGCGCAGGTGGAAACGGGAATGGCGTTGATTACTTCATGCTCTCCGCCCAAATCGGCGGCGATGTCAATAACCGCCGATTTGAAATTCGAAATGATGACGGTCCGGACGGACAGCAAAGCGTCTTGTCCGACATTCCGACTCGTACGTTCAACACCGATACTCACCTGGTTGCCACCTGGGATGAAAGCACTGGCAAGGTGGACCTTTACGAAAACGGCGTCCGGACGGGCGGCTTCACCACGACCTACAAAATGTCGGATATCAACGACGTCAATGTGTGGTTGGGCCGTTCAAACTGGACTGCGGACAATGACGCGCAGGTCGAATACGACGAAGTCAGGCTTTATGATTACGCCCTGACCGCCGGTCAGGCGCTCGGCAACTACCAGGCGGGGCCGAATGTATTGAATAACGCGGACGCCGCTGTGAAAATCGTCACGCAGCCGGAGAGTGTGACCACTGATGAAACCGGAACAGCGGTCTTCCGGGCAACGGTCAGCGGTTCGTCGCCAGTTACTCTGCAATGGTTTAGGGACGGCACTGCCATTCCAGGTGCGAACTCGTCGGTTTTAACGCTGAACAATGTGACCGCAGCCGACAACAACGCGAAGTTTACTTTACAGGCCTCAAACACGGTGAGCGGCGCGGCTTCTACTGTCACCACTGATCCAGTTACACTGACGGTTAAAACTCCGGTCGTAACCTTGAAGCATCGCTATAGCTTTGATGAAACTTCCGGCACAACCGTGACCGACTCGGTCAGCGGCAAGAACGGCACGGTGATCGGGGGCGGTACATTCGGAGGCGGCCAACTTACGCTGAACGGAACCGATGCGTATGTGGATTTGCCGAATGGATTGATCACCGCACTCGGTTCAGACGCCACCTTTGAGATGTGGATTACCCATCAAGGACGGGCCATTTGGAGTCGTGTGTTCGATTTCGGAGCGAGCGTTGAGGGCGAAGATCAAACGGGCACTGGGCAGGACTTCCTCTTTTTCACCCCCTCGAATGGAGATGGATACCCACGATTTGTCGCGAATTTCCCTGACGGGGGAGATCTCGTCACGCTGGATCCGGCGCCGCCCGGATGGGTTCCTGGAAACCAGGAAATTCACGTTGCATTTGCCTGGAGCGCGAGCGGAAACATTTCCCGTATGTTCATCAACGGCGTCCCTGTGGCGACCGGTAACGCACCGAAGCCACTCTCCGCGATGAACAACCTGGATGTAAATAACTGGCTTGGGAAGTCGCAATTCAATGACCCGCTCTGGCCGGGTAAGTTCAACGAATTCCGCATCTACACAGGCGCAATGACGCCTTCGCAAGTCGCGGCTTCTTTTGCTGCGGGACCTTCCGGTGGCAACAGTGGCGGAGATCAGCCGAGTCTCTCTGTTTCAACTAGCGGAAATAATATAGTTATCACCTGGCCGGCTTCAGCCACGGGATTCAACCTCGAAGGATCACCTGCTCTCGGCACAGGGGCGACCTGGACTGTGGTGAGCGGTGCGGTCGCGGTCGGAGATAAGTTGCAAGCCACGGTTCCGATGGCTGGCAAGGTTCAATTCTTCCGCCTGCATAAACCGTAAGCAATTTTGTTTCAACACGCGCCCGCTTCGTTTTCTGGAGCGGGCGCTTTTTTCGTTGGTAAGAGTGATCCAGTAGATCGAACATTGTTTGACTTCTGACTACTCTGACCATATTTTTTTTGCAAAGTGAAGGTCGAGCAGATCGGAACACTGGAAGCGAAGACGCGCCTGTCGGAACTATTGGACCAGGTGGAGAAAGGAACTCGTTTTGTTATCACGAGGCATGGCGCTCCGGTAGCCGAACTGGCACCGGTCTCACGTCGAAAGAAACGCAAAGCGGGTTTTGCCAAAGGAATGTTTGGCGAATTGCCCGAGGATTTCAACGCCCCGCTCAAGGAGTTCGCTGATTACATGTGAAACTGCTCATCGATACGCAGGCCCTGATCTGGTTTGCCGAAAATAATCCCCGCCTGTCGATGAGCGCACGAGCTTCAATTGAAGAACCCTCGAACGACGTATTCTACAGTGCGGCGAGCATTTGGGAGATGGCGATTAAACATAGCCTGGGAAAACTGCCCTTGAGAAAACCGCTGGACGGTTCTTTCCGTACGCTGCTTGAAGCGCACGGCTTTAGTTTTCTACCCATTGCGTTTGATCACGCAACGGGAGTCGCGAAACTTTCGAAGGATCATGGTGATCCGTTCGACCGCCTACTCATCGTGCAATCACAGATCGAAGGAATGCGACCCGTGAGTAACGATGAGGCGTGGGATCATTATGCCGTGAATCGCATCTGGTAGATTCGGCATCAGCCGCCTCGCGCGAGAGCCGCCTTTACTTCAGGGGTGCCATCCGTGCGCGGTGGGATCAGAGCGCCTGCCGCGAGCAGGGTTTGGACGACCAAGGGATAGTTCCCTGTTTCCCGGTGCCAGCCATTCTGCGAACCGTGTATCGCCCAACCGAGCGGAGTCGCGCGGAAGTCGTTATTGGCATCTTCGAGGGGCGCCTGCCTTGCCAGGAGCAGTTTTGCCATCTCAACGTTTCCATGCCATGCAGCCCAATGCAGAGCGGTTCCGCCATGCTGCCCCTTGGCGGTTACCGGGATTCCGGCTTCGAGCATCAATTTCACGGCACCGGTATTGTTGTTTCGGGCCGCGTCCGCGAGTTGGCGACTCTCTGAGGGAGGTAATCCAGTGGCGATCGAAGAATCTTTCGACAGCAACTCGCGAACACCGCGTTCATCCCCCATCCAACAACAAACCAGGAGACGAACAGCAGGCGGGGTGTGCTCGAGTAACTGCGTAACCACCCGTTCGTGCCCAAACTTTCGAGCGACTTCGTGCGGCGATATGTTGAAGCCCAGTGTCCATTGATAAATCGTTCCACCTGCACGCGGATCCTTCATGGGAAAGTGCTCCGCGTTCACACGCATGCGAATGCAGTTCGGATCTGCCGCGATCAATCGCTGCGACAGGTCCAAATCACCTAACGCAGCGGCCAGAAAGATGTCGGTTTCCGAACCCTGAGAGATGAGATAGCGCACTACCTCGTTTTTCTCACCGATCAGGTGCTGAGCAGGAGTCGACTCATGGTCGACATCTCGAGCGTTAACGTCAGCACCATTTGCCAGGAGCAATTGCGCGACGTCGACAGTGCGTGCAAAATGTAATGGCGTTTTGCCGTCACCGCCCCGTGCGCGGGCCAGAGCGGGATTCTCGGCGAGCATCCGCTTTAGTTGATCGATCTTGCCCAGTCGCGCGGCTGAGTGGACGTCGAGTTTCGCGCCACGTGTGAGCGCGTATTCGGCAAGATCTTCTTTGGCGAGGTCGAGAAAGCCGAAACTGCCGGCCCACCATCGGCTTCTCGCATTGATGTCGGCGCCAGCGTCTAGTAACGCATCCAGCATTTCGCGGCTCCCAACGGAATGGATGAGCGGTGAGTCAAACGGTCCAACCGGATCGTTGATCCTCGCCTTCAATTCCGGATGCGCAGCCAAAGTGTCACGGAACAACTGCGCGTTATCCTCACACATCGCTTTGTGAATCGCTTCGAACGGGCCCATGAGGACCCGAATATTTCACGCGGCGAACGCAATGGACAGGCAAAATACTCCTCTGACATTCTTCGGTCGTGGCAGCTAAAGCCAAACGCGGAGTTCTCGATGCGGTGGAAATCAGCGCGATCATCGTGCTGAGCATGTTCGTTGTCTTTTATCTTAACCGCTTTTTTGGCGGGGTGCTGAATCATTTTGGTATTATTCCCTGGACTGCGCGCGGCCTGATCGGAATTGTTCTCAGTCCGCTGCTGCACTACAACGAAGCGCATCTCACCACGAACAGTATTTCGCTGTTCATGCTGCTGGTGATCCTTTTCTCGCATCGCGAATATCAACCTAACACGGCTCTGCCCTGGATTTGGTTTCTCAGCGGTTTGGGGACGTGGGTGATTGGAAGGCGCGCGGTCCACATCGGTGCCAGCGGCATGATTTATGGCGTGGTGACGTATCTTCTAGCTGCTGCGTGGTGGTTGCGAAGCTGGCGATCGGCAATGCTCGCGATCCTGATACTGTTTCTATATGGCGGGATATTCTACGGCATGCTTCCGCAGCCTGGCTTTATTTCATGGGAGGCGCATCTCAGCGGCGCGCTCGCAGGCATAGTCGTCGCGCGTGCACAACTTGCGCGCTAACTTATCGCGCTAAACTCCGGCGAGAAGTAAAACCACGAATGGACACGAATTCACACGAAAATGAATCGAGGCTGAACCGGTGCTGCAGATCAAAGGCACGCATGTGAAGAAATTTCGGCGCGCCCCATTAGGGCCGATTCGTGATAATTCGTGGTTTACTCGTTATCACTCTTTCCTCAGCAAAACGATGCGGTTTGAATTGGTTCCCTTGGCATTGTTATCCACGCCCCAGCAGTTAGCGGTTTTTGTGAATTCCTGCTGATTAACCAAAACGAGCAACGGGTTGAGCCCCGCATCGCGTGCGCAGGTGATGACAGTTTCCTCCAATTTGACCTTACCGCCGCAAACTTCGCCCACTTCAAACGCGACATGTCCTCCCGGTTTCAGCACGCGGCGGAGTTCGCGAAAAACCGCGGTCATTTCCTGCTGCCAAACGGACAAACTGGAGGACATCGTGATCGCCACCGAAGCAGGATCGATTCCCGCGAACCAGCACCGCAGCCAATTATCGATCGCATAGTTCACGACATCAAGGAACGGGGGAGAGGTAACGACCAGTGAAACAGTTTCGTTCGGAATCTCCGAGGTGGCCGCAGCAGGCGCGGTGGTGAGCAGACTGTTCGCGGAGACGCGCCGCAGCTTCTCGATGGATTCACCAGACATGTCCTTCAGCAGACTGCGACTTTTCTTCAAAATGAGTTTTGGCACCTCTCGTCGCGGCGGCACCTGCTGACGCTTTTCGTTGATCTTGATCTGCGATTTAACCGAGACCGCCTGGTTCGGCGGCAAGGTATAGACCGAGAAGAACCCTGCGGAGTGGCCGGTCAACCGGTTGAGCGCCACCGTGCGAATCCATTCATCAACCTGGTCCAGTTCGTTCCGGCTTGCACGCTCGATGAAGTAGGTCCTCAGCGCAGTGATTTCTCGCAGGGTTTCCGGATGATAAAAGACGAGCAGATCGTCCCGCAACGGTTCGATGTCGTTGCTCCAGTCGATTTCCTCGAGGCGTTTGGCGATGGCTGATAACTGGGGCGGATTAAGCCGGGATTTAATTAACATCCGGCTGAGCGGGTTGATGTCATTCCCATACGGAACCCGCCCGAGAATGGCCGCCTCGAGTAAGGTTGTTCCACGACCCATGAAAGGATCATAAACGACATCCTCCGGCACCGTTAGACGCTCGATGAAAAAACGCGGCAGTTGCGGTTTGAAACAGGCGCGGTAGGAAACTTCGTGTAGATTGTCCGCCGCGCGCTGGCCGGCGGTCCAGAATTCATTGAGGAAGGAAGGGACGGAAGTGAGGCCATCAGAACTCTTTGTTTCGAATTCGCGAGTTTTTTCACCGAATTCCGTGAAGGAACGCAATTCATCGAAGATATTTTTACGAGACGCAACTTTGCGATCCGCGGGGGCGAAGAGCGGCAGGTCCAGTTCCTTCAACATTGCGATTCATTACGAAGCGCCTCGCAACAAGTGACAAGTGGAATCCTCTTGGTTTAGCTCCGATTCTGCGCCACTTTGAGAGGGTGCCAGACGAAGCGTCACAGGCCAGGCTCGATTCGAATGCGGAACTCTTCCTCACTCATCTGGCCGTCGACAAAGGCGCAAGTGAATATACCGCGCGCAACTATCGGCAAGTGCTCGACGAGTTCAGCCAATGGCACGAACGAGAACGATGCAGCCGGCCGGACTGGACCAAGTTGGAGAGGGACGATTTCCGTGCGTACCTTCGGTATCTTGGCCGAGAACAATATGCGCGTGCTGCGATTCGCCTTCGATTTTCGGCTTTGCGTTCATTCTACAAATTCCTTGTTCGTCGAGGAATCGTCGCGGCCATGCCGTTGAAGAACATTCTGCTTCCGAAGCTCGAACGGCGTCTCCCGAAATTTCTCACGGTCGAGCAAATGACTGCTCTGCTGGCTGCACCGATCACGGAGTACGCCGCGTTGAAGGAAGCGGAACAACCGGTGGATATCTCCATTTACCAACGCGATCGCGCGATCCTGGAAACGATCTACTCATGCGGGTTGCGCATCAGCGAGCTTTGCGGTTTGCGCGTCGAAGATTTGAACGTCTCGGAACGCGTCGTTTGCGTTCGAGGGAAAGGAAAGAAGGAACGTATGGTTCCGATTGGCGAACATGCGCTTCAAGCGATCGAGCAATACTGGCGCGGCCTGGAGCGAATGCCCGAATCTGCGGAAGCCGTTTTTTGGGCCGACAAAAGTTCGGCTCGACCGGTTGCGCCGGCTGCCATCCAAAAGCGCCTGAAAACGTATCTCGTTCGCGTGGGATTGGACCCAGCGCTTACTCCGCACAAGCTGCGTCACAGTTATGCCACGCATTTGCTGGATAGAGGAGCGGATTTACGGAGCGTGCAGGAACTTCTTGGGCATGCACACCTTGTCACGACCCAGGTTTACACGCACGTGACGCTTGACCGATTGAAGAAGGCTTACGACTCAGCACATCCTCGCGCGTGATTACTCATTTGCGGTGGCCGCGAGTTCCAAAATGGCTGCGCGAATCTCGGGGGCAATAATCGGGCTATGACCCATCGCGTGGGAATGTTTGTTCGCGCATTCCGCGAGAAAGTCAGTGTCCATCAAGTAGTCGGACAGCCGTTTTTTAGGTTCGCCATCGCTGCTTCCCAGAGTGCGGGCGTGCAGTGAAAAGCTAAGAATCCCCAGAAGCATTACGGTCCCTGCGATGAGAGTCGATATTTGTCTCGTTTTCATCCCCGTAGCCGACTTCAGTTCCGACTAAGAGATTAGACAGCATCGCTGCTCCGAATGAACCCACCTGGATTGTGAAAATACGCCTGTTTTTTGGCGGGCAGGACGGTCTATTGCGTCGCTACGCGTGTCCCGGCAAGTTGCAGAACGGCAAATCGGATTTCCGGCGCAAGCAGGTCCGTGCGTCCGATCAAGCTTTCGTGTTGCACGGCGCACCGGGCCAGAAACTCAGTGTCGACCATGTAGTTGGACAATAAAGAGCTTTGCGGCTCGTTTTCGGTGGTGAAATGGACCGGAGCAGGGGTGAAGCGAAGAGTGAGCACGGCGACCAGCGTCCCGATCAGGAGCCACAGCCTGCCGGTTTCCCGTGCACCTGGTAGCATTCCCGGCAAAACGATGTCGTTTCGCGTCACGCCTTAAACATCGGCGTGTTTGGAGCGGGACTTTAGGCTGTCTAATGAGAGCGGGAGCGAACGACACCCGCGATTCCGAGCAGGGCGGCGAGGGTTGTGCTTGCTAAAGCGAAAAGGATTTCGCCTGTCTCCATGGGGCCGCCTGCATCCAGGCAAATGGCTACGGTATAGGCCAGCAACAATAGGTCGGCCGCGAAGAAGAACCACGCAGGAAGAAGCGGGCGTACCGTTTCCTGCTGCTGCTCAGGCGCAGGCGGCGCGACGAGCGTGCTCATCCCGCGTCCAAAATCAACGGCTGTGACCTTTTCCGCGGGGTCCGGCGATGCTGGTTTTCGAGCGGCGGATTGGCCGCTCATTAATTGATTCAGTCCCTTGCCGAGCGCCGGTTTCCCCATCGGTCAGCCTTTTTTCTGGCGGGCGATAAACTTCGCCATACGATCCGTTGCCACTTGAATCTGTTCAAGCGAAGTGGCAAAGCAGCAACGAAGGAAACCTTCACCGCACGCGCCAAACGCGCTGCCTGGAACGCAGGCGACTTTTTCCTCTTTTAATAATTGGGTCGCGAAGGCTTTTGAACTCAGGCCGCTCGCTTCAATATTGGGAAAGGCGTAAAAGGAACCGCGCGGAGAATGGCATTTAAGACCCATCGCGTTCAAGGCATTCACGATGTAGTTGCGACGGACGCGATATTGTTCACGCATGTCGATGGTATCTTGTTCGCCGTGTTCCAGCGCTTCGATCGCTGCCTCCTGACTGATGATACTGGCGCACAGCATTGAATACTGGTGAACGCGCATCATTGCCTCAATCAACTCGACCGGCCCGCACGCATAACCGATGCGAAAGCCGGTCATCGCGTACGCTTTCGAAAAACCGTGCAGGAAAATGGTTCGCTCGCGCAAGCCTGGTAGCGAAGCGATGCTCACGTGCTGGCCTTCAAAGGTGAGCTCGGAGTAAATCTCGTCCGTAATGACGAGCAGATTGTGTCGCAGCACCACCTCCGCGATCTTGAGCAGATCGGTACGGGTCATCGTGCCGCCGGTCGGGTTGGTCGGGAAGTTCAGCATCAGAACTTTGCTGCGTGGAGTGACGGCCGATTCAATGGCCTCAGCGGTCACGGCGAAGCCGTTTTCCGCGCGACACTCCACTGGCACAGCGCGTCCGTGAGTGAGTACGACGCTCGGCGAATAGCTGACGTAACATGGTTCGTGATAGATGACTTCGTCTCCGGGGTTAAGCACCGCGCGCAACGCGATATCGAGCGCTTCACTCACGCCGACCGTCACCAGAATCTGGTTCTTCGGATCGTAAGTGATGCCAAAGTTCTTTTCGACGTTCGCGCTGATCGCTTCGCGCAAACGAAGCAATCCCAGGTTGGAAGTATAACTGGTTTTACCGCGTTCGAGTGCGTAAATGGCGGCTTCCCGGATATGCCAGGGGGTTACGAAATCGGGTTCACCGACGCCGAGGGAAATCACGCCGGCGGTGCTTTGAACCAGATCGAAAAATTCTCGAATGCCCGAACGAGGAATGCCTCGAACATGGTCCGCAATAAATTTGTTAGGCTGAAAGGGGGCGCCCATAGGTTATGAAATGACCAATGTCCAAGCACTGATGTCCAGGGGATTTCCCAGTGTCCAAGCCGCCAAAGCAGATGCGGCGGCCCTTGCGGCGACGCACATTGGGGCTTTGGTCATTCTTTGGTTATTGGTGCTTGGACATTGGTCATTCATACTGTCGAGTGGATTAAAAAGGAAATCGTCTTCCTTTGAAAAGGAAAACACGCATCCGACAGAAGTCGGACGCCTTTAGGCGGCGGCTTGCTTCTCCTTGCGCCGGATGATCGGCTTGGCTTCGTCGCGGACGACAGCGCGGGTGATCTTTACTGAAATGATGTCATCGGAGCCGGGCGCCTCGTACATCAGGTCGAGCATAAGACGCTCGAGAATGCCGCGGAGGGCGCGGGCACCGGTTCCTTTCTTGATCGCCTGGGCCGCGAGTTCGGAAAGGGCGTCCTTCGAAAATTCGAGATCAACACCATCCAGCGCGAGCAGTTTGGCGAACTGCTTGGTGAGCGCGTTGCGCGGTTCGGTGAGAATCTGGCAAAGCTGCTCCTCGGTGAGTTCTTCGAGAACCGTCACCATCGGCAAGCGGCCGATAAATTCGGGAATGAATCCGTAGGCGAGCAGATCTTCGGGTTCGACACTCTGGAGATTGCTCTGTTGACTGAAAATGCCGTTTTGCGCCGCGTTTTCGACAGCGCTGAAGCCCATCACGCGGTGACCCAGGCGGCGCTGGATCGTTTTTTCCAGGCCAACAAAAGCGCCGCCGCAAATGAAGAGAATATTTGTGGTATCGACGCGAATGTATTCCTGCTGTGGATGTTTGCGTCCGCCTTGCGGCGGGACGTTGCAAACGGTGCCTTCGAGAATTTTGAGAAGCGCTTGCTGGACCCCTTCGCCGGAAACGTCGCGCGTAATGGAAACGTTTTCAGTCTTGCGCGCAATCTTGTCGATTTCGTCGATGTAAACGATCCCCATTTGAGCGCGTTTCACATCGTAGTCTGCATTTTGGAGCAGACGCAGAACGATGTTCTCGACATCTTCGCCGACGTAACCAGCTTCCGTCAATGTGGTGGCGTCCGCGATCGCGAACGGCACATCCAAAATTCGAGCGAGCGTTCGCGCCAGAAGAGTTTTACCTGAACCGGTCGGGCCAATGAGCAGGATGTTGCTCTTTTCGATTTCGACCTCGTTGTGGCGATCGGACGTATCCCGCGAAGAAGACCGAGTTGACGATAGCCCTTCAGAACCTGCAATGCGCTTGTAATGGTTGTGAACGGCTACCGCCAACGTCTTCTTCGCCTGCTCCTGCCCAATGCAAAAGAGATCAAGCTGGCGCTTGATCTCCGCAGGTTTTAACAAGTTGATGCGCGGCGTCGGCGTCTTTTTGGTTGTCTCGGAGCGCAGTTCCTTATCGAGCACGTTTTTGCAGACGAGGACGCAATTATCGCAGATGTAGACCCCCGGGCCCTGGATCAGCTTTTTGACTTCCGCATGGGATTTGCCGCAAAAACTGCACAGGGTGATTTGGGTTGGTCGCGCCATGAACTTGGTTATGACTATGGCAGATTGCTCCGGAAAGTAAATCGATTTAAACCGGCGCCGCCCCTTCTTTGAGGGCCGCGGAACGCTCTTTATCCGTCGCGGTCAGTTGTGGAATTTCTTTGCGCGATTGCACCACTTCGTCGACCAAACCGTAGTTCTTGGCTTCCTCTGCGCTCATAAAGTTATCCCGATCACAATCCTTCTCTACTTGATCGACAGGCTTGCCGGTATGCTTAGAAATAATTTGATTCAAGCGCTGCTTCAGTTTGAGCATGTACTTCACTCGAATCTCGACATCGCTGGCCTGGCCCTCCGCTCCGCCCAGCACCTGGTGAATCATGATGTTCGCGTTTGGCAGAGCGTAGCGCTTGCCTTTTGTCCCCGCGCACAATAATACCGCGCCCATGCTGGCGGCCTGGCCAATGCAATAGGTATTCACATCGCAGGTCATGAACTGCATCGTGTCGTAAATGGCCAAACCGGCGGTCACGCTTCCGCCCGGTGAATTGATGTAAAAGTGAATGTCCTTCTTCGGGTCAGCCATCTGCAGGAAGAGCAACTGCGCGATGATCAAATTGGCGATCTGGTCATCGACCGGATAACCGAGAAAAACAATGCGGTCGATGAGCAGCCGCGAATAGATGTCATACTGTCTTTCCCCGCGGCCTGTCTGCTCCACTACGATTGGTACCAACGCGTTCTGCATTTGTTAAACCTTTTAAAGTGTCCGCAAGCTAACGAAGCGCCCGGAGAGCGTCAAGGGAACGAGCGTTGAAGTCTTGTCGACGAGTGTGATTTAAAAGTTGGCGAGAAGGTTTTGGTAATTGAGACAGAAAAGAACGCGCCCCGAGTGCGCTCGTTCTCGAGCGAAGCGCTTTTGCAAATGAAGAAGTCTCCGGGGAATCGCCGGATTTCCGAAATAATGCTTCCGTCCGGCGACGCCCCAGATGTGCTGAAGCCGCTGCGACCGGGACGGTCGCACTCCTCCGTCGTTGAAACGCGTCGACATTGTTCAAACCTGCAGATGCGCGACGGTCGCGGCGGCGGTTCGAGCCTTCTCGTTGTTTTCCTGACGGGCGCGAGCGAGCGGAGCGAACTGTTTGCACGGGTGGTAAATGTGACCATCCTGCCGGAAAACGCGGTGGCCACGCCGGATTAAAATTCTTCCGCCCTTCTGACGCTGCTCAGTCTTGGAGCCCTCGCCACGGTCCGTCATTCGAGCTTTCCAAGGCTGTTCCGGCTGGAATCCGCGTGTCTTTTCTAATTGCGTTCGGTAGGAAGCGCGCCTGCTACTTAGCCTCCGCGCGCATCGTCATCAGGAGGTCGCGGGCTTCAACCGTTTCGCCGGCCTGAACGTGGATTTCGTCGATCACACCGTCGACCGGAGCGTAAAGGGTTGTTTGCATTTTCATGGCTTCCAGGGTGATGACTTTGTCACCCTTGGCCACGCGCGTTAAGCGGCTGACGTCGATGGACGTGACCAGGCCGGGAATCGGTGCGCCGACCTGGAGCAGGTTAGCGGGATCCGCTTTGATCCGGGCCTTGCCCTTGGGCGCGATGGACCGATCATGGATGACCGCTTCGCGCGGCATGCCGTTGAGTTCGTAAAGGACAATCCGATAACCGTCCTTGTCCGCGCCCCCGATATTGATCAGTTTAATGAAGAGAGTTTTTCCCTCTTCGATGTCGACGGAGATTTCTTCGCCAGGCTTGAGGCCGAAGAAGAAGGAATAGGTGGGCAGGACGGAAACATCACTGTACTCGCGATTGAACCGGGCGAATTCGGTGAAGACCTGCGGATACATCAGGTAGCTGTAGAGATCGTCGTCGGTGACTTCGCGTTTGATTTTTGCGGCGATTTCCGCGCGGGTTTTTTCGAAGTCGAGCGGCGGAATATTTTCTCCAGGACGTTCCTCTTTTGCCTGGCGATCACCGAGAACGACGCGCTGCACCTGTTTCGGCCAGCCGCCCATTGGTTGGCCGAGACCGCCGGACAGCATGTCGATCACCGACTCGGGAAAGGCGGTACCGGGCTCGAGGTTTACGACGTCTGCCGGTTTGATTCCTCGTGTGACGAGGAACATGGTCATGTCGCCGACGACTTTGCTGCTCGGAGTCACTTTCACGATGTCGCCGAATAGTTGATTTACTTCGGCGTACGTGCGGGCAATTTCGGGCCAGCGATGGCTCAGTCCCATACTGGCGGCTTGTTCCTTCAGGTTGGTGTATTGGCCGCCGGGCATCTCGTGCAGATACACTTCGGCGGAGCCGGTCTTTGGGGCGGTATCAAAAGGAGCGTAGATCGCGCGGACCTGTTCCCAGTAATCGGAGAACTCGTTAAGCGCATTCAGGTCGAGCTGAGTGGCGCGCGAAGTGTTTTGGAGGGCGGCCACGATGCTGTTCAGGTTAGGTTGACTGGTGGAACCCGACATGGAAGCAATCGCGAGATCAACAACGTCCACCTGGGCATCACTCGCGCGGAGAATCGAGGCGGCATTGATTCCGCTCGTGTCGTGCGTGTGGAAATGAATGGGCAGGC
The DNA here is from genome assembly GCA_044226545.1 of Limisphaerales bacterium. Taxonomy (GTDB): domain Bacteria; phylum Verrucomicrobiota; class Verrucomicrobiia; order Limisphaerales; family SXQI01; genus DASVNK01. The sequence continues at coordinate 220,895 of JBGAGW010000002.1, forward strand.
CGATTTCGTCCTTGAGCGCCTTGACCAATTGGAAAGCGGCGTACGGACGGCAGAGGCCAGCCATGTCTTTGATCGCGAGGAAGTGCGCGCCCATCTTTTCGAGTTCGCGCGCGAGCTTTACGTAATACTTCAGTGAATACTTGGTGCGGGCGGGATCGAGAATATCGCCGGTGTAGCAAATCGCCGCTTCGCAAATCGCATGCGTTTCATGCACTGCTTCCATCGCGACTTTCAAATTCGGCAGATAATTAAGCGAATCAAAAATCCGGAAGATATCGATGCCTTCCGCAGCCGCGCGCTTCACGAAGCCAGCAACGACATTGTCCGGATAATTGGAGTAACCGACCGCGTTTGAGCCGCGGAAAAGCATTTGGAAACAGATGTTAGGTATTTTATGGCGCAACAGTTGAAGACGGTTCCAGGGATCTTCGTGCAGAAACCGCATGGCGGTGTCGAAGGTCGCGCCTCCCCACATTTCCATGCTGAAGAGTTGTGGTGTCCGGCGCGCAACGGCATCCGCAATGGCGCACATGTCGTAAGTGCGGACGCGGGTGGCCATGAGGGATTGGTGCGCATCACGAAAGGTGGTGTCGGTGATCAGGAGGCGTTTTTGTTTCAGCGTCCATTCGGCGAATTTCTTCGCTCCGACTTCCAACAGCAGTTGTCTCGTGCCGGGCGGCGGAACGGTCTTGTGATCGTACGGGGGAACAACCGGTTTGGGTGGTAGAACCTTAAAATTGTAACCCTTGGCTTGTGCGTTTCCATTGACGATCACATCGCCCAGGAACGAAAGCAGTTTCGTCGCGCGATCTCGACGCGGAGCAAATTGGAAGAGCTCTGGCGTCGTGTCGATCAGGGTGGTGGTGGCCTGACCGGTGCGAAATGTGTTGTTCCAAATGACGTTTTCGAGAAACGGGATGTTTGTTTTCACCCCGCGAATGCGGAATTCACGCAAGGCGCGGTCCATCCGTTGGAGCGCGATGTTGAAATCGCGTCCCGAGGCCGTCACTTTTACGAGCAACGAATCGTAAAACGGGGTAATAACGCTGCCTGCTTCCGCCATGCCACCATCGAGGCGAATTCCGAAACCGGCGGCAGAACGGTAGGTGAGGATACGTCCGTAGTTCGGAATGAATTTGTTTTCCGGATCTTCAGTCGTGACGCGGCATTGGACTGCGTAACCCATCCGCGGGATTTTGTCCTGCGGCGGGAGATCGAGTTCCGGCCCGGTGAGAGCGCGGCCTTGCGCGACGAGAATCTGGCAGCGGACAAGATCGATCCCGGTGATCACCTCCGTGACGGTGTGCTCGACCTGGATGCGCGGATTCATCTCGATGAAGAACCATTCGTTCGAATCGAGATCGAGCAGGTATTCGATGGTGCCGGCGTTATCATAACCGACCTCTGTCGCAATCTTTACGCTGGCGTCGCACAGTTCCTGGACGATGCGTGGTTCGAGCGCGACAGAAGGCGCAATTTCAATGACTTTTTGGTGGCGTCGCTGCACCGAGCAATCGCGTTCGTGCAGATGCAGGACGTTTCCGTGCCGATCGCCCAGCACCTGTACTTCGATGTGCTTGGCGCGCGGAATATATTTTTCGAGGAAGACCGCCGGATTTCCGAAAGCACGACCTGCCTCATTGCGCGCCTCGTCGAGAAGATTGGCCAGATCGGCTGCTTTGGTAACGACGCGCATGCCGCGCCCTCCTCCGCCGAAGGCCGCTTTGATAATGAGCGGGAAACCGATTTCCTTGGCGATCTTCAGCGCAGCGTTTCGGTCTGAAACCGGATCTTCGGTGCCGGGCAGAGTGGGGACGCCGACTTTTTGGACAAGCGCGCGCGCTGCGGTCTTATCACCCATCAACTTCAACAATTCGGGCCGCGGGCCGACAAAGGTGATTCCATTGTCCTGACAAGCCTGGGCGAACTCGGCATTCTCAGAAAGAAATCCGTAGCCCGGATGAATCATGTCGACGCCCTTTTCCTTCGCGAGCGCGACAATGCCGGGAATGTCGAGATATGCGCCGACAGGGCCTTTGCCTTCACCGATCAAATACGCCTCGTCCGCTTTAAAGCGGTGAGCGCCAAGACGATCCTCCTGCGCGTAAATGGCTACGGTGCGAATGCCCAGTTCCGTGGCAGCCCGGCAAACGCGGATAGCGATTTCGCCGCGATTGGCGACGAGCAGTTTCTTGAAAGATGGCGTGGCCGCCGCTTTCGGTGCGGTGGCAGGCTGCACGCGCCTGGGCGCGCTTTTCGGATTCACGGGAGTGCTCTTTCCCTTCAAACTCATAAAATTCCGGGGGTTTATACGTGAGGGCTTCGCAGAAGGCAAAGGCATTACATTCGAAACGCGCTGCTGCGGGGAACGAAACTTAACCTCGACACAGAGATCCCTTTACCGCCGTCCTTCCTCGTGCTAGTAAAGCAGCTAATGACTCCGCCTGATCGTCAGCAGCGATTTGGCTTCACGCTCATCGAGCTATTGGTCGTGATTGCTATCATCGCAATTCTTGCGTCGCTGCTGCTGGGCGCTCTCTCGCAGGCAAAAGCCAAGGCGCAAAGCATCGCCTGCATCAGCAACCTTCGGCAAAACTGCATGGGTTTCAAAAGTGCCGTCGATAGTGATTCCGGACGGTTCGCGATCAACGAGGGACTGGGGGTTTCAATCGTCCAGGCTGGCTCGGCGGTGAGCGCCCAGAGAGAGTGGTTCGACGAGTATTGGGGCAAGACCAACCGTGGTTCAATCTGCCCCGGAGCGCCAGAACGTCGAACCATGGATCAGAATTCTCTGCTGGGCATCAGTCCTGGATCGGTCAATTCCGCCTGGGTGGCACTGGGCGGCCTGGTCGTCTTCTCGTCCGTTGGATCGGGTTCGGTGACCTTTGGGACAGCGAATGATCGGAGAGTCGGAAGTTACGGAGCCAACGGCTGGCTCACAGGAGGCTGGGGAACCGAAGGGGTCTTCGATCAGCGTGTATTCAGGACGGAGGCCCAAGTGCAAGACGCCTCTTGCACTCCGATCTTCGGGGACTCAGTTTCCTCCTCGTTTGGATTTGGTCTTGGCGGCTGGAACAGCCCCACCGCAATGGATCTCCCGGCCAGGAACTTGCAAACCGGCGGCGCAGGTGGATTGACAATTACCACTGGTCCAGGAGAAGTGGCGTTCCTTTCCTCTGGAATGAGCATCTTTACAATCCCACGACACGGCTCCCGGCCGACCCGAGTTCCGACGGATCATCCTGCCAGCGCCAAATTGCCGGGGGCGATTAACATGGCTTTCTATGATGGGCACGTGGAGACAGCCCATTTGGAGCGGTTGTGGAGCTTCTACTGGCACAAGGATTATGTGCCGCCTGTGAGGAGGCCGGGATTGAAATGACAAAAGGTGAGTTATGGCCGCTGAAGCGGTCAGCCTTCACACTCATCGAGCTGTTAGTGGTGATTGCAATCATCGCTATTCTCGCGAGCCTGTTGTTGCCAGCCCTAAGTCGAGCGAAACAACAATCACACAGCGTGCAATGCCTAAGCAATCAAAGGCAAAAGCTTCTTTCCTGGCGAGTAGCTCTCGACGATGATCCCCGCGATCACCTCGGTGAGGAAGGGGTCGGCATCTGGTTCTTGAAGACCTTCGGCCTGAAACGCGAAGGCTGGATTTGTCCGGCTGCTCCGGAAAAGAGCCAACCGAAGATGGGTCCTATTCCGCCCAGTTGGGGGCTGGTGGATCGTGCCTGGAAATTGAAGTTCAACTCTTCAGTTCAAGTCCTTTATCGCGATCTTGCACAGGACTATCCATACGGCGAGGCGGATCGTGCCGGCAGCTATGGCCTGAATATGAGTGTCTTCGGTACGGAGCTTCTATCAAGATCGATACCGCTATTGGAGAGGCACCTGGGACAGCAATTTTCTGAGTGAAGCCAGAGTCAGCTTTCCGACGCTCACTCCGGTCTTTGCCGAATCTGTAAGCGAATTTTTTACAGTCGACGACTTGAACCAAAGTTCCGGTATGGGCAATCCGCCAACCTGGACCTACGGTTCGGACCCAGACATCTTCAAAAACGGGTATGCGGCCTGTTACAATGTTGCGCTGGCCCGCCACGGAAACCGTCCGGCCAGAATTCCGAATATGTGGCCCGCAAAGACACGATTGCCGGGTGCCGCCAACGAGGCCTTTTTTGATGGTCATGCAGAGTCGGTCCCGTTGGAACGGCTCTGGCAACTCTACTGGAATCGAGGCTCTATCCCTCCCGTAAAGAGGCCCGGTGCCCCGTGAGCGGTGTGACGGCTGGGCGTCGTAGTTGCCTATGCTCCGGCAAAGCTGCTACGATCCCGTCGAAGGTTATGAACTCCGTCTATGTTGCACTCGCTCTTCTGCTGGCCGGCATGAACTGCTTTGGACAGGGGCAAGTCCTCTTCGCGAACAGGGTGTTGGCTGGGCAGATTCTGGATGCTCCCGTGACGATTGCAGGGACGCAAGAAGGACCGGGGCCCGATTACAGGGTGCAGCTTCTTCTTGTTGGGGCGGGCAACTCTCTCACGCCGCTGCTGCCGGTATCCCAGTTTTATCCGAAGGGCGCAGGAGGCCAGCCGATTTCGAGTCGGTATTGGTTAGCGAAAGATGTGATCGTTCCCGGTTTTTATGCAGGAGAGGAAGCCACATTCATCGTGAGGGCTTGGGCGACTGCATTTGGCAGCTACGAAGCAGCGTTTTCATCAGGGACAGCGGCCTCTTATGGGACTTCCGAACCATTTGTTGCGAGGGTGGCCGGTAGAGTCTTTAACGACAACGCTCCGCCCATTCCTCCGACCGCCATGGTGATGCTGAAAAGTTTCGTGATTGTTCCGGAATCTTCCCCCATCTCCCTCGGTCTCCTGGGCGGAGCTGCGCTGATGCTTTTCCGCTCCGCTCTAACGAAATCTACGCGCTTGCGCGATGAGGATAGCTCCGGTTTGTGATCTGAAGGCGGTAAACCTCATGAGGCTGACTTTAAAGCACCTTTTACACTCGATTCGGCCTTCTGTTGTGTGGTAAAGGTGAAGGTATGAATTCCACCTGCACACGTCGGCGTTTTCTTCAGGCGACTCTCGGCACTGCGGCTGCGTTGCCGCTCGCGAATGCGTTTTCAAGTTTCGGTGCCTCGAACGCTTCCGCGAAAGTGGCCGTCGTGCGCTGCACCAAGTATGGCACGGACGTAAGCAAAGCGCTTAAGCAGGGCTTCGATCTGATCGGCGGGATTGGCTCGCTCGTGAAAAACAAGACAGTAACGGTGAAGCTGAATCTCACCGGCACGAATTTTGTGAATTTCATGGATCGTCCCGTCGGCGAGACGTACATGACCCATTACGACACGGCGGCGGCGCTTCTTTCCGCGTTCTTTGCGGGTGGGGCAAAGAGGGTTCGTTTTGTGGAATCGACACAAAGTCGTTCCTCACTCGACTCGACTCTTTCGCTGGCCGATTGGGATGTGAACGCGCTCAAGGCGATGGGCACCGTTGAATTCGAGAACACGCGCAATCTCGGTCACGGAAAATCTTATTCGCATTTCAAGGTGCCAAACGGCGGGTTGATGTTTTCTGAGCTCGACCTGAATCATTCTTATTCGGACACAGACGTTTTCGTTTCACTCTGCAAGATGAAACAGCACCTGACGGCCGGCGTGACGCTTTCGATGAAAAACTGTTTCGGATTAACGCCGAACTCTCTTTACGGTGACAAAGCGGGGAGTGAAGAGGCAACGGCCGGGCGAGGGCCGATTCACAGCCCCTTCGGCTTCGAAAACACGAGCATCAAGCTGCCCGGCTTGAAGGACACCAAGCTTTCACCTGAGCCCACATGGCGTGTTCCGCGGACCATCGTCGATATCTGCGCCGCGCGGCCAATTCATCTTGCGATCATTGACGGGATCACTTCGATGAGCGGGGGCGAAGGTCCGTGGTGCGCGGGGGCAAATAAACTTCGCTTCACCAGTCCAGGGGTTGTCGTCGTGGGAATGAATCCGGTGGCGACGGACGCCGTCGGCACCGCTTTGATGGGATACGACGATCCGCGCGCGGCACGCGGGACCAAGCCGTTCCACTTTTGTGACAATCACCTGCTCATGGCAGAACAAGCAGGGCTCGGAACGGCCGATCTGGCGAAAATTGAAGTGCTCGGCGTGCCGATCAAGGACGCGCGAGTAAAATATACCGATCTTGTCGGGAGCTGAGCGTTAAAGTCCCACTTGCGGAACGGAGCCCGAAGGGACGTTAAGCGATACACCAGCGCTGATCGGTTCGCCGAAAATCGGCAAACCTTCGTCGGTCCACGTGAATTTCTGCGCGCGAACGTTGCGGTCGGTCCATCCTTTCTTCCGTTTAGACTTGGCGTGATAAACGATCCAATCTTCCTGGCGATCCGGCGATTGCACGAATGAGCAGTGTCCAAGTCCCCAAACGGAATCGTTCTTCTGGAAAACGCAGCCCTGCTTTTTCCAACTCGAACGAAGCAGCGGAGTGCGTCCGGTCAGTTCGAGCAAGCCGAGGCAGTAATCTTCGGTCCAGCTCCCACTGGCAGAGTAAACGATAAAAGTGCGGCCATTGCGTTGAAGGATCTGCGGCCCCTCGCAGATGGGCATATCTACCGTCTCCCAGTCATGCTCCGGTTCTGCGATAAGGACCCGTTCGCCAGCGAGCGTCCACGGGTTCACCATCGGCGCAATGTAGAGGTTCTGCCGTCCGTTTTCTTTACCGGGCCAACCGGACCACACAAAGAAGAGACCGAGTTCATTCAAGTTCAAAACGGTGCCATCGATCGCCCATCCGCCGGTTTCGAGAACGCCGCGGGTGCGGAAAGGACCACAGGGATTGGAAGTAACTCCTTCCAGGACCCACATGCGATGATTTTCGTTCAAGCCGTCGTCAGCGGCATAATAGATGTACCATTTGCCGTCAATAAGATGAAGTTCCGGAGCCCAAAGCGATTTCGAATCAGCACCTGATGCAGGCGCCTGCCACACCAGCATGCCTTCGTCCTGGCCGAGGTCGGTAAAGTTGCGGGCTTTGCGAATCCACAGGGAATTCTGGTTGCGGCTTTCGCAATAATAATACCAGCCGTCATGTTGGATGACCCAGGGATCAGCTGATTGGGCAGGCAAAATGGGATTGCGGAAAGTGGCGCCGGGTGGCAACGAGCGCCGAAACCGCTCTTCCAGCGGCAGAACAGGTGCGGAAGCTACCGCCCGAGGGGACTCACGAAGGGCAACGTCGTTGTGGATCATAGCGGCTTGGTTTTTCAAATCAGGCACGGAGTGAGGAATAGCTACTGGTATGCCAAAAGCGGGTAAACGTTAAAGGGTCACGACGCGGCACAGATCCCTGCCTTCGTCCTAAAACATCGTCTTTTGCTCCGGCGGAAGAAGCTAACCATTGCGAGGGAACCACTTAAGCGACTTTCCACCCGATTTTTACGTGGCGAGATGTCGGAAGATCGAAATTCCTGGCGTCTCACTGGGTCCAGGAATTGATTTTGAACGCCAGGCTGCCCCGTATTGTCCCCGCCTGTCCCGTCCGTTGACAGGCGCAAAGCGGCTCTTGCCCGGCAGGCTGGGTTGCCTCATTCTTTCGAAATCCAGTGAGTTTCGATCTTAGGTTCCTATGGGCGGCATTCTTTGCCGCGTTCATGCCCGTCTCGGATCGCGGCGCGGCGGCGCCGGTGGACTACATTTCTCAAGTTAAACCGCTTCTTTCTGAGAATTGCTACAAGTGCCACGGGGGATCACAGCAAAAGGGAGGGTTGCGTTTGGATACCGCAGCATCCCTGGCAAAAGGCGGAGAGGCCGGTGCTGGTTATCTTCCCGGAAGATCCGCAGAAAGTCTGGTAATCCAGGTGCTCCGGGGGGCTCACGCGACGATTCCGCAAATGCCCTATAAGAAGCCGCCCCTTTCGGAAGCGCAGCTTGCCACGTTGGAAGCTTGGATTGGCCAGGGTGCCTCTGCGCCAAGAGATGAACAACCGCAGGCGACCACCCACTGGGCCTTCGCTCCTCCGATGCGACCAACCCCTCCAAAACTGAACGACGACTCGCGGGTTCGATTTCCGATAGATTGCTTCGTTCAAGCGGAACTCGAACGAAAGAAGATCAAGCCGGCACCGGATGCGGATGGTCGCACGTTGCTGCGCCGACTAAGCCTGGACTTGATCGGGCTTCCTCCCACACCAGAAGAAATGGAAGAGTTCGTAAATGACACGCGGCCGGACGCCTACGAGCGGCAGGTGGAGCGGTTGCTTTCGTCCCCGCACTACGGCGAGCGTTGGGGACGTTGGTGGCTGGATGCAGCACGCTACGCCGATTCGAATGGCTACAGCATCGATGCGCCGCGACAAATCTGGAAGTACCGCGATTGGGTAGTCGGCGCGTTGAACGAGGATGAAGCATTCGACCAGTTTGTGATCGATCAACTCGCTGGCGATCTGATTCCGAATGCGACCGTCGAACAGAAAATCGCGACCGGCTTCAACCGCAACACACAGGTCAACCAGGAAGGCGGGATTGATCCGGAGCAATTCCGCGTCGAGTCAGTGATGGATCGGGTGAATACGTTCGGCACTGTATTTCTTGGACTGACCATTGGTTGCGCCCAATGCCACGACCATAAGTTCGACCCGATCACCCAGCGCGAGTATTACCAGCTTTTTGCGTTTTTCAACAGTAGCGAGGAAGACGGGCACGGAAAATCTGCGCCTGCGGGAATGCTGGAGATTCCAGATGAATTTGAAACGCTTGACGAAAAAGACCTGATCGAAGCGAAGAACGAGCTGGATCGTTTCTTGAACGGAAAGGTGACCGAGGTGCTCGCCTTCGAAAAAGAGAAAGGCATCGGTGCTCCGCCCTGGAGCGAGCGCACCATTGAACAAAAGCGCCTCTCATTTCGCGCCTACAGACCGGATGAACCGGAATTCAAAACACGCGACACTCGAATTACCAGGCTGGAGAAACGCGAGCCCAAGCATGTCACCACGCTGGTGATGCGCGAACTGAAGGAACCGCGCGACACGTTTGTTTTCATCAAGGGCGATTTCACACGGCCATCTCAAAAAGTGAAGCCTGCGGTCCCGGCTGTGCTTCACAAAATCCGCGCCCCGGATGATCGCCTGCTGAACCGGCTTGATCTCGCCCGCTGGGTGGTTGATTCCGGGAACCCTTTGCTCGCTCGCGTGATCGTGAATCGCGTGTGGCAACAATATTTCGGGCGTGGCCTTGTGGAGACGGAAAATGATTTCGGTACGCAAGGTTCGGCCCCGTCCAATCCTGAGCTGCTCGATTGGCTCGCGACGGAGTTCATGACCCCAAGCTCAACACAGACATCGCCGTGGAGTTTGAAACAGCTTCATCGGCTGATCGTCTGTAGCACGACTTACCGTCAGTCTTCACGTGCCCGCCCAGAACTCGCAAATCTTGATCCGACAAACCGTCTGTTGGCGCGCCAATCCCGTGTCCGTCTCGATGCAGAGCTGATTCGCGATTCGGCATTGGCGGTCACTGGGTTGCTTTCGCCCGAACTTGGCGGTCCGCCCGTTTTTCCACCGCAACCCGACGGGGTGATGAGCCTGGGCCAGGTCAAGCGTGATTGGAAAGCGAGCAAAGGAGCGGAACGCTATCGTCGCGCCCTCTACACGCACTTTTGGCGTGCGACACCCCATCCTGCTCTCAGTATTTTCGATGCAGCCGATGGCTTCAGCACGTGCACGCGACGAATTCGTTCAAACACTCCGCTCCAGGCGCTCACGCTTTTGAACGACCAGCAGTTCTATGAATTTGCCGCCGCGCTCGGGAAACGCATCGAGGCTCGAAACGGAACTCCCGAGGAGAAGATCCAGTACGGCTTCCAGGTCTGCCTCGGTCGAAATCCAAACCCCACAGAACAGGCGCGTCTCACGGAGTTGCTCAAGACCGAACCGGGCGACCGCTGGCTCACGCTGGCGCGTGTTTTATTGAATTTGGACGAAACAATTACCCGGGAGTAGCCTTTAGGCTGGGGCTAAGACCTTCGCCAGTTCGCGATGATTCACTTTACCCGTACCTAGTTTCGGAATTTCCCGAACGACGCGGATTTCGCGCGGGACGCAGAGGTTAGTCAGACCTTTCGCCTTTATCGCAGCGCGGATTTCCTCAAGGGTCAGTTTCGGTTCGTTGGTCACCGCGATGAGCGCCTCGCCCTTGTCTTCGTCTGGACGGGACACAACGGCTGTTTGGCAACGCAGGCCGTATTGCGGAAACGCGCCGGCGAGAGCGTCTTCGACCGCGGTGAGGCTCACCATTTCGCCGCTGACCTTTGCGAACCGTTTTAGGCGCCCGCGGATGAAGAAGTATCCCTCGGAATCAATGCTCACGATGTCGCCCGTGTCGTACCAGCCGTTGAGTTCCTTAAATTTCGCATTCGCGTCGGCGTTGAGATAGCCCGCCATCACGTTGGGGCCGCGGACGAACAGGCGGCCGCCTTCCTCGACTCCTTCGACCTTTTCGAGGCGATATTCCATCCCCGGCATGATCTTACCGACGGAACCGTACTTGGGCTGCAATGGAGTGTTCACCGCGACGCAGGGAGCGCACTCAGTCGCCCCATATCCTTCGAGCACGCGGACTCCGTAACGTTGCGACCAGGTTTGAGCAGTGCTTTCCTGAAGTTTTTCCGCGGCGGCAAAAAGGTAACGAAGGCTTCGAAAATCATAGGGATGAGCTTTGCGGGCGTAGCCGTTCAAGAATGTATTGGTGCTGAGGAATATCGTGCAGTCTTCATTGTAAAACGCGGTCGGGACGATGCGATAGTGCAGAGGAGAGGGATAAACATAAACAAAAAGGCCGCGCACAAGCCCGAGCAGTGTTCCTACCGTGAGGCCGAAGCTGTGGAAGATCGGGAGGCAATTAAACACACGATCTGCGTCCGTGATATCAGTAACAGACAGCATCTGCCGAATGTTGGCGAGAATGTTGGCGTGCGTCAGGGCGACGCCTTTGGGAACCCCCTCCGACCCGCTTGTGAATAGCACCACCGCTTCCTGTTCTGGAAAAAGTCCCGGGTTCGGAATTCCCGGAGCCACGTACTGTTTCAGCAACCCCAAGAATTTCTGCGGGCCCGAAATGCGCGTCCGCAGATCCTCCAGCAGGACAATCTGAATGCCTGCGTTTTGCAGCGGCTTGATATCGAGCTTCGCTCGTTCGAGAAAACTCCGCGACGAGATGATGATCTTCAGGCCGGCCAGTTGCGAGCAAGCGAGCATGACCGCGGGACCAGTTGAGAAATTGAGAATCGCCGGTGTCCGGCTTTGACGCCAGAGCGCGAGGAGCAAAACTGGTAGCGCATTGACATTCGGAAGTAGAACGCCGATTCGCTTTTCGGCCGGCGGAGCAACCCGTGCCAATGCGTTCCCGAGGAGTTCCGCGCCCAGACAGAGTTTTCGGTAGTTCAATCGCTGGCCGAACGCATCCCCGAGAACAACTTTGCCAGGCATGATCCCGGCCGTTTCCGAAATTGCGGAGAGGAGATCGCGCGCGCCAAATTGAGTTTCTGCGCGGAACCGCTGCTCCACCAATCGATCCCGAAGCCATGCGGTCAGCACCTGGCGTGCATGTGTGGTGCTGACCTCGTGCAAAACCGGCGGCTCCAGCACCGCACTGAAATGGGCTGATACATGAGGGAACAACACCTTGTGATCGGGGTTGGGGGAGAGCGGCAGACGTTTTACCCCGCGAAGGTAACAGGTGATAACCTTGGCTTTCGTTTTAAACAGCAGGAAGCCGGTGCCATCGAAAAGCTTCATGATGTTGCCGGTGCGGGATAAACGTCCTTCGGCGAACAAAACAAGGCGCCCACCATTTTGCAGAAATTCAGCCATTCGCTTTACGGCGTACGGAGACGTCGTATCAATGGGAAAAGTGTAGCGATTCACCATGATCGCCTTGTGTAGCGGGCTCGTCTGCGCCGTCACACTGGAGGTCACAAATTTCCAGTCATCATCGAGGATGCACCACAGAAACAGCCAATCAAACCACGAGACGTGATTGGGAATCAGCAGGACCGGTCCCTGCGTGTTCAACACGCCGGTGTTGTACGCGCGGAACCGATAGAACAACTGCAATAACAGCCGGAAAAACAGCTTCATTCAGTGGCGCGGAGTATCTTGAGGACCGTAGCGGGAGGCAATGCGTAAAAGCCGCGGCTATACGGGTGAACGCTACAGCCGCGGCCCGGAGTAGCAGCGTTATTGATCCCATTTGAAACGCTGCTGAATGATTTCTACCACACAGCTTGATCGATGGGAAGTATTTATCGTGAGAAGAATTTGAAACGGGGCCCAATCACAAAATCGTCACTTTCCGTTTTTGGCAACCAATTCTTCGGCGAGTCCAAAGGAGAGAGTCATTCCGGCTCCGCTCAATCCGGTCACAACTTGCACCCCTTCGGCGGGATTCGCAATGAATTCCGTTTTGCCCGGAAGCTTGGGGTAAATTCCGTGCCAGCGTTCGCTGATGGTGAAGTCCGGTCCGTGGGCGAAGGTGTGGAGATATTCCAAAATGGCGCGATCTACGTCCTCACGATCGAAAGGTTCAAGGGTGAGGCCGTAGTGGTGTGAGTCGCCGATGGTTAGTTCGCCGAGAGCGGTTTCGGAAAGGAGGAGGTGAATGCCGTTATCCACGTAAAAAGGCATCTCTCGAGCGAAGCGCTCTTTAAGGGGAACGAGGGATGCACACTTTTTGAAGCAATCGTAGTGCGAAAGAGTGAGTCCCGCGCAGAGGCTTGGGCCGAGATGCCTGCCGGAAGGTTGGGGGGCGGTGCGTAGCATTTGCAGTTTGCAGCGGGTCAAGCCACTGTTTTTAAAGACTTCCGGATAAAGGCTTTCAAAGTCTGCGCCGGAACAGACGATTGCCTGCTCGACTTCCCAGTCGCCGGCCGTGGTAGTGATTTTTGGTAGAGAGATATCTGAGACGTGTACGCCGAACTGAAGTTCGACGTCATGCTCTTTCCGGAGCATCGCGGGTAGTTTGCGGATAGCCTGGCGTGGATCGACATTGATTTCGGTGGGACTCCAAAGCGAGCCAACCAATCCTTCCGTTCGAACGACGGAGCTTTTTTCACGCGTCTGGGCCGGGCTCAGCAATTTGCGGCCGTACGTATCGCGTCCGGCATTGCCCATGTATTCCTCAATCACAGCCAATTCATCCTGCGCATAGGTGAGATGCAAGGAACCGGTGGGGGCGTGCCAAAGTCCTGCTTTTGCAATCACTTCAAGCCAAATATCGCGCGAGAGCATCGCCCGGTCATGAGCGTTGCCAAGCGGTTGACCCACCGGCCAAAGCAGACCGAAGTTCCGCACGGAGGCGCCGACAGCGAAATCTGTTCTTTCGAAAAGGGCGACCTTTCGTCCACGCTTCGCGTGAGCATACGCAAAGGCCAAACCCACAATTCCACCACCCACCACTGCAACTTCTGCATTTCGCATCGCGAAGAGGCTAAAGGGTTATAGATAAAAATCGATCTTTTGCAGGTTACAGTCTTGTAAAATGGATTTACAAAGATGGTCGATTCGACGGGTAAAGTGGTTGATGTTCATCTTTTAAAAAGCATTATCAGAGAGTATGTTGCATTATATTTGGTGGGTGGCATTCAGGTTGCTAAAGGTGGTTGCAAGTTATGAAATACACTCTGTTAGCAACACTTCTTGGGTCAAGCATGATGCTTCACGCCTCGACCATTAACGTCCCCACTACTACTGTGAACGGAACCGATGTTTTTTCGGGGCCGACCTTCGCGGTGAGCGGCAATTACACCGCGTCGGACAGCTTCAGCCTGACTGCAGTTGGCGCGGTGGATCTCGCGAGCGGCGCCTTCACGGCCAATGCCGCCGGCGTGATTATCCAACCCGATCCGACGAACACTCAAGCGCATCCTGGCCAGGTGACAATGAGTGGCCCCTTTCCTTATGCCTCCGTTCTGATTGGCGGTGGTGCCCTTCCGTTCGTGGCTTTCTTTCCTGCGGATGCTTCTGCTGGACTCGGAAGTCCGACTCCTCCCAGCACGGTGTCGGCCACCCGGACGGTCGGTGATCTTTGGGGCGGCGCAGCTACGTTGAGCAATGGTCAGCAGCTCGAATTCCGGATTAATGATATCAATACGGGCGACAACAGCGGTGCTTTCCGCATTCTGACCACCGAAGGCGACGCTGTTCCTGACGGCGGTGCGACTCTCGGTCTTCTGGGTATCGGTGCCGGTGCCCTGGCGTTCGCTCGTTCCCGCAAGTAATCATCAAACTTAAAAGAACTTCACAGGTCCGTTCCCGGTTGGGGAGCGGACCTGTCTGTTTTTGAGGTACCTTTCGCGTTCAGTTTAGAACGTGGTGGGAGAGGATGGCGCGGGCCGACCGAGATTTAAAAAGCGGTGCGTTTAAGTTGATCTTTCGCGTCCTGTGAGCCGATCACAGTTTCAGGCGATAGAAGCGAGCGAATAGGGCTGTGGAATCGGTGATTTCGATGGGAGCGCCGGCTCCCACGACAGGGGAAGCAACCGGGAGCCACAAAGGTTTGTCTAAATCATCGGTAGATTCCAGGACGTAATGTTTGCCGGCGACCGTGTTGAAGCGGACTGTGCAATGCTCATCGCTGATCGTGATATCGCTGATCTGTAACAGACTCTTCGGATCGTGTGGATTCGTGCCGGCGAGATATTCGGCGAGATTTGTGAAGTGATCGCTATCAATATCCTGCAGAGCATCGGTTGGATCGGTTGGATTGAGCGCATTGGCGGTTTCCCAATCGTCCGGCATTTTATCGTTATCGTTATCTGCAAGCAGTCGTGCGGTGCTGACGCGCAGATCGTCCACCCACATTGTCTGGTCAATCGGCGAGCCGTCACCGATGTAGGGAGCGACAAGAAACTGGTTCCATTTCATGTCGGCATTCACGCCAGTGCGCATGAGAACATTGGTATATTCGAAAACAAGCGCACCATCATACCAATATCGGAGCTGGCCGTCGGAAAGGCCTTTCCCGTTTGAGACGGAGTTCAGTTTGAAGTAGGCCTCGATTCTATGCCAGTCGGCTCTGAAATAAGGACCTGCGCCATCCTGGAAATAAATCTGGCTGGATTTCCAGACCTTGCCGTTCCAATGGACATTGCCGGAGCGATAGCAGTCGATGCTGGCAAAACCGTCCGAGCCATTTCCATTGCACCCGGCCACGGAGCGATTCTCTGTGATCAAAGTGAGGTCCTGGCCAATGCGGGTTTCATCGATATTTTGGCCGTCTTGAATAGCGAGGACTGGCCTGCCTTCATTTTGTTCAATGTATCCGGTGAGGTGGGTGTAGGCCGGGCCAGCGTAATCGGCATTTTTGGTCGTCAACATGACAAATTCGTGAGGATGATACGGCTTGTTCGAGCCGGTGTAATTTGAGCTGTATTTCACCCAATAACTGACGTAGACGGCCTCGGAGGGTGTGAACTTTCGACGGAACGGGCCTGTGTTCTTTGGGATGGTGGAACCGACTGTCCAATGGTACTCGGCTGATTTGTTGCTTCCCGGTATGTGTTCGACGCTGGAGAGCGGGGGGCCGGACCCATCGTACCAGCCGCGAGCGGCGAAATTCGAATCTTCGAACTTTTCTTCCAGTAGGGTGTTTGGATCGGCCGCAAAGACGCCTCCCAGGCAAGTGAGCAGAGCGATCAAAACGAATAAGCGCATATCCGAACCTTTAGGCGAGAATCTCGTGGACGACGTTGCCGTGAACATCGGTCAGACGGAAATCGCGGCCGCTGTAACGGTAGGTAAGTGCTTCGTGGTTGAGGCCGAGCAGGTGCAGGATAGTGGCGTGCAAGTCGTGGATGTGGACTTTTTCGTCGAGGAGATAGAAGCCGAATTCGTCGGTTAGACCGTAGCTGGAGCCAGGTTTCACGCCGCCGCCCGCCAACCACATGGTGAAGGCGTGGGGATGATGGTCGCGACCGTCAGTACCTTGGATAGTCGGGGTACGGCCAAATTCGCCGCCCCACCAAACGAGAGTGTCTTCAAGAAGTCCCCGCGATTTGAGGTCGTGGAGTAGTCCGGCGATGGGGCGATCTACTTCGTTGGCGAGGCGGGAGTGATCCGCCTTGAGCTTCTCATGCTGGTCCCAATATCCGTGGGTGACCTGAACATAACGAACGCCTTTTTCACTCAGCCGTCGCGCGAGGAGGCACTGACGTCCGAAACTTTCCGTTTTGGGATCGTCAAGGCCGTAGAGGCGGCGGGTGGCTTCTGTCTCGCCGGACAAATCGAAGACCTGTGGGGCTTCGGTCTGCATTTTGAAGGCGAGTTCGAAGGATTGGATGCGTGCTTCGAGTTCCGCGTCTGGCCCGGTGAGGGCAAGATGATCGCGATTCATTTCGGAGAGGAGATCGAGTTGGGCGCGTTGGCGGAGACTGGCACCCTCGCCGAGATAAGCAATGGTAGCGTGATCGTCCCTGGCTTTGCTGCCTCCGATGGGAGTTCCCTGGTGCGTGGCAGGGAGAAACGCGCTCGCCCAGTTGGCGACGCCGCCATGACCGCGGGTGGGGTTGATGGTTATGAAGCTGGGGAGGTTTTGGTTTTCTGTGCCGAGGCCGTAGCTGATCCAGGAGCCCATGCTCGGGCGGACGAAGGTGTCGGAACCGGTGTGAAGTTTCAGGAGCGCGCCGCCGTGAGCTTCGTTGGTGCCGTGGACGGATTTAACGAAACAGAGGTCATCCGCCAGAGCGCCGACATTGGGGAAGAGTTCGCTGACCATGGCACCGCATTGTCCATGCGGATGAAACTCCCAGGGGGAGGGTCCAAGATTGCCAGTTTTGGCGAATTGAATGCGCGGCTTCTCGAACGGGAGCGGCTTGCCGGCATCGCGGATGAGGGCCGGTTTGTAATCGAAGGTGTCCACATGTGAAGGACCACCGTGCATGAAAAGGAAAATGACGCGTTTAGCCCGCGCGGGAAAATGAGGAGGACGAGGTTCCAGGGGGCTGGTAGTAGCAGCAGCAGTGTTGCGCGCCAGGAGATCCGAGAAGGCCAGCGCGCCGAAACCGACGGAGCATTGGCGGAGCGCCTGCCGGCGGGTCATGGGATATGGAAGGCGGTGCGGCATGCGGATTAGAAACGATAGACGAATTCGTTCGAGGCGAACAGCGTTTGGCAGAACGCGGCGAGATCTCTGGCGCGACGTGATTTCGCGTCGTTTGGCGTGTTGGTCTCCTCTGGAATGCGGGAAAGGAAACGGAGCGCGCGATAGAGTTCGTCTTCGGTGGCGTTGCGATTGAGAATGCGCTTGTAGGCCTGGCCAATAAGCGCGGCATTGTCGTGATCCGGATGGGCGAGAAGAGTGTTAGCGAGGGCATCGGCCGAATCCCTGATGAGCGGACTGTTCAGGAAGAACAGCGCCTGGTGCGAAACGACGGTGGGAGTGCGTTGCGCAGTGCAGACGCTCGGATTGGCAAAATCAAAAATCGTCAGTGCATCGAAAACGCGGTCGCGCACGATGGGGAGGTAAAGGGTGCGACGAAGCGATTTCGCCGAGACTTCGTCGGCGGGAGCGTACTCGTTGTTCTTCCAATTTACCAGCGAGCCGCCGATGGCCGGATCGAGACGGCCGGAAATGGCCAGAACTGAATCGCGGATCATTTCGGCGTCGAAACGCTGACGTGGAAAATGGGAGAGCAGTCGATTCTCGGGATCGGCCAGGGAGTCGGATCGACTGGCAGATTGCTGATAAACGGCGCTTTGGATGATGAGGCGGTGTAGAGCTTTTACGTTCCAGCCTGAACGGATGAATTCGCCGGCGAGCCAGTCGAGCAATTCCGGATGCGTAGGCGGCGAGCCGCGCAAACCAAAGTTCTCGGGTGTGCGGACGAGGCCTTCCCCAAAATGGCCTTGCCAGATGCGGTTGACGATGACGCGAGCAGTCAGCGGGTTATGGGGTGAGGTAAGCCAGCGGGCGAGTTCGAGACGACCGCTTTGGTCCGACGGGATTTCTGCTTCCTGCCGGGCGACGGCTTGAATGAAACCACGCGGCACCGGCTCTTTCGCGAGATTGAGATGGCTGCCTCGCAGATGAATCGGAAGGTCGACCGGTTTGTCGTCGGTGACGGCGAGAGCGAAGGGATTGTTTGGCGCAGAATTAGTCAGCGCGTCGCGCTCTTTTTCCAGAGAGACCAGAGTTGCGCGAGTTTTCTCCGGGTAGAGAGGGCGCGGATTGTTGGGCAGGTCGAGAAAATCTTCCTTGCCTGGACGATCATCAAGTAATGCCTCGTTTGCTTCACGGACGAGTCTCGCGATGCGGTTGGTTTGTTCCACGAGCCGTTTGGCGTGCGCTTCCATCGCCGCGAGTTGATCTTTGGTGGCAACCTGGGTTTCGTTGAATTTTGAGACGAACGCCAGGTCGGACATGGTGCGGGTGCTCTTGAAGATGCCAGCCATGGCGTAGTAGTCGCGGGCAGGAACGGGGTCGAATTTGTGATCGTGGCAGCGGGCGCAACCGAGCGTGAGCCCCAGGAAGGCTCGGCCCACGGTATCGATCTGCTCGTCCACGATGTCCATTACGAGCTTGGGTTTATCCTGTTCAGCGAGCATTTTCGGGCCCAGAACGAGAAAGCCGGTGGCGATCAGGCGATCGATGTTTTCCTGCTCGCAATCGCTCGCCGGCAGGAGATCGCCGGCAAGTTGTTTCGTGATGAAGAGGTCGAACGGCAAGTTTGCATTGAAAGCGCGAATCACCCAATCACGGTAGCGCCAGGCGTTGGCCATGACTTTGTTTTCGTCCTGGCCATTGGTATCGGCATAGCGCGCGAGGTCCAGCCACCAGCGCCCCCAACGTTCCCCGTATTGCGGAGAACCGAGTAAATGATCAACCAAACGGCTGACCGCAATGGAACGATTACGCCGAAAGTCGGCCACGAATTGATCAACGTCCACCGGCGCAGGAGGCAGGCCAATGAGGTCGAGGAAGATTCTCCGGATGACGGTATGGGGTTCGGCGGGGGATGCAGGCGTTGCTCCGCGTTCCTCGATTTTCGCAAGAATGAACTGGTCGATGGGAGTGCGGCACCAGTCTTGGTTCACGACACGGGGCGGCGTCGCGTTCGAGATAGGTTGGAAAGCCCAGTGATTGGTCGACGCGTTCGCGGTCTGGATCACGAGCATGCTGGCCATCGCAGCTAAAAGCCGCAACGGTTGAAGGCTCATCAGAGTATCCAAAGCACATCCATCAATAGCGGGAAACCAGTTTGAAGGCGAGTCTCTTCAACACTGTTTTGCGACTCGTTAGCGAATTCCCATCGCTCGCATCTCGGCGGCGTAGCCTTCGCGGAAAGTCGGGTAGAGAAACGTGTAGCCGGTCGAGCGGATCCGCGCGTTCGAAACTCGCTTGTTCGTGATACCTCGCTTCCGGGAAGGATCGGCCGGCGCGGAAGGTGGCAACGGCTTTCCGAGTTCTTTCGCGAGCCACTGGAAAAAAGTGAGCTGCGTAATTGGTTCGTTGTCCACGAGGTTGTAGGTCTCGCCGGGGGTGCCTGCATTGAGCAGGTGGGCGATGGCGCCGGTGATGTCCTGAAGATGGACGTTGTTAATGTAGGAGCTGCCATCGTCGCGAAGGGTTGCTTCGGCGCGGAGGAATTGATGGAAGAGATGCCCGCGACCGGGACCGTAGATCCCGGCAACGCGGAGCGTCGTCGCAAAGGGACAGGTTTGCAGGAGCTTTTCGGTTTCCACCAGAATGCGGCTGGTGGCGCTATCGGGTTCGGTGGGACTCGATTCAGTAACCCAGGAGCCATCGGTTTGGCCGTAAACGCTCGTGCTGCTGGTGTAGATGTATTTTCGAGGCGGGCTTTTTTGAAGCCAATGAAGGACGTTCGCGGTGCCTTCGAGATAGACGCGACGGTATTCGTCCGGTCCGCCGCGAGTGGAGGAGACAAGGTTGATCACCGCGTCGTAGTTCGGCGCGATCGGTGCGAGCGTGGCGGGTTGGGTGATGTCCGCTCGTACAGGTTTGATGCCGCGTTCATCGAGTCCCGCGATATCACGCCGCATCCCGAAAACTTCGTGTCCTGCCTTGACCAGATGTTCGCCCAAAGGGAGGCCGACGTATCCGCAACCGATTATGAGGACGCGCATGAGTCGAACGCACGCTTAGTTGCGGGAGGCGGCGAGTTGTTCCTCCACGTCGACAATGTCTTTGATCTGCGCGAGGAACCAGGGGTCAATCTTTGTCAGTTGGAAGATCTGTTCAGCTGTGAAGCCGGCACGAAAGGCGTGGCGAATGAAAAAGATTCGCTCGGCGTTCGGGACGCTCAGTTTCCGAGTGATGAGGTCCGCGGGAAGGATATCGCGGTCACCGTAAACTTCCGTCCCGATGCGCCACGGTTTGCCGTCACCGCCCAGACCGTAACGGCCGATTTCCAGAGACCGAAGGCATTTCTGCAGCGATTCCTTGAAAGTGCGCCCGATGGACATCGCTTCACCAACCGATTTCATCTGTGTATTCAGCGTGGGGTCCGCTTGTGGGAATTTTTCGAAAGCAAACCGCGGGACTTTTACCACCACGTAGTCGATGGTGGGCTCGAAACTTGCGGGAGTTTCTCGGGTGATGTCGTTTCTGATTTCGTCAAGGAGGTATCCTACAGCGAGTTTGGCGGCGATTTTTGCGATGGGGAACCCTGTCGCTTTTGAGGCGAGCGCGGAGGAACGGGAGACGCGCGGGTTCATTTCGATGATGACCATGCGACCGTTCTCAGGATTGACGCCGAATTGGATGTTCGAACCACCGGTTTCGACGCCGATCTCGCGAATGACGGCGAAGGAGGCGTCGCGCATGATCTGATACTCCTTGTCCGTGAGCGTCTGGATGGGGGCGACAGTGATGGAATCGCCCGTGTGGACACCCATCGGATCGAAGTTCTCAATGGAACAGATGATCACGCAATTATCCGCCCGGTCGCGCATCACTTCCATTTCGTATTCCTTCCAGCCAAGAAGGGATTCTTCGACCAGGATTTCCGAGACGGGTGAGAGCTCGCAACCGCGCTTGGCGATCACTTCGAATTCATCGCGATTGTAGGCAATGCCGCCGCCGGTCCCGCCGAGAGTGAAGGCGGGACGGATGATGAGGGGGAAACGCCCGATTTTTTCGGCCACGGCACGCGCCTCTTCGATGTTGTGCGCGATACCGCTGATCGGGACATCCAGGCCGATCTTGAGCATCAGTTCCTTGAAAATCTGGCGGTCTTCGCCCCGTTCGATGGCCTGGGCGTTGGCGCCGATCATTTCGACGCCGTATTTCTCCAGGGTGCCACGGCGGAAGAGGGCCATGGCGGTGTTCAAAGCGGTTTGGCCGCCGAGCGTGGGCAGGAGGGCCAGCTTGCCCTTTGCGCCGATGCGCTTCATTTCCTCGACTTCGCGCGCGATGATTTTTTCCACGCACTCCGGCGTGATCGGCTCGATATAAGTGCGGTCGGCGAACTCCGGATCGGTCATGATCGTGGCGGGGTTCGAGTTCACCAGGACAACGCGGTAATTTTCTTCCCGTAGGGCTTTGCAGGCCTGCGTTCCGGAATAATCAAACTCGCACGCCTGCCCGATGATGATGGGGCCGGCGCCAATGATGAGAATGGTATGAATGTCCGTCCGTTTCGGCATAAAACGCGGGCGAGACTTAACGGCATAAACTCGCGGTTGTCATCTCATTTTCGAGTATTTTCAGCGATGTCCAAGGGGGGGCCCCGGGTGCTCATCATTTCCACCGTTGAAATCTCGCGGTCAAATTCTGCTGGCCGAGTGCCACCGGAAGGACCAGATTTGTTGTCAGCTCGAGGTTTCCGATACCAGAGAATGAACCCTCAACTCCGCACGATGACAGCAAGGTTGAAAAAGAGGTGCGGCTTCACCCTGATTGAGTTGCTCGTAGTCGTCGCGATTATCGCAATATTGGCGGGATTGCTGCTGAGCGCGTTGGCGGGAGCGAAAGCGAAGGCACAGAGTGCGGGGTGTTACAGCAACCTACGACAGGTCGTCACCGCTTACAAAACGAGCGGGGAGGACGCGACCGGACGCTTTGGAGTTTTTGCGGGGTTTGGCTGGTCCCTCGTGCCGGACCAAGGACGTGATTATGCGGAGTTTTGGGTTAAATACTACGGGTTCCCGTCGCAAGGCTCCGTCTGTCCTGCTGCACCGATAAAGCCAGTGAAGTTCACGGGCGTTTTGGGCGCACCCGAAGGATTTTCTGGCACGATCGATTCGGCCTGGCGGGTCCGAACCACACTCATCCTGGGATCTGGCAAAGCAGTTGAAGACAAAGCGGGTAGTTACACGCACAATGGCTGGTTTGGCGGGATACAACCGGACTACGCGTTCAAAAGCGATTCGGATGTCCGTTACCCGTCGGAGTCTCCGGCCTTTGCCGACGGGGTATCACCTTTTTCGCCGCATGTGACCGAAGCGGATTTGCCTCCCGTGTCCTTGCGCTCGGGCACGGCGGATGGAATCGGCACGTTCGCGGTTCCCCGACACGGTTCCCGGCCTAAAGATCTCTCTGCGGATTTCCTTCCCGCCTCAAAATTGCCGGGCGCGATCAATGTCGGGTTTTACGATGGGCATGTGCAGATGGTTCCGCTCGAGCGCCTTTGGAATTTGCAGTGGCACCGACGTTGGGAAGTGCCGGCTAAGCGGCCGGGATCGCGGTAGCGCGCTGACGTAGCTCGATGCGTTCGCCGATCGAGCGAACGAGACCTTCAGCAGTGAAAGGTTTGGGAAGGAATTCATCCGCCACTTGAGACAACTCTTCGCGGCTGACCGGGGCAAGGCCGCTCATGCAGATCACAGGGAGGCCGGGTTGAAGCAAACGCATCTGCTTCATGGCTTCGAACGAATCCATGCCGGGCATCATTCGATCCATCAGCACCAGTTGGAGTTCTTCGCGTTTCTCCTCCACGATTTCGAGAGCAGCTTCGGCATGGCTCGCCGTGATGACCGAGTATCCAACGTTCGCGAGAATTTCCTCGGCTGTCGCGCGAATCAGTTGTTCGTCATCCACAACGAGAACGAGTTCGCCGTTCGCCCTGCGGACAGTTCTGGCGGAGGCGTCGGCATTCGAATCAGCTTCTTTCTCGGTGGCGGGGAGATACACCAGAAACTCAGTGCCTTCGCCGACCTTCGAGATGAAATCAAGAAAGCCATGATGCTTGCGAATGATGGTTGCGACGGTTGCGAGACCCAGGCCGGTTCCCTTGCCAATTTCTTTTGTGGTGAAGAAAGGCTCAAAAATTTTCTGAGCGATTTCCGGTGGGATGCCCGTGCCGGAGTCAGCAACCCGCACGAGAATATACTTTTTGTTGCGCCCTTCCGGTGAAGCGATTGGGATATTTGCGGGAAGCGAATCGACACGTTCAGCGCGGATACGGAGCTTTCCGCCGTTGGGCATGGCGTCGCGGGCATTCACGCAAAGATTGAGGAAAACCTGGTGAAGTTGCGTGACGTCCGCGAGCACAGGCTCGAGATCGGGACCGACTTCCATCGAAATGTTAATATTCTTCGGAAATGTTTCGGCAAAAATCTTGTCCATTTCCTTCAGGAGATGGCGGACATAAACGATCTTCGCTTCGCCTTCGACGCCGCGAGCGAAGGTAAGAACCTGTTTCACGAGGGCCGCGCCACGGGTCGCGCTTTTCTCGATCGTTTCCAGAAGTTGTGCGGTCTTGGGGTCCGGTTTTTTGAGCCGAATCAGTTCGACGCCCATCATGATCGGGGCGAGAACGTTGTTCAAATCGTGCGCGATGCCGCCGGCAAGAGTTCCGAGGCTATCCATCCGCTGAGAGCGGAGAAGATGTGATTCCAGTTGGCGTTGCTCCGTGACATCGCTGTTGATCATCAGGAAGCCTTTGGGAGCGCCGTCGGCGTCGCGGTCGAGGCTCCAACGGCTTTGCATGAGAAGTTCAGCACCGGCTTTGGACGTGTGCTTGAGTTCGCCGGTCCACTCCCCGGCGCGCAATGTTTCTGCCTGAGCGGTTTGCATGGGCGCGGGATCTTTCCCGAGTTCATGGATTTTTCGTCCACGAATCTCTTCGGCCGACCAACCGTAAGCCTTTTCCGCGCCGTTGTTCCAAAAGGAAACTTTCCCTTCGAGGTCGAAAGCGACAATCGCGTCTTTGGCTTTATCGAGCAGCGCGGCCTGTTCGAAGATGCGCCGAGCGGCCTGCTCTTTCTCCCGTTCCAGTTTCCGCCGTTGCAGAAACCATTCGAGCGAATTGCTGAGAAAGCTGGCCAGCAAACCAAATGGTAGTTGGATCAGGACGAACACCAACCAGGGCACCCAAATATTCAGGGCGAAACCGAGGACAGCACACACGATGATCGAAACGGAAGTTAGAACGGTAACGACCGTCGCCCGAGTCGGCGAAAGTCGCGGTAGGACCGCTCCCCCGAAAAGCGCCCAGGCGAAAAGAAGTAATAGGTCGACTACTGGCGGTAAACGCAGGAGCCAGTCCTGACGATAGAGATTCAGGAATGAAGTCGCATGCACTTCGACGGCGGGCATGAAAATGAACCGATCATTCCAGGAGGAGGCGTAGGAATTGCGGAACTCGTCGCGTCGTTCGGTCAGGAGAGTGGTCGTAGGTCGAGCACCGACAAATACCACCTTGCCTTTAAAAAAGCCCTTCCGTAATTCCGGATCGATCGCTTCGTGAAAACTGATGTGCGGAATAGTTTCGGGGCCGCCGTAATATTTCAGCCAGCGTTCCTTGGCAACGCGTTCTCGTGCGGCAGGGAGGTTCATGAGTTGCGCCGCAGCCCAGGAAAGGCTGGAGAGATTCTCGTCGGGAGTGAGGTGGAAATGTTCCCGGATGATGAAATCTTCGTCCGCGTTTAGATGAACCAACCCGAGCGCGGCGGCGGCTTTCGCGAATTCCGGTTCCGGATAGATTGTTTTTCCTAGATTTTTGCCCTTGTCACCTTCTTGCTCCACGGCCGAAGCCATGTCCACGCCGATGATCACCTTGCCGTTTTCGCGAAGCGCGGTCTCCAGAGCGTGGTCAGAATCAGGATTCGATTTACCGCTAAAGATCACGTCGAGCACAACGGCAGATGCACCATCGGCCCGCATGCGATCTATGAGACGAGCAAAGAGCGCTCGATCCCATGGAACGTTGCGGGGTTGCTTTAGCTCGTCCTGCGAAATTTCATCGATGTAAACGATGGCGACCCCGTCGCGCGAGATGTCAGGCCTGGGCAGAAAATTCAGCTTGTAAAGCCAGTCGTAGCTCGCGCGCTGCAATTTGATCGCCAGCGGGTGCGAACTGAGCGTGACCAATATGCCGATTAGGAAAAGAGCGACGGTCGCGCCGATCCGGAAGGTTTGGAAGAACCTTCGCGGTTGATCGGTCCATTTCGCTACTATTGCCTTTAGCGGGAGGAATCGCATTTACAGGTTGATTCGCAGGCGGGCGGTGAAAGTGCGTGCACGGTAAAGTTCGGGGTGAAGATTGAGCGGATTTAACCTGTAATCCCGATCTGCGATGTTCAGAATCCCGACGCGCGCTTCGGCAAAGCGCTTGCGGAAGCGGTATCCGACAAAAACATTCTCTTGCCAGAAATCATCGCCTGGGCCGGGAAAGTCATTGTGATTCGATTGGGAATAATAAGTTCCCTCAGCCTGCGCGAAGAAACCGCACGGGTGATTGTAAGTGGCGCTCAGG
The DNA here is from genome assembly GCA_044226545.1 of Limisphaerales bacterium. Lineage (GTDB taxonomy): Bacteria > Verrucomicrobiota > Verrucomicrobiia > Limisphaerales > SXQI01 > DASVNK01. The sequence goes on from JBGAGW010000002.1 coordinate 246,608, forward strand.
GTGAGTTCATGCAAGGTCGCCTCCTGATTCTGGGAGGAACCTTCAACTGAAGAAGGCACTTCGGGGAAATGTGTGTCCAGACGCGCATGTGACAAACGGTAATTCGCTCCGAATACCAAATCGCGACCCACAAGCTGATACGCGTAGAACCGGAGCGCCCGTTCTTCGAAATCCAGGCGCTCGAGCGCGTTGGTCCCGAGGTTTGGGATAGGAAGGAATCCACTTGAAGTCAGGATGCCCTGGGATCGGTCGGCGTTGCTGTTCAAGTCTTCCAATTCGAGTCCAACAAATGTCCCGGTGTGGAAGGAGTGGTCGTAGCCGAGAGAAAAAGTCTCAAAATCTTCGCCATAGGCGACGCCGCCGGCGGATTCTGGAATCAAGCTGCGGTAGGCCTGATTGAACCCGCCCACCTGCGTTGGTTCCAGACGGATGCTGTTATCGAGAGAGAAACCTCCCAGCGAGCGAGTGTAGGCCGCGCGAAATGTCCCGTTGCACCACGGAGTATAAACAGCGCCGACCTTCGGCAGCACGCGATCTTTGCTTGTCTCTTCAGTCGACACCGGAGAGGTATCGACGTTGCGCGGATAATGAATCTGGTCGTAGGCAAGTCCGGCGGTGAGGTGAAACGGGTCCCAGACTTGCCACTGGTAATAGCCGTAGGCGGTGAAACGGTTGAAGTTGTTATCCTGATTTTGATTCGTTGTTGGTTGATCGAAGACATCAGAGATCTGAGAACTCGTTGTCGTCTCAGCAGATTGATAACGCATGCCGAAAATGAAATTCTGACGTGCGGTTTGGAAGACCTGCTGAATTTCACCGGAATAAAGCTCATACTCGCGGGAGTAGTCGAGCATATGCAACGGAGCGTTTTGGATAAGCGTGTATTCGCCATTCCGGCGGCGGAAGAATGGGGGCGCGAAACTGGGATCGTCGAGATCGAGAGTCAAGTCACTGCGACCGACGAAGGCGAGCGTATGAATTCCGGGGTTCCACTCACGATGATAGCCGACGAAGATGTCCGGTTGGTGTTCTTCATGCACCCGAATATCCGGGTCGGCGCTGGCGGGATCGTAACGCTGGGCGATATCCCCCGAGGTCGCGTCATACGATAACGCCTGGAGGTAAATGCTATCCTTGAAAGTAAGCTGCTGCTTGAACTGGCCGGAAATCGTGCGTTGCTCGATGTCGTTATTCACCTGCTGGCCACGATCGCTGCGATAGAAGGCATCTATCGAGTAGGCTGTCCCGTTGAATGTGCCAAACTGCGAGCCCGTTTCGCTCCAGGCGCCGTTGCTGAAATATTCCGTCTCCGAGCTGACGCCGAGACGATTGCGTTCAAACATCCGTTGCGCGTCCTGCTGACCCACGTTTTGACTCAGATTATACCCACCCACCGGCGAGAGGAGATCAGTGAGATAGAGTTCGCTTAAACGGGCGGTTTCGTAGCGCAAGTTGAACTTCTTCGGATCACGGAGGAGATCGTAACTCTGCGCCAAATAGAGATGAGCCGCGTAATTGCCATAGTCGTACGTCACGGAACGTTGCGCTTCGGAAAGACCGGCAGGAAGCATGTTCGCATCACGATAAATCGACGCCAGATTAGCGCCCTTCGTTGCGCGATCCTGGTCGAGCAGGTATTCAGAGCGATAGATCTGGCGATTGTTGTTGAGTTCGACTGATTTTTGCAAATCGCGAATTGCTGAATTGATTCGGTTTTGCTGTTGCTCAATCAAGCCCGAATAGAGCCAGGCGGTGGGATCGCTTTCGTCGAGAGCTTTCGCGAGACGAAGATCCTTCTCGGCAAGATTAAACCGATTTTCTGTAGCAAAAGCTTTGGCCAGGTAGGCGCGATAAACCGAGCGCTGAGGCTCAAGAGCGGCGGCGGTCTGCAGATCCTGTCTGCCTGCTTCCACATCGCCCGACTTGATCTTCAACAATCCGCGTCCAAGCCACGCGCTACCCAGACTGCCATTCAGTTCGATTGCTTTGTCGAATGCAATCAGCGCGTTTTTCTTTTTGTATTGAGCGCTCAGGATGAAGCCTTCAAGGGCGTGGGCCTGGGCGTTGTCGGGTGACAACTCCAGCGAACGTTCGAGTGCTCTCCTGGCCGAATCGATTCTACCATGGGCAAATTCCAACTCCGCCAGCCGCGTCCAGCCAAACCCAAATTCGGGCGCGAGTTGGGTCGCCTGGGTTGCTGCCTCGCGTGCCGCAGTTAGTTGTCCGCGACTTTGGAGATAATAGGAATATCCGAGCCATTCGGAGGCGGAGGAAGGTGTTTGCGGATTGATTTCGCGGAATTGTACGGCAGCGATCAAATCGGACAAGGCACGCCCCACGGAACTGACGGAATGTTCGGCAACAACGTTTGCAGCATGAGCCACATTGCCCACCGCCAGGTCAAGAGCTGCAGCATAGAGCAGAAGCGATTCAGATGGGTTTGCGGGCATTGCGAATAAACCCGAGGCCTTTATTAAATCGCCAGACGTGTAAGCCTGAAGCGAGGGCTCGATCTCTTTCGACTCGTCGGCGGACAAATCGAGGTCAGAAGGATTCAGAACAGCCGGGTAGTAAAGAACCCATTGAATGACATTTTGCGCATTGATCAGTGGCACCTTCTTCAGGTCGTTCCCATCAGATGTTGTGGCGCGCTCTCCGCTCACGAGGTTGAGCTCGGTCCCTGCGGCCATCAAATTTACCTGTCCGTCGATCAGGCCGACGTCGGTTGTACCACTTTCCCCCACCGTGACCGCGACTTCCGTTCCGCGCAGAGCTCCGGAGATGGTGGGAGTTTTAAAACGAACGTCGTTCGGCTTCTCCCGGCTAAAGAAATAAAGTGAACCAGTTTTGATATCGAGGAGGGGCCTGCTTGAATCGCCATTCGGAGCCGTTAACTGGAACGTACTCGACTCACCTAATCGGACGATGCCTGAATCAAAGAGGCGGATGGTTGCTCGACTCTTTTGCGCGGTGCGCAACCGATCATTAAGTTGCAACGTAACGCCAACGCGGGCTGGCGCCCAATCGGCGGAGTTGGCCCGCAGCAATTCAACGGTTCCTTCGGCAGTGATTAACTGAGTTTCGTCACGATCGGCAGCGCGGCAGGTGATGGCTGCGCAGACGAGGCAGAGCCAAACAATAACTCCTTTAATCAATCGAATCATGTCAGTCGGTTCCAACGCTTTGCGTAAAGTCAATAACCCATCGGCAGAGTTGCCCATCGGACTAAACGACTTATCCACAAGACTGTGGCTGGCCTCCCGAGAATGCGCGCGTAGAGAGTCGAAGCGAAGCGGGACGAGCATTGGAGGGAATTCGTAATTTTGAAAAGAAAAGTCATAAACGGCGCGACGCGGTCCTTTAGCAGAAATGATTCCAATCGGTCCGGGGTGGTCCAGCTGATCGCATGGATGCGAAATCCGCTGGAAAAGAGTGATTTAGACGCTCGCGCAGGTTCCGCCTCTATCAAAGGCGGTCCGAATCGGGACCAGATTGCGGACCTGTGGTCGGAATTCGGACCGGACCATGGAGGCCTGCCCTGAGGTAAAAAAAAGCGCCGCACAACAGGTGCGGCGCGTGCTATGAGAACTGGAAGAGGATCTATTGTGTACTGGTGATAAAGTCCAAAGAGTCAGGTTGCTATTTCGCAACGAGGGCGGCTGCATTCAAGTTCGCGTCAGCGTTGGATCGATGGGGTGTTGGGAGTTCAGCACCGCAGATTTTCTTTGCGAGGGCGGCAGTCACGATCAACCAGATAATTGCGCGAAGAAATTCCTTCATTCAACGGTGCGTTATCTTTTTCTGTGCCTTGTTTTTGCTCCGTTTACCCATCGGCACACGGTGCCGATGGGTAAACTGCTTATACACACGGGTTACTGCGTGATGGAGATGAACACGCGAGCGCTAGCGTAGGCGCCGCGGTTGTCGGTTATGTTGTAAGAGAAATAGTCGTTCGCACCGGCGCTGAGCGTGGAAGGCGCAGTATAGTAAAGGTAGTCACCACTGCGAGTAATCTTCCCCCCAAAGTTGCTGGCGCCACCGAATGCATAGAAACCCAGGGAGTCCTTATCCGGATCGCTATCATTCGAAAGAAGGGAAGGAATGTAAAACGCGACGCTTCCAGCTTTCCGGCACGATCCCGAATCAGCATTCGCTACGGGTGCGCGATTCAGGTTGTAGTTCAGGTAGACAGTCCCCGTCGCGCCGTTCACCCCGTCAATTTGCACATAGTAGGTTCGATTGGCGCTCACGTTGAAAGCCACCCTGCTATCGATTCGGTCGGCGCCGCTATTGTTGTCACACGCGACCGAGACTAAACTTGAATACCCCTGGTTGGAACCGTTATCGACATAGACAGCAAGAACCGTATCGAAATTACTGCCATCGGTGTTCATGGTCAGGACGCCGGATGCCGGCGCGGTGTAAGCCAGCCAATAGGATGCTCCGCCGACCACTCCGCACGCATTCGGTTCGCCGGGATCTTTTCCGGGAGAAGTCTTGAACACTTGCGAACCGCTATATCCGGCAGACCCCGAAATATCCATTGCTCTAATCTTGCCCATAGCTGACAGACTTCCCGAGCCCTTGATACCGGTGGAAAGCGCGTCACTCAGCCGATTCCGAGCGCCAGCTTTCAGACCCTCCGTGTTAATCTGCAGTTCTGCGTCTGAGGAGAGCAACGTGATCCCGAGAACACTCAGCCGACAGTGATAAATTCCCACGTTCGTGGCGGTGGCGTTCGCAATATCCAAACGCGAGGCGGTCGCACCGGGAATTGCCACGTCATCTTTGAACCATTGGAACAGCACTGGGAGCAACGATTGGACTGAAACGACCAGCGAAGCGGTCTGGCCGTAGTTGATCGTCTGACTGAGCGGTTGGAGAAGAATCAATGGGGCGCTCTGTCCGGCCTGGAACTGCCAGGAAAGAACGAAATTGCCACCCTCGTTATCGTAGGATCCCACGCCGATGGCGTATTCCTTGCCGCTTTCGACGTTGAAGGTGATCTGCGAAGTGTGATAACCGCCTGACTCATCATCGATATCGAGCGGGAGCAAAATCGGCGGAAGGAGCGGAAGCGTGGTGACTGAGAACCCGCCGAGCACGGTGTCGAATCCACTTCCAACTGTCGAAAATGTAACCGAGCCGCTTTGCGGAGCTTTCCAGGATGCCCAAACAGAATGTTTCACGCCGCCGAGCAAACCCCAGGGCTCGAGCAGATCCGTCTTGGCCGACGCGTTGTTCCCACGGCCTGCGCCCGACGTCCCGAGAAGCGCGCCGCGCTTCGCAACGCTGTCCGAAAATGGCAACAGCGGAATGTTAACGCTGATCGAGGCGGGATCACTTTGGAGGGTCTCGAATTCATTGGACACAAAGGCGGAATAGCTGCCGCAATCCCCCGCCTCAATGTTTTCCAGGATGATTGTCGGGCCAACGGCGCCGGGAATTGGTTCGCCGTTCAAAGCCCATTGATACGTGGGCGCGGGGGAGCCGCTCGCCTGAACCGTCAATGCGACATTCGATCCTTTCGCAACGACCGCGTCGGAGGGTTCAGAAATAATCTGGAGAGGGGTTGCCGCCTCCGGCGCGACGGCGCAAAGAGCGGACAGGACAAAAAGCCGGAGCGCTGAGGGAGAAAACTTTCTTACAGGTGCAAACATCTTTTTAACCACGGCGCGCTCTTTAGCAGAAATGATTCCAGTTCGCACCGGACCACCGGTCCGCCTCGCAACCATGCGAAATCCGCCAGAAATCAACGATTTCGAGACGATCCAAGGGTGCAATCAGTTGTTAGTCCGGTCCATCAGCGGACCAGCGGACCAACAGTGGTCGAAAAGCGGACCATGAATTCGGACCGACTTTGATGAGGAACTGAGAAATTCGCAGTCAGTTTGATAACCAGGTGCGCACCTGCCGGACGGATCGCTCGATGTCCGAATGGTTCGAATGTTCCGCTACAGCTTGGCGCGCGAGGGCGGATTGGTCCGTTATCAGACCATCTATTCCAAGATCGAGCAGTCGAGCCATGTCCTCGGCCTTATTTACTGTCCAGGCGTAAACCTGCTGATCGCGCTGATGCGCTTTCGTGATGAAACGACGGTCCGCTCGGTTTTGCTCGACGCTCAGGAAATCGACCTTCAATCGCGCCGGCTCGCGCCCGTTGAAAGAAAGGAGGTACCCAATCGGAAGGCCGGGCGCCAACTCGCGCACCTCCAGGAGCGGCTCGTATTCCAAACACTGGATCACCACCTGATCCAGCATTCCGCGGGCGCGCACCGCTTCGACCGTCTTTTTCGCCAGGCCGGGCTGATGGTCTCCATAATACTTCAGTTCGAGATTCAGCCTGATCCGCCCCTTGGCTTCAGAGAGCAAAGCATCGAGAGTCGGAGTCACTTCGCTGGTCGCCGAACCATTGCCGAGGCGCAATTTGATCGCACGAATCTCTTCGTAGGTTAGTTCCCATACTTTCCTGGCCACGCCGCCTAAACGCGAAAAGTCACTGTCGTGCGCGATGACGAGAACGCCATCCTTCGACATCTGCACATCCGTTTCCAGGTAGTCGACCCCGGCGGCAATCGCTCCCCTTAGCGCGCCCAGTGTGTTTTCCGGCGCTTCCGTGGCGACGCCACGGTGCGCATGAATCGTTATATTCCGCTCGCGTCCCAACGCCTCGAGTGCAAGCCAAACACCGGCTCCTGCAAAAATAAGAAGAGCTCCGGCGAAGCCGACAGGCACCCAGCGCGGGAGTTCATGTTTTTGCGCTTCGTTTAACTCTGGCACTTGAGCCTTTTCGCCAGTTGATTCAAGTCGCCTACGATAAAGGAAGGTAAAGACGCTCGCGTCGACACAAGCCCCCAAAAAGTTGCCGGCAGCCGTAATGAGCGTTCGCCACAGTAAAAGAATTCCGAATGCGACCGCCAATGAAGTTGGGCCGTCACCGACCACCGAGAGCAGGAGCGATGTGCCGACAGATCCGAGCAACGAAGCGAACGCGCCGAGCAAAACGGCAAAAACCGAGACGACAATGAGCACACCGAAAAGGTTCCAGCGAATCCCTTTCGTTAATTCTGCGCTTCGCCGAAAAGCATTGTCGACTGACTTTTTCTCGAAGAGCACCGTCTGCACCACCCATCGCCACCGAACAATGAGAGCGGCGACCGCTATGACTGTCCCTACCGCCACGATTCCAATGACCACGGCTGCGACTACGAATTCTGATGGACGGAGTTTGAGGTAATAATTCACGTCGTGCCGAGGCAATAGCCAGGCGGCAAATCCGCCCGCGACTGCAAGAAGAGGCAGAGCCATTAAAATTCCGAAAGCCACAAAACGCACCGAGACACGCGCCAGATCCAACAATTGCGCCCATACTAATCGCAACGCCTGACGACCGGAAATACGGCGGCTTTCAAATGCGCCAAAAAAGATTGTGGCCAATCCAGCGTGTTGGACCAGCCGTATCGCGACCACGGCTGTTGCCCCCAGAACCAATGCAAGAAAACCGCGCAGAGAGAGGAGGAACGAAATAATCGCGGTGCTATCGAGAACAGTCCGGCCCAAAAGCCATTTCCCAACGAGCGCAGCCAACGGGGCGAAAAGCACACTTTCGGCAATACAGAACAACAGCGTGAACGTCACCAAATCACGCCAGCGCTGGCGAAAGATTAAAATTGTCGTCCCGGCGATTTCAGAGGCGTTCGACACCGTGCGACTGTTGCGGTGGGCGAACGCGAAGCAAAACTGTTAAAAACGACAGGTAAAAGCTAGATGCGTTCGAAGTAACGGGCTTTCTCCCAGTCCGTCACCGAGTTGTTGAAGGCAGAAACTTCGAGTTCACCGGTGTGCGTATAGAAATCAACGACATCCTGCCCAAACGCCTTTTTCGCGAGCGCGCTGGTACGAAGTTTTTCCACCGCCATCTCCAGCGAACTCGGGAGCGACGCCAAAGCCGAATCGACATAAGCGTTCCCGCGGTATTCATCGCCGCAATCAAGATCTTCGTGAATACCGGCCATGCCTGCGGCAATGGTCGCGGCAAAGGCGAGATAGGGATTCGCATCCGCACCGGGCATGCGATTCTCGATGCGGAAGCCGTTGCCGTGACCCACAACGCGGAAACCAACAGTTCGATTGTCGTGCGACCACGCCATCTTGGTCGGCGCCCAACTCCCCGGTTGGTAACGCTTGTATGCATTGATGGTCGGAGCGAGGAAATACGACAGCTCCGGACAATATTTCAGAAAACCGCCGAGAAATTGGCGAAATAGTTTAGTCTCTTTCTTTTTCTTGGCATCCCAGAAAGCATTCCTGCCATCACGCCAGAGGCTGCAGTGGATGTGACAGCTATTACCCGCTTCGGTCATGGAAGGCTTCGCCATGAAAGTAATTGAGCGATTCTGCTGCGCGGCGATTTCCTTGATCCCTTGCTTGAAGACAACGTGCATATCGGCGACCTGAATCGGTTCGTCATATACAAAGTTCACTTCGTGCTGGCCTCGGCCCCACTCCCCTTTGCTGGACTCAACCGGCACCCCGGCGGCGCACATCATATTGCGGACCGCACGAAACAAGCCTTCGTCGCGCGCCGGTTGCATGGTGTGATAGTCGATTCGGTAATCGCTGGACGGGGTCAGATCACGATAGCCTTTCGCGAACGCTTCGGAATACGAGTTGTTAAAGAGATAAAACTCCAACTCACTGGCGGTCTTGCAAACGTAACTCTCCTTTTGCAGAGCCTCCACCTGGCTGCGGAGCAAGGAACGAGGCGCTTCCAGAACGGGAGCGCCGCTGTCTCGCAGAAAATCACAAATCACCAGCGCGGCACCCGGTTGCCACGGAAGGACACGGATCGTGCTCGCATCCGGTCTCATTTCGAAATCGCCGAAACCCGATTCCCAATTCGCGAGCTTGAACCCATCCATCGGGTCCATCTCGATATTCACCGTCAGCAGATAATTGCAGCCGTGCGTGCCATGCTCGGCCACGGATTCGAGGAAAAAGGGCGCGGTGAAGCGCTTCCCCACTAAACGCCCAAAGACATCCGGGACTGCCACGATCACCGTGTCGATGTCGCCTTTTTCAATCAGCGCGCGCAATTCGTGGAGTTTCATAGCTTAGAAGGAATTTTTTTGTCTTCGAGGTACACGTATCTCGACTCGTTTAGTAGGGATTGAACGTGAAACAGTCCCGAGATTCGAGCGAAAAACGATTCAACGACATTTTGCAAGGACTTGCCTAAGAAAATGTAGAAATTGCGGGCTGAAAGGGCAAAAAAACGGCGGCAAAAAAATAAATCCTCGGGCAAGAAAGAGTGGGACAGGCGGGACAAGGAAGCTGACGGGGAGGAAAACCATTGAAACGGTTGCTCCGGTTCGGTTGAGATCCCACAACCCAACTGAAGTTGGGTGTTCCCGAGAGTCGTTCCGCGATGAGATTGCGATATGCGGACCCTTGTGTCCGTTGAAGTTGGGAGATATCGCTTTCTTTTTTGGGCGCGGAGCGAGGACGTCAGCCACCGCTTCATAGCGGCAGCTACACCTCGGTGGTTGCACCACAGCGCTTGGTTGCCATTCCAGAGTGAAGGTGCAAGAGCGGTCGCAGCTTTAGTCTGGAATGACATCTGTCCGAAAGATGTCATGCTCGCGCAAACGATAGTGGAGGGTCTGAGCGGGGTCAAGATAGTCCGGCCTGAATGCCTGCTAATTCGTTCCTACTTAATTCGGGCTTCTCGAAAGGACTGGAGCGTGACTGGGACGTAACGATGATAAAGATGTCCCCTATTGCATTTACAGCGGGGAGATCAGATCGCATGATTCTCCGATGAGACAGAAATTTCATTGGGAAAGGAATTTTGGTCGAATGTGATTCTGTGGCGAACCTGGTCCCTCATTCCTATTGTTGCAGCGGTCGTCCTCACGGCATTGCCGTTGCCGGACGCGGAAGCGGCGCTTTCCGCCACGAATCTACTTGGTCCGGTCACGGTCCAGTCGTCTGGTTCGCAAACTACCCCTCATTTGCGGCCAAGCCCGGCGAGCATCGCTGCTCGAACCGAGTTCCGGCGCAAGAGAGCGGCGGTAAGGCGTGCGCAACCGCGAAATCTGAAGTTGCCGGAGGACCGCCGATTGGTAGGTCGTGAGCCCGAAGCACAGTTCGGCGCAGGTGTGAGCGGTGTGGGTGATGTGAACGGCGACGGGTTCGACGATGTGATTATTCCATTGCCTTTTGCAAAGCCGGGAGGCTCCGCGGCCCTGTACCTCGGCTCGCCGCACGGCCTTTCGTCAGAGCCGACTTGGACTTACGCCTGCACCAATGCCGGCGCTTATTTTGGACCGTCAGCGAGTGCGTTGGATATCAATCAGGATGGCTTCGATGACGTTCTCATAGGTGCTCAGACCTTTTCCGGAGTGAAGGAGCAGCAAGGCCGGGTGTACCTTTTCCTCGGAGGTCCGGACGGACTGTCGTCCGCCCCGGCGTGGACTTGTGACGGGGAAAGCGAGCGCGCGAGGCTTGGAGCTTCTTTTGAGGGCGTCGGCGACGTAAACGGTGACGGTTTGGGTGACGTTCTGGTCGGGGTAAGCTACGAAGTAAGTTTGGAGGGGAAGGGAGGCCATGCGTTCCTGTTTCTTGGCTCAAGCAATGGACTTGCGAGCTTCCCTGCGTGGTCGACCGCAGGCAGGTCCGAGCCGAGTCTGCTCGGGTCTTCGTTGAGTGGTGCGGGCGACGTTAATGGCGACGGTTATGATGATCTCATCATTAGTGCGCCTGCCGTCCACGCCGGGCACGAAGCAGCGGGGGAACTGTATGTTTACTATGGCGGGCCAAAGGGTCCCGGGCCACTGCCGAATTGGACGATTCAGGGCACGAGGGCTTACGAAGGATTAGCCACGCGCGTCAGCAGGGCGGGCGACGTTAACGGCGATGGTTTTTCGGATATCAGCTTCTCCGTGAACTACTCTACAATCGATCAGGACACGGAAGGAGTGGTTTTCGTTTTCTATGGCGGTCCAGGGGGGCCAAGCCTGAAACCGGGCTGGTTCGCAGAAGGTAACGCTGTCAAACTTCGCTTCGGTTGGCCGACCTTTGGTGGCGACATCAACGGGGACGGAATGGACGATTTCATGGTTGGAGTTCCTTATGCCCGTCATACCTTGGAAGACGAGGGGACAGCCGTGCTGTACCTGGGTTCGCCAAATGGGCTTGGGAGATTACCCACGTGGAGCGGCGAAAGCGGTGACGCCTTTTCCTACTACGGTGCGCATGTCCGGAGCGCCGGCGATGTCAATGGGGATGGTTATGATGACATCGTCGTGGGGGAGCAACCCTATACGCATGGCACTGGGCGTCCCGGTCGCGCTTACATCTATTACGGATCAAAGATCGGTTTGCGTAACGACACGGGCTGGCGGCCTGTTGCCGATAAGTTCGGGTTTACCTGGAAGAGCGTCGCCTTGCCCTTTCCGAATTTGGCGTGGATCGGGCTCGTTGCCAGCCTTGTCGGCGGAGGAGCAATATGGCTGGCTTTGGTTTATCGCTCGCTGAATCGCACTCGTGCCGCGCTGGTTGCTGAAACGACCGCGCGCGCGCTCGATCAGCAACGAGCCCGGATCGCGCGGGACCTTCACGACAATCTCGGCACGTACCTCGCCCGAATCAACGTCGCCAGCGAAATTGCCAAATCACAAATGCCTGATTCCGGTACCGCTTCGGCTCAGCTCGACAACATCGTCCGAAATGCTCGCACCGCGGCAACTGTCCTGAGCGAAGTCGCCTGGGCCAACGACCCGCAAGGCGACACATTGGATAACCTGCTCGGCTACCTGACCGATTTTGCGAATCGTTTTGCTCAGGAAGCGCCTTTCGAGTGTGAATTGGACTTTCCGCCCAGCACAAAGGCCGATCCTCTGCCGAACGGTTTCCGCCAAAACGTATTTCTCACTTTCAAGGAAGCGCTTACCAATGCCTTGCGCCATTCCAAAGCCACCCGCCTGTCGATCCGGGTTCAGCTCAACGAAACGACCCTCGCAATCATCATCGAAGACAACGGTTGCGGTTTTCAGGCGGATCAAGTGCCCAACGGCCACAACGGCCTTCGCCACATGCGCCAGCGAATGGCCGATATTGGCGGTACGGTTGAGCTCATTTGCGCGCCCGGGAAAGGGACCGCCCTTCGCCTCTCGGTCGATCTTCCGAACCAATGATGCCTCCTTTCAGTTCAGCTTCGATGCGTGGAGAACGCTCTCCTACCACTGTCCTGCCTATTCAAAACTTTCTTTTAAACGAAGGGAACAAGACTCCATTGTTCCTCGTTTCCTTTGTTCTCTTCTGTTAAATTGACTTCAGAATTGGCACTTCATTCAAAATCAGAATTTGCTGCGTACGATATTCGTCCTATTGACCCCGTCGCGTCCGCTTTCTAGCCTGACGGCCAAACTCTGACGGACTTCCCTATCTGATAATGAGCAGCGGCCCTCCAAGCCTCATCAAAGTCGCCCTCGTCGAGGACGATCCCGAATTGCGCGTGGGCCTCGCATTCTTTTTGAACCATTCTGACGGCGTCCAATGCGTCGCCGCCTGCTCGAGCGGAGAGCAGGCCTTGCAAGAGCTCCCCCAAGTGGGGCCGGACGTCGCCCTTATGGACATCCGCCTCTCTGGCTTTTCCGGCGTTGAATGCGTCCGCCGCCTGAAAGTGCTCCTTCCCGAGTTGCGAATCATGATGCTCACCGTCTTTGAGAGCGACGAGTATATCTACGAATCACTCGCTGCCGGTGCCCACGGCTACGTCACCAAAAACATCCCTCTCACCAAACTACTTGAAGAAATCAAAGACCTGGCCGCCGGCGGTTCCCCCATGTCCAATGCGATTGCCCGCAAAGTGGTCGAAGCCTTCACCCGTTTCGCGAAACCCGCACGCGAAACCGACAACCTGACTGGCCGCGAGCGCCAAATTCTCGAACAACTCGCCGCGGGCAAAACCAACAAGGAAATCGCCGCAGAAGTCGGCATCAGCCAGCACACCGTCCGCGGGCATCTCTACAAAATCTACGAAAAGCTCCAGGTCCGAAACCGCACCGAAGCTGTGAAAAAGATTGTGTCGGCTTAAACGCGTGCCCGACGAGCACAGGACGAAAACAGGACAATCTTTCTTTCGCCTCCAACCCTACATCCGCGTATAAGTTTCGCGCCTGTCATCCGTCGGCATTGATCTCCGACGGAAATGATGCTGCTGAAGAAGTTGCATCAAATCAAAATACTATGAAAGTCGGACACAAAATTTTGTTACATGCCGCTTTACTGGGCGTTCTCCCCTTGTCGTCCAAAGCTGTATCGACAGGCTCGTCTTCCGGAACGTTCGTTAACCCGAATCCTGCCAAAACAGGCTCTCTTCCTTATGAGAATGGTCAGCCCCAGTACGCAGGTGTGGGCTCAAGTGAATTCACATGGAAGACACCCGCAGACCTGGAGGGCCGCTTGCTTATCACTGAAGACGGCAAGATTTACGCTGACGGAAGCGGAGAGCACTTTTTGACGATCGGAGGTAGCGAAGCAAATGCCTTCGGACCGAACGTGCCTCCAGGTTTTACCCTTTCAGACTTCACCGCTGCCACTCCACAGCAAGTGCAAGCTTACGCGAATAGCCTCGCATTTGGAGGCGATACCTTTCCCCTCGTGAAAGGAGAGCAGTTTGTCGTCGGTCACCTCACTTATCATAACGGGACGGCTTATGGAATTTTTGACGAGATCACGCTTCGCTTAGAGACGAGCCCGGCATCTTTGGACAATGACGGCGATTTTATACAGTCTCTTGACCTCCGGTTGCAGCTTGTTTCGACCACCAACACTGATTCGCCTGAAGAATCCGCGGACTATATCTATCTTCCGGATTATCCTCAGTTTGGAACGTTCAATGTTTTGGAAGGCGAAACCGCCACTGTCGAACTGTTAGCAGAGTTTAACTCATTGGACCCACTCGGCTTTGGGTCGGTCACAGGAAGCGGCTTTATTATCGCCGCTACGACGCCGGATTCTGGCCATACTGCCTGGTTACTAGCGACTTGCCTGGCGGGTATCGTGTGCTGCCGGGAACGCAGAATGCTTTCACACTTGCGTGTCTGCGCCGCCGATTGATCCCCGGTGCAGCCACGCCCTCTTTCTTAACGACCGCTAAACAAAAACTCGAACAGGAAAAGTTATGCGACGACTCATACCAACGTTGGCCCGCCTCCTTGTATTAACAGTCACGATCTTGACTGCGAGCGCGGCTACCGATCCGGAATTGCTCAAAGAGTTTACGGCTCTTTACAAGAAATGGGATACGGCTCTGGTGCAAGGCGACGCCAAAGCTGAAGGCGAGTTGCTGGCGGATTCCTTTATCGGCACTGACCATACCGGCTCGACTTTCACCAAGCAGGACTCGGCGAAGGCAACCGAATCGGGCAAGGAGAAGATCTGGAACTCCGTCTCTGAAGCTCTGGAACTTCATCCGAACGGGAATATCGTCATCGTTACTGGCAAGTGGATCGCTGCGGGAACTTCTGAAGGCAAACCGTGGGGCGGCACGCACCAGTTCACGGATACATGGACCAGGCAGGACGGACGCTGGCTCTGCCTCGCTTCACAAGTCACAAAAATTGAATCTAAAATTCCTGGTTCACCGGGCGCAAAGCCTGGACCCGAACAACAGCGCCTCGCAAAGATCGCAGGCAAATGGGAAATGGAAGGCACTGTATTCGATGGTCCCACGCAAACTCCCGGAAAGACCAAACGTGTTGAAGAAGATCGTATGATTTGTGGAGGATGGTTCCTTGAAATGCGTGGCCACGGTGTTGGCCCGGAAGGCCCCAACTCGACTGTCGAGATTCTTGCGTGGGACTCGGAAAAGGGTCGTTATCAGGATAGCTGGTTCGCGAGCGGCGGAGCGTTCGACAAAGCCTGGAAAAATGAAAATGCCACTGCCACAATCGAGGGCAATACTTGGAACTGGGAATGGGCGGAGCAAAAAGACGGGAGAAAATACCAGATCAAATCCAAAGTCGCTTACGCGGAGGACTATCAATCCTTCGAAATGGAGTCTTTCTTCTCCGAGGACGGTCTCAGCTGGAAAAGGCGCGACCAGTCAAAAGGACGTCGAATCGGCGACGCCACACATGAACCTACCGGCGCAACGATCGAGATCGAACGCGCGACGGCTAAATGGGCAGATGGTTGGAATCGGGGCGACGGTGCCGCGGTTGCAGCCCTCTACTGCAAAGAAGGCCAGTTGCTCGCACCTGCCCATCCAATCATGACAGGACGGGCGGCGATTCAGAGATATATCGAGCAAGACGTTAAGGAAAATCCAAATACCACAACTGCAATCCAATCTTTGGAAGTCCAGGAATTCGGCGACACCGCCTGGCAGATCTCGAGCTACTACAACAAGCAGGACGGCAAAAAGATTAGTTCGGGCAAAGGCATAACGCTGTGGAAGCTCGAAGACGGAGCCTGGAAGATCGCCCGCGACACCTGGAACGAAGATGCAAAGTGAAAGACCCTGACAAGTTCTCAACTCTCTTACAATGATCCTCGCGGAGCGTCGAGCATTTTCCCACTCACAATTACTCCATGAAATTTAGACACGAAGTCTTATTCCTAATTGGCCTCGTAATCATGCTTGGGGCATGCCCCCGAGCCGCAACGGCACAACATCGGATCGGCTCGCTGAGCGCTGTGCGTGGTGGTGATGCCGCTTACGCCCTAAGCCCGAGCGTCCAACAGGAGGTTCTCGTCGTCTTTCCAGACGCTACTTTTTCCACAACGGACTATCTGTCAGACGAGTATCTTGAGAACGTCGATCTCGTCCTGCTCGGCGTGACCTATGACGGGGGCGGCATGCAAGTGATCATCAGTACAGACGAGCAGAAGGCTCTTCGTAACTATGTGTGCAATGGGAAAGGTGCAATTCTGTTTGGAGAAAACAGCGCTTACGCGGCTAGCACCTCCGCTCTGATGGAAACTTTTGGCTGCGCCGCAATCGGTGGATACCAATTTCCGTCCTCGGGGTTATTCTACGCTCCCGAGGCCAACCCGATCTCGAACGGTGACTTCGGGAATATCGAGAGCCTCGACGGAGCCTGGGCGGCGGACCTCATCAGCAACGGAGGTGCTGTCGTTATTGCGAGAGGAGGATTAGGAGCAGCTCTGCTGCCTTACGGAGGCCTCCGCAACGGGAGCGGCGGCGTCGTGATGTTTGGCGACAGTTTGGCCTATAACTTAACTCCCGACAATGTGATCGCACTCCGAAACTCGATCTCCTATGCGGGCAAAGTGCAGTTTCCACATCTGAGGACGGGAATTCGGATGGGCTCCCTAAACGGTAGCCGTGCAGGAGACGCCGCATATGCCGAACACTGGGAAGTTCAGGACATTGTGCGATCCGTCTTTGCGGATGCAACCTTCTCCTCCGCTGACACTCTCAATGACGAGTTTCTCAGGAACATCGATGTCGTGATAGTCGGAGTGACTTATGACGGTGGCGGCAGTCAGGTTATTATCAGTCCAGACGAGCAAAACGCTCTCCGCAAGTTTGTGCTCAATGGCAAGGGAGCGATCCTATTCGGAGAGAATAGTGCATACTATACCGGAACCTATGCGTTACTCAACCCCTTCGGATGCTATCCCACTGGCGGGTACCAATTTCCCTCGTGGGGTACTTTCTACTATTCGGAGGCGAATCCCGTCTCGCAGGGTGATTCGGGCAGGATATTAAGAGTTGACGGAGCTTGGGCCGCAGACCTTTTTAGCTCTGGGCCAGCCAACGTGATCACATATGGAGGTTTGGGAGTTGCGCTGGCTCCCTATGGTGCGCTCGGAAAAGGAAGCGGCGGAGTTGTTATGTTTGCAGACTCGATACCCTACTATCTGACGACCGAGAACGTCATTGCACTCCAGAATTCGCTTGCCTATGTGGGAACACTTCAGGGTGTTGAGGGCGCCACGCCCGTGACTCCGTTGATTACCTGGACTAAGCCTTCCAACATTAGCTACGGAACACCATTGAGTGGTAACCAATTGAACGCTACGGCCTCGGATCCGAAAACCGGCTTAGCGGTGCCGGGAGTGTTCGCCTACTCACCACCGCCAGGCACTGTGCTGGCAGTTGGCAGCGACCAGCTGTTGGCCGTAGAATTCACGCCTGAGACCGGAAATTACACTGCTGCGTCTTCCTCGACCACAATCACGATAGATAAGGCGGCGACTATTCTGAACCTGTCGTCGTCGGCGAACCCGGCTTTGGTGGGTTCATCTTTAGTGTTAACCGCAACCGTGAGCCCATCCGGAGCGAGCGGTGTCGTCCAATTCGTTGACGATGAGATAATCCTTGACACCGCGACGATTTCGCAAGGCCAAGCCTTCCTAACATATACCGCCCTAACGCCCGGAGTTCATTCCATCCAAGCACTCTATCAAGGTAACGGACAGTATCTCGGAAGCAGCTTCACAATTTCACAGACGGTAAAGCAGACCATCACCGTGACCATCCGCTTGACGGACAGCGCGGGCAATCCACTGTCCGGTGGGAAGGCTCAATATTACGCGAGCGGCTGGCGTGACATTGGGATTACCGGAGCCGACGGCAAGGTTAGCATCGAACTACCGCCCTCCAGCTACACTTTTAGCATAGATTACGCGTTTGGCAGGCGGACGCTGGTCCAGAACGTCGTCACTAGTTCAACCGTACTATTTCAAACGCAACGAACGACTGCGCGCCTGACTGACAGCACAGGCAATCCGTTGGTCGGAGGGAGTGCTCAATATTACGCGAGTGGCTGGCACGACATCGGATTGACCGGAGCAGATGGAACCACATCTATAGAACTGCTTCCTCTCAGCTACGCCTTCGCCGTGACTTACAACGGGGGCAGAATACAAAACACTCAGGACGTTTCAGGCAATCCGATCGTCCTTTTCTCCACTAAACGGCTTACAGTCAAACTCATTAATAGTTCGAGCAGCCCTCTCCCAGGCGGAGCAGTCCAATACTACGCAAATGGGTGGAAGGATTTGGGCATAACCGATATCGATGGAAACGTCACGGCCGAAATTGTGCCTAATAATTATGCCTTCGCCGTTAGCTACGCTGGCGGACGCGTGCAGCAGAATCAGGATCTTTCCGGCGATCCACTCGTCGTCTTTCAGACCGTCAGAACAACTGTGAAGCTCGCAGACAGCGTCGGTAATCCGATTGCGGGTGGAACGGCGAAGTATTACGCCAGCGGATGGAAGAATATCGGACCGACCGGGGCGGACGGAACCGTTTCGACGGAGCTTTTGCCTAACAGCTACGCCTTCAGCTTGGATTTCCGAGGCGGCCACGTGCAAATCAACCAGAACATCGCCACGACCGCCCTGGTGATGTTCTCGACCAGTCGCGTCCACTCGAACTCCGGAAGGTGCACGCAGTACTACGGTCAAGGGTGGGTGCCGTTCACAAACGATATGGAGCTTTTAGCCGCAAGTTATACGTTCAAGTTCAGTGACGGGACGCCGAACACGCCTTACTCCATTTCAGGAACTGTGTACAACATCCAGTGAGCAATACTGTCGTTCACCTCTCCTCTTGTGATTCTTGAGCAGGCACCTAGAACGGTCCCTTCTGAGGCAGCGATGGTTTCGCCGCCGTTCAAAGGTGCACTTTCGACGGCCAGATCTTCGCGTCGTCGTCGACGCGAATCGGCAAGGTCAAGACCTACCGTTGCCGCAACACAATTACGCTCAGCGCTGACGGAAAATCAATGACGTACGTCGATGAGTACGAAGACCAGGGAATATGGAGGAAGAATTTCGAAGGCACCGGTAAGAAGGTCGGCTTCATGAAATAACTCATCGTAGGCAGTCCAGAGTTGAACGATCTGGAGTGCCAAAGATGAATGAAGGAAGAGAGGCGGCGGCGTCAATGATGCCGCCTTCTCTTTTACAAACATAGGTGGCTTTAGCCGTGCGTTGACTCTCTCACTCGGCGGGAAGAGGTGTTGAACAAAACGAGCCGCCGCTATCGATTGATTGCAGTTGATTAGCGGAATGCGCCCCCTTGGCTAACGTTACGGTGAGCTATTTCGGCCGCCTTACTCCGCTATGTAAACATTTTTCAACTCGGTATATCCTTCCATGGCGTTCATCCCTAAGTCGCGGCCGATGCCGCTCTGTTTGAAGCCGCCAAACGGGGCTTCGACATGGACGCTGTTGTTGCAGTTGATGCTCAGGACACCACTTTCCACCTGGCGGGAAATTCGAATGGCGCGCCGCAGGTCGTTCGTCCAGATCGAACCGCTGAGTCCGTAGGGGGTGTCGTTCACTTCCTCGATCAATTGCTCCTCGGAGTCGAAAGGACGGATGCATGCGACGGGACCGAAAATCTCTTCGCGCCAGACGCGATCCTGAGTTTGCGCTTCACTGATGACCGTGGGCTCAAGGAATGCACCCTTTGGAAAGGGGCGTCCGCCGCCGTAGAGAACTTGCCTCCCAGCGGCGCGTGCACTGGCGATGTATTCTTCCACCGAAGCACGTTGTTGGGCCGAAACCATTGGACCAATTTGTGTCGTCTCTTTCGCCGGGTCGTCCACCTTCAATTCTTTTGTGGCTGCGACAAATCGCTCGGCGAATTCCTTGTAAATGCGGCGCTCCACGAAGGTTCGGCTGCGGGCGCAACAGTCCTGGCCGGTGTTACCGAAAACACTGCCGGGTGATTGTGAAGCCGCCTTGTCCAGGTCCGCATCGGCAAAAACGATGTTCGGTGACTTGCCGCCGAGTTCGAGCGAAATGCGTTTGATGCTCTTGCTCGCGAGTTCCATGATGCGCGAGCCGATTTCGGTGGAACCGGTGAATGAAATTTTTCGGACCAGAGCGTGCGTCACGAGAGCATCGCCCATCTTCGCACCCGAACCGGGCAGAACCTGCAGCACGCCTGGCGGAAGTCCCGCGTCCACAGCGATCTTGCCGAGCATGAGCGCGGTGAGGGGCGAAAGAGAAGCTGGCTTTAATACGACGGTGTTTCCCGCCGCCAATGCAGGCGCGATTTTCCAGCAGGCAATCGGGAAGGGAAAGTTCCAGGGCACGATAGCGGCAACCACCCCCATCGGCTGCCGCAGCGTAAAATCGAACCCACCGCGCGCTACGGGAATGGTTTGACCGTAGAATTTTGTGACGGCTCCGGCGTAATACTCAAAGACTCGGGCGCCCAATCCGATTTCGTCGCGCGCATCGGCGAGCGGTTTGCCGATGTTGGTCATTTCGGCATGCGCCAATTCGGCGGCGTTGGCCCGAATTTGTTTCGCGACGTTAAACAGAATTTCGGTTCGTTTGCCCGGCGTGAGATCACGCCAATTCTGTGTCCAGGCACGATGAGCACTCTCGACCGCGCTGTTCACCTCAGGCAGGTCCGCCGCCTGAACGTCGCCGATTTGTTCGTCGTTGGCCGGGTTAACCAACCGAATTCGTTTGTCTCCGGCCGGAGACTTGTACTCACCATCGATAAACGGTCGTGACGGAAAATCGCTCATAATTCGGAAGTCCTGATCTATTTAGAGAGACTGGAGATACAGATCCTTGAGATCTGCTTCGGTTACGGGCACCGGATTGGTTTGATGGCATGTATCCGCGTAGGCTTGCGGCGCCATGAGTGTGATGTGCTGCTCCGTTACGTCGTAGTTGCGCAATCCCGGACGCAGGCCGAGTTCATTCAAAAACTCGCCCATAAACTCAATCGTTTCATCGTCGGCCTGCTTGTCGTTCGCGCGCATCACATCCAGGCCGCAGGCGATTCCGATTCGTCGATAAAGTCCGGGCTTTCGAGCGGCGTTAAATCGCATTACCGCAGGCAGGCACAATGCATTCGCCAGTCCGTGGTGCATTCCACAAATCGTGGAGAGCGGGTGCGCCAGTGAATGGGTTGCGCCAAGATCCTTCTGAAATGCGACTGCCCCCATCGCGGCCGCGACGAGCATTTTACCGCGCGCATCAAGATCATTCCCATCGCGGTATGCGCGCGGCAGCGCTTCCACTGCGATGTGGACGGCCTCCAGAGCAATACCGTCGCAGAGCGGATGGAATACGGGAGAGGTGAAGGACTCGATCGCGTGCGTCATGGCGTCCGCGCCGGTCGCCGCGGTCAATTTCGGTGGCAATCCGCGTGTCAGCACGGGATCCAACAAGACCAGATTTGCGAGCAGCCCTGGATGGAAAAGGACCGACTTCTTTTGTGTCTTCTCCAAAATGATCACCGAACTACGCCCAACTTCGCTTCCCGTTCCCGCAGTTGTCGGAACGGCAATACAGGGTGCGAGGCCGTACCAATCATCCTTCCAATCGAAGTCGGCCAGTTTGAAACTGGGGCGTTTGACGAGGAGACGCACCGCCTTCCCTGCATCCAGCGCACTCCCGCCGCCAAATGCGATCACTGAGTCGCATCCAAACTCCCGGTAAGCCTCCGCACCTTTTACGACATCCTGCTCGATCGGGTTGGGATGAACGTTCGAGAAAATGAACCACTCCGAATTTTTCTTTCCTTTACCGAGCACTTCCTGCACAGAGGCGAAGGCTTCGGTGTGGAGCAAGCCGGGATCAGTCACGAGCAAGGGACGTTTCAGCCCGAGATTCTTCAGTCTTTGCGGAAGCTCTTTGATTGCTCCCACTCCAAAAATCGTCGTTGTCGGAAAGGAAAATGTCGAAAGTGTCATATCTCAGGCGCTGTTCCAACCGCGGAACTGGCGCATTCACGGCGAGAGCAATATCCGGAGGCGCTTAAAATTGCAACTCGCGGGCACTTGTGTTCTCATTTTGTGCACGCCCATGAACGTACGCGCTATAGTTTTGGCTCTGGTTTCCTGTTCCGTCCTTCACGCTCAAACCAACCTTCCCGGCAAGTCCGTCGAAGAACGGCTCAAAGCGCTTGAAGAAGCTGTCCGTTACTCGGACGAAAGGCTGGCCAAAGCGATCGACGACATTACATGGCGCCGACTGGAGGAGCTAGCCGTGATCGACAAAGTCCGGTTTACGGGTCCGCCCGCCCGCGTGACCAATAATCCAACCGGCCAGGGTGCAGGGAATCCGCTTATCCTAAACGCCTACACGTTCATACCCAAAACACGGCCCGAAAAGATTCCGCTGCTGGTCCTCGTTCACGGTGGGGTGCACGCGGACTTCAGAACTGCAGACGAACTCCGCGTCACCCGCGAATTGCTCGAACAAGGGTACGCCATTATCGCCACCGATTTCCGCGGCAGTACCGGCTACGGTAAGGATTTCTGGGAGAAGATCGATTATGGCGGGCTGGAAAATGAGGATGTCTTTGCGGGCAAGCAGTGGATGGTAGAGAACCATTCCGAAGTCGATCCTGAGCGCGTGGGCATTCTCGGT
Organism: Limisphaerales bacterium; assembly: GCA_044226545.1. Lineage (GTDB taxonomy): Bacteria > Verrucomicrobiota > Verrucomicrobiia > Limisphaerales > SXQI01 > DASVNK01. Next base: position 268,997 of record JBGAGW010000002.1, read on the forward strand.
TGGAGCCACGGCGGGATGATCACCCTCATGAACATTTTCGATCATCCGAAGGACTACAAAGTGGCCTACGCCGGTGTCCCGGTCAGCGACCTGGTCGCGCGCATGGGTTACAAAGGCGACGATTATCGTATCCTTTTCTCCGCCCCCTACCACATCGGGAAAACGGCGGAAGACAACGTCGCGGAGTACCGCCGTCGCTCGCCGGCGTGGAATGCGGAAAAACTACAGACGCCGCTCCTGATCCACTCGAATACCAGCGACGAAGATGTAAACGTACTCGAAGTCGAACACCTCATTCAGGCACTTAAAGCCGCCGGTAAGACCTTCGAATCTAAAATCTACACCAACGCTCCGGGAGGGCATTACTTCAATCGACTCGATACCAAACTCGCCAAGGAATCCCGCGCGGAAGTCTACCGCTTCCTCGCTCGCCATTTGAACCCGCCCAACGCTCCTAAGTAATCTGTGGTAAGAAGAGAGCGAGCAGGCCGAGCAAAACAAACAGAGCGAATACAAATTTGACCTTGAAGGAGCGCTTGGCCGTTTTATGTCGAAACAACATCATCGCCATAAAACTTCCAGCCCAACCACCCAAGGCGCTCGCGGTCAGGAGATGAAGTTCAGGAATTCGAGAGGCTCCGGGCTTTCCAGCGCGGAATTTGTCCCATCTAAACAGGAAGAAGGTGTAGATGTTGGCAAAGAGTAACCAACCGAGAAGGACTTTGTTCATTTCTTCAGCAATCGCTTAATTTCCTTCTGGTATTCTGGAAAATATCTTTGGATCACCGGCAGATCAAAGGAACTGAGGATCGAGGTGTTCGGCTCGCGTTCAAGAAGGAATTGGAAACTCGCCTTGAGCAGTTCCTCGGCCGGACGACCAGCGCCATAGCGGTGAAGGTCGTCCGGAGTGATACGGACCCTGTGTTCCGTGCGGTGACCCAAATCGACTGTCACGAGCCATTCTTCATGACTGAGCGCCTGAACACTGATCACAAGAGAATTACTCATCTTTCAAACCTGAACTGCTCAAAGTGAACGGCCTCGTTCAGGGCGGCAGGGACGCGGCATAGGCGGCGAGGGCGATCATGTCGTCCAGTGTAAGATGTTCGACGGTGGGCTTCATCAACGGACTGGATAAACCAAGTCGCGCACCGGACTTAAAATCGTAGAGTTGGCGGACGAGGTAGGTCGGAGAGCGTCCAGCAATGGGGGGAATCGGGCCGAGGCCTTTCAGGTCCGGGCCGTGACAAATCGCACAAGGAACCGTCCTTCCTGCGCCACCGGTAGCCGCGAGCGCGCGGCCTTTCGCGACACTGCCTTCCGGGACGTAAGCAATAAAGCGCACATTGGAATCGCGGCTGACAAAATGTTCGAGATTCTCGGGTGATTCGAGGATGCGCTGGCCGATCGCCTCCTTTGTGCCCCCATTAGCCGGGACCATATGCCAGCCGGACACGCGGTGTGGGGGCACGGTGTTGGTTTCAATAACGCGAATGACCGCCTTGGGTTTGAGAGCGGAAAAATAGGCGGCGGCCGCTTCGACCTCCGCAGTGGTCGCTCCTTTGGCACTCGCTACCATATTGGTGACGGGGGCTCGTCCCGGAACAGAGCTGGTGCGTGCACCGCTCTTAAAATCCGCCATTTGCTGCAAGATGTAAGGCGCCGGCAGACCCGCGAGACTGGCATTTTCCGGACCGCCGGTCCCCTCGGCGCGATGACAGTATCCGCAGGCAAAGACCTCAGGCTTACGCCCATGCGCGACTATTTCCGGGAGCGGCGGATGATTGCCCGGATGCCAGTCAGGCGAAAGAAAACTGTCACGCACCTGCGTGAGAGTAAACGCCGCAGAGCTGCCGGGAACATGGCGCAGGGAGCCATCGTCCGCGGGTGGTTTGAAATCAGGCGGATTGACGGCGTAGGCCCAGGATGGGGGGCCACCCGCGAATCGGGGCGGCTGTTCTGCACGGGAGACAGAGATGATAAAAGCCAAGGACACGCAGAGCTGGAATGAACGAACCATGTCGGAACCGTGTTTGGCATATATTGCGGGCCGAAGACAATCTCGAAAGAACGCTCTGTGCCCAGGGAGCGCTAAACCCGAGTGAGAGGTTTTGAGTCTACGCAGCGCGGAATCCCGAAGCGCTTATGTGAGGGAATTCCGTGGGAAAATCACCGGCCGCCTATGTCGCAGCTCGCCGGCCATCCCACTACTTGAAACGGTCAATGTTGTAAACGCCCGGACGGTTTGTGGTTTGTGCTCAAAGGGATTCTCTGCGGAAGAGTATGGAATAAGTGGTCGGGGCGGTGAGATTTGAACTCACGACCTTCTGAACCCCATTCAGACGCGCTACCAAGCTACGCTACGCCCCGACCGAAAGCGGGAAATCCTACTGTTCGGCGCGCGAGTTTCAACCCTTTTTCACCGAACTGCAATTCGACGGTCAGCATACTTTAATAACGATGGCGGTCAAATCATCGAGTTGCGGTGCGTTGCCTGTAAAATTCCGAAACGCGTCGTGGAGGCCGGCTACGATTTGGTCAGCGCTTTCGTGGCGGTGCTCTTTAATGTAGGAGAGCACTCGTTCGGTCCCGAACATTTCCTCTTGTTTGCTCACTCCTTCTTCGAACCCATCCGTGAGCATCACCACCATCTGTCCCCGGGACAGTTCAATTTCTACAGATTCCTGGTAAACGGTATCAGGACGCAAGCCGAGCGGGACGCCGGTGCGTTTGAGTGTCGCAAGCACTTCGCCCGAAGCGCCAAAGATGTAGCCGGGAATGTGCCCGGCGTTGACGTAAGCGATCTTTCGAGATTTGGGATCCAGCCGCGCAAGGAAAAGCGTTACATAGCGTTCGTAGCCGACGTCTTCCGCGAGAACTTTGTTGGCCTTGGTCAGGATAACGCCTGCGTCTGAGTTGGTTTTCGCCAAAATGCGGAGGTAGGCGCGCGTTTCGGCCATGAGGAGGGCCGGGCCAACACCGTGACCGGTCACATCGCCCACGACGACGCCGGTACAGTCGTTGAGCATCGGCAGAAAATCGAAATAATCCCCACCGGTCGCTTCGGCGGGAAAAGATTTGCCTCCAATATCGAAGCCTTGCAGTTGAGGTGCACCTTTGGGGAAGAGATGCTGCTGAATGTCTCGCGCGACTCGAAATTGCTCATGGCTTTGTTTCAATTCTGCTTCGGTGCGCTTCCGTTCAGTCACGTCGCGGAAGAAGACGACAAACCAGGGTTGATGATCAATTTCGAGATTGCTGAAGGCCGCTTCGACCGGGAATTCTGTTCCGTCCCGTTTCAAGCCGATCGTCTCGCGCGCATGCCAATTGCGACCGGGGACGGCGGCTTTCAGGTAACGTTTCAGGCCGCCGCGGTTGGACCAATGAATCTCTTCCGGCTGCAACTTGAAAACTTCCTGACCGGTCAAGTCCGCCGGCTTATAGCCGAAGACTTCCTTGACCGCCGGGTTGGCGAAGGAAATCACTCCATTCTTGTCGAAGAGCAAAATTGCGTCTGTCGCGGTCTCCCAGAGAAGGCGGTAGCGGAGTTCGTTTTCGCGCAACGCTTCGGTGGTGTGACGTTTACTCGCGCGGTTGTCGGCCTCGCGCAGTTCCCGTTCGATCACGGGCACGAGGCGGGTCAGATTGCCCTTCATGAGGTAGTCGTGCGCGCCCGCTTTCATCGCCGCCACGGCGGTGGTTTCGCCAATTGCTCCGGACACAATAATGAAGGGAATGTCGCGCCCGGTTTTCTGGACCATTTCGAGCGCTGCAGGTGCGCTGAACTGCGGGAGATTGTAATCGGCTATAATCAGGTCCCACTCTCGTTCGAGTGCGGCGCGGAGTTGATCCTGCGTCTCCACTCGTTCATGATCGAGTTGATAGCCGCCCTTGGCGAGGACGCGGAGCAAAAGAGTCGCGTCGAAATCGGAATCCTCGATTAACAGCACCCTCAAGGCCTTGGCCATTCGCTATTTTCCTCTGACGATCTTTCTTCCGTCAAGCGGACGGGACAAAAAAACGCGGAGGCGGATTGCTCCGACCCCGCGCTATCGACTGGTCGCGAGATTAGTCTTTCTTCACATCGATTTTGATTTTTTTGTCTTTGTCAGCGTCAGTGTAAATCTTGTGCTTTCCGTCGGTATCGACATTTACTTCGCTCTTGATGCGATGATCCTTTTCGTAACCAGCGGGCGAACCGGTGGCTTTGATGTCGCCCCAGAAACGGTCGATTTCTGGATCGTTCGGCGAAGGCCATGCTGTGGCAGCGAAGCCGGGAGCGGCCTGAATTCGGGCTTTGTCCGCGTCGAGCACGAGGTAATCCCCATCTTCTGCGACATGCAGCGAGCGTGGAGGAAGGGCAATTAGCTTCTCACCGATCCCGAGGAAACCACCGACCGCGAGCACGGCGTAGCTCACCTTGCCAGGGCTCTCCATGACCAGATCTTTAATCTCGCCGAGTTTCTGGTTGTCACGGTTTCGGACTTCCATGCCCATTAAACCGCTCGCTTTGTTCCAGTGACGCAGCCGGGGGTGCTCCCGATCTGTATCGGTCCGGACAGTTACATCGGCGTCGCGATCGTGTTTCACGCGAGTTTCCGTCTTAGGTGTATCAATGTCGGCTTTCACTTCAGCGTCAGCCGCGCGTAAGTTTGGAGCGGTCGCAGACAAAAGTGCTACAGCTCCACATGCGAAGATTTGTTTAGCTTTCATACCCACAATATTTTGTTCAGGCCTCCGCGTTTCGGCGGGATCGGCCTTAACAAAGCTAGAGCGAGATACGAAAAGAGCGACGTGCAAACGCCCCGGTTGCTTCCTCAGGGAAGAGACCGGACGCGTCTTCGGAGAAACGGGCTATTGCTTTGCCTCGATTTTGGCCCAGGTGTCTTTCAAGGTGACGGTGCGATTGAAAACCGGTTTGCCGGGCGTGGAATCTTTGGGATCGACGAAGAAGTAGCCCAAGCGCTCGAATTGGAAACGCTGGGCCGGTTTGGCGTCGCGCAGGCTCGGCTCTAGTTTTGCGTTCGTGAGGACCTCCAACGAGTTCGGATTGAGGAAAGTGGTAAAGTCGCGACCTTGCTCATCGGCATCCGGTTGCTCGACGGTGAAGAGTCGGTCATACAACCGAACCGGCGCTTCGAGAGCGTGCTGCGCCGAGACCCAATGGATCGTGCCTTTGATTTTGCGGCCGGCAGTGGCTCCGCCGGCTTTTGAATCAGCATCGATCGTGCAGCGGAGTTCTGTGATCTCACCGGTGGCGTTTTTGATCACTTCGTCGCATTTAATAATGTACGCGTAACGGAGACGAACCTCTCCTCCGGGAGCGAGACGGAAAAACTTCTTCGGCGGGTTTTCCATGAAGTCGTCACGTTCGATGTAGATCTCGCGCGAGAATGGAACACTGCGGGCTCCGGCGTTTTGGTCTTCGGGATTATTAATCGCTTCGAGTTGTTCGACCTTGTCTGCGGGATAATTAGTGAAGACGATCTTGAGCGGTTTCAGCACGGCCATGCGGCGTTCGGCAATCTTGTTGAGATGATCGCGAATACTGTGTTCGAGCAGGGCGATATCGGTGATGCCATTGAACTTGGTAACGCCGATCGTTTTGCAGAAATCGCGAATGGCTTCCGGAGTGTAACCGCGGCGTCGAAACCCGGCAATGGTGGGCATGCGCGGATCGTCCCACCCGGTGACGAGCTTTTCGGTGACGAGTTGAAGCAGCTTGCGCTTGCTCATGACCGTGTAGCTGAGATTGAGGCGTGCGAACTCGATCTGCTGTGGATGACAGGGGGTTTTGAGCGTATCGAGAAACCAATCGTAGAGCGGGCGATGCACTTCAAATTCGAGAGTGCAGATCGAGTGGGTAATCCCCTCGATCATATCCGAAAGGCTGTGCGCGAAATCGTAGAGGGCATAAATGCACCATGTATCACCGGTGCGATGATGGTGAACCTTGCGGATGCGATAGAGCAGGGGATCGCGCAGATGGATGTTCGGCGAGGCCATGTCGATCTTTGCGCGGAGAACCCGAGCCCCATCCGGAAATTCACCGGCTCGCATGCGGGCGAAGAGATCGAGATTCTCCTCAACCGAACGATTGCGGTAGGGACTCTCCTGGCCGGGCACGTTTGGCGCACCGCGATACTTCTGAATCTCGTCAAAGCTCAGATCGCAAACAAAGGCTTTGCCCAGCTTGATGAGCTGCACTGCGTAGTCGTAAAACTTCTCAAAATAATCGGAAGCGAAATATTTATGCGCGCCCCAATCGAAGCCGAGCCAGCGCACATCCTCCTGAATGGAGTCGACATATTCCACATCTTCGCGCGTTGGGTTGGTATCATCGAACCGCATGTGGCACCGGGCGTGGGGGTATTCTTTGGCGATGCCGAAATTGAGGCAGATCGATTTCGCATGACCGATATGGAGGTAACCATTGGGTTCCGGGGGAAACCGGGTGACGACGCGATCACCGTTTTTCCCTGAGGCGAGATCTGCGTCGATGATCTGGCGGATAAAGTCTCTCGGTTCCGCGGCGGCAGCCGGTTGTGGTGCGGTGTTGCTCATCTCAAAGTTTAAAAAACAAGGGATGAAAGATAACAGCGTAACCGACGATGACCAAGAATTTTGGAATCGCTCCAGGAAAACCTGGGTCGTGCAAGTAATCGGACAGAATGTGCAGCGTTAAAATTCGATGGCCCGGCGGCACCTCAGGTGCATGGCCGGGCCAGAGATCAATCGAGCGCTGCGTATTCGCGCGCCAAAGTCTGATAATTATTTTTCGGCTACGTGCTGCACGTACCAGGTCTGATCCGCGATATCGGCAGGGCCTTGAGTAAAGATCGGTTGGCCACCAGATCTCTTGACCGGGATGTCTTTGCTTCTCCATTTCCGAATTTCAGAGTGGCCGTCGGAGAAGCCGAAGCCGCAAGCTTTGTTGTGGTAAAACGCGGGAACGTCACCCCATTGGCCGCCGTTGGCCGTCGCCACATACTGGCCGTTTCCGCCACCCCAACTCACGATGAAGAAGGCATCGTTGATCGAGCCTGGATGTTCGTCGATGAAGACATACATATTGGACGGACTCTTCACTTCGGAGGTTTTGTGCCATTGCTTCCACGGGGAGCCGTAACCCCAACTGTTTCCTACACCGTTCTTTTTCTCGCTGGGGTCGCTGCGGCCCCAATTGGAGTTCATCGACATGCTGCGCATGCGTTTTTTCCAACCCGCCTTAATTTGAGCATCGCTCAGAAAATTATCCGCCGGGCAATGATAGACTTGCGTGCTGCCGCCCAGATATTTGGCAAAGGGGGAGCGTTGAACCCAGGCTTCGTTGGTGCAACTCTGCGCGTCCCGACCACTGGTGCCAAAGACCATGACGTTGTTGGCCCAGTTATCAAAAGGCGCTGTGGTGTCATTGGCATATGCGGCCTGAGTGCCGGGGATGGTGTAGTTGTTGGCGACGTAATCCTCGTAATCCAGCGAGTACATAATCCAGGCGCGGACGAGTTGGCTTTCATTATTCATGCACATGATGCCTTGCGCTTTGGTTTTCGCTTTGGCTAGTGCAGGGAGAAGCATGCCTGCGAGAATGGCGATAATCGCAATGACGACGAGAAGTTCGATGAGAGTAAAACCGGTTCTTCGGTTTGCTGCAGTTGTTTGCATAGGGGTTACGGGCGATGCTGGCAAAAAGCCGTGCGGATGGCAAGTGTGTCTTGTGCCGCACAGAAGGGAAAGTGAAGGGAAAGTGAACGGAAGGGTGGAGTGCTTCGTCAAAAAGAGGTTGCGAACTGTAACAGAAGCCAATTAGCTGGTTGTGTTGCACCCAAAGATATCTTTTTTAATAGTAGGCTTGTGCTTTGCCCTGGTGCGGCCCGGCCTTTATACTAAAGCTCAAACCCCGGTTGGAGCTGAGCAACGAACATTTGAAGATTGGAAAGGTGCTTGTGCTCGGCTTCCATCGAACCGCGCGCTGCAGGGACGACTGGCACCGCGGAACCTTTATCCGCTTCAGAGATTTGCTGATTTCGGCAGCGTCGTGGATGCGTTCGTCCGAACGAGCACCCATGGAGGTATGGCCGAAAAGACAAATTGGGTCGGGATGGTTCCGGGTGGTTCGTTTTTCGATCCGCACTCCTCCTATTTCATAAAGCAAAATCGCGGGGCGAAATTTGAGCCATTTGCGCAAAAAGTGACGCTCCCGCCCAACGCGGAGGTCTTCTTTCATGCGGATTTCCATGGCGACATTCATTCGCTGATGACCGATCTTGGGTGGCTGAACGATCGTGGATATTTGAAAGGATTCACCGTGAGCCGGCCCGATTTCTACATGGTGTTCCTGGGTGACTACACAGATCGCGGTTCGTTCGGGATCGAGGTGCTTTATACACTCTTTCGGCTGAAAACCGAAAACCCGGATCGCGTTTTCATGGCCCGCGGCAATCACGAGGAATTCTCTCTCCAGTCCCGCTACGGCTTCCTCCAGGAAGGTCGCGCGAAGTACGGGGCGGACTTCGACGCCACAAAAGTGCTGCGTGCTTACGATTTTCTGCCGGTCGTTATTTATCTCGGCTCGGGTGAAAACTTCATCCAATGCAACCACGGCGGAATGGAGCCGGGCTACAGCCCGCGCGAGTTGCTCGCTGCGGATGGACCAATCCGCTTTCAGTTGATCGGCGACTTGCGCGAGCGAAACTTCCTCATGAAGCATCCGGACTGGCTCGCGAAAGTCGATGCAGCCTCGGCCGATCTGGCTCGCCGCGCCTTCCAGGACTTCACACCTGAGGACCCAATTTCACCTTCGGTGCTCGGCTTCATGTGGAACGATTTTTCGGTTCTCGCCAGTGAACCACAATTTGCCATCGATCCGGGTCGCGCCTTCGTTTATGGCGAAAAGGCGACGAAATACCTGCTGGAGTACGGGAGCGCGGAAAAACAAAAACTGCGGGCGGTGTTTCGCGGTCATCAGCAATCCTCCGCACTCAACCCGATGATGCGCCGGTTGATCGCAGGCGGTGGGATCTTTCGCCATTGGCAAACAAACGATTCCGCTGCCTTGTTAAACCGCCCCATTCCTGAACTCACCACGAAACTGGAAAGTGCCGAGGAAAGGACGGTTCCGGAGGGCTCCGTTTGGACGTTTAATGTCGCTCCGGACAGCGTCTACGGCGAGGGTTGTAACTACACCTTTGATACATTTGGACTTTTGAAGATTGTTCCACAATTTGCTGACTGGCGATTGCGCCGGGTGAACGTGCCGGTGCAACCTTAAGCGTGGGCAATTAGATTTAACCACGAATGGACACGAATACACACGAATGAGAATGGAATTATGGCCGGACGTGTTAAGCGATGAGGATGCTAAGCACGTTCATTCGATCAGGTATTCGTGTCCATTCGTGTCATTCGTGGTTCTTCGATCGCATAGGTAGTGGCTGCGAGCGGAAAATATGACGCGGTAGTGGTGGGGAGCGGCCCTAATGGTTTAACTGCGGCTGTAGTATTGGCGAGGGCTGGGCTTTCCGTGCTGGTCATGGAAGCCAATGAACGTATTGGCGGGGGTTGTCGCACCGCCGAACTGACGGTTCCGGGATTCCAACACGACGTTTGTTCGGCCATTCATCCGATGGGCGCGCTGTCCCCGGTTTTCTACGAGATCGGTTTGGAGAGCTTCGGCGTGGAATGGGTGTATCCCCCTGAACCTTTGGCACACCCGCTGCCGGATGGAAGAGTTGCACTGTTGAGCAAGTCTCTCGAAGAAACTGCAAATGCACTCGGGATCGACGCGGCTTCCTGGAAAAGAATGTTCGGTCATTTGCTCCAGAGGCAGAATGATCTGTTCAGGGAGATACTTCAGCCGATCCGAATTCCGAAGCATCCCATCTTGATGGCACGGTTTGGGTTGAGTGCGCTTCGATCATGTGCGTCCGTCCTTGATCGGTTTAGGACGGATGAGGCGCGGGCACTTTTCGCAGGTTGTGCGGCGCATTCGATTTTACCGCTGAATCGTTTAGGCACCGCATCGTTCGGGCTTGTGCTTGCACTGTCGGCGCATGCTGTTGGCTGGCCTTGTGTGCGGGGTGGTTCGGTCAAGATTATTGAAGCTTTGGAGCGCTGTTTACGGAGTCATGGTGGCGAGATTGTTACGAACATTCGTGTGCGGCAGTTAAATGACGTTCCTGACTCACGTGCGGTGCTCTTTGATCTGACACCGCGGCAGGTCGTGCAAATTGCCGGTGACCAGCTTTCATCCGGGTACCTGCGGCAGGCTAGGAACTTTGAATACGGGCCGGGCGTTTTCAAAGTGGATTGGGCTTTATCGCGGCCAATCCCATGGGAGAATCCCGCATGTGCTCGCGCAGCAACTGTGCACGTTGCGGGCACCGCGGAAGAGTTGATGCAGTCTGAAGGAGCTTTGGGCGAGGGCAGGGTATCAGAACGTCCATTCGTTCTTGTTGCGCAGCAGTCACTCTTCGATGATTCGCGAGCGCCCGCTGGCAAACATACCGGGTGGGCTTATTGCCATGTGCCGAGCGGCTGTGCGATCGACATGACCGAGAGGATCGAAGCGCAGATTGAGCGGTTCGCGCCCGGCTTTCGTGATACTATTTTGGCGCGACATTCGATCTCGCCCGCGCAATACGAGAGCTATAACGCGAACTTTATTGGCGGGGATATTGGGGGTGGCGCGAACACGTTGAAGCAATTTTTATTTCGGCCGTTCGCGAGATGGGACCCATACTGTACGCCGAATCCGCGGTTATTCATTTGCTCGAGTTCGACCCCGCCTGGCGGTGGGGTGCACGGTATGTGCGGGTATTGGGCGGCGCAGTCCGCACTACGAAGGCTCCACATTTAGACTAGAGGAAGCTGGCGGATCACCAGCAGCGATGTGCGCGGTTCGGCGGCGAAGGCCTCGATTTGCTCCAGATTTATGCGAAGCGCATTTGATCACCACTCGCATCGAAGCATTGGCGATAGTCTAAGTCCACGTGGGGTTAAGTTGCTCGATTGGAATGTGCAGTCAATCGATTCATTCAGGCGAGCAGTTTTGTGACTACCTGGCCGTCGTTGATGGTGGGGCGTTCGTCGCGGCCGTTGTGGAGGTAGGAGAGTTTTTCGCCATTCAGACCAAGGGTGCGGAGAATAGTGGCATGAATGTCGAGGACGTGAGCTTTGTCTTCGACGGCGCGGAGGCCGATCTCGTCAGTGCTGCCGACTACCCTCCCCGGTTTGATCCCGCCCCCGGCAAACCACATTGTGAACCCCCATGGGTTGTGGTCGCGACCTTTGCCCTTTTCATTGAACGGGGTGCGGCCGAATTCGCCACCCCAAACAACCAGCGTGCTGTCGAGAAGTCCTCGCGATTTCAGGTCGGCGAGAAGGCCGGCGACCGGCTTGTCGGACGCTTTGCAGCGTTTGGAATGATTCTCCTCGATGTCGACGTGGGCGTCCCAACCGCTGCCGCTTCCGCAATAAAGTTCCACGAAGCGAACACCGCGCTCGACGAGGCGGCGGGCCATGAGGCAAATCGTGCCGAATTTGTCGGTTTCAGTTTCGCCGATGCCGTAGAGACGCTTCGTGGCGGCAGTTTCTTTGGTGAGGTCAACGGCTTCGGGGGCGGCTGATTGCATCCGGTAGGCGAGTTCGTAGGAATTCAGGCGAGCGGCGAGTTCGGTATCCTCTTCTTTATCTGAACCGAAGTGCCGATTCAGGGCGGTGAGGAAATCGAGTTTGCTGCGTTGTTGGCGGTCGCCGACGCTTTTTGGAGGAGCGAGATCAAAGATGGGCGTATCACCGGCGCGAAACGCGGTTCCCTGGAAACTCGCGGGAAGAAAACCGGAACTCCAGTTTTTGGGCCCGCCGATCGGTTCGCCCGCATCGGTCATGACCACGAAGGTCGGCAGATTCTGGTTCGCGGTGCCGAGACCATAGGTGGTCCAGGCGCCCAGCGAGGGACGGCCCGCAAGGATATCGCCCGTGTTCATCTGGCAGACCGAACCGACGTGGTTCAATCCGTTCGCCCAGCAGGAACGGAGAACGGCGATGTCATCCACATGTTCAGCGATGTAAGGGAGCCAATCGGAAACCCAGATGCCGCTTTCTCCATGCTGCTTAAACTGACGTTTCGAGGGGAGAATGGTATTGGACGCGGTGCCCATCGCCGTGATCGGTTTGCCGTAGGAAGCGGGCATGGGTTGACCAGCAAGACGGTCGAGTTCGGGTTTTGGGTCGAAAAGGTCGAGATGGCTGGGTCCTCCTTCCATGAAGAGGAAAATGACCGACTGCGCGGTGGGCGCATGATGGGGCTGGCGTGGTGCAAGAGGATTGAGCGGATCGAGATGGACATTATCCGCGCGAGCGCGGAAACCATCCGCGCCAAGCATGTAGCTGGCCGCCAGTCCGCCGAAGCCGAACCCGGTGCGGGTGAGAAACTCGCGACGCGAAAGCGCGGGAACGATATGAGGTGACAGGCGCATCAGTTCAGATAGACGAATTCGTTTGAGTTGAGCAGCATGTGACAGAAGTCTTCAAGCGTGGCGGCTTCCTCGAGGTTAACGGAGGCAGGCAACTCGTCGGGAAGAGCCACCAGTTCGTTTTCCTGAATACGCTGCTCGATGATTTTGGAGTGTTCGGCGAAGAAATGATTTGCCAGAGACTTTTCCGTTTCGGCGGGGCTTCGGCCGAAAGCAATCCGATAGGCCGTTTTGATCTGGATGTCACGATTTTCTCCGGCGGACGCGAGGACGCGAGCGGCGAAGTTGCGGGCCCATTCGAGGGTGAGCGCATCATTCATCATGTTCAGCGCCTGAAGCGGACTGGTGGTGCAGTTGCGGCGCGCGCAGCTTTCATGCGTATCCGGCATGTCGAACGTTTCGAACATCGGATAGCGAAGATTGCGCTTCACGAAGATGTAGATGCTGCGGCGATTGCGATCCTCGGCCTTTTTGCTCAGGCGCCAGCCGCCGGATTTTTCCATTCCATTCGGGAGATCAGGATAGACTCCGGGACCTCCCATAGCAGGATTGAGCAGGCCGGAAATGTAAAGAGAGGAGTCGCGGATCACTTCGCCCTCAAGCCGCTGGCGGGGATAACGCCAGAGCAGTTTGTTCTCCGGATCGGCTTGCGCAGCCTCGGCGCGGAATTGCGACGATTGCTGATACGTGGCCGAGAGCATGATCCTTTTATGCAATTTTTTCAGACTCCAGCCGCCTTCCACAAATTCTGTGGCAAGCCAGTCGATTAATTCGGGATGCGTGGGCTTTTCCCCTTTGAAGCCGAAGTCGCTCGAACTGGCAGCGATGCCTTTGCCAAAGTGGTGCTGCCAAACGCGATTGACCATCACACGGGCAACCAGCGGATTTTCTTTATCCGTAAGAAGGCGAGCAAGCGCGGCGCGACGGCCGGTGGTGTTGTGCTCCGCGAGTGGAGGAATCGGAGTAACGGCGGGATTGAGAATGGAGAGAAAACCCGGTTCAACCTCTTCTGTGGGTGATTCCCATGCGCCGCCTTTGAGAACGTAGGTTTTGGGTGCTTCATCGCTGAGATCAGTGATGCCGGTGCCGTGGGGCAGGGGACCCGGCCGCAGCTTATCGAATTGCTTTAGCTCAGCGGTGAGCGCCTCCCATTCTTTCTTTTTGTCGCCTTTGAGACGGCCGGCAATTGCTCCAGCGTTCGCGATGTATTGGTGTGACGCCGGTTTCAGGTAAAGTTCAGCTTTGGCGACCATCTGGCATTCGAAAGGCGAACGAGCTTCGGGAGTTTTTTTTAGGGCTGCCTGGATCTCGTCAGGATATTTGTCGACATAATCTTTAATGATCGCGTTGCGTTCTGGAGCCTCAATCACTTCCAGCTTTGCGCGGATTTCATGGGTGGCAGATTCCCATTCTGCGAGCTGACGATTGTAAGCGTCCTGAGTTTGTGGCGAAACGAGAGGTGCATCGTCGCAAGCAGCACTGTTCGCGAAAAAAGCCTGCAGCCGGTAATAGTCCTTCTGGAGAATGGGATCGAATTTGTGATCGTGGCAGCGGGCACAGCCAAAAGTTAAACCGGTGAAAACCGCTCCCACCGTGTCGGTGATATCGTTCAGGATTTCCTGACGGCGCTGCATGAGATTGCGAGCATTGCTTTCGTCCGGGTAATGGCGATTGAATCCGGTGGCCACAAAGGCGTCCGGATCGTTCGGCCAAAGCTCGTCGCCTGCGATTTGCTCGGAAAGGAAGCGGTCGTACGGCTTATCATTGTTGAGTGACTTAATGACGTAGTCACGATATCGCCAGGCATTGGGGCGGGTTTCGTCGGCCTTGAAGCCTTCACTCTCCGCAAACCGGGCAAGATCAAGCCAGTGCCGCGCCCATCGTTCACCATAATGCGGCGAAAGAAGGAGACGGTCTATGACCCGCTCGAAAGCTTCGGCAGAGTTATCTTTCAGAAAGGAGTCGACCTCCTCGGGAGTGGGAGGCAAGCCGATGAGATCGAACGTTGCGCGCCGGATCAGGGTCGCTTTATCGGCGGGAGCTGAAGGAGTTATGCTCTGTCTTTCGAGAGATTGTAGAACGAAATTATCGATGGGGCTTTGCCCCCAGGTTGATTGTGTGCTCGGAGGTTTTGGATGCCGAACTTGCTGAAATGCCCAATGGCTCCGTTCCGCCGGGGTGAAGTCACGAGCTGCAGCGGAAACTGACAGAGTTCCGGCCATCCAAAGGGCGGCGACCGCCGGTTTAAGCCTGAGCATGATAAGATGCATTTTGGCTAACAAGTTTTCCGCGTGCTGATAGACGATACGTTGCCTGAAAATCCGAAGGTTGTAAACGGTTCACAACCAATGATTGTGAAGTCAGAAAGAAAGGTTCTCTTGTGCCCTCTAATTAATCCGAAAAAGAGGCTGAGCGTCAGGACCAATTGCTTTTTCAGGGAACTGATGTGCGAACAGGTTGGAAGAAAATGATCCAAAGACGATTACGAACGCCAACTTCCTGACTCTGGTCTATCAAGTTGCCCAGTCTTTCGCAAAAGCTCGCACGCCTTCGCGCAGACGGCTAAAATGATTTGATGAACCCCGTAATTCGATTGCTCGCATTCGTTCTTCTTGTCGGGACCATAGGTTCCGGACGAACGGCGGATTTGGTGCTGTTCAACGGGAAGATCGTAACAGTGGACCGGCAGTTTTCCATTCGCGAGGCAATGGCGATCAGCGATGGGCGAATCGAGGGGGTGGGTTCTAACCGGGAAATCGAAAAGTTCAAAAACGGAGCAGGGGCGGTGATCGATCTACGTGGGAAGTGTGTGCTACCGGGTTTGATAGATTCGCATGTGCATCCAGAGGCTGCGATGATCGAGTTCGATCATCCGATTCCAGAGATGGAAAGCATCAGCGACGTTCTGGCGTATGTGCGCGCGCGGGCGGGGGTACTGAAGCCAGGGCAGTGGATCGAAGTGCGACAAGTTTTTATTACTCGCCTTCGGGAGCAGCGCTATCCGACCAAACAGGAACTGGACGAAGCCGCGCCTCAGAATCCGGTGATTTTTGCGACTGGCCCGGATGCTTCACTGAATACGCTGGCGCTGAAGGCGAGCGGTATCGACAAGAATTTCAAAATTTCCGACGGCGGTTCCGGCTTTGTGGAAAAGGATCCGAGAACGGGTGAAGTCACCGGAATTCTCCGCAACTGCACGCGCTATGTGAAAGTGGTGTCGAGCGAGCGCAAACCGACCGCGGAAGAAAAATATCGGCGCACGCTGGAGCTGTTTCGGGATTATAACGCCATCGGGTTGACGACGGTTTGCGACCGGGACGCGGATGACGGATGGATCGCGCTCTACAAGCAGATGAATGACCGCAAGGAATTGCCGGTGCGCATGCGTTTATCACATCATCTCGACTCCATCGGCGATGGGGAAGCGATCCGCCAACACGTGAGAGAGATCGCAGAGAGTCCGTTGCGGCGGGAGGACCCGATGCTGAGGATTATCGGGATCAAAACGTTTCTGGATGGCGGAATGCTGACGGGGAGTGCTTATATGCGCGAACCGTGGGGCGTGAGTAAAATCTATTCGATCACCGATCCCCGATATCGTGGAGTGCTGTTCATTCCGAAGGATCGGTTGATCGAGATGGTCGATGCCGTGACGAGCGCCGGATTACAATTTACGGCGCATAGCGTGGGTGATGGGGCAGTGCATACGTTGATCGATGCGTATGAAGAAGTCGGCAAGCGGCACGATATTCTTTCGACACGCCCGTGCATCACGCATTGCAATTTCATGAGCGCGGAAGCCATCGACAAGATGAATCGGTTTGGCATTTCCTGCGACATTCAACCAGCCTGGCTTTATCTCGATACACGGACGTTGATGAACCAGTTCGGGAACGAACGACTCCGTTATTTTCAGCCGCTGAAATCGCTTTTTGCCGCTGGTGTAAAAACTGGCGGCGGATCCGATCACATGCAGAAGATCGGTTCGTTGCGGTCGATCAATCCGTACAATCCTTTTCTCGCGATGGAAACGGCGATACGACGCAGAGCGAAGTGGTTCGAGGGCGCGTTGCATCCGGAAGAGGCGCTAACGCGCGAACAGGCGTTGCGCTTCTACACGATAAACAACGCGTGGCTGCTCTTTATGGAAAAGCAGATAGGTTCGATTGAGACGGGAAAGTTCGCAGACTTTATTGTGGTGGACCGAGATTTTTTGACATGTCCGGAGGATGCAATCGCCAGAACACAGGTGGAACAGACCTATCTGAATGGGAAAAGGATTTACCACGCCAAAGATAAAGATTAACGCGTGACAGGCCGATTAACTTGGGAGTGTTTCGGCACAAAGATGCCTCGCAGTTTTTGTTTTCCACTGCCGGGTGTTCCGTTTTAATTTTCGCGACTGGCCAAACGATCCAAATATTCCAGTTCAGGTCGCGGCAGCGCGCTGGGAACGCTGCTGTTCGTAATTCTTCTCGTCATCGGCGCGTGGTGGGCCTGGAACCGTTCGCGAGGGAAATCTGCCTTCCCGGATTGGCTGGCGTTTTGGCAAAAGCAGAAACCGGCTACTAATCAAGTCGAGCAGCCTCGGCCGCAGCCCAAGGTTCTGCAGCCCGTGCCGCGCACGAACGAAGTGCCGGTAGCGACACCGGTCACGAATGCGCCGCCCGCCAACACGAACCCGCCGCCTGCCGAAATGGTCGAACATGAAGCGCGTCGTTTTCGGAACGTTCAAAATGTTCTGGACACGCAAATTGCGCTGGCGCGAAAGGGAATCTCAGTAGGCCCGATCGATGGAACGGCAGGCCGAAACATGCGGCAGGCCTTGCTCGCCTGGCAGGTGCACAATAATCACAGCGTCAGCGGAGAACTCGATACGGAAACGAAGGAGGCGATTCTGGTCGAAGAGCCTTTGTTTATTAAATACACCGTGTCTGAAGCAGACCTGCGCCGCATCATGAAAGTGCCCGAGACGTGGCTGGGTAAATCGGAAGTGGATCGTTTGGACTACGAATCGATCCTCGAACTTATTTCTGAGAAGGGTCGCGCGAGCGTCGATTTCGTGAGGAAGCTCAATCCGAACATCAATTGGAGCAATGTCAAAGCCGGCGCTCTGATCAAAATTCCACGAATCGAGGCGCCGGTCGTCACGCAACGGGCCGCATTTGTCCGAGTGCATTTGTATACGAAGACCCTCGATGTGTTCGGCGCATCCACGAATCTCCTCGCACATTTTCCGTGTAGCATTGCCGCGCGTGTCGAGAAGAGGCCGGTGGGGGTGCTGCACGTTTTGAAAGCGGCGCGCAATCCTACTTACAGTTTCGATCCCGAAGTGTTCCCGGAATCGGCAGAGGCAAAGAAGATTGGACGTAAACTCACCATTCCCCCCGGACCGAACAATCCTGTGGGCACCGCCTGGATCGGACTGGATCGGCCAGGGTATGGTATTCACGGGACGCCAAAACCGGAGCAAGTGGGGCGGACGGAGTCACACGGCTGCTTCCGCCTGGCAAATTGGAATGCCGAACATCTGCTGCAGCTCGCTTGGGTGGGGCTGCCGGTGATAGTTGAAGAGTGAGCACTGCACGTTAAGCGCTAACTTAAGTTCAACCGAGAATGTTCTTAACGACGTTCCCGTGCACATCCGTGAGGCGGAACTGGCGGCCCTGATACATGTAAGTCAGCCGTTCGTGATCGAAGCCGAGGCAGTGCAGGATCGTCGCCTGGAGGTCGTAGATGTGGACGGGGTTCTCAACGACGTGGAAACCGAGGTCGTCAGTCCCACCATAAGTGATACCGGGCTTGATGCCGCCGCCGGCGAGCCAAGTGGTGAAGGCTTGCGGGTGATGATCTCGGCCAAGGCTTCGACCCAGGGCTTTGTTGCTTTCGACCATTGGGGTTCGCCCGAATTCCCCGCCCCAGATGACGAGCGTTTCGTCGAGGAGGCCGCGCTGTTTAAGGTCTTTGATCAGGGCGGCGGAGGCCTTGTCGGTGGTGCCGCAATTACTCTTCAGGTTTCCGGCGACGTCGGAGTGCGCGTCCCATCCTTCATGATAGATGTTCACAAAGCGCACGCCGCGCTCGATCATGCGGCGGGCGAGAATACAAGCGCGCGCGAAGGAGGGTTTGTCCGGATCGCACCCATACATTTCGAGGGTCTCTTTGCTTTCAGTCTTCAGGTTCATCAGCTCGGGCGCGGAGGTCTGCAGACGGTAGGCCATTTCGTAGGACGCGATGCGTGTTTCGATTTCCGGATCGCCAACGATCCCCAGGTGCGCGCGATTGAGTTCCTCAATCAAGTCGATGGAATCGCGCTGGAGCTTTTCATCGACCCCTTTTGGCGTGGAGACATTCAGGATAGGATCGCCCTGGTTACGGAACCGTACGCCCGAATAGACCGATGGCAGGAAACCGCTCGACCAGTTTGCGGAACCGCCGCTGATCCCGGCACCGGTCGACATGACCACGAACGCCGGGAGGTTTTGGCTTTCGCTGCCGAGACCGTAAAGCGTCCAGGAACCGAGGCTGGGGCGGCCCGGTTGTCCGAAACCGGTATTCAGAAAAATCTGAGCGGGTGCGTGGTTGAACTGATCAGTCTTCATGGACTTGATCAGGCAGATGTCATCTGCGACCTGGGCGAGGTGCGGAAGCATCTCGGAAAGCTCTGCGCCGGACTGTCCATGTTTGGCGAATTTAAAGCGCGGACCGAGCACCGCCGCGTCCGGCCGGATGAAAGCGTAACGCTGCCCGCCAATGACCGACGGGGGCAGAGGTTTGCCTTCAAGCTTCGCGAGTTCCGGTTTGTAGTCGAAGAGATCGAGTTGGCTCGGTGCGCCGGCCATGAAAAGGTGAATGACCTTTTTCGCCTTGCCGTTGAAATGCGGCTTCTTGGGCCTGAGCGCTTCAGCGGCGGAGACCGCGGCAGCGCGCGGTTGCCAGACGAAAGCATCGGAGAGCAGAGAGGCGGCGGCGATTTTGCCGAGGCCGAGACCGCATTCGCGCAGGAACCAGCGACGGGAATTCACGCGCGGAGGGCTCGAATGGTAAAGATCATCGTGGCAATTCATAGGTCAGGATTTCATGATGGTTTCGTCGAGGTTCAAGAGAACCCGGGCGAGTGCCGCCCAGGCCGCCTGCTCGTTGGCGCTGTCCGATTTTTCCGGACCGATCAAATCTTCGGCTTTGAGTTCGCCTTTTTTAAACCGTTCCAGTTGAGCCGTATAGAAATCGCAGAGGCGTTTCTTTTCTTCGTTTGTTGGCGGGCGGCTCAGGCAACGCCGGAATAGTTCATGAACCGTGGCCGGCAGATCCGATTTTTGCTCCGCCGCCCACCGTCCAAGCACGCGAGCGCATTGGACGAATACATCGTCATTCAAAACCGTGAGCGCCTGGAGCGGCGTGTTCGAACGGTCGCGCCGAGCGAGACATGCCTCACCGCTGGGCCCGTCAAAGGTGAGCGTCATCGCGTATGGAGCCGTGCGTTTCATGAAGGTGTAGAGGCCGCGACGATAGCGGTCTGGTCCTTCGCTTACCTTCCATTGTAATTGGCCATATGCGCCCTCAGTGGTCACACCGGGCGGTTGGGGAGGAAATACGCTCGGACCACCAATCTTATCGCTGAGCAACCCGGACGCTGCGAGCGCCCCATCGCGCACCAGTTCGGCTTCAAGCCGTACACGGGGGCCTCGTGTAAGCAACACATTCAGCGGATCGCGTTCCCGCAGTTCAGGTGTAACGGTGCTCGATTGCTGATACGTCGCGCTCATCACAATCAGCTTCTGCAGTTTCTTGACTGACCAGCCTTGCTTCATAAATTCCACCGCGAGCCAATCGAGCAATTCGGGATGGCTGGGCAGTTCACCCTGGAAACCGAAATCTTCCAGCGTTCTAACAATGCCCCGGCCGAAGAGAGCTTCCCAGTTGCGGTTGACCGTCACACGCGCCGTCAGCGGATTTTCGGGCGAGACAAGCCAGCGCGCGAATGTCAGGCGATTGCGCGGTGCGTTCGGAGGAAGCTGCGGGAGGAAAGCGGGGACCCCGGCTTGCAGCTCTTCTTTAGGCTGCAAAAACTCGCCGCGGTGATGGCGATGTGTCACACGAGGAAAGGTTCGCTCGCGCATGACCAGAGTTGTTGGGGATTTTGGCATGGAGGCGCGGAGGTCATCGATCTCCTTACGGGCGCTGGCGAGTTCAGGGGTAACCTTCGCGAACTCTTTCAGCAAAAGGGTGCGATCTTCACCTGCGATTTCCGGAGCAGCGCGATTTTTCAGCAATGCTGCGTAGGCATCATTCCCAAGCCCAGAGGCGACCGCATGGTCATCCGTCGTAATCCAGACCCGAAACTTACCGAGGGCGGATGCATAGTAGCGTTCGAACGTCATGGTAACGTCGAGTTCGTCCGACGTAGTTGCTTGCGCGAATTGAAAGACGGCGTTGTGCGCCCGTCCCTGTCCGCCATTGATCGACCAACCGCTTTGCTGATCATCATCGATCGCCTTCGCCGCATTGTTATCCCCACTCGCAAAACTTTCCGATGCGTTCTTGAGCACGACCTGCGCTCCTCCATTCGTGATTGTGAGTGTGGAGAGAAAGAAATCACCCTCGGGTCCTTCATAATGAACGGTTCCCGGTCCGTGCGCGGGCAAACGATCATCGGGCAACGCTTCGATGCGTAGCGCACGCACGCCGGCCGGCAATCCTTTGAATTTCAAGCGGTAGATATCTTGTTTGGTGAAATCGCCGGTCGCGAAAACTGTTCCGTCCGATTCAATCGTCAGAACTGGGGCATCGCTTTTTGCTTCTGCGGGGCGAAGCGGTTCCCATTTTGCGAGTTTGTTTTTTTCACCCTGCAGCCATTTGGCGAACTTGCGGTCGCGCGCTTCGGCCTGGCGTTCCGTGAGTGTGTTCGCGTTGGAAATGTCTTTGCCGAAACTGATGCGAAAACGTTCCAGCGTGTGTTTGCCGCCATATTCCTGGATTAGGCGAACGCTTACACTGTCGCCAGGCGGGAGCGTTAGTGGCTCTGCGAGCGTGAAGATGGCCCGGCGGTGAGTGCGCGTTTTATCATCATTCGCAATGGCCCATCCGTTATCGAACTTTCCATCGATAGCTGCGTTAGCTGAGAAACTCGCCTGCGAAAAGTCGGCCTCCGCATCTGCAAACTTGACCTTCTTAGAGTCACCGCCGTGCGCAGTCTCGATCTCGATTTCGCTCAGCACGAAGTTGCCATGGTCAGTGCGCCCCGGCCCGCCGAATTTGTCGTCCGGTATCGCTTCGAGTTGTACGTGCGTGATCCGGCCGGGCGCGGATTCGAATCGCAAGGTGTAAGTATCCTTCTCTGGTTTTTTGCCAGCCACCCGAATCGATCCATCTTCCAAACGGGCTCCCTCCGCCCCGCCTGCGGAGGCGAACTCCACACTCGCCGGCGTGGTCCACTCGATCGTGTTATCCGCGGGGAATCGCTCGATCAGGCTCTCTTCCAGTTTCGCAATCTTCGCCTGAATCGTTTTTCGTTTTTCCAGAATCGCCTTGTTCGGCACATCCATGGTTGGTTCGTCCGCATTGTTCATGAAAGCCATGAACTGGTAATATTCCGTTTGCTGGATCGGATCGAACTTGTGCGTGTGACATTGGGCGCAGGCCATGGTGAGGCCAAGCCATGTTGTTGAAGTCACGTGCACGCGGTCCACCATGGAATAGAAACGATATTCCAAAGGATCAATGCCGCCCTCTTCGTTGATCATCGTGTTGCGATTAAAGCCGGTGGCGACCAATTGATCGGTTGAGGCGTTCGGCAGCATATCTCCGGCGATCTGCTCGATGGTGAACTCGTCGAACGGCATGTCGGCATTCAACGCTTTAATCAGCCAATCTCGATATGGCCACATCGAACGTTGCCGATCTTTTTCATAACCGTTCGTGTCGGCGTAACGGGCCAGATCGAGCCATCGTCGCGCCCAACGTTCACCATAGCGAGGGGAGGCGAGGAGATCATCCACCACGCGCTCGTAGGCATTCGAGTTGGTATCGTTTACGAAAGCATCAACCTGTTCTGGAGTAGGCGGCAGACCGATCAAGTCCAGATATACTCGCCGGATCAGCGTGTATTTATCCGCCTTCGCGGAAGGGGAAACGCCTTCGCGTTCCAGGCGGGCCAGGACAAAATAGTCGATCTCGTTTCGGGGCCAACTTCCATCCCCTACTGCCGGCAAACGATTTTGGCGCGGCGCAGTGAAAGCCCAATGAGGTTTATATTCGGCGCCAGCATTTACCCACTTCACCAAGATCTTCTTTTGCGCTTCCGTGAGCGGCAATTTGGCCGCAGGGGGCGGCATCAAATCGTCCTGATCCGTCGTTTCAATCCGTTGGACCAGTTCGCTTGCTTTCGTATCGTTTGGGACAATCGCGATTTTGCCTGACTTCGCGGGTTTAAGCGTAGAGTCGCGAAGATCGAGTCGCAGGTTCGCTTTCCGCGTGCTTTCGTCCGGGCCGTGGCATTTGAAGCAATGTGTCGCTAGAATCGGGCGAACATCCCGGAGGAAATCAAGGTCTTCCGCGGCAAAGGTCGCGGTGCACGCGAGGGCCCCAGCCAGCGAAAGCATCAAACGCGAGTGTAACATTATCCATATAATGTTCCGATTCGCGTGCGGAAATCCACTCGAAATCCAATAATCCTGATCGCCGCTAGGAGCTTTTTTTCACGCGGAGACGCGGAGACACGAAGACGCGCGGGGAGGCAGCGGTCCTGCCGCTGTCGCTATTTACTGTCTGCGAAGTTACGGCTGCCTTTTTATGCGAGTGTATTTTGTTTCGACAGCCTTCCTTTCCTGCCCATCCGGTTTGATAACGTACGCTGTGATCATGAGATGATCCTCGTCAACCAGTTCGAAGACGGTGTTCCATCCCCAAGATGGGGCGTTCGGGCCCGTTTCCCACTTTCCCTTGACTACAAAACCCTTTTCGCGTGCTTCGCCTTCTGAGAACAGGATTGTGGTTCTCATGTGGAAATCGTCCACCCATGAAACTTGAAACCGTTTCGTAATGGAATTCCAGGCGATCGTTTCTTCGCCGTGGCGAGGCTTGCCCAACATCATTCCTTCATACGAGTGGCGAAAGAGTCGTCCATCGAGCATTGGGCGGATTTCCCCTTTTATTTTCGATTCATCGGCCGGTTTCTCGGATTGAAGCCAGGTCGTGCAGGTGCCATCCCATGAGCCCACAAGCAATTTAAGAAGATCCCGGGGCGCGGTCAGCTTATTCTCACGTGTTTTGCTAGACGCAGCGTTGTCCTCGATGGCTCTCTTTGTTTCCGCTGGTTTCGCGCACACCAGAGCCAAACAGATTGTCGCGACAGCGATATAGGCGGCCTTCATGTTTTGGAGATTAGGTCTTTATGGGTCAAGGGAACCTGTTGCACCCTTAACAGGAGAACTTCAATCAGAAAGTTCAGTTCTTCGAGGTTTAACCGGCAGCGGTTTTGCTCTTAGCCACGGGAAATGTGAAAGACGCAAAGTAGTGAACCGCAAAAGCGAAGCCCGCTCCCTTTCCAGGGAGAGGGCTTTCTCAAGGCAAACTGGAGGATGCGTCAACGCACCGGATTCAGGACAACCGCTTTGAACGCGCCATTGCGCATCGCTGTGGCGACCATCTGGCCGAGATTGTTTATGCTCGTGACATCCACGACGGTCCAGCCGGAAGGCGAGTCGATGATGGAAAGCAAATCGTAAACTTCTCCATCGATCCAGGCGACAATGCGGCTGCCGCTCACGTTCCATGTCCCCGGTTCGTCGTAGGCGCTGAAGCCGACCACAGTTCCGGCGTTGTTAATCAGGTGGGCACTTCCGTAGTTGTGTTCCGACAGAAGCGGCAGTTCCAAAGCGGTGTGAGCGGCGTCGTTGTGCCAGAGGATCGGGCGACTGTCTGCCGGGGGATGGCTTTCGCCGACGACCTGACCGAGGTCGTTGATGCCGAAAGCAACGCTGGTCCAGTCGCTGCCGAAGACGCCAAGGTTCACGATTGAATGCGCCGCGTCATTGTTCCACAGAACGGCACGCTGGCCTTCCGGGCTGTCGCACCAACCGGCCCCCTGAAGGGACTTGTTAAACGCGAAGGAGATTGCCTGGGCATTGACAGGATCGGCGCCGGGGAGGACCGGGAGGTTAATGATAGTCGATTTGCGAGGGTCTTTGGAGTTGATGGTCCAAATCGCGCCGCGCCACGGGCTGGAGAAGCCCTTAACGACGTAGCCGGCGACCTGGCCATTTTCACCAATTGCGATTGGGCGGGTGTTGCCGCCGTTATTGGAATAGAAGTTTACCAGTTGTGAACCGCTGGAAACCCAACCAAGGGGACGGCCATCACCATCATCCCCATCGCCGACCACGACCCCTTTGGAATTAATCGCAGTCGCGACGCTGTAGGTGCCGTCTTTGAGTTTTCCCAGAACTTTGACGGTTCCATCTTTCCACACCGTAGCGACAGGATCGCCCGTCCCCGATGACGACGAGCCGACGATATAACCTTGATCGTTGATCTGCGTCGGCGCGGTCGAATCGTAACCAGCCGGAATGGGCAATTCCTGGAGGAGAAATCGCGGTTGAGCAGTGGCGGCCGAAACAGAGGCGAATGCGCCAAGCGCGAAAGCAAGCCAGCGGCAGGGTGAATTTTCAGTTATTTGCATAAATCGTTCTGAGTTTCTTTGTTTGAACGTCGTGCGTTCGTTTGAACGACGTGAGAATCGGCCATCAGAAACCCACTCTCAAAATGTTTAGCGTAACGGGATTGTTACGTTCGGGGCTTTAGCGATCCTAATTTCAAAAAACCTTTTTCGAGGGGCGGTCCGGGCGGACGTGGGAACAAGTAATTTTACGCATTGCGACAGCCTCCTTCTCTGCTGATGTACGAGGGGAACGTTCTGACGGGCCGAAGGCGGGGACAGGGATTTTTTATGGCGAAGAAGGAACAACAGGAAGAGGAGGTGCAGGAACTCAGTGCGCCCACAGAACACGTCGTTTACCAGATCGTTTTGAAGGAGGGGAGAAAGGAGTTGGAGCGACCATCATCCGCCTTGTTCTTTTCGGATCTCGCGGCGGGGACTCTCGATGGGCGGCTCATTCATTGCAGAAGGTTTGCTCCAGGCGCATCTGCCGAAAACGGAGTGGACACCGCTGGTCAGCAAGTTGGGGTATAGCGTGGGATTCTGGTTAGTGATCCTGGGGCGACAACAACTCTTTACGGAGAACACGCTGACGCCTGTGATTCCTCTGCTTCGGCACAGGACTGCGCGCAATTTGGCGAACTTTGCCCGGCTTTGGACGGTCGTCCTCGGCGCCAACTTTTTGGGCGGGTTTGTAGCGGCGTTCGCGTGTATGAAGGGAAACGTTTTCGACCCAGAGGTCCCTGGTTTGGCTGCTGCCTTTCGCCGAGACAGGACGGATCTGGGTCATAATAATCGTCACATACGTCGTTGGCTTGGGCCGGTTCAGCCACATCATCGCTGGAACAATTGAGGGTTGCTACGGCGCGCTCGCGGGCGTGGTCGCCTGGTCGGACCTTCTGGCGAAGTTTATTCCGGCAGTATTGATTGGAAATTGCATCGGCGGGGTGACGCTGGTCGCCGCCTTGAATCATGGGCAGGTCGTAGCCGGAAAAGAAGAAGCATAAGGTGGTCGATCGAGCTGCTGAACCTTGTGCAAGCGCTTGCAGCGCGGTGGGAAAGCTTTACCTTCTCGCGGCAAGAGATGACCGCTCCCGAGTCGTACCTGAAAAAGCTGGATTATTCCGTCGTGCAGCAGTGCATGCATTGCGGCTTGTGCCTGCCCACCTGCCCAACGTATGACGCCACAAAGATGGAGCGGAACAGCCCGCGCGGACGTATCGCGCTCATGCGCGCCATCGCGGATGGCCGAATGGAAGCGACGCGTACGTTTGCTGAGGAAATGTATTTTTGTCTCGGTTGTCTGGCTTGCATGACCGCTTGCCCGGCCGCGGTAAACTACGCCGAACTTTTTGAACACGCCCGGGCGGAAGCGGAGCGAACGAAAGTTCTGAATTCTCCGAAGCGCAATATTATTCGCAATTTCACGCTGCGCTGGCTGTTCATGGATTTGCGTCGTTTAAAGTTCGTTGGGTTGCTGATGCGAACGTACCAGGGGATTGGCCTGGAAAATTTCATTCGCCGCAGTGGCGTGATGAAGTTTTTCCCGAAACGTCTGCAGGAACTCGAGTCAATGACGCCGAGAATTCAGCCGAAATTTTCCGCGGAAGTGATCAAGCCGGTCACGGCAGCGGTGACGCAGAAGAAACATCGCGTCGCGGTCCTGACCGGTTGCGCACAGGATTTGATCTTCAGCGACGTAAACCGGGATACGGTAGAAGTGCTCGCGCAAAATGGTTGCGAAGTTTTCACTCCGCCGCGGCAGAATTGCTGTGGTTCACTGCACGCTCACAACGGCGAATGGGAGCTCGCCAAGGGGCTTGCGCGACTGAATATCGATCAGTTTCCGCCCAACGAATTTGACGCCATCATTACCAACGCTGCTGGATGCGGCTCTCACCTGAAACATTACGCAACGCTTTTGGCAGATGACCCGCAGTATTTGCATCGTGCCGAAGAGTGGGACCGAAAGGTAAAGGACATCCACGAGTGGTTGGCGCAGATTGGAGTGCAAGCTCCCTCAAAAGCGCGGGAGCAGACTGTGACCTATCATGAAGCGTGTCATCTCTGTCACGGGCAAAAGATCACGGCACAGCCCCGCAAGATTCTCGGGAGCATTCCGGGATTGAAATTGGTGGAGCTGCCGGAGAGCACCTGGTGTTGTGGGAGCGCCGGCATTTACAATTTGATCCAGCCGGAAATGGCCAATCAGTTACTGGATCGCAAGCTGCAGCGGATAAAAACAACAGGGGCGACCACGGTCGCGACGGGGAATCCAGGCTGCCTCTTGCAGATCATGAACGGTGCACAGAAGCAAGGTCTCCCGCTGCGAGTGGTTCATCCGATCACCTTGCTGGCTGAGGCTTATCGACCGTAAGGGCTTATTATCAAATTGGATCAGCCGACGTAAGGAAGCTCCCTCTCTTGATAACAGAAGGCAAAGAATTGAGCCTCCTCACGTCGGCTCCTACAACGTCTTAAACAATCACGCGACGGCCAGTTGCGCTTTGCGACTCTGATAATATGCAGCCAAACCCGTTTTGGATGGCCGCAGTCTTTCGGCTTCGATTGCGCTAAGGATGATCTCCTCTGTCATGATGAAGCGATCGCGTTTGTAGAGCAGGTAATCGTCGCGCAGATCGGCCGGCGTCATGTTAATCGTCACGAGATTGGCTCCGGTGCGCAGGCCGCGCCGGTAACCGGAGCCGGGCGCAGCGAGATTCAAAGCGCTGACGGCGGGAATCACCCAATCGGGTTTGAGCAACCGCAGCGCCGCCATTAAGTTCAACGTGACATCAATGCTGGCGCTGTGTTCATCGGAAAGAGGTGTCTCGTCTCCAGGAATGAATGGGCTGACGCTACAACCATCGAGCGGTAGCTCCGTGGCGAATCGAAGATTGCGCTGAAGATGCTCGAATCCCTGGCCGGGCAGTCCGGCGATAAACCCGGAACTCACGTTCCAGCCAGTAGCGTTGAGATAGCGGATGTTCCGCACCCGCTCGCTCAATGTCCCGGGGGATTGGAGACGTTCGTAAAGCAGGGGATCCGCGAGTTCGAACTTGAGGATGTAAATGGAAGCACCCGCGGCTTTCAGTTCGTCGTAAAGATCGCGCTTCAGCGACCCGAGGCACACGCTGATGCCAAGGTTTGTTTCGCGCCGTAATGTTCGAATCAGGGGCAGAACAACATCGCGAACGGCGACCGGGTCTTCTCCAGTCTGAATGTTCAGATCGGTAGCACTCGCCGGACGATGCTCAATGATCAGTTCGGCCAGACGATCCGCGTCGGCGCGGAAACGCTGCAGCGAGCGATTATCCCGGCGCATGCCGCAGTAGATACAGTTTTGACGACAAAAGTTTGAAACTTCGACGACCGCTCGCACGAAAACCTCATTCCCGAACTGTTCGCGCGCGGCCGCAAAAGCGCGATCATGGAATCCAAGCTGGGAGTTGCCGGTTGCAAGCAGATCCGAAGGGGAGAAAGATTGCGCTTCAGTGGACATGGATCTGTCGCGCCACAGCGGCGGAAAACATTGCTGACATAGTCGTCATGCAACATTCTCTGAAATAGGCGCAGAGGTCAATTTCCGGAATCAGCGTTTTCGAGGAGAATCGCGCCTTTGATCAACCTGCAGAATTCCTTTTTGCTGACGTGATGGTGCGTTCCCTCACGTGTCGCGAGATCCTTCATCGTCTTGTATTTGACCTCCAGGCGTTGCAGATCGACGATTCGGAGAAATTCGTCGCCCGCTTTCCATACCTGACCCTGTTGCAGTTTGAGCATGAACGATCATACCGCAACTTGTCTCTGACGACACTTATGAAACCGGAGCTGCGGCAACCTTCTTGCGCCCAGCACCCAGAATTCGAGCTGGGAGAAAGAGAATTGCTTTCAGGAGCGCGAACACTGCTTCAAGAGTGATCCCCACCAACCGCAGCGGCAATGAGATCAGCCAGACAAACGGAAAGGCGATCAATGCGAGCAACGCAAGCGGCCAGCAGAGCACGAAAAGAATGCACCATCCAACGAAAACGAGCAGAGCTCTCATCCTGGTTAAAGAACACAGCGGATGGTTGTGAAGTTGCAGACTTCTGCGCGACTGTGCTTTTCTTGCCGTCGACAAAACAAATCTCGCAGCGACAAAAGTATTTACACGCAGAACGCTGTCCCTAAAGTTTTTGCGCGATCTATATGTCGGAAAGTCCCAACACAGGTCAGAAAACTGCGGAGTTGCTGGATGTCCGCGGCGTGCAGGCTCCCGAAAACGTGCTTTCGATCCTGAAGCGCGCGACTGAGCTCGCGCCGGGCGCTGCTTTGGAGATTCGCACCGATACCAACCCGTGGCAGCTTTACGACCTTCTCCAGCAACGCGGCTACTTTTTGCAGATGGATCGTCAGAAAGATGGAAGCTTTTCAGGCAAGTTGCAGCAACGCGACATCGCAGTTCTCAAGCATTAGCCGCGGAGCGACTCGCCCCACGCCAGAAGTTTTTCGGCTGGCATAAAGTTCAAGATCCGGTCTTCGGGTATCTTTGCAAGAATCGCCGCGGCCAGTGCGAGATCCAAAAACAGCAATTGCCAGGGATGATGTGAGTCGCTCCCAAAGGAAATGCGGACCCCTTCTTCGCGCGCGATTGCCAGGAGTTCCAGGTCGATATCCTGTCGGTCCGAGTAGGCATCGATCTCAATCGCCTTGTCCAGTTCCGCCGCTCGGGCGAACACTCGCTGCCAATCTGCCTGCAAGCCGACGCGGTAATTGTAAACGCGTCCGCGCGGATGGCCCAGAATGTGCAGACAAGGGTTTGCGAGTGCGGCGAGGTACCTTTCGGTTTGATCCTCGGTCACACGCAACTTCGAATGGAACGATCCGAGCACGATGTCCAGCCCGCTCAGAAAATCGCTATCCAGATCGCCCTGGCCAGAAGGCGACAAATTCAATTCCACTGAACGCAGGACTTGGAACTTTCTCCCCTCCGCTTTGAGATCGAGATTGATGTTGCGGATTTCATCGGCCTGCAGGGCTAGCTGCGTTTCATCGATGCCACCGGCAATCTTCAGCCCTTTTGTATGATCGGTGATGCTGATGTACCCGTAGCCGCGCCCGATCGCTGCATCCACCATATCTCGAATCTTCCCGGACCCATCGCTCCACTCTGTGTGCATTTGCAAATCGCCCTTAAGTTCCGCGCGAGCTTCCGGATGTGCCGCGAGGATCCTGTGAGCGTCTGCCAGCGTTATGAAATTCCGACGGACCGGCGGCGGGGCCGGAAATTCCGGAGCTTCCACCCAGCGTGCAATTTCTTTCGCGAGGAATGGTCCGATGGATGGGAGTTCGGTCAACGAGCGGCCTTCTTCGATCAACTCGGCGGCTTCAACGGGCCAAATAAATGCGGCGTGCGCCGCTCGGAAAAACGCTTTCCTTTTATATCCTTCCGCCTGTTCGCCAGCTAGAGCCAGGAGCTCCGCTATCTGCCGATTTGAAATGGCAGCCTTTATTGTGCCTCTATGTCTCCGCAAATGTGTCCGTTCTGGCGCCCGCGACTTCCCCACGGAAAAAATACATCTGCCGAGCGAGAAATGGTAGATCAGGTCATTTCCGGATAATTCCAAGCTCACGCATCCAGGCAGCACACGCCTCGGTCCATTTGGAATAAGAACGGTCCGCGCGTCGAACGCCAAAATCGTGGGTTGTATTAGCGTAAACGTGCAATTCGGCGGAAACGCCCGCCTTTTTTAACGAGAGATACATCAGCGCGCTGCCTTCAGGCGAGCTGATGACGTCGTCGTCGCCATGTATCAGAAAAACGGGCGGTGTGTTGGTCGGAATGTTCAATCTCTGGTCCAATGTGTCCGACTCCCTCGCTTTTAAATAGCCGGAGTAAACCGGTATCGCGAAATCGGGACGGCAACTGAGTTTGTCGACCTCATCAATGGCCGAATATTTCCTAGATCCAAATTCCGTGGCGCTCGCGATGGCGAGATGTCCGCCTGCCGAAAAGCCAATCACACCAATCTTCTGAATACCCCACTCGGAGGCTTTGCTTCGCAGCAAGCTCAGCGCGCGTTGCGCATCCTGTAGTGGACGACTCGCCGGTTCCTTCTCTGGCTCGCCGGGGCGGCGAGGAACGCGGTATTTCAGAATTACTCCGGTCACGCCGATTGAGTTGAGCCATTCAGCGACCTCCTCACCTTCGAGTTCCCAATAAAGATCCCAATAACCGCCACCCGGAAAAATCAGAACAGCCGTGCCGGTATCTTTATCTTTGGCCGGCCTATAAATGCTGATGGTCGGCTTCGTTACCGCAGTGATTAAGCGCGTCGAATTCGTGACCTCCACTTGAGTGCGGTCGAGTTTGGGAGACATCCGATTTCTTTCAGGGCCGATCTTGTCGGGAACTTCGTCCGGCGGGGTGCCCGGCCAAATTTCGAACACAAGTGGTTGCGCCTTTGTCACGCGAACTGGGAGGGGAACATTGCCGATCTCAATTCGACCTGCTTGAGTGTGATACCATTCTTCGCGACGATTTCTTCGTGCTTCGATCAATTCAGCAAACAGCGGAGTGTCGGTGCGAAGCAGTTCGAGCGGCGTTCTTTCGTTTTCGGGAACGTCCGCGGCGACACGGATGGACTTGATCGGAGTTCGCTGCTCGGGTTTCTCGTAAAAACCGAGAGCGCCCGTTCCGCGCGGGAGCGACGAAAGCAGCTCGATTCCTTGCACGACGCGACCGAGCAATGTCACGTTGCGATCCAGATGGCGGGGTGCGTGGCCGATGATGGCATACAATTCGGTGCCGCCGCCGCTATCGATAGCGGTATCGCGACCGGCGCCCACCATTGCGTAACAGTGAAGGAGCCACATTCTTCCATTCTTTGAGTCGCGTGCCACGGGAAAGCCTTTGGACCAGCCAACTTCCGGTGCGTAGAGATCACCATCCGGCAGCCGTGTAAAGGGAATCGTCGCGTCGAAAGCTCGATCAAATTCTGCCGGCAAAGTTCGCTTCGTGTTCTGAATTTTGCGTGCCCTTTTTGGATTTTCTCCGTCCGGATCTCCCCATTGGGTTACGTAATTGTCCTGCACCCGGAGAATGGACAGGCCGTCGAAATACTTCTCGCGCGCCAAAGCCTTTAAATGGGCGACGTGATTAGGCGCGAAATCTGGCGCCAGTTCTATGATCACTTGGCCGCCCGGCAATTCCATGTAAACGGTGTTCTCCGGATCAAGTGCCCGCCAATCATTCGAGGTCGATTTGGCCAATACTTCCGCCATCGTCAAGGGCCTGGCCGGTTCGGCATCCAAAGAACCGATCTGAACAAACGAAATTATTAACAGAACGAGGATCGGTCGCATTTAGAGCGTTTGTAGCAGAGTGCGGAAAGAAATCGACTTTATCTGCTGTGCTTTCGAATCCAGGCGGTCATCACATCGAGCAATTCAGCGAGCACCTGCGGGTCCTTCTTCCCGGTTCGGGCAGGAACGTGGAACGAGTGATCTGCTTCGGCGACCAATTGCAGCGTCGCGCGCGAGCCGAGTCTTTCGCAGACCGGGTCCAGAAAGGACAAGTCCGCCAGTGCGTCGCGAGTTCCTTGAAGGAAAAGCAACGGAATTTGCAAGTCGAACAAGTGCGCGGCCCGATCGGCAGACGGTTTACCGGCCGGATGCAGCGGGAACCCCAAAAACACCAGGCCGCGAACGTTTGGTAGCGGTTCAATGGCTTGCGCCTGGGAAGTCATGCGGCCACCAAATGATTTCCCGCCCGCAAACAGAGGCAGTCCCGGGAATTGTCTTTGCGCTTCCAGCACTGCGCGGCGGACGACCGCGTGCGCGACTTTCGGCGGGTCCGGCCGTTTGCCCCGTTGCTCCATATAAAGGAAGTGGTAGCGCAAGGTTCCAACACCGCGCTGGGCGAGACCCTCGGCCACCGCGGCCATAAAGGGGTGAGTCATGCCGGCACCCGCGCCGTGCGCGAGAACGTAGCAAGCGCACGCATTCGCTGGTCGTTGCACGAGGCCGGAAACGCTTTGACCATCGGGCAGGTTGATCTGAATTGGATCGATGTTCACCGTTCAGGCAGTTACAGGACTGGCGTCCCCGGCGCAAGAGTTGAACTTGAACGCGCCGCCCTCGTTGGGCATAACACGCGCACACATTTATACTTTGAAAACTCGATTTTCGACTTTCCTTCCTCTCGCGTTTCTTGGTGTCACCTTTCTGAACGCTCAATCCGATCCAAACGCCAGTCGATCAAGCTCGAACCCGGACGATTACCGCCGTTTTGCTCTCTCTCAACAGGCAGATGCCACACGAGGGAAGGCGCTTTTTTTTAATGAGTCGAAGCTGGCCTGTTCGAAGTGTCACACAGTGGATGGCAAGGCGGGCAAAGCAGGTCCCGACCTCTACGCCATCGGCGAAAAATATCCGAGGCCGGATCTGATCCAGCAGATTCTGCAACCCTCCTCGACAATCGCGGTGGGTTACACCACGACGATTGTCACAACGAAAAATGGGGACGAATACAGCGGAATATTGCAACAGTTGAATGACAAAGTTGTGGAGTTGATTGGCGCTGATGCCCAGACGATTCGCGTGCCGAAGGCAGATGTGACCGAACAGCGGAGCAGCTCCACTTCGTTGATGCCGGAAGGGCTGGAGTTCGGGCTCACTCTGCAGGAATTCAACGATCTAATTGAATTTCTGGTCACGTTACGTCAACCGGAGAGCGCGCTGCATATCGATCAGGCCATGCCGGCAGTGATCCCTGAACTGGCGACGCCAGCGCGGGTCACGAAATTCTTTGAGACGCGATTTATCACTCCGCGAATCGATGGAGTCGAGTCAGGTCTGACCGGCGCGACTCCCATTCCCGGCCAGCCGAACGCGTGGCTCATTACGCACCAGGTAGGTTACATTTGGTTGATTGAAAAGAACGCTGAGGGAGAAAAGAAATCAGTATTCCTCGATCAAGTTGCGCAAACTTACAGCAAGACCGGCCCAAACGGACTGCTCGGGATCGCCTTCCATCCAAAGTTTATCGAGAACCACAAATACTACCTGAAATACCAAACGTTCGAGAACGGCGGGATTGTCTCGACCATCGCGGAACACACGATGACCGCTGATCATCGGCACGATTCCGGCGAACCAGGCCGCCGCTTGATCAACATCCCGAGCCCCGGCGGTGATCATGGCGGCGGATGCGTTCAGTTCGGCCCTGACGGTTACATGTATTTTGCGATGGGGGATTCCGGCCCGCACCGCGACCCAAATGGAAACGCGCAGAATATGGAGCTGCTTCTCGGTAAAATGTCCCGCATCGACGTCGATCATCACGACAGCGGGCGCGCGTACGCAATCCCGAGCGACAATCCCTTCCTGCATCAGTCCGGCGTTCGTCCCGAAATCTGGGCGAGCGGATTTCGCAACCCCTGGCGCTTTTGCTTCGATTCCAAGACAGGCAATCTATGGGTCGCAGATGTCGGCCAGGACCGCGTCGAAGAAATCGACATCGTTCGCCGCGGCGAAAACTATGGTTGGAACGTCTACGAAGGTTTTGAACGATTTTCTGACGGGTTCCGGAAAGAAGGGGGCAGCTACGCCATGCCTGTGATGGCCTATCGGCGCAAATACGGCAACTCCATCACCGGCGGCTATGTCTACCGGGGCAAAAAAGCGCCCAGCTTCGACGGTGTTTACGTGTTCGCGGACTACAATTCAAAAATGATCTTCGGGATGACAGCGACTGACCGGAAGCTCGACAAGGCTCGGAAGATTGGCAACGCCGGCCAACGGATCGTCTCGTTTGCTATGGACGGCGAGGGTGAAATCTACGTCGTAGGCTTCGACGGGATAATTTACCATTTGGACCTCTCAACTGCGATTTTTGATGGACCGACCCGCTAACCCGCCGGTCTAACTGCCTGCAACGTGGAAGAGGCTGGCCTCTGGACGCGTGGCTAATCTTGCGGGTAATTCGCAGAGCGTGAGGTTTCGTTTGGCGGTCGGTGAGTTTGAACTCGCGAACGAGCGGGGTCGGTGGACTGAAGTCGATTCCACGCTGGCGCGTTCGAGATGGGCGGCTGAAGCCTTTAACCATTGCCAATCGCACTTCACGGCTTAAGGTTTGTTTTCGCCATAGTCGTATGATTCGAGTGATCCTTATTATTGTGTGCCTGGCCGTGACTGCCTCCGCGCAACTCTCGCCCGAGCAGCGGGAGAAATTGCCGCCGCCAGCCGAGCACACAGTCGATTTCACGAAAGAAATCAAACCGATCCTGGAAGCGAGTTGCATTAAGTGCCATGGGCGCGGGAAATCAAAGGGCGGTTTCGCCATTGATAATCGAGAGACGTTCTTGAAAGGGGGCGATTCGGGCGTGGTTGCCGCTCCTGGCAAAAGTGCCGAAAGCTTGCTCATCAAAATGGTTTCCGGCCTCGATCCGGACAATGTGATGCCGCAGAAAGGATCAAAGCTCACCTCGACTCAAGTCGGAGTGCTCCGGGCGTGGATCGATCAAAATCTTCCCTGGGATCAAACCGTGACGTTTGGAAAACTTCCCCCGGTCAATCTGCATCCGCGCAAGCCCGATCTTCCTAAAGGCGAATTCTCCAATCCTGTGGATCGCTTCATCTTCGCTTACTTTAAACGCGAAGGTTTTCGGTCAAAGAACCCGGTTGAAGATCGAATTTTTGCCCGTCGCGTTTATCTTGACACCATCGGCCTGCTCCCAACGCCGGAAGAGCTGGAGGCGTTTCAAAAGGACAGTTCGGCGGATAAACGCGACAGGCTGGTCAAGGCGCTGCTCGACCGGAGAATGGATTATGCGGTGCATTGGCTCAGTTTTTGGAATGATGCACTCCGCAATGATTATAAGGGCACGGGCTATATCGATGGCGGTCGCAAACAGATCACTTCCTGGCTTTTCTCCGCGCTATACAACAACAAACCGTATAACCAGTTCGTGGCCGAACTAATTAATCCGACTTCGGATTCAGAAGGATTCGCCAAAGGAATTGTCTGGCGCGGAGTGGTCAATGCCAGCCAAACGCCGCAGATGCAAGCCGCGCAGAACATCTCGCAGGTCTTCATGGGCGTGAATCTGAAGTGCGCTTCGTGCCATGACAGTTTCATTAACGACTGGACTCTGGCAGACGCCTATGGCCTCGCCAGCATCTATGCAGATGCGCCGCTGGAAATGTTCAAGTGCGACGCGCCCACCGGAAAAAGGGCCGGGATGAAATTTATTTATCCGGAGCTGGGTGAAATTCACTCGGAGGTGCCGCGCGAAGATCGCCTGAAGCAACTGGCGGAAATCGTGACTGCGGAAAGAAATGGACGGCTGACTCGCACAATCGTTAATCGCATCTGGGCAAAACTAATGGGGCGCGGCCTGATCGAACCGGTGGATGAAATGGATAATCCCGCGTGGAACCAGGACCTGCTCGACTGGCTCGCGGCGGATCTAGTCGACAGTCGTTACGATTTGAAACATACGATTGAATTGATCCTGACTTCGCGTGCGTATCAGTTGCCCGCCGTTCCCGCCACAGAAGTTCAGCCGAAGAATTTTGCCTTCCAAGGCCCGCTGGTGCGCCGACTCTCCGCGGAACAATTCGTGGATACCGCCGCACAACTCACGGGTATGGAGGATTACATCGCCGCAGCGCGTTTGAACTTCGCCACATTGACCGGCAAAGAACTCCACACCGATTTTTCCGATCAGCCGGCACATCCCAAGTGGATCTGGAGCCACGAACACGCCGCGGTAAAAGCTGATCCAAACACCCTGTACTTCCGCAAATTGGTGAACTTCGCCTCCAACCCGGTTGAGGCTGATTTGATCGTCACGTGCGACAACAGTTTTGAACTTTACGTCAACGGGAAAAAAACCGGTTCCGGCAAGGATCACGGGAAACCGGCGGTGATCGATGCGCGCAAGTTCCTGCGCGCTGGCATCAACTTAATCGCGGTCGCTGCTCGGAACTGGCCCGGCGCACCGGACAAGCAGGACGCGGATCAAGCGAATCCGGCGGGATTGTGGTTTTATGCCCGCATTCGAGATGGTTCAACCACGATGGATTTTGCCAGCGATTCATCCTGGCTATGGACGGTGGACGCGCCCGAGGGGTGGTTTAAGCCCGAGTTTGCCGCAGCCCAATGGAACCGCGCCGCTGAACTGGGTGAGTCCAACATAAATCCATGGAAACTCGGACGAGCGCTCGCCGAAACGACTGTAAATCTCGATTACTCCCGTCACGTTCGTGCTGCGCTCGCTGACAACGATGCGCTTATGACTGCGCTTGGTCGGCCAAACCGCGAGCAGGTTGTCACCAGCCGCGCTTCAGCAGCGACCACGTTACAAGCGCTGGAACTTACGAACGGCCCGACCCTCGCGGCTGAACTGAAGCGGGCGAGCGAAGAAATTGCTCAACAGAATCTCGAAGCCGAACACCTCATCACAAAACTCTTTGCCTCAGCGTTCGGGCGTGCTCCTTCCGATTCCGAGCGCGCACTTTCGAAGGATCTGCTCGGTTCGCCCGTCAAACCTGGCGGAGTGGAGGATTTACTTTGGGCAATGCTGATGCTGCCCGAGTTTCAACTGATTTACTGAAAAGGAACCTATGCGCACGAACAACAATTGGTCTCGCCGGGATTTTCTGAAAACCGCCAGCACCGCCACGCTCTCCGCGCTTGCGGCTCCTTACTCACGCCCGGTCTTCGCCGAGACCCCGGCGAACACGGCCACAGCGGATTCGGTGATCATCCTCTGGATGGGCGGCGGCATGGCCTCCACGGAAACGTTCGATCCGAAGCGCTACACTCCTTTCTCGCCAGGACTCGAGCCCAACAAAGTACTCAGCACCTTCCCGGCGATCGATACGGCTGTCGATCACATCAAGGTTTCGCAAGGGCTGGAAAAAGTCGCCGCAGTGATGGATCGCGGCACACTCATCCGCAGCTACACCGCCGGCGATCTCGGTTTCATTCTGCATTCGCGCCACCAATACCAATGGCACACCGGTTACGCGCCACCGCAAACCGTGGCTGCGCCGCACATCGGCGCGATGATCTCGCGAGTGCTTGGCCCCTTGAATCCAGCCGTGCCGGCGTTCATCGACATCGGTCAGCGTTTCGACGTTGGAGAGGGTGAAGAACTGAAAGCTTTTCACAGCGCCGGATTTTACGGGAGCGAATATGGACCTTTTATCATTCCCAACCCCGAGCAAGCCGTGGAAGCAGT
Organism: Limisphaerales bacterium; assembly: GCA_044226545.1. Lineage (GTDB taxonomy): Bacteria > Verrucomicrobiota > Verrucomicrobiia > Limisphaerales > SXQI01 > DASVNK01. The sequence goes on from JBGAGW010000002.1 coordinate 307,360, forward strand.
GCGCCCGCCAGCCGGGATGAGCCCGTCTCGTTTCGAAAATCGCGACAAATTCTATCGCAAGCTCGCCGCGCAAAGTCCCATCGGCGAGTTCGGCAGCGATTACCAAAAGGAGTCGCTGCTCCGCTCCATGGACAAGGCGCATATGTTGCTCAGTTCCTCCGCGTCCAAAGCATTCGACCTCGCACTCGAACCGAAGGAAAGTTACGATAAATATAACACCGGCCGGTTCGGGCTCGGATGCCTGCTCGCCCGCCGTTTAGTTGAAGCCGGCGCCCGCTTCATCGAAGTCACGACCGAATATGTTCCATTCCTGCATTGGGATACCCACGAAAACGGTCACACTCGTCTCGCTGATTTGAAGAAAGCCGTAGATGGCCCCATCGCCCAGCTCGTCCTCGATCTTGAATCGCGCGGGCTGCTCAATCGCACCCTGATTGTCCTCGCGAGCGAGTTCAGCCGCGACATGCTCACAGAAGGCAAACCGGACAAGGTGGTCAAAGACCAAGTGGTTGTTCCAACCAAAATCGATGACCTGAAGTATTACGGCATGCACCGTCATTTTACCGATGCCGGTTCGGTCCTCATGTTCGGCGGCGGAATCAAGAGAGGACATCTCCACGGCGAAACGGCCGACGAGCGTCCTTGCAAAACGATCAAAGACCGCGTTGTGATCGAAGACCTGCACGCGACGATCTTCCATGCGCTGGGGATCGCGCCGAACCACGCTTTCGAAATCGAGAAGCGCCCGTTCTACGTCACCCGGGATGGTTTAGGAAAACCGATCACAACGTTGTTCGAGCGTGCCTGAACCTGTCGGGCGCCGAAACTAAACCTTGTTCTGCCAACAGCTTCTGCATCAAGATCGCCGATTATTCGCCGATAAGTTGGAAAAACAGGTTACAAGGTGTGTTGGACAGATTCGCCGTCGATTAGGGGCCGAACTACCGCGCCTGGCGCTGGTGCTGGGGAGCGGGTTCGATGCGGTGGCGCACGGTCTTCATGTGCAGAAGCGCATCGCTTTCCGAGACCTGCCCGGCTTTCCCTTGTCGACAGTGCCAGGACACTCCGCCGAGTTGCTTCTGGCCGACAGCGGCAACATGCCAATGCTGGTTTGTTGCGGAAGGGCTCATTTTTACGAAGGTGTCGCGATGGAGGCCGTTATGTTTCCGGTTCGAGCACTGGCCGCCGCGGGGGTTACCGAATTGCTGCTCACCAATGCGGCGGGAGGGATCAATAGCCGATACAAACCGGGCGATTTCATGATGTTTTCCGATCATATCAATTTCACGGGAGTCAATCCGCTCCGAGGCTCGCCACGGGCGGAAGGCAAATGCTTCGTCGATCTAACGGAAGCTTACTGTCCGTTGTTGCGGGCAACGCTCCAGTCCGCCGCGCGGAAAGAAAGAATCACCCTGCACGAGGGCGTTTACCTCGGAGTGTCCGGGCCGAGTTACGAAACGCCTGCGGAAATTCGCGCTTTCCGAGTCATGGGCGCCGACGCCGTGGGAATGAGCACCGTTCCCGAAGTGTTGATGGCACGCTATTGCGGAATCAGCGTCGCGGCTCTTTCCTGCATTACGAATCATGCCGCGGGCACGAACAAGAAGCCTCTTTCACACGACGAAGTGCTGGCCGTCGGACGCAAAAGTGCGGAAAAGGCGGCCCGTTTGATCAACACTTTTGCGCGAGAACATGGCACTAAAGGTTCATCGAACCAGAAAACAATTTGAGCTACCGTCCCCAGCCATTTACTATGGAAGCTCCTATAGGTGAGTAACGCTCCGACATCTGCCCCTTTGCCCGCGGGTATGGCTGGCACGCCAGCAACTCCGCAAGGCTCCGGAGTAACCGCAACCGCCGAAGCGGGATCGGTGATGGATGCTAATCTCGCCCAAAAGCAAAAGCTGGATTGCGCGATGCAGCTCATTCGGACGGTCGCGCTGGATTTTAATAACGCGTTGACGAGCATCCTCGGTCATACTTCTCTGCTGCTGAGCAAGACCGACGCGAAAAACCCGATGCGCGGTTCGCTGGTCGAAATCGAAAAATCAGCCGAACGCGCCGCGGAAGTCGCGAACGACCTTGCGGCTTTCAGCCGCCAGGATAAGGACAGCAAGGCACAGACCAGTGGGAATCTCAATGAGGTGCTTCGCCGGACGGTCGAATTCTTCCGCGAAACACACCCTTCCAGTCTGGAATGGAAGATGGACCTGCAAAATCGCCCGTACAGCGCCAATTTTGACGAGGCCAAAATGCAGCAAGCGATCGTCAAGATCCTCGAGAACGCTTTCCAGGCGATCGAGGGTGCCGGCTCCATCAAGACCAGTACACGGAACCTTGATTTGTCCCAACCGCTGAAGGATGGGAACGTTTGGCTTGAGTCGGGTGCGTATATTTACGTAGAAATTGCGGACACAGGGAAGGGTATTGCGCCGGAAGTTCTGCCGCGGATTTTCGAGCCTTTTTTTACGACTAAAAAGAGCCTCGCCCATCGAGGCCTTGGTTTGGCCTGGGTCTACGGGATCGTGACAAATCACGGCGGAGCCGTCGCGGTCACAAGTGAGTTGAATAAAGGTACTAGCGTTCGCGTCTATCTCCCGACCCAAAAGAAAGTTGTCCACGACAGCGGTCCGGACGTTGGTGATCTCAGCGGGAGCCAAACAATCCTCATGATTGACGATGAGGATCTGCTGCTGACCATGGGTGAAATGGTCCTCAGTTCATACGGCTACAAGGTGATCACGGCCAACAACGGCCAGGCTGCTCTGGACATTTTTCAGGAGAGAGCGTCAGAGATCGACCTGGTGATAACCGACCTTGTCATGCCGCAAATGAGCGGTCGCGAACTGATCGAGCGTCTTCGGAGAGTGGCGCCCGAGGTGAAGATCATTTGCGCAAGCGGTTTCGTTCGACCTCCGTCGTCGAATGAAGAAAATGAGAACTATTTGCAAAAACCGTTTGCAAGTCAGGATTTATTACGCAAAGTAAAGCAGGTCCTCTCGTCGGAGGTGGAGGAGCCGTAAGTCTCCTCAAGGCATATTTTCGGAGTAGAGTATTGATCCCTTAGAATCGAGTCATTGATGCAGATTGAGAGTTTGAAAGTCTTTTGTGACCTCGCTGAGACCGAGAGTTTCACAAAAGCAGCGCAGATTAACGACATTACACAGTCCGCCGTCAGCCAGCAGGTCAGCGCGTTGGAACGCACGTTCAAGGCGCTTCTGATCGAGCGCAGTAAAAAGAAATTCCGCCTCACTCGTGAAGGTGAAATTCTTTACGATTACGCCAAGCAGTTGAACAACACGTACGAAGCGCTTTTCAACAAGCTGCAAGAAGTACGCGACGTGATCAGCGGCACCATTCGGGTTTCCACCATTTACAGCGTGGGCCTGCATGATTTGCCGCCTTACATTAAAAAGTTCCTCAAGCAATACCCGTCCGTGAACGTCCACGTCGAGTATCGCCGTTCCAATCAGGTCTATGAGGATATCCTAGGCAATGCTGATGACCTCGGGTTGGTGGCCTACCCGGTGAAGGAGTCGAAGATCGAAATCGTTCCGTTGCGCAAGGATAAGATGGTGTTGATCTGCCATCCCAAGCACGCCCTGGCGAAGTCGCAAAACGTATCACTCAAGGATCTCGCCGGCCAGAAGTTCGTCAGCTTCGAACCTGATATTCCGACGCGCAAAGCCATCGACAAAGCACTGAAGGACGCGGGAGTCGAGGTGCACAACGTGATGGAGTTTGACAACATTGAAACGGTGAAACGCGCGGTCGAAATCGATGCAGGTGTTTCCATTGTGCCGCTGAGCACCGTCACGCAGGAAGTGGCGAAGCACACACTCGAAGCAATCGAAGTGGAGAGCGGTGCGCTCGCTCGTCCTCTCGCTGTCATTTATAAGAAGAACAAGGTTCTCTCGCCCGCGATGAAACAATTCATTGCCACCTTGAAGGGTGAACAGGCGGTGAGCAGCAGTAAATCGATTCCGCTCGACAAAGCGGCGTAGTCGCAAAGCACACTTTAAAGTGGGGAACCTCGTGAATCATTCCGGTTCACGAGGTTTTGATTTCATCCGTCCACAAACCGGGCGCGCTGCTCCAGGGCGTAACGAATGAGTTCCGCCTTGTTGCGGCATTTCAGCTTTCGCATCAAGCTGGCACGATGATGTTCCACGGTCCGTACACTGATGCTAAGTTGCGCCGCAATCTCAGCGTTGGTTTTGCCGTCGGAAATCAGGTTCATGACTTCGGCTTCGCGAATGGTTATGGAACCACGCGCCGGGACGGCGGCGGGTTGTCCACCGGAAGCCTTGGCGATATAAGCTTCAATCGCCCGATCGGAAAGTGGGGGACTCAGATAGCGACGTCCGGCCATCACTTCCTTCACTGCGTGTAAAAGATTTGCGGAAGTGGATTGCTTCAGCACATAACCCCATGCCCCGGATTTTAATGCCTCCAGCACGTATCCTTCGTTCGCGTGCATGGACAGGATGATGGACCGGGAATGTCCAGAGGTTTTCGAGATCTCTCGCAATACTTCCAGCCCGTTAAGGACCGGCATAAACAAGTCCAAAACCAACACGTCAGGCTTAAGCTTCTCGACTGCCTCAACCGCTTCAATGCCATTCGCCGCTTCTGCGACCACTCTGATATTGCCCTGCGTTTCGAGCAGAAGCTTCAGACTCTGCCGGATGATGTGATGATCGTCGGCCAGAACCAGAGTTGTTTTGGAGCTGTCACCTGCACTCATTTGCTTTGATCCGCCAAAGCAAACGGCAACTTTGCACGCAGTTGAGTTCCTTTGCTCTTGGCGGACGTAAGCAACAATTCCCCGCCAAGGAGCGCTGCCCGCTCCTGCATACCGGTCAGGCCGCTGGAGGAGCGGGAAGATAGCGCCGCGTTCACATCAAAGCCGTGGCCATTGTCTTCGATTTGGATCACCAGGGCCTTTAATCCCGAATGAAGGTAAACGTCAACTTCATTAGCGCCGGCGTGTCGGGCCACATTCGTCAGCGCCTCCTGCACAATTCGGTACGCAGCCGTTTCAATTTCGGGACTGAAGCGTTGATTTTGTAGACCGGCGTGTCGGAAGTTTACCTTGATAACGGTCTGACGCGTGTAGCGTTCGAAATGCCAAAGTAAGGCAGGTAACAAACCAAGGTCATCCAACATCGCGGGACGCAGGTCGAGGGACATATCCTGGATCTGCTTCACCAGGCCTTCCACCTGATCGCGCGCTTTTTGAAAGGCCTCCTGTCCCGCACCCCCGCCGGTAAGATAGCAATTCGTTTCGAGAGTGATTTTCAAGCCGGTGAGGATCTGACCGATCTCGTCATGTAGCTCGCGCGCCAGATGGCGCCGTTCCCGTTCCTGCACTTCGAGCAAACGATGAGAAAGTGCGGTCAACCGTTCCTGGCTTTGTTTCTGTTGCGTCATGTCACTGACGACCAGACAAGCCGATTTCACCTCGTCACCTTCAAACCGGGCAATGGACAGGCTCGCCGGCACAAAACCGCCGTTTTTCGTTCGTAGTTCGTATTCGCGTTTTCTGGCTCCGGAATGGGCGTGGCGCAGCATTTCATCGAAAGCGGCGTGATTCTGCCACGAAAGGTACTGCTTAAAGAATGAACCAATGACTTCTTCAAGAGGCGTTTTGACCATCTCCCCAAATCGCTTGTTGCAATAGAGAATAACCCCGTTTTCCCCGAGTGTGACCGCCCCTTCGGACATTGCTTCCACAAACACGCGATAACTGTGATCGGCGCCTTTGAGCGTGAAAACCTGGTCGCCTTGTGGGCCATTCACGACGAGTGCCTCCACCTCACCCGCTCGGATCGCTTCGATGATTGCTTCGGCCTCATCTAATCGACTGCGGAGTTTTTCGATGTCACTCTTCGGAACTCGTAGAACCGGGGATTGTTTCGACCGCGAACGTTTGGAGGCGCGGGAGGGGGGCATATTACTTGAGTTTCGTCATGAACTCTTCGGAGTTGCCCAGGTCGCCCAAAATCTTCTTCATTTTTCCCGGTGCCTTCTTGAGCAGCGTGGGAAGCGCCACGATTTGTTCTCCACGCGCCAGTTGCGGTTGCTGATACACATCCACTACTTCGAGTTGGTACTGGCCCGGAAAGTAGGACTCGCAAATCCGCTTGATGTTGTCGATGGCACGGGTCGATTTGCCGGTTTGACCGCTCACGAACAACCGGAATACGTAAGCTTGAGAGGACGCTCCTTCCTCGGGAACGTCACCTGCGATCGCCACTCGTTTGCGTTTGATCGACTTTCTGGACTTCTTTGGCATTAGGGCAGTCGTTTCAGATCGAACCCGAGCAAGACCTTCTGCTTGTCGGAAAGATCGCCGATGATTTTGCGCAGGGGCGACGGTACCTTCCGAACGAGCGTGGGAATCGCCAAAATCTGGTCCGTCTTGGCAAGTTGCGGATTTTTGGCGAGATCAATGACCTCGATATGATATTTTCCTGGAACGTGTTCTTCACAAAACCGTTTCAGGTTCGAAAAAGCGGTCAACGATTTCGGCGTCTGCCCGGCGATGTAAAGCTTGAGCTCCCAGTGGTCGGAACCGAGACCGTTCGATAAAGGTGTCGAGCCGTTCGACTTGGATTTAGTTGGTTTGCTGGGCATTTTCTAGTCTGCTTGTCGGCTCCGAGCCATTTCTTGCTGATCTGCCGCCATTTGTTCCCGTCGCGACTTGTCTGCCGAGGCCAGAACACTGAACTCCTGTTCCTCTGCAGCCAATTCCGCATTTAAAGCAGCGATTTGCGCATCAATCGTTTTGCGTCGTCTATCCAAGAGGGCCGAACGCCGGCTGATCTCCAACTGCCGTTCGGCTTCGGCCGCTCGCAGCCGGGCTTCCTGCGCCTTGCGAGCGGAGCCGGTCAACACACCCTCGGGACCCGTATAGACGTCCACCAGATCGATCCCATCGCTGGTAATAAGGAACTCGCGAATTTGATTGGAGTGAGGCATGCCTCGCGATTTCAGAATATAAATCCCCCGGCTCCGCTCCCCGTTGTGCTCGATATCGCGCAGCAGAATCCACGTATCCATCAATGAAGACATGCCAACAGCGGTCTCTTCCAGGCTCTTGCTGCCTGCAGACGTTAAACTGGTAAATACTCCTGTGATTCCGCGCGCCTTTAAAAAGTCGATCAAGCGAGTCAACATGGCGTTTACTTCAGCCGAGGAGCCGACTGCCACCAGGTTGTTGATGGGGTCCATCACCACCACTGAAGGCTTCATCTGTTCGATCGCCTTATGCATCATCGCGAGGTGCATTTCCAATCCGTAATGACTTGGGCGGCTGGACTGAATTTGCAGAGTTCCTTTCCGCAAATACTTCTCGAGTTCCACTCCGATGCTCCGCATGTTGCGAACGATCTGGAGCGGCGATTCTTCGAAAGCGAAGTAGGCTACCTGTTCTCCCCGGCGGCAGGCGGCTTCGGCTATTTGCGCGGACAAGCTCGATTTGCCGCTGCCCGCCGTGCCCGAAATCAAGATGCTTGATCCGCGATAAAAGCCCTTCCCGCCCAGCATCGTATCGAGCCGTTCAATCCCGGATGAAACGCGCTCGTTGGAAACACTGTGCGTCAAATTGGCGGAGGTAACCGGCAGGACCGAAATGCCTTTCTCATCGATCAGGAACGGATATTCATTCGTTCCATGCAGCGATCCGCGATATTTAACGATGCGCAAACGACGGGTGGAAACCTGGTCGTTCACACGGTGGTCCAGGAGGATTACGCAGTCCGAAACATATTCTTCCAGGCCGTGGCGGGTAAGTTGGCCCGGACCGCGTTCACCGGTGATGATTGCCGTTACCCCTTTTTCTTTGAGCCAGCGGAATAGCCGTCTCAGTTCGGCGCGCAGAATGGCCTGGTTCTCCAAACCGCCGAAAAGATTTTCTATTGTGTCCAGCACGACCCGCCTCGCGCCAATTGAGTCAATCGCGTATCCGAGCCGAATGAACAAACCTTCGAGGTCGTACTCACCATTTTCCTCGATTTCGCTTCGGTCGACGTGCACATAATCAACGACTACTTTCTTTTCCTCCTGCAATTGATCGAGGTCGAAACCGAGGGACGCTACATTTTCGGTAATGTCCTTCACCGACTCTTCGAAAGACATGAACACACCGGGTTCGTTAAATTCGACCGCGCCCCGGATCAGCACCTCCATCGAAAGGAGAGTTTTGCCACAGCCCGCACTGCCGCAGACGAGTGTGGGGCGACCGGCCGGCAGCCCTCCGAGGGTTACTTCATCCAACCCTTTGATTCCGCTGGGCGCCTTGCGCAATTCAGCTTTCTTCTCTTTTCGTTTTGATTGTTTGGGCATTGTCTCTTTGAAACTCACGCTCCGGTCTTGTCCGGCTCCCAGCGGATTTCAATTGCATTCGAGCCGCGCATTCCGCCACGAAGCACTTCCATCAAGTGCGCGGGGGCGCCTGACTGCGCGAAATGTTCCAGGGTCTCCTCGCGGATGTAGTAGTCGGTATCCTTGATTGATTCCTCTTCAAGCTGATCCGCGAGAAAGTCGAGTTCTGGCTGTGAGATGCGACCGATAAATTCACCGGTCGCCTTGTTAAAGACTTTTATCATTCTCCTTGGTTCCAGTATGTAAGCGGACCGGCGGTAATGGGTCAAGTCAGGCTCATTCTGGAACCTTGGCGGAACCGCAGCGTCCCGAAGTTTTCGCCACGCTCACGCGAGGATTTCTCGAATGACATTCCCGGAAACGTCGGTGAGCCGAAAATCTCGACCCGCGTGCCGGTAGGTGAGCTTTTCATGATCGAAGCCGAGCAGGTGCAACATGGTCGCATGCAAGTCGTGAACACTCGCACGGTTTTCAACCGCCTTGAACCCGAACTCGTCAGTGGCCCCGTAAACAGTGCCTCCGCGGATGCCGCCGCCCGCGAGCCAAACGCTGAAGCCGTAGTGGTTATGATCGCGGCCCAGCTTGGATTTACCACCGTCGCCCAGTTCGACAGAAGGAGTTCGCCCAAATTCGCCTCCCCAAAGAATCAGCGTATCCTCGAACATGCCGCGCTCCTTCAAATCGGCCATGAACGCCGCGATTGGGCCGTCGATGTCCGCCGCGTGTTTGCGAATGTTGCCTTCGATATTGTCGTGATGATCCCAGGGTTGGCCGGCGCCGTGCCATAACTGGACGAAACGCACTCCCCGTTCGAGCAAGCGGCGCGCGATCAGAGTCTGGCGTCCATGAACGTGATCGCCGTAGGCCGCGCGGATGTAGGCCGGTTCGTTGCCGATATCGAAAGCATCCGATGCTTCCACTTGCATCCGGAACGCCAGTTCGAACGACTCGATTCGAGCTTCAAGCCGTGGGTCGCGCTGATGCTGTACGTAATGATTTGAATTTAGTTCGCGCAACAGGTCCAATTGTCGCCTTTGCATCAACGCAGTTGCGTGCGGGCTGCGGATGTTCTCAATCAGCTTTTCCACCTGACGATGTTGCGGGTCGACATACGTTCCTTGAAACACGCCTGGCAGAAATCCCGCCTGCCAGTTATCCGAGTCTTTGATCGGCAAACCACCCGGGCACATCGCGATAAAGCCGGGCAGATTTTTGTTTTCCGCGCCGAGCCCGTACATCATCCACGCGCCAAAACTGGGGCGCGCCTGGACGCTGTCCCCACAATTCATCAACATGAGTGACGGCTCGTGATTTGGCACCTGCGCGTACATTGACCGAATCACCGCGATATCATCCGCATGTGCGGCGGTTTTGCCGAAAATTTCGCTGATCTCAAGACCGCTCTGCCCGTACTTCTGAAACTTAAACGGAGTCGGAAAAGCTGCGCCGGTCTTGCGTTCAGTCCGCAGATACTCGCCCGGCAAAGCTTGGCCGGCATACTTCGCCAGCGCCGGCTTTGGATCGAAGGTATCGACATGCGATGGACCGCCATTCAGGAAGAAATGGACGACACGTTTCGCTTTCGGCGCAAAATGAGGAGCGCGCGGCGCGAGCGGCGAGGGTGATTCATCCTGCGCGAGTGCTCCTGCGGAGATCATGCCCATCCCCATGCCAACACGCGCCAGGAAATCCCGGCGGGTCAGACCAAATTGATCGCGAAACTGCATATCAATCGACAAACGCAAACTCGTTCGAGAGGAGTAACACCTGCGCGTATTGTTCCCATGGACTCAGATAGGGCGGCTGAGTCACAGGCCCGCTAAAATCACTCGCGGCATTCCAGTTCTCCGATTCGGAAGTGATCTTCGGCGCCCAAAGGAACTGGTCGCTATTCAGATTATCTCCAATATCCACGATGAAATCCAATGTGTCTCCCGCTTTGAGAGTCACTTTTTCAACTGCCATGTCCGCTTTGCTTTTGTGAACCTTGACCGACTTCAGTTCTCCATCGCGGCTGGAAATTATGAATGCACGTATGCCATCGCCTGCTTCCGGTTCGTGTGTGATGCGCCCGGCGATTTTCACTGTCATGTCGCGTGGCGCGATCCAGCGGCGAACGCAAGCGGAGGCCCGGGTATTTCCTGGATGCCCCCCATCCGCCGTGAGTTGCGCCCATCCGGTTTCGCCGCCCGGCCATGACTCTGCCCCTTGCCACGACATCCCCGTGAAATGGGGCAGGGGCGTAAACGATTTCAACTGTTTTGCGGTCTCGTCATATTCGCCCGTTCCATAACGCCACGCCGGTGCGGGCGCGGGTGGCGGGGAAGGAGGTGGCAAAGCTTCCGCCGACGATACAAAGCGCAGTCCGGAAGCAATTTCGCTCTGCGATGGTTTCCGCTGGAATAAACGTTCGTAAAGATGTGCCACGCGTTGTTCGTTTGGGAACCTGCAGGTTTCCGCTGCAAGCTCTCGCGCACGAGTAGCTGAAAAAGTTCCGTTCAGGAAGAAAAGCGCCTGCTGCGGAACGGTTGTTTCGTGCCGGACCGCAACGTGTATATCGGGATTGGCAAAGTCGAATGTTCGAAATACGCCCGGTAAATATTGGCGGTCGACCAGCGCATATACGGTGCGCCGTCTGTTTTTCTCCTCCAAAACATGCGTTGCTTTCCCGCCCACGGTTTCCTCCAATTGGCCGCTCGCTGCGAGCATTGAATCCCGCAATTGTTCGAAGCTCAACCGGCGCACCGGAAAGCGGGCAAGTAAACGATTGTCCGAATCTTTCCCTGCAACCTCGGACGACGCCCCGCTCGCGGTTTGATAAACCGCACTGGAAAGAATGAGCCGATGAATCGCCTTCACGCTCCAACCTTCGGCGACGAATTTAAGGGCCAGCCAGTCCAGCAGTTCCGGATGGATGGGCGTCTCTGCACGCAAGCCGAAATCGCTTGGTGTGCGGACCAGTCCGGCGCCAAAGTGATGCTGCCAAATCCGATTCACCATTACTCGCGCGGTCAGAGGATTCTCGGGAGAGGCGATAGCTCTCGCCAACTCCAAGCGCCCGTTTCCGTTCGTAAAAGGTTTTCGCCCTGCACGCGAAAGCACGGTCAGGAATTGTCGCGGAACGACTTCGCCCAGTTGTGACGCACTTCCGCGCTTGAAGACGTGCGGCGGGGGTTCAGCATCGTGTTCAGCAGTAGTCAGCGCCGCCGGTATTCCCAGCTCGATAAGCCGCCGCTCGACGTCGCCGTTCAACCGCCACAGCTCCTCCAATTGCGAGGTCGGAAAGAAGCCTTCGTTGCTTGTAATTCCGGTGTCGGGCACGACGGTGGGGGACGAGGGCGCGCTCAAAAACGCGCGCAACTCATCCGCCGCAGCGCTTTTGTTCCCCTCCAGGCCGGAGAATACGCGGCCATATCGTTGCGCGACCTCTCGCATATCCCGGGCGGGCGCAGCAAACGCGTACGCAACGATTGCGTTCCATCTTTCCCGCTCTTCCGAAACCTTAATTGCGGCGCGCGCAAAGTCATCTCCACTCAACCCGCTGAGTCGGTGCCATGGCCCGAAAATAGGATCCTCGATGTTCCGGTTCGTGAGCAGGTAATCGCGCCAGCGCCGAACCGACGCGGGAATGATGTCCTCCGGCAGAAAAATCTGGTCGAAGCCTTCTTCAGGATATTTCGAGAGCTCAAGTTGAGCAGTGAGGTAGTCCGCCACGCGCGCGCGCAAACGAGCCGCCGCTTCGTCGCGTCGCTTCGCCATCATGTCTGCGTATTTCTTGCGCCGCTTCGCCAGTTCCGCATCGTTGCTTTCGCGCAATGGAACCAGCTTGTCATCCGAGCCGTGGAAAACGCCGTAGAGTGAATAATAATCCTTCGTCGGAATGGGATCATATTTGTGATCATGACACCGTGCGCATTGCACAGTCAGCGCCATCGTACCCCGGGTGACCACGTCGATACGATCATCGATGATGTCGTGCGTGACACCCAGGAAACGTCGTCCACCAGTAATGAATCCCATTGCGGCGAGGTCTGGCGAATTCGTGGAGACGAGTTGATCAGCAGCGATCTGCAGAAGCAAAAATCGGTTATACGGCATGTCCTCGTTGACCGCGCGAATGACCCAATCACGGTACGTGGCCGCATGCACAAAACGCCTTTCTTCGCGGTCATAGACGTACCCCTTCGTGTCCGAATAACGAGCCACGTCCAACCAGTGCCGCCCCCACTGTTCCCCGTAGGCTGGACTGTTGAGAAGCCGCTCGATTAATCCATTGATCGCAGCCCCCCGGTCGCGAGAAGTGGCCTCGACGAATTCGTCGACTTGGCGCGCGGTCGGCGGAAGACCGGTAAGATCGAACGTCATTCTGCGGATCAGCGTGCGCGCATCTGCGGGTCGGGAAGGGGCGAGACCTTCGTGTTCCAGGGGAGCAAGGATAAAGCGGTCAATTTCGGTCTGGCACCACGCTGCATTTTGAACCTGAGGGAGCGGCTGTGGTTTGGGGGGCTGGAATGCCCAGTGGGAAGCTGCATTCGCCGGTGGTTTAACCTCCGCCCGGAGGAGGACGCTGAAGCACGCCAAAAGTATAAAGTTGAAAAAACGGTATCTCACTGCTCGTGCTTTGTGTCAGGCTAGGTTTATACAAACTCACCGTCAAGTTGTTGTCTTTGGCCATGTTCGCGGAGTAGACTCGGCCCGGGATGAGGGAAGAATCACTGAAATTTCTGCAAACCCTGGTGAACACGCCGAGCCCTTCCGGCCATGAAGTGCGCGGGCAGCGAGTGTGGCTTAATTACGTCAGCAACTTCGCGGACGAGACCTACACCGACGCTTATGGCAATGCCGTCGCGGTATTGAACAAGGGAGGTTCTCCGCGCGTCATGCTCGCCGGACATGCGGACGAGATCGGCATGACGGTGAATTTCATCAACAAGGATGGATTCATTTACGTGCGCAAATTGGGTGGTGTCGATCCCGCCATCACCAAAGCGCAGCGCGTCACGATCCACAGCAGGAAGGGGCCGGTCCGGGGGGTCGTGGGCAATGTAGCACCGCACCTGACGAAGCAAGACGGCGAAAAGAAAGCGCCGAAGATCGAGGATCTCTTCATCGATATTGGGGTGGATAGCCGACGCGAGGCCGAGAAAATAGTGCAGATTGGTGATCCGATTACTTTGGTCGACGAATTCGAATTGTTGCGCGGCGACCTGGCAATTGGCCGCGCCTTCGATAATAAAATTGGCACGTTCTCCGTCGCGGAAGCGCTCCGTCTGTTGAGTGAGAACAAAGATGGACTCAAAGCGGAAGTCTCTGCGGTTTCAAACATCATGGAGGAAGTCGGTTTGCTCGGTGCGCGCCAGATCGCCTACACCATCAAGCCGGACTGCGCGATTGTCGTCGATGTGACCCATGCCACTGACTATCCGACGGTCAACCAGCAACAGCACGGAGACATCAAGATGGGCAAAGGACCAACCATCACCCGCGGCGGTTGCAACCACCCCGAAGTCGTCGCGAAATTGGAAAAGGTCGCGAAACAGCAGGGGATCAAGCTGCAATTCGAAGCAATGTCCGCGACTAGCGGCACGGACACTGACGTGATCTTCTGGACCCGCGGCGGAATTCCGAGCGCACTGGTGAGCCTGCCCAATCGCTACATGCATTCCCCGGTCGAGATGGTTAACCTGAAAGACCTGGAAAAAATCCCGCAATTGCTTGCTGGATTTTGCGCAAGCCTGAAGCGTTCCGAACAGTTCAAAGTTGTGATATAGCCTTTCAAACTTTACGGTCCTTGCCGCGATGATCCGCAGAACCTCGCCTGGAGCTGCCAGCACCTAAAGTCCTACGGCTCGGGAGAATATCGCCAGCGCTCGTTGAAGAAGCCAGCGTTCACCACGAGGCCCGGCCACTTCAACGACGGAGGTGTGCGAAGGTCGATGATCGCCCAGTCCGGCAGCTTTGGGGTTTGCAACGAATTCGAGGTGGTGCTGCCCTGCCGAAAAGTGAAGCTGCTGTTCAGCACAACGTAATGCTCAGGATTAAGCGGATTGGGGTAAATCAGGATGGGGATGTGATCTGGCGCGGGGACTGTTTGCCCAGCGACCGTGAGATTGCTGGGTGTCCACTGGATCGGAAGCTTCGGGAGAATTTTCGCGAGCAGTTGGTTGCTTCCAGGATCGCCCCAAAGCACTAGGTTGTGTTGCGCGATGTCTTCAGCGGTGATCTCGCTATCATTCTTCACGCGAGCATCGCCGCGAAAAACGCGCCGCCATCCGACCGTGGCTCGCTCGAGTTCACTGTCGGCCCACTCCTCCACTTTTTCGTTCCAGGCTTTGCCGGTCGGGCGGACGAAAAGGAATGAGTCCATGAAAGCGTCGTCGATTGGGCCTGTTAAGCCATGATGCTTGTGGAGGCCTGAGCCATAATCGGGCGGAGTGCCTTGCCATCGATCTAATTTACTGAGGCTTCTTCCGCCGAATTCCGCGACGGTCTGCCCATCGACGACGATGTTGTTCGGCTTGTTCGGGAGGTTAATCGTAAATGCAGCAATGTTTCGCGTTTTTACGCGGAGCGTATCGTTGTCGAGTTCGGCATCGATATCGGCTCGTTCCCAATGCGAGTTGAGTCGGTCGACCGTAATCCAGGCCATTTGATTGTAGCGGAGCGTGTAGGTGACGAAATGGATGTGGCGGGGAATCGGCTCGCGGCCCTTGGCAACCAGAGCGTCGATCCGCTGTGAAAGAATCTTTTTGGTTTCGGGTTCGTATTTATGCCCTGTTTTTGGTCCGATTAAACGCTCCAGTTTCAGGCCCTCACGCGCCAGAGATTCTTCCATGATCTCGGCGGACTGCTTTTGTGGATCGATCTCACCGCTGTACGCGATGGTTGGGACACCTGCGAAGTTCGCCGCATAATCGGTCGCGTCATACCAGTGCCAAAGTTTTTGTTCCCATGGAGGCGGCGTCTCCTTCTTGTTGTCGAACACCTTTGCGTAGATCGCAGTTTCCGCGAAACCAGCGCCGGGCGAAGCTGCGGCCCAGAGGCCCGGATAGTGAGCTGCCATGTGCCAGGCCGTTGCGCCACCCATGGAAAAACCGAGTTCCGCGATACGATTGGTATCAATTCTGTAGTGGTGCATCACGTTGGCCATCGCTTCAAAGGCATCCGCTTCGCCCGCAAATTTGCTGGCGTTGCAGTAGCGGCCATACAGGTGCAATTCGAATGCGTTGGTCGGTGCAAATTCGCGGCCACCTTTCTGTTGGCCGGCGATGAACGCGACCTCGGAGAGCGTATCGCCGCGTCCGTGGAACCAGAGATAAAGTGGGCGCGGTTGCTTCTCTTCGGGTGTCCAATCTTCTGGAACACGCAAGCCGTAGGGCTGGACGGAGCCATCGATTTTCGAACGGTACGCGCGGACCAGCGAACCGCGGGCGGCAACCCATGACGGGCGCAGCGCTCGAAGTTCCTGTGCGCGTTGCAGACCAGCGGTCAGTTGTGCTTTAGCTGCATTAATTTCGGTGGGTTTAAAGAATTCGTCGTAGGTCAAAGCATCGTGAACTGCTTTGTAAAAGATCTCCACGTCGGGCAGGAGGTCGAGCAACGCCATGGACTGCCGCAGAGTAGCAATCTCTGCGGCCAGCTTCTTCAACTCTGAATTTAACTCCTCAGCATCAGCCGCTGGAATCGGGATTCCTGGCGGCGGCGCCTGCTTGACGGTGGGAGTCGCCTGAGCGAACGCGCGCAGGGTCAGAATGCAAAGCAGGATGCCGAGGAATAGAGGGTTCATCCCAGCAGATGTTCAATAACGAGCTGGTCAAGAGCCTGGTAATCGCGAGCGGCGATAAGTTCATCGGCACGCTTTTGGGGATAACTTCGCGCCTTTTCCACGAGGCGCAGAAAGGTGCGGCGGCTGTTGTCGAGGTGCGCCAGCGTGTGTTCGACCTTCGTTGTGCGGAAGGGATGAACATCGAAGCAGACGTATTCCCCGCGACGACCGTAGCCATTTCGTTCGAGGACGCGGACCTGGTCGAACGCGCTGCGGAGGTTGGTGCTGCCGAAAGGTTTGTCCTGGTCGAATTTCAAGCCGTTCTGGTCGTTGAGATGGAGTGACCAAAGTTTGCCGAAGGTCATCGCGAAATCGATTTCATCGGCGGGATCGAGGCCGGCGAGGATGGCGTGCGCGGTTTCGATCAGGGCCCCGACCCGTTTTGGATCAGAGCAGAGTTGGGCGATGGCCAACGCGTGGCCGATGGTCGGCACGTAGGCGTGGTCCATCGGTTCATTCGGTTTCGGCTCGATGGCAAGACGGGCTTTGGGATCGTGCGCGAGCATTTTGTCGAAGGCCTGCACTAGATATTCGGTGCTCTTTTTGCCGCTCTTGGATTCGCGCAGGTAAGTGCCTTCGCGGGCGAGCCAAAGAACAATCAGATCGGTGCCGAGAATGTTCGCGATGTCGATACAGCGGAGCGAGCGCTCGATGGCATATTTGCGGCACTTCGGATCGTTGCTGGTGTATGCGCCGTCGATAGTCATCGGACTGAACCACAGGCGCGGCGCGACCATCTCCGCGGCAATACCGGAATCGCGCAGTCGTTTGCGGAGTTCCTTCGCTTCCTTCTCGATCTGCTGAGACGACTTGCCGTCGATGTCGGGAACAGCGTCGTCGTCGTGGAACATCATCGCGTCGAACCCGAGCTTTTTCAGTTGCTCGAGCTTCCAATCAAAGGTCTGCGGTGGACGAGTGGTGGGTCCGTAGGGATCGCCGCCTTCGCTGATATTCCAGGGGCCAAAACAAAATTTGTAGGTCTGTTCCTTAGGCATAAGTGCGGGGTGACAATGTTGAAGCGATGCCCGGAAAACAAGTGCGAATTCTGGATCCGCGAATCGTGCTTAACCTCCTGGAATGAAGTTGTCGAGCCTGAGGAGAGGTTAGTCTTGATGAAATGCTCTCATAATGAAGATCGAACCGGCACCGCGCCCTTTGATCGGCAGGGGCCGAATCTCCGCTTTTGTGACAGAGTCAATTCGGGTCAATCTTCATTGCAGTTGCCTTGTTAAAGCTCCAGGTTCCGGCGGCGGAGTTGTCGTTGTTCCAACGGCGATGCCATTTGTCGTTTTTTGGGTCGACCATATCCGCGCGGAGCGCGCTCTCGGCGTGACCGTCGCAGAATTGAACGGCGACCCGGCCGGCGTGGCGGTTGGAAGGCCACTCCTGGTCGTTGGTGGGATCGATATTTCCGTCGAAATTGCCGTTCACCTTGCTATCGGCGAGCATGATCATGTCGGACGGCGCAACCACCTTTGACTCTTTGACCTCCCATTGAGCGGTATCAACGTCGCCGCCGAGACCCTTGTCCGAGAATGCGCCAAAAGAACCCCAATCATTATAGCCAACGGAAAACATTGCGCTGTTACTCACGCCGTAAGGATCTTTGCCGGTGCCCACCACAGCAGCAGCGCCGAGGGTTTTGTTTGCGTTGGTGTCCCATTGTGATTTGACCAAGGCGGACGGGCACCAAAAAACAGCGCGGTTCGTACCCATTTCACTAAAAAGCCGATACGGCCAGACGTAGCGGTATCCGTTCGCCGCAAGTCCGCACCCGGGATACTTTCCCTGGCTCTGTACGTACATAACCGCCGCCAAACCGAGTTGCCGTTTATTGTTGAGGCAGGCAGTCATCTTCGCTTTCCCTTTGGCCTTCGCTAGCGCGGGCAGGAGCATTCCGGCGAGAATCGCAATGATCGCGATAACAACGAGCAGTTCAATCAGCGTGAAGCCTGCTAAAATTGCTCTGCGATGATTGGTCCTTCCACGAAAAGGTGAAAATGTTTTCATTCGGAGTTCGAATTCGGGTTAACGCCGACTTTAGCAGAACTTGAATCGCGCGAGCAATGTGTAATTCCACCGCACGGCCCCCGGGGCGATGGATTTCAGTCTGCGTGCCGGTATATATTAAGGAAATTGCTCCCGCTTCGGTTTTTCGGTATGGCCGCTGCACTCGGTCACGCCGTCTACCCGCAATCAAACAGTGATCTTCCACGGGGCGCGCATCGGCTGTTCCACGTAGGCATTCGCGGCAGGATCGTCAACGAAGCGCTGTGTCTTTGAATCGAACCGCAATGGGCGTCCGGTTTGCACTGCGATCTTGGCGAGATTGATCAGGGTGCAGGAGCGGTGGCCGTTGATTTCGTTGAGGGCGAATTTCTGGCGAGTTTTCACCGCCTGGACGAAGTCGGTGACTTGCGGAGCCGGATCAGGCAGATCTTTGATGCGATCGACAAGGTCGGGAATACTCGATTCGAGCGATTTAGTGAGAGTTCCTTTCGGACCGGAAAGGAACGGAGAGTCGTCCTTGTTTTCGCCGTCGAGAATGATTTCGCAGCCGTCGGCATAGCGGATCGAAATGCGTTTCCAGGGCAACACCGCGTCGCGGTCCTGCGGGCCAGTTTCGGCTTCGACTTTGGTGGGGCTTTCATCGTCTTTGCCGAGGATGTATTGCACAGGATCAAGGTAGTGCTGGCCCATGTCGCCGAGGCCGCCGCCATCGTAATCCCAGTACCCGCGGAAAGATTGGTGGACGCGATGCGGGTGGTACGGTTTGACCGGAGCGGGCCCGAGCCAGAAATCGTAATCGAGTTCGGCGGGGACAGGTTGGGGAGTGAGGTTGGTTTTGCCGCACCATTGATCCTGCTTCCAATCAAAGCCGGTCTTGCCGCCGAGGGTGATTTTAAGGGGCCAGCCGAAGGCTCCGGCCTGGACCAATTTCTTGATCGGCTTGACCGGGGTGCCCATGCCGTAGAAGGGACTGTCGAAACGAAACCAGGTGTTGAGCCGGAAAATGCGTTCGTACTTCGCTATGGCCGCCTTCACCGCTTCGCCTTCCGCTATGGTGCGGGAGAGCGGTTTTTCACACCAGATGTCCTTGCCGGCTTTTGCGGCAGCAATCGAGATGAGCGCGTGCCAGTGCGGCGGCGTCGGCACATGAACGATGTCAATATCCTTGCGTTCGAGCACTTCGCGGAAGTCGCGATAACCTTTCGCGTCCGGCCCGGCTGCTTTGAGTCCGGCCTCCAAATGTTTCTGGTCCACATCGCAAACCGCCAGCAGCTTGCAGGCGGTATTAATGGAATTGACATGGCCCATTCCCATGCCGCCAACTCCGATCACTGCGCGCGTCAGAACTTCGCTCGGCGGCGTAAAGCCAGCCCCGCCAAGAACAAATCGCGGCACGATACTCACCGTCGCCCAGGAAGCGATGGACGTTTTGAGAAAGTGACGGCGAGTGAATTTGTGGCTTTTGTTCATTGCTTTTTCTTTAGCAAATGAAGTTTCAGCCGACTATCGAAAAGGGAAATGTTTTGCGTTCGCGGCAGGTCTTGGACCCGAAGGCCCAAGACCGCCTTCACCATGAACACAGTGGATTAACACTGTGCGTGCCGGGTACTATTCCTCCCGGGAAACCAAGAAAAACCCGGAAAGCTGCCCTGACACGCAATCTTAACGTAATCCTGAATTGAACGTTTGCCACAAATTTGTGCTGGAATTAATATGGATTTATATCTACTCACAAGTTATTACGGGGCAATGTGTTGTATAGCCAGTTCTGGTTTTTAGAACCAAACAGATGAGGAAGATAGAAGAAAATTTTGGCTGACTCTTTACCGGGATGGCCATTGATTTCAGCGGCCGCTTTGCAGATACTGGCAGCGAGTGAGCCCCCGGAACGAGCATCTTGAGCGAATTACCCGCCGACATTTTTTTAGCCGCTGTTCGGTGGGGCTTGGCTCAATCGCGCTCGCCTCGATGCTGCCGAAAAGCTACAGGCTTGAAGCTGCGGAACCTCTCTCGGCGAAGCCAACGCAGTTCGAGCCGCGTGCGAAAAATGTAATTTACCTTTTCATGGCCGGCGGGCCGAGCCAGCTCGAACTGTTCGATTTCAAGCCGAAGCTGGTCGAACTAAACGGCGAAGCGATTCCGCAATCATTCATTGAAGGGAAACGTTTTGCCTTCATGGGGAGCAGCCACGGCACGAAGCTCCTGGGCACGCGCCGCGCTTTTAAGCGCTACGGCCAAAGTGGCGCATGGGTAAGCGAACTTTTTCCGCACACCGCGACCATTGCGGACGACGTTTCGTTCTTGATGGGCTGCAAGGCCAATCTTTTCAACCATGCGCCGGCAAAGCTCTTCATGAACACCGGGTCGGGCCAATTCGGCCGGCCGAGCATGGGCGCATGGGTGACTTACGGAATTGGCAGCGAAGCGAATAATCTTCCCGGCTTTGTCGTGCTTCTTTCCGGCCCGCGCGGTCCGCGTGGCGGAGCGGTGAACTGGGGCAGCGGATTCTTGCCCACCACTTTTCAGGGTGTTCCATTTCGCGGTGGCGGCGAACCGATTCTTGATCTTTCTTCGCCCAAAGGAATCACTTCAGAGAAGCAACGCCGCACGCTCGACGCCATTCGCGATTTGAACCTGGCGCATCTTGTGGAGACGGGCGATCCGGAGATCGCAACGCGAATTGCGTCTTATGAGATGGCGTATCGCATGCAATCCAGCGCACCCGAATTGATTGATCTTTCAGGCGAAAGCGACGCCACGTTGAACCTCTACGGGGTCGAAAAGAACAAACCTTCCTTCGCGCGAAACTGTCTACTGGCACGACGCCTCGTCGAGCGCGGCGTGCGGTTCGTCCAGCTTTACCACACCAATTGGGACAGCCACGGAGGTCCGGGAGAAAACCTGCAAGGTGACTTTGAAAAGGTCTGCCGCGAGGTGGATCAGGCGCAAGCTGCTTTGGTCAAAGATCTGAAATCGCGCGGCTTGCTCGACGATACCCTCGTGATATGGGGCGGCGAGTTCGGTCGAACTCCCATGGGTGAAAATCGCGATACGACCGGGCGCAATCATCACATCGATGCCTTCACCATGTGGATGGCGGGAGGCGGTGTGAAAGCGGGCTATGTGCACGGCCAGACGGACGAACTCGGCTTTAACGGAGTGGAAGATCCAGCGCACGTGCACGACATCCATGCGACGATGCTGCATCTGCTTGGCCTCGATCATAAAAAGCTCACATTTCATTTCCAAGGTCGCGATTTCCGCCTGACCGATGTTCACGGGGAGATACTGACGAAGCTTCTCGCCTAGTACAAAATTGTGGCGCTCACGATCATCCTTTTCCTGGCGGCATTGACCTCGGGCTTTTTCACCGCTCGCTCCTTGCTCTGTTTAAAATGGGCTAGACGGCTTCCGTACCGGAAACCTGCAAATCGGCCTAAGTGCTCGATCATCTTCGCCGCTCGCGACGAAGGGGCACGGGTCGAGCAAACTTTGCGCCACATCCTCGCACTCGAAGGAGTCGATTTCGAAGTCATTCCGGTCGACGACCGTTCACGCGATGAAACGTCACAAATCCTGAAACGCATTTCCGCGGAAGATCCGCGCGTTAAACCGAAGCGCGTCGACATTCTGCCCGAAAACTGGCTCGGGAAATGTCACGCGTGCCACCTGGGCGCCCAAAGCGCGTCCGGAGATTGGCTGCTCTTTACCGACGCCGATTGCTGGCTCAAACCTGACGTCCTCGCCAGGGCCATCGCTGTGGCCGAAACGGAATCAGTGGAACATGTGACGCTCACTCCGGGAGTTGCCGCGCTGACGTTGCCCGCGGAGGGATGTCACATTGCTTTCCTCCTGACGATGATCGACTGGATGGCCAATGTGAATCAGGACAAAGCGAACGCTCACCTTGGCATCGGCGCATTCAATCTCGTCTGGGCTGAAGTCTACCGAAAATTCGGCGGGCACGAGACTCTCCGGTTGAGCGTGGTAGACGACGTTAAGTTCGGACGTCTCGTGCGGAGGGTGGGAGCCCGCACGCGCGCTTTTATCGGCAGCGACGATGTGGAATGTCACTGGGGTGTGACGGCTCGAAACCTGATCAAAATCATGGAAAAGAATTACTTCGCGGCCATTGATTTCCGCACCTGGCTCGGAATTCTTGTGGGAGTGATCATGCCGCTTTTGTGGTTTGCGTCGCTGCTTGGTCCACTGACAGGGACCTTCCTCGGGTGGAGCGCGGCGGGTGCAACGCTTTCCATCGTCGTTCCGGCGGTCGTTATCGCGCGCCGTGTGGGCTGGCCAATTCGTGGCGCCCTGGTCACCCCGTTTGTGCTTCCAATCCTCTACTACGCCGTGCTCAACTCGATGATCGTGACGCTCTCGCGCGGCGGGGTTCGCTGGCGCGACACATTTTATCCCCTCGATCTGCTCCGCAAGGGCAACGTTCGCTGAACTATTTGGTCGAACCGGATGGGGTTGGCCGAATGGGCGCAGCGGTGGGTCCGTTCGTATTCGAGCGGACGATATTCTGCAGGCGCTGCTGAGATTGGTTGGTGCTGACTGAAAGCCCGCTTTGTCGCGCCGCCTGATCGTGCGGCAGGATAGTGCGCAACTCTTTATAATGCTTCGCCCGCAAAACCGCGAGATCGCCCTCGATCTGACCGATGACTGATGCCTTCGCGCGGATCGTTTTTTCATCGATTGGGTCAGCTTGGGCGGCTTGCTCCATTTCCTTCCTGTTCGTGCGTAACTTCTCGTAGAGCAGAGTCTGCTCCGCCCGAAACTTCTCATTGGTTTCGCGCAACTTCGCCCGTTGCGCTTCATTCACTGGCTCCTGCGTGGGACGCGCGGGCGTAGCCGGAGCATTCGTCCGTACTTCCGCGGCAAAGATCATCCAGGAACCCAGGCAAAGCGTAGCTAAACCAAACATCTTCATTCAGCGCAATTTACGGCAAATCGGATTTCCGACAATGCAACGAAAGAATTTCTCGCGAATTTCATTTCTTCTACGGAATATCCGCCCGCAGAGCAATGCTGTGATGACCGCTGGAAGAGCAAGGTTTCGCCAATATTTTTTGCCCAATCTCGTCGCCGGACTCACGACGGGACTGGTCACACTTGTCTATACGGTTTCTTTCGCCGCACTAATATTTTCGGAGAAGCTTTCCGGTTATTTTCCGCAAGGGCTCGGTTGTGCGCTGATTGGTGCGATAATCACGGCGATTATCGTCGCGTGGCGCAGCCCTTTCGGATTTACACTGGCGGGCCTGGAAGCGAATTCCGCCATTGTTCTGGCTCTCGCAGGCCGGTCGATTGCGAATAGCCTGGCCGCTCCCGAACAACAGAGTAGCGTTTATCCGACCGTTTGGGCGGCGATCTTCCTGAGCACTTTCGCGAGCGGCGCGTTTCTCTATGTCCTGGGCCGTTTCCGCCTCGGTCAACTGGCCCGCTACGTCCCTTACCCGGTCATTGGCGGTTTTCTCGCGGGCACGGGTTGGTTGATCACGCGCAGCTCATTCAAAGTGATGACGGGTCTACCGCTGGGCCTTACCGAACTGCCACGCCTTTTGCAGGCGGATATGGTGCCCCAATGGATTTCAGGCGTGGGCGTCGCGATCATTCTTTTTGTTTTCCTCCATCGGTTCAAGCATTTCCTGATCATGCCGGGCCTGCTGCTTGGAGGGATTATTCTGGCCAATGTTGCTCGCTGGGCATTGAAGAACCCGTCGATCGGTTTGGACATCGATGAGTGGTTTTTCGAACCCTTCGCCCAAAAAGGTGTCTGGGAGGCTTGGAGTTTCTCCACTCTCACCAACATCGATTGGATCGTTCTGGGGCATCAATCTGGAACTTTGCTCGCGATGGTCGGCATCGTCATGCTCTCCATTCTCCTCAATTCCACCGGCCTGGAATTGGCCACCGGACGCGATGTCGATCTCAATGACGAATTGCGCGCCAATGGTGTCGCCAACCTGGTGAACGGCGCATGCGGCGGCATGGTTGGTTATATTTCGATCAATCGCTGCCTTCTGAACCAGCGGGCGGGAGCCAACTCGCCGCTCGCCGGGACCATCGCTGGCCTTTTCTGCGGCTCCGTGCTTTTCTTTGGATCGTCCGTTCTCGCGCAAATCCCGAAACCGCTTCTGGGGGGCATTCTTCTGCAGATGGGCACGAATCTTCTTTTTCGCTGGCTCTATCAATCCGCGCTACAGTTGCCCCGCTTCGATTACATTCTGGTTCTGCTCATTGTGGTCACGATGGTCACCGTCGGATTCATCGCAGGAGTCGGTTTTGGTATTCTGATCGCATGCATCCTCTTCATCGTCAGTTATGGCCAGACCTCCAGCGTGAAATACGAACTCACTGGGCAGACTTATCATAGCAACGTTTACCGTTCCGCCCCGCAACAGGAAATTCTCCAGAGCAACGGCGATTCGATCCTGATCCTGGTTCTGCACGGTTTCGTTTTCTTCGGCACGGCGAACGATTTGCTCGAACGGATTCGCCGTCGCCTGGCGGCCAGCTCAAAATTGGCGTCGGTCATTTTCGATTTTCGCCTGGTTACCGGTCTGGATTCCTCGGCCGTTCTGAGCTTTATGAAACTCGCGCAACTCGCGGAAAAGAGCGGGTTGAATCTCATTTTTACCCACCTCAATTCCGACGTGAGCGCGCAATTGAAGCGTGGGGCCATCACTACCGCGCAGTATTCGCGTTTTCGTACGTTTATCGATTTGGATCACGGGGTCGAATGGTGCGAAAACGAAATCCTCGCTCGCCATGAAGTTCTGCATCTCCCCGCGGTGCCTCTCTGTCTGCAACTCGATGCACTTGTGCAAAACACCGAGTTCGCTTCGGCGCTTCTAACCTATCTGGAGCAACTCGACCTCGTGCGCGGCGACTATCTTTTTCGGCAAGGCGACCCTTCCCGCGGCTTGTACTTTCTCGAATCGGGCTGCGTCTCAGTCGTCGCAGAACTCGGGAAGGGTGCCATCTTGCGGCGGCGCACTTATACCGGTGGAACCATTCTCGGCGAAATGGGTTTCTTCTCCGGAGAGCCTCGCTCCGCCTCGGTGATTGCCGATGAAGCGAGTCGCTTGCATTATCTTTCAAAAGAAGCCTTCGAAAAAATCGAGCGTGACGCCCCGCTCCTCTCCTCACACTTTAACAAAGGAATCGTGAACCTCGTGGCGGAACGGCTGCGCCGCTCCGAGGAAGAAGTCAAAATGCTCCTGCAATGAAAACCAAAGTCGCCATTGTTACCGGTGCAGGTTCTGGGATCGGCCGGAGTGTTGCTCTGGCTCTCTTGCGTGAGAACTACTCCGTCATTCTCGCGGGTCGCCGGCCTGAAGCACTAGACGAAACGGCGACAATGGCGGGCCGGGGCCGCCGCCGCACTTTAATTGTTCCGACCGATGTGACCGCCCCACGTAGCGTCGAAGCACTCTTCGCAAAGGTTCAAGACACGTTTGGGCGATTGGACCTGCTCTTTAACAATGCGGGCGTCAGCGCCCCGGCCGTGCTGCTGGAAGATCTCTCCTATGAGCAATGGAAAGCTGTGGTGGACACTTGCTTGAACGGCGCTTTTCTCTGCACACGTGAGGCATTCAAGCTAATGAAGTCCCAGCGTCCGGAAGGCGGGCGGATCATCAACAATGGGTCCATCTCAGCACACGTCCCGCGTCCCAATTCCGCTCCTTACACCGCCGCAAAACACGCCATCACCGGCCTGACAAAATCGACCGCACTGGATGGACGCAAATACAACATCGCCTGCGGCCAGATCGATATCGGCAATGCAAATACCGACATGACGGCAAAGATGAAACGCGGTGTGCCTCAGGGAGACGGTTCAAATGCGATCGAACCAACGATGAACGTCGACGACGTCGCTCGTGCGGTTATTTACATGGCCAGCCTTCCGCTCGAAGCCAACGTTCTTTCGCTCACCGTCATGGCAACAAAAATGCCCTTTGTGGGACGTGGTTAAAATCCGAATGCGAATCGCTCTCCAACTTTATACCGTCCGCCAACAACTGGCCGAGGATTTCGCCGGAACACTGCGGCGCGTTCGCGAAATCGGCTACTGCGCCGTCGAAACCTATCCATTCCCCGCGCATATTTCGCCGCAATCAGCCGCAGAAATACTGAAGTCCCTCGATCTTCAGGTCGTGTCCATGCATACCGACCTTCCACTTGGCGATGCGCTTTCACGAATCGTTACTGAAGCCCGACAATTGAGCTGCAACAAGGTCATCTGGCATGGGTGGCCGCGTTCTTCCGAACACGACTCTCCGGACGGGGTTAAACGTCTTGCCGCGCTCTATAACGAGTCGGCTGCTGACGCGAGCAAAGAGGGACTGCAACTCGGCCTGCACAATCACTGGTGGGAATTCGAGCGCCTGGATGGTGGCATCTATCCATACAGAATTTTCGCGGAAATGCTGGATCCCGAGATGTTTTTCGAGATCGATACCTATTGGGTGCAAACCGCCGGGCTCAGTCCCGCGGCAATCGTTGCCGAACTGGAAGCGGACAGCGCTCGCGTCCAATTCCTTCACCTGAAGGACGGTCCGGCGATTCAAGGCCAGCCCATGACCGCCCTCGGCGAGGGGGGCATGGATTTCCCGGCTATTTTCAAGGCGCTCAAACACCCGACTCAGTTCGTCGTGGAACTTGACGAGTGCGCGACCGATGTTTTTGCGGCGATCGAGTGCAGTCTGCGATATCTGAAATCCTTAGACGCCCCTTTTAGCGCGCGGAGCGGGAACATTCCTATCCGCAAGGCACAAGTTTCGGCTTAGATTTTAAAGAGCGGACACGATTGTCCGCGCTCCCTTTCGTCCTAACCCAAACTCATCGAGTACCCAACTTCCTATCATTAAGGATCATTCCTTGTTCGAATGTCGCGTTTCGTATTGACTAATCTCTACGCGCAGGCGCATGGTCCTTGCAACCCCTCGTGAACACGATCATCAGACCTTCTGACGAGTATCGTTGGGACATTGTTCGACGCGGACTGCACCTTGCTCGCCGTTTCATCTATCTGAATACCGCGATGGGCCTGTTTTACGGGCTTTGGGCGCTGATCGGAATGCTTCTCTGCGTTGTGTATCTCGGCTATGTGTTCGCCGGCAAATCCGATGTATTTGATCGTGCGCTTGAACCGTTCGCCAGATACGGATTGGCCCTTCCATTGGGGGTTCTTTTCGTATCCTCCTGGCTGGTGAAATTCTATTGCCGGGTCCTCTGGTGTGCCGTTCCCGAACCTTTATCAGCGACGATCTTCGCCGGTCTTGCTGTTTTTGGCCGCGTGGCCACGATTTATCTCGCTCTGCAATTCTGGCTTCTGCGGTCGCACATCCTCGATATGCCTCCACGCAGCGATATTCTTGTTTCGGTGATTTTTGCCTGGCTGGGCCTGGCATCTGAATGGCTCTTTATACGCGCACTCCCGACCTTGATCGTGCCCACCGAACCTGCGAGCGTAAACAATTCTGACGAGGAAGAAGAGGGCGAAGACTCCAGCACCGCCGAGGAGAAGCCGAAGAGCTTCTGGAATATCAACCTGAACGACTGGTTCGCCAAGCGGTTCCCGCGGATGACAAACGTCATGAGTTGGATTTTCTTCCCGATTCTCTTAATCGTGTCCTACGCAGGCCGCTACGACAAAAGCCTCGCTGAATCGGTCTTCACCATGAGCCTGACGGGGCTCGGCATCGTGCAAGTTCTCTGGACCCCCAAACAGGAAATCGCCGCGAGCCTCAAAGAGAGCAACGCTCCTTCACCCGAGGCGCTTAAACGTTAATCCTTCAACGCCTTGGCGGTTGGCGTCGTTGGCTGCCATCGTTTTATTGATCGAAAACTTTGACGAGCCAGCGCGGAGTCTTCATTTTGAGGTGCACGGAGTCATGTTAACCGGAGCCACATTAGCCCGTCGGAGTATCGCTTTTTATTGGCGGTCTCATCTCGGGACGATTGCGGGCGCCGCGATTGCCACCGCGGTCCTCACGGGGGCGTTGCTTGTGGGCGATTCGGTGCGCGGCAGTTTGAAGGCGATGGCACTCGCCCGTCTTGGCAAGGTCGACTTCGCTCTTGCCTCTGGCGACCGGCTTTTTCGTGCTGAACTGGCCGGGCAAATGCAACTTGATGCTCGCGGCTCGGAAATTGCCTCCGTTCTTCAGTTGCCTGGCACTGCTGGCAATCCCGAAGGATCAACACGCGCGAATCAGGTTCAGATCAATGGCGTGGGGGCCGATTTCTGGAAGCTCGCAAACTCGGCGGTTAAATCCGAGCTCGCCGATAACACGGTGTGGATCAATCGGCCACTCGCCAGCCATCTAAAGACCAAAGTTGGTGATGCCATTATTCTCCGCGTCCCGCGCGTCTCTCATTTATCACGCGACGCCCCGCTCGCGCCTGAAGAGGACTCCAGTGTGGCTTTGCGTCTTGAAGTCGCAAAGATTGTTTCCGATGATGAGTTTGGTCGTTTCGGTTTAGGTGCCAGTCAAATTCCTCCGTTTAACGCGTTCGTTCCACTCTCCTTCCTGCAAAAACGTGTCAACGCAACGAACCGGGCAAACCTTCTTCTGGCGAAAAGTTCAAACGTCAAGGATTTGGATATTGCACTTCGCACGGCCTTTTCCTACGCCGATGCTCAGCTAACGCTCGCACCCGTTCCGAATAGTAATGATCTTGAACTCAGGTCGTCTCGCGTCTTCCTAGATCAGCCGATTGTCGAGGTCGCCAGCCAGATTCCCAAAGCCCGGCCTGTTTTCACCTATTTTGTGAACCGCTTGCAAGTGCGGGATCACGTTACGCCCTACTCGATGGTGTCGGCTGCCACCGGAGTCACGCCGGCAGATTTGAAGGATGACGAAATTATTATCAACCAATGGCTTGCGGATGACCTGCAGGCGAAAGCCGGCGACCAGATTACGATTGCATATTTTGTGATGGGGCTGATGCGCGACCTGGTGGAACGCACAAACAGCTTCCGCATTCGCGAGATCGTTCCGATGGAAATGCCCTATACGGACAAAACGCTCATGCCCGATTTCCCCGGCATGACTGACGCTGCGAACTGCCGCGATTGGGATACCGGTTTTCCGATCAATACCGCTGCGATTCGTGACAAAGATGAAGATTATTGGCATCAGTTTCGCGGGGCGCCTAAAGCATTCATCAATCTTCGGGTGGCCCAGCAAATGTGGAGTAACCGCTTCGGCAGTCTCACCGCGATGCGCTATCCTGCTCCCGAGAAAAACTCATTAGCCGCGATTCAAACGGGGTTTCTGGCCCAACTCGATCCAGGGTCGCTCGGTATGGTCTTTCAGCCGGTCCGCGAGCAAGCGCTTAAAGCCAGTGCGGGCGCACAGGATTTTGGGGGCCTGTTCATTGGCTTCAGCTTATTCCTCGTGGCTGCTGCGCTCCTCCTGATGTCGCTACTCTTCCGCTTCGCACTTGAGCAACGTGGTGTCGAAATTGGAACGCTGCTCGCGATGGGGTTCGCGCCAAAGAAAGTACGGCGTCTGTTTCTCCTTGAGGGTGCTGGTCTTTCCGCAATTGGCGGACTGATCGGAATTGCTGGCGCGGTTCTTTACGCGAAAGCCATGCTTTGGGGCCTTCGGACGATCTGGA
This sequence comes from Limisphaerales bacterium, assembly GCA_044226545.1. GTDB lineage: Bacteria > Verrucomicrobiota > Verrucomicrobiia > Limisphaerales > SXQI01 > DASVNK01. The sequence goes on from JBGAGW010000002.1 coordinate 337,220, forward strand.
GCGACGCGGTCGCGGGATCATCGCTTAGTTATTATGGCACGACCACGACTCTGATCACCGGCCTCCTCATCGGAATTGTCGTTGCCGTCATCACCATTGGTTGGGGCTTGCGCCGTGAGGGTAAGCGTCCTGCTCGTGAACTTCTCGTCGAGGGATTTGAAGAAGAGTTTCCCACGGCGGATCTGGCGAGCCGCAGGTCGCGAAAAAGCCTGGTTGCAGGAACCGCATGCGTTCTTCTCGCTCTCGCCACGAGCGCTTACGGTCTCGCGAGGCCGCAGGCAGCGGGGGCCGACCTCTTTTTTTCGGCTGGAGCGCTCGTACTAATCGGTGGCCTCTGTCTCACGGCTTCTCTGATTCGCAGACTCGAGCATTCCAGTGCAGCGGGAAGCCTCACTCTCGCGGGCATGGGATTCCGCAGTGTCACGCGTCGCCGCAAGCGCAGCCGCGCGGCGGTCGGTCTCCTCGCGAGTGGCGCATTTCTCATCACCTCAATCGGCGCGTTTCGCCTCGATGCTGGAAAGGATGCGGATGCTCGCGGATCGGGCACTGGTGGTTTTGCCTTGCTCGCCGAGAGCTCAATGGCGGTCGTCCACAACCTTAACGCCAAAGCCGGCCGCGATTTCTACAATCTGAAGGGCTCAGAAATGGAAAATGTTCGTTTCGTTCCCTTCCGTGTTCTCACTGGAGAAGACGCGAGCTGTCTCAATCTCAATCGCGCTCAGCGTCCACGTCTGCTCGGGGTCAATCCCGAATCCCTCGACGAACGCAAGGCATTCACCTTCGCCGCCGCGGGCAAAGATTTACCGCACGAAAACCCCTGGCTTCTTCTGGACCGCGATTTTGGTCCAGAGATCGTTCCGGCGATTGGCGACGCGGCGTCGATTCAATGGGCGCTGGGCAAAAGGCTGGGGGATATCATCGATTACACCGATTCGAATGGAAAGACTTTCCACGTTCGATTGGTCGCCTCCGTCGCCAATTCCATTTTGCAGGGGAGCCTGGTGATTTCCGAGAAGCAGTTTGTAAAACATTTCCCCACCGAAGCAGGCTATCGAATGTTTTTGATCGATGCGCCGTCGAAGGAGGCAGATGCGCTGGCCGGTTCGCTTTCTAAAGCGATGCAGGATGTGGGGCTAGAAGTCACCAGTGCGAAGGAGCGGCTGAACACATTGAACGCGGTGCAGAATACCTATCTCGGCACATTCCAGATGCTCGGCGGGCTCGGTCTCCTGCTCGGGACCGTCGGCCTCGGAATCATTCTGCTCCGAAATGTTTTTGAGCGTCGCAGCGAACTTGCTCTGCTGCTCGCGGTCGGTTTCCGAAAATCCGCTTTGCGCTGGCTTGTGTTGAGCGAACATGCCGGTCTTCTGGTCCTCGGCCTATGTATTGGGGTCCTTGCGGCTGTAGTGGCGGTCTTGCCGTCGTTGCTTGCGCCAGGTCGACAAGTTCCTCTCCTTCAGCTCGCAATCACCCTCGCCGCGGTCCTAATTTGCGGCTTTGTTGTGACACTTGTCGCCGCGCGCCGCGCCCTGCGAGCGCCTCTACTTCAGGTCCTCCGCAACGAATGAATTTATGATCGGTAAGTTGATAATTCTTTCAGTTCTCGTGCCGTCCGCACTGTTCGCGCAGACCAAATACGACAACAATTTCGAGCAGGCGAAAGTCGGCGCAGTCCCTGAAGATTTCCTCGTCCTCGACGGCGCTTTTACGGTGAAAGAGGTCGAGGGCAACAAAGTCCTCGAACTACCGGGTGCTCCCCTTGACACCTTTGGCGTCCTTTTCGGCCCGAACGAAAAAGAGAACATTGCGGTTTCGGCGCGGATCTTCGGCTCCGCCAAAGGTCGACGCTATCCGGTGTTCGACGTGGGTCTGAACGGCGTGGGCGGTTACAAACTCCGCGTCAGTCCTGGCAAGAAGCAGCTTGAGCTTTACAAAGGTGATGCTGTTAAAAAGTCGGTTTCACTCGAATGGCAGCCGAACAAGTGGACTCACCTGAAACTCCAACTTGCCAAGTCCGGCGAGAAAGAGTGGAAGGTCCAGGGAAAGGTGTGGCAGGAAGGCTCCGAGCCCGCTTCCCCCACGCTCGATTTCACAGATTCCGAAGCGCCTACCGCAGGGCGTGCGAGTGTGAGCGGCCAGCCCTATTCCGGCCTGCCAATCTTGTTTGACGACTTCGTGGTCAGCGCGGTCAAATAACGAATCGACGAACGTCCGAAAACTATCGAGTCGGTCAGCGGCCTGATCGAACGCGTCACTTTCTTCAGTGAAGAAAGCGGCTTTGCCGTTCTCAAGGTGAAAGCGAAAGGCCGCCGCGACCTCGTGACTGTTATTGGTTCGCTCCCATCCGTTACCGCCGGGGAATGGCTTACCGCCGAAGGGTTCTGGGTCCACAATAGAGAGCACGGCTTCGAACTCCGCGCTCAAAAACTTCGTTCCGTCCCGCCGACTACCCGGGAGGGCATCGAGCGCTATCTCGGCAGCGGCATGGTCAAGGGTATCGGCCCGAAATATGCCCAGAAACTCGTCGCCTATTTTGGCGAGAAGATCTTCGATATTATCGAGAACTTTTCCGCGCGCCTCGAAGAAGTAGAGGGCATCGGCCCGTTCCGTCGCCGAAAGATCAAAGACGCCTGGGCGGAACAAAAGATCATTCGCGAGATCATGGTTTTCCTCCATTCTCACGGAGTTAGCACCGCTCGCGCTGTCCGCATTTACAAAACCTACGGCGAACATGCGATCGACCGCGTCCGCCAGAATCCTTACCTCCTCGCCCGCGACATTCCCGGCATCGGCTTTAAAACTGCGGATGAAATCGCGCAAAAAGTCGGGATTCCACGAGACTCCATCCTGCGTGCTTCCGCTGGGCTCGAATTCGTTCTGAGTGAAGCCACCGGCGAAGGGCATTGTGCGCTCCCTCGAGACATTCTCCTTCGCGAGGCGGAAAAAGTCCTTGGCCTCTCGACGACTCTTGTGGCCGAAGCTCTTCTCCGCCTTCTGCAAAAGCGCGAACTTGTTCTCGAAGCGATTCAGGGTGACGATCTCATTTTCCTCCCTGCATTGCGCAACGCTGAAGATGGCATCGCCTCCGCCATTCTCGAACTCACCAACACCGGACCGTCTTATCCGAAGATCGATATGGAAAAGGCCATTGGTTGGGCCGAATCCAAAACAGGCAAACAGCTCGGCGTGTCGCAGCGCGAAGCCGTGCTTGCTGCCTTCAGACATCGCCTGCTCGTCATTACCGGTGGTCCCGGTGTCGGCAAGACCACGTTGCTCAACACCATCCTCACGATTCTGCGCGCCAAAAAAGTGAAATGCCTGCTCTGCGCGCCCACGGGCCGCGCTGCGAAACGTCTGGCAGAAAGCACGGCAATGGACGCCTTTACCATTCACCGTCTTCTCGAAGTACAACCGAACAAAGGTTTCGGCCGCGATGCCACGCGGCCACTGGAAGGCGATCTCGTCGTCGTGGACGAAGTTTCGATGCTCGACGTCCCGCTCATGAACGCGTTGCTGCGGGCTCATCCCCCAAACGCCAGCCTGTTGCTCGTCGGTGATGTCGACCAACTTCCTTCCGTCGGCCCTGGTTCTGTTCTGCGTGATCTCATCAATAGCGGCGTCGTTCCCGTCGCGCGTCTCACGGAAATCTTTCGTCAGGCTGGCGGCAGCCGGATTATCGCCAACGCTCATCAGGTAAATCGCGGCGAATTCATCGATATGGAAAAGCTCGCGGAGAGTGACTTCTTTTTCATCCAGCGCGAAACGCCCGAAGCTATTCTCTCGACCATCGAAGATCTGGTGAAGAATCGGATTCCCGCGAAATTCGGTTTCAGCGCTTGTAGCGATATCCAGTTGCTCACACCGATGAACCGCGGCTCTCTCGGCGTGCGTGAACTCAATCTCCTCCTGCAACGCGAACTGAATCCGCCCCGCGAAAATGGAACCGCAGTTGAAAAATTTGGCTGGCAATTCCGCCCCGGTGATAAAGTCATCCAGACTGCGAATGACTACGAAAAAGAGGTATTTAATGGTGACATCGGCCAAATCGCCTCAATCGACCCCATCGAGAAAGAAGTGCGCATCGCCTTCGAAGGCCGCGAAGTTCTTTACGATTATGGCGAACTCGATGAAATCGCACTCGCCTATGCGATCACCATTCATAAGTCGCAGGGGTCCGAGTTTCCCGCGGTAGTCATCCCCATCGCGACGCAACAATATTTGCTACTCCAGCGGAACCTTATTTACACTGCGATCACCCGGGGCAAGAAACTCGTCATCCTGGTGGGCCAACGCCGCGCGTTGGAAATGGCGATCCGGAATAACAAAACGTCGCAGCGCTACGGCGGACTGTTCGCGCGGTTGCAAACTGCGAAAGACTAATTACTTCGAAGGGACGGAATCGCTGACTTTGTTCGTCGCATTTGAGTCTGCCAACTGGAGCAAAAGTTCGTGTGCCGCCCGAAACCGCGGGGCTTCTTCAAGCGCGAGCAAAACGTGCCTGTGTGCCGCCGGTGTGTTGTCCTCCTTCAACAGACCTGCCATTCGGAAGTGAATTTCAGGTTTATCCGGTGGATCGAGTTTCAGGACCGTACTGTATGAACTCAATGCGTTCGTGCGATTACCGGTGGCTTCCTGTGCCTCGCCCAGAATGCGATAGGCAGTCGGTTGAAGCGGGTTGATCTCCAGGTAAGCAGTGCCGTGACGCAGCGCCCCTTTGTAATCCTTCGACGACGAATCCAACTCCATCAAGCGCAGTAATGCTTCGGAGGCCTCATCATCGTGTTTCACCCATTGATTAAGGATCTCGCGCTCTTTCTCCGGTTGTTTTTCCGCTCGGTAAATACTTGCGAGTCCGGCGTAGGCGCTGTCCATGCCGGTTTGTAGGGGATAGAGGGAAATTGATTTGTGCAGATGCGGAATCGCTTCGGAGCGCTTTCCGGCCTCCAGCAAATCGCCCGCCTTTTCGTTCACGACCCAATAGTTATCCGGATGCAGTGCGGTCCAGCTTTGTTCGATGGAACCGTCCGGGCCGCGTTTTGGTTTTTCCCAGATCGAAGGGCTGCCCATGGTGTCCGCGACTCCCTTGGCGAACGCCTCAAAATCGCTTTGCAGGGATTTCATGTCGGTCGTATTCGCGACGAGTGCTTCGTTGATAGGCATCCCTTTGCCTAAATCGCGCAGGATGGCTTGCATTTTCTCCAAGCCAAATTTCTCAATTAAAAACTCCACGACGAGCGACGATTGGAAATAGGCGAATTGAAGAAAAAGGCCGCTGGGGGGCGCCATAAAGGCCGCGCTCAAGTCATCAATCGGCTTCATCTTCCCGTCGACGATGAACTCGCGGTATTTTGGATTGAGCCGTTCGCCCCAGCGTGGATCAGCGCGGCGTTCTTCGTAAACAGAAATGCCCTCACTCAGCCAGCGAGGCATTTTGTTGCGGGTAAGATGAAGCGTCACCACGTGACAGAACTCGTGCCAGAGCACCGAGTTCCAGTTCATCTTGTGGGTCGAAGGGCTGTTCGCAGTGATTACGTTACCGAAGCAGACACCGAGATAACCTTCACCCCCAGGCATCCCAAACGTCCGCACCGCAAAATCCTTTTGCTGCGGAAAAATTTCGACGGTGACGTTGTTCGTTAGGTCCAGCCCATACTTCCTGGTGAGGGTTGCGCGTGCCTTGTCGAGCAGTTCGAGGGCCTGCTGCCCGTAAATATCCGCTTCATTCTTCGACATGCGCACTGTGAAATGTTCGTTGGTTAAAACGGCAAACTTCGAGATCGTGTCGTGCAAGGTCACCAGGTTGAATGCGGAAATATCGTAAGCATCCGCTCGGGAAACATCATCGGCGAGGCGCCAGCCTTCCTCTTCATCGCCCAACCGGAGGAGATCGTTCGCCAGTTGCCCTTTGGCCGGCAAATAACGGGGATCCGATTTCAGCGCCTGGCGCTGGTAACTGGCTCCCTCCGCGAATCGATATTTCTGCGACAGCTTCTTTCCGATCAGATGGTCCACCTCCGGATTGTTCGTCCAGAATTTAAGGCCAGCCGCGCGGGCGTTTTGCTCGGCTTCCGCATCATTCTTCAAGTGGGCAATCACCGCACGATAGGCCCACATTTCGGGTCGGTTCGGGTTTACCTCCTCAATCTTGTCGAGTTGCTTTGCGGACTCTTCATATTCCTCGGCATCGATCAGATGTTCGGCCACGAGCAAGCGGGCTCCGATATGGTTTTTATTCGTCTCGAAAACCCCATCGAGCGCCTTCAACATTTCTTTGCGCTCATCCGGCGCGAGCGCTTCGGCCAATCCGTAAAGCAACTCCGGATCTTTCGGGAATTTCTTCAAACCTTCCTGAAATGATTTTCCGGCGAGCGCGAAGTCATGCTTCTGCAAGGCCAGGTCGCCGATGGCCAAATAAACCTCCCGGAGGTCAGGGTTGCTCTTCTTAATCGGGTTGTAAAAGTTATCGAGGACCAACTTCGGATCAGCGCCGAGCAAGACGGCGGCCTCTCCCAGTGCCACCATATCAGCGGGTGTCCGTGTCGCACCCCAACGACGTGAGGCGCCGATGGAGTTGATCTCCTCGAGCATGTTGGCGGCCTCTTCCAACTCTCCCGCGCTGCGGCAAAGTTTGTAGCCGAGCAGCCGCGAGCGAATGGCGTAATAATTAAACCGCTGGCCGTTTTTGATGGCCTCGCGTGCTTCCGGATATTTGCCTGTCATCCACAACGCATGTGCGTACAGAAGAACCCAATCCTCTCCGCGTTCGCGAGCTTTGACAGCACCACCGGCAGTCTCGATCACTTTCTCATATTCGCCAGCGAGGAATAGAGCTTTGCACTTGTCGAGATCAAATTCCGCGGCCCAAACGGTCGAAGCACTAAGGAGAGCGAGGAGGCACGAAAAAATATCTGCGCGGGCCATGCGTTTCATTTACAAGACAATCACCTTCGGTGCAACCACAGGTGCTCGACACATTACGCCGTCCTTCGCTCGGAAATGCCGGGTCTTCAGCAATTCCTGTTGATTCCAACGAGTGTCTCGGGAATGGTTTGCGCCCGACACGTTTGAATGAAGAGGTTCTGCTTTCTCCTTTTATGCTCCATTTCTTTGTTCGCGCAAAATGGGGACAACGCCGGCGAATCCCAGTTAGCCCCGCAGTTTCCCGGGAAAATTCCGGATGCCCCAGCGCTCACCGTTGAGCAAGCGCTCAAGAGTTTTCATCTTCAACCTGGCTTTCGTATTGAAGCGGTGGCCAGCGATCCAATGATCGAATCGCCAGTCGAGATCGAATTCGATCCTGACGGACGGATGTACGTGCTGGAGATGCGCGGCTTCATGCGTGGGGTCGACGGAGCCGGTGAAGATCAGCCGCTCGGTCGAGTCAGTTTACTGGAGGATACCGATGGGGACGGGCGGATGGATAGGAGCACAATTTTTGCCGATCAACTCGTCATGCCACGCGCGATTGCTTTCGTTAGGGGCGGTTTGCTGGTGGCTGAGCCGCCGCACCTTTGGTTTTTTCACGATGAAAATGGAGATGGCAAAGCCGACAAAAAGGAAGAAGTCAGCAACGATTATGGTAACCAGGCCAATCCTGAGCACACCGCGAATGGGCTGATGTGGGGTCGCGATAACTGGATATACAGCGCCAATCACACCGTGAGATATCGCAACATCCGGGGTTACTGGGAAAAAGATGTAACACAGTTCCGCGGTCAATGGGGCATAACGCAGGACGATTATGGCCGCCTTTTTTTCAATTCGAATAGCGATCAGTTCCGTGGTGATCTGGTGGCTGGCCAATACTTCATGCGCAATCCGAATTTCAAATCTCCGTATGGCGTAAACGTGCAAATTGCGCGTGATCAAGCAACGTTTCCCGGACGCGTAAATCCGGGTGTTAACCGCGGTTATCAGAAGGGAACCCTTCGCGCAGACGGCACGCTCGCGCAATACACCGGAGCGTGCAGCCCCTGCATCTACCGAGGAGGATTGTTCCCGAGCAAATTTTATGGTGCCGGCTTTCTCTGCGAACCAACAGGGAATCTCATTCGGTGCAATTTGCTCATAGAAAAAGATGGGGTTATTACCGCGACCAACGCTTTTCCAAATGCCGAATTCTTAACTTCGGTCGACGAACGGTTTCGACCGGTAAATCTGGTCAACGGACCGGACGGTGCGCTCTACGTCGTCGATTTATATCGCGGCGTTATTCAACACAAAATCTATTTGACCACATATTTGCGCAACCAGGCGCTATCCCGCGGACTGGAAGGGCCCTGGAACCAGGGGCGAATTTACCGGATCATCCCTGAAGGGACGCCGCGTCCGGGGATCACAAAGCTTTCGAAGCTCGAATCCACTCAATTGGTCCAGGCACTGAGTGCCACGAATGGCTGGACGCGCGACACCGCGCAGCAACTCCTCGTCGAGCGCAATGATTTTCAATCTTATGATGCGTTGAACGAACTCGCGTCCAAAGGGGAATTTCCCGGTTCGATTCACGCACTCTGGGTTTTAAATGCCGTAGGCGAACTCAATCCTGAGCCCATCCTCGGCGCGCTGAGATCGACCGATCCCAAAGTGCGGGCGACAGCAGTGCGAATCGCGGAGCCGTTCCTTCGTGCAGAGGGGAAGAATGAAATCAGTGAAAAGATTTTGGCTTTGACGAACGATCCGAGTTTCGATGTGAAGCTTCAGTTGATGTTCTCTTTAGGGGAATCGAAGAGCGGCGAATTGGCCATGATCGATTTGCTCGACCGCAACGTTGACAGCCGGCTGATGCGCGACGCTGCCGTCTCAGGCGTGAAAGGACGAGAGTTTGCGTTCGTTGAAAAACTTCTGTCTCGTTGGGAGGAAAGTAATGCAGGACGCGAAGCCCTCATTCGGGAATTAGCCGGCTGTGTGGCTGAATCGCGCGACGCTTCCGCCATCTCCCAGTTGCTTGACGCTTCCGCCGCGATGACAAAACGTTGGCAGCAATACGCCCTCATCGATGGCATCAACTCGATCGTCCCAAAGGGCAAAAAAAGCACTCCGGCGAAACCGCTTCGACTCTCCAAAGAACCGGCTGCTTTTGCGAAACTTCAAAGTCAGTCGGAGGCTGGCTTGGAGGGTCGATTGGGCACATTGACAAACCTCGTAGTTTGGCCCGGAAAGCCTGGATATGACGAGCCGCACATCACGCCTCTCACTGTAGAGGAACACCAGCGCTTCGAAGCTGGAAAAGCTCAGTTCCTGATCATCTGTGGGGCTTGCCATCAGCCGACCGGTCTTGGCCTGGAAGGTCTTGCTCCGCCGCTGGTCGATTCGGACTGGGTGAACGGTTCGCCTGAACGCGTCGCTCGCATTGTTCTCAACGGTGTCCGTGGCAAGCTGAACGTTAAAGGAAGGACGTGGGAACTGGAAATGCCGCCCTTAAACATTCTTTCCGATCAGGACATCGCGAACCTGCTCACGTATGTCCGGCGCGATTGGGGCCACACAGCCTCTCCAGTGACGGCGGACTTCATCGCGAAGGTCCGCGCTGACACAGCAAAGCGGGAAAGTGCCTGGACTGAACCGGAGCTGTTGCGAATCAAATAATCTGTAGTCGCGAGGAGACTCTCCAGAATTACGCCGCCTGCGTCTTCTTTCCCTCGAATTGCGATTGCTCGATCTCCGGCCAGAGCACTTTCAGGTCAGGGTCGGCCAAGGCGAGCAATTTTACCTCGGCGGGTTCATGCAACTTGAAAGCCTTGCGCAACCAACGGCGCCCTTCGTCCGCATTGTCCAGTTGGCAGGCGTAGCAGGCCAGGTCATAGGCAATCACCCACGATTTTGGGAACTTCTCGGCCATCGGCAAAAGCAGATCCCACGCTTCTTTCGTCCGATTCAACCGATAAAGGCTAACCGCCTGGTGCAACCAACCTTGCGGCACCGTGGGCGCGACTTCACAAAAGGTCTTCGCTACCGGCAGCGATTCGTTCCAGCGGTCAGTGCGGGCGAGGATTTGCCATTTCGTTTCAAGCACTAACGGTTCGTCGCTTAATTGCTTGGAGACGTGCGAAAGCTCCGCGAGAGCCTCGGAGGGATTCCCCAGTTCCAGCCAGCCCATCGCGGCATCGACGTAGTGGCAATCGGGCGGAGCGAGTTTTTTGTTTAGGCGCATCAGCAACTGTTCAGTCCGGTCGGGACGAGCAAAAGCGGCCCCCCATGCCTGGAGAACCGCTGCCACCCTTCACCCGAAGGGCCGGTTTGATTAATTGGTATATAGCACAAATGGTGCCCGCAAGGCGATCTTTTTTGAAAATTCCACTTGAAACAGGCGCGAACCCCTATATGGTTTGCGGTCTTTTTAGGACGTTTATGGCTCGAATTTGTGAATTAACTGGAAAAGGCCCGATCAAAGGCAGCCACATTTGGCGCAGCGGTAAGGCCAAGAAAAAGGGTGGTATCGGCACGCACGTGACCGCAATCACCAAGCGGCGCTTCTTCCCCAACTTGCAGCGCGTCAAGGCGGTGGTCGACGGCGAAGTCCGTTACATCCGCGTGAGCGCCAGCGCTATCAAGAAAGGCCTCATCACCAAGCCACTTAAGCGCACTTGGAAAAAGGGGCAGACCGCTAAAGCGGCTTAAGTTTAACGGAACATCGAATTTCTCGTAGGACGGGCATTCCCCGTCCTTTTTTGTTTTGCGCATCTAATCGGAATGCTTGTTGTTGTTATCGAATTGCTTGGGGCATCGAGGAGCGTTTGATAGGGTTGGCGTGTTCATGATGACGCCCTTCCGCAGAATCGCTTTAGGTGTTCTCACGGGGGTGTTTGTGCTCATCCTGACCGGATACTGGTCCTGGCCGCGTTTTGTCGAGCATCGGGTGGAGTACAGGATAGCCGGTAACCCGCGGCCGAAAATTATCGCAGCGCAGGTGGCGGCGATCGAACGGCGGGAGGCAGTGGTTAATCAGACCGTGTGGCGAACGGAGATGCTGGCGCAGGAGTACGGACGGGTTTTTGAGGATTTCTGGGATGCACTCAATCTTTCGACGAATAAGTGGGAGGTGGTGGAACGGTTCAGGTTCGAAGCGGCAATTTTAGGGAGATTAAAGAAGACTGACAGCCTGCCGCACGGGATCGAGCGTTGGGAGAAATTGGCAGAATCCAGCGCAGTCGACTTCTCCGGCTGGAAAGAGAAAGTCGCGCATTGGAAGAAGGCGGGTTGGGAAATCGCCCAATGCGAGTTCAGGCATGTTGCATTCGATCCTCAGACGAACGCAATGCCGGCGCGAAGCAGATTTTATTTTTCGGCTCACCTGACGAACGCGTTGCCTGCGCGGGCCGTGGTGGAAGGGGATTTGCTGGTCGAGTGGGCAGTACGACAGGCGAATCACCCTCCGTCAATTCGACAGATTGATGCGTCCGGACTGCAGGTGATGTTTCGCGCGGGACCTTCTCCGTTTGCGCCGATCCTCACGGAAGTATTCGATCCCCCGCCGTTATCCCATGCGCTTGAGCCGCTCCTGGTTTACGATCTGGATTTCGATGGCATTCCGGAGATCGCATTGCCGGCGGCGAACCGGATATATCGCTGGAAAGGAGATCACTACGAGTCGGAAAAATTCTGTTCGACGCCGCGAATGCAGGTTTACAACGGACTTTTTGCGGATGTGGATGGAGATGGTGTTGCCGACTTCCTGTATGTGGAATCCGATAGTGTCTTTTTATTGAAGGGTTCGCCCGGTGGGCGATTTGAAACGCCGCCGCGAGAACTGATCAGGAAGCAGGAGGATTTTTTCGGCGCGCGGGCGATCACGTGCGGTGACATTGATAATGACGGGGACCTGGATGTATTCGTGGGGCAATACAAATTGCCCTACGCAGGCGGGAGTATGCCCACACCCTACTACGATGCGAATGATGGGTACCCGAGCCATCTTTATATGAACGACGGCGCTGGGAATCTGCGTGACGTAACCGTCGAGGCCGGCCTGGGACCGAAACGTCTTCGCAGAGTGTACTCGGCATCGTTTGTCGATTTGGATTCGGATGGGGCGCTGGACCTGGTGGTGACGAGTGATTTCGCGGGAGTGGATATTTATCGAAATGATGGTCATGGCCACTTCAGCGACATGACGAGTTCCTGGCTCAACGAGTCACACTTGTTCGGGATGGGGCACGCATGTGGAGATTTCAATAGCGACGGACGACTGGATTTGTATGTGACCGGGATGACCTCTCCGACTGCGGAGCGTCTGGAACATTCGGGGCTGAATCGGCCAAGTTCGGAACTTGATGGGACGATGCGCGCCCGGATTATGGTGGGGAGCCGGCTCTATTATGTTCAGCCAGATGGCTCTTTCAAAGAGGAGCAAACCTCAAAAAGCGCCGCGCGGACAGGTTGGTCGTGGGGCACAAGTGCGGCGGATTTTGATAATGATGGCTGGCTTGATCTGTACGTCGTGAACGGAATGGAAAGCATGGACACAGTGCGTGATTACGATCCGGAGTTTTGGCTGCATGACATTTTTGTGGGCGACTCCCGCCAGCGGGAGATCGAAAATATGTATTTCGGGATGAAGATGATCGCCCGGCGCAAAGCCTCGGTGTCTTATGGAGGTTTTGAAAAGAACCGTCTGCTCTTGAACCAACATGGAATGCGTTTCACGAACGTAGCGCATTTGTTGGGTGTAGCGCTGGAGGACGATTGCCGGAATGTGGTCGCGGCGGATCTCGATCAGGATGGAAGAATAGATCTGGCGATGATTTCAGAACATGCGGTTCCAGTTTCGAAGGAGAAGTTGCGCATCTTTAAGAACGAAATTGCGGAGCAGGGGAACTGGATCGCTTTTTCGTTCAGAGAGGAACCTGGTCATGTGTCACCGCTAGGGGCGTCGGTTTCGGTTAAGAGGGAAGGTGTGCAGAAGGTGGCCGCGATTGTGACGGGCGACTCGTTTCGATCACAGCACCCGCTGACGGCACATTTTGGCCTGGGGACCCTCGGTCGTCGTGTCGAGAGTGTAGAAATCCGATGGGCAGGGGGCGCAGTCACGCGCCTGGCTGGCCCGAAAATCAATCAAACACACTGGATCAGCGCGCCAAAGCGCGCCGGCAACAACTGAGCGAGTTAAAGTCCTTTCTTAAGGAAAGATTCAAGTTGCCATTTTCTCGCGCAATTTGACCAGGGCCATGAGAGCGGCAGCACTCTCCGCTTCTTTTTTGTTTTTACCGCTGCCACGGCCGAGTTCGATGCCGCGATGATGCACAGTGCAGACGAAGACGCGGTCGTGATCGGGACCGGTCATCGATTCGAGCGCATATTGCGGGGCCTCGTTGGTGGCGGCCTGAAGGAGTTCCTGAAGTTCGCCTTTGGGGTTGTCGATGGTGGGGAGGGCGTGGATTTCGCCGAAGACGTCGTGGAACTCGCGAAGGATAAAATCGCGCGCGGTGTCGTAATTGCTGTCGAGGAAGAGTGCGCCGACGACCGCTTCGTAGGCGTCAGCCAAAGAGGATTGGCGGTCGCGGCCGCCGCTGAGTTCTTCGCCTTTGCTGAGTTGAAGGAATTTTCCAATTTCGAGTCGTTTGCCGTGCTCGGCGAGCATGCGGCGGTTCACGAGCTGGGCGCGGGCTTTAGTCAGGGGGCCTTCGCCGAAGCCGGGAAATTTCAGGTAGAGTTCGCGGGTAAGGACGAGCTGGAGGACGGCGTCACCGAGGAATTCGAGGCGCTGGTTGTGATAGACGGTCACGCCTGGGCCCTGTTCATGGGCGACGGAGGGATGGGTGAGGGCCATCCGCAGGAGCGAGAGGTCTTTGAAATAGTAACCGAGCTTGCGCTGGAATTCTGTGAGTGTGGGTGTAGTTGTGGCGGACATGCGTGTTACGCTATCCCTGCGGCCCGTGCGCCTACTTCCTCGGTAACCGGTTCGGCAGTCGCGTCAGTGTTGGTGGTGGGTGCTGTCTCGCTGGTGTTTGAAATTTCGGTCGGCGGTGGCGTCTGTGCTGACTCGAGACCATGTTGGAGCAGGTGCAGGACTTCGTGTTGGACCTGTTCGAGTTGGTGAAGTTGAAGGTTTGGGTCTTCGATTTGAAAAAGGTCACCAGACTTCGCGTGCTCGTATACGAACACGCGGTGCCCGTCGCGCGAGAGTTGAGTTTTGACTTTGAGAATGCGTTTGCGTTCGAGCATAGCTCCCAAAATGTAAAGGGCGGGGGCGAATTTGGGATCATTGGTTTCGACCAGCTTGCGCAGAAGCGTTTCGGCGGTTTCCTTTTGGATCGGCTCGGGTGGCGCGGCGGGCGGGACGGTATATATACTCTGCCAGTACGAGACGAAGCCTTTGCGGTCGACGGCGCCCTGACTGTATTGGGTCGTCCAGCAGGATTCGCAGACGTCAAAGCGTTCGTAACCGCTCTTTTGGTCAAAGAGCATGGTGTGAAAAGGCTCTTTATCCGCGAACTGCTTTTTACAGGCCTGGCAGGCGTGCGCCCGCGATTGAATGTTCCATTCCATCAACGTTAAGCTACGACAAGTTTGACGGGAGAAAACGGTTTTGTCATCTGTGTTTGTGTCTCTCGCGAAGAAGGAGTTCGATTAAGGGGAGATCCGCGGGGGTAGTGACCTTGGGGTTTGGGGCTTTAGACTCGACCAGTTTAACCGGTTGGCCGATCAGTTCGCAGGCGGCGGTATCGTCGGTGACGAGGAGGTTTCGGGTAAAGACTTCCCGGAGCGCCCGGCGAATGATTTCGGCTCGAAAAACCTGGGGCGTTTGGACAGCCCAAAGTTTGGAGCGGTCGATATTTCGTGCGATCAAGCCTTCGGCATCGGCTTCTTTCAGGGTGTCCGTTACCTTCACAGCGGCGACGGAGGCGCCCACTTGGCGGCCAGCGTAGATGCAGTCCTCGATGATGCTTTGAGAGGTGCAGGGCCGGGCGCCGTCCTGGATGGCGACGATTTCAGCTTCAGGTGAAATTTTTTCGAGACCGTTCCAAACGGAGTTTTGGCGTTCTGCACCACCGGAGGCGAAACGGAAGGGCTTGTTGAGGTTGAGCGTACCTTGCAGTTTTTCGAATTCTGGACGGAGCGGATCCCGAATGACCAGGATGATTTCGTTGATCAGGGGGGAGGCGTCAAAAGCGGCCCAGGTATGGGCGACGACGGGCTGGCCGGCGACCTCGAGGAACAGTTTATCGACGTCGGGCCCCATGCGGGTGCCCTTGCCGGCGGCAACGATGATTGCAGAAGTAAAGCTCATGAGCTTGGTTTGAGATCTAGCACTTTGAGTTGGATGCCAAATGTGCCGTTGAATTCATTTAATTCTGGGATGAAGGCGAGATCGAAAACGGCAGGTAGTTGGAAATCCAAGGCGCAATTCCACCACAAGGCCTGGTGGATGGCGGTGCCGTCGGTAACACTGAAACGGCGATGCTGCTGGGTCGCGCCAACGGATTTTGGTTCGCCCCGGAGTTCAAGACGGCGGGCGACAAATTGGACGGATGGGTTGCCCTGGCCGATTGGGGCCAGACGCTCAAGGGCTTTTAGGGAATTGAAACTGAGATCTGCGAGCTTTATTTCCGCATCGATTTCGATCTCCGCTTGTAATGCGTCGCGCTGGATTGACTTTGCGACGATTTCGTTGAGGCGAGTGCGGAAGTCGTCGAGGTTCGTAGAAGTCATCGTAACGCCGGCAGCCATCGCGTGACCGCCGCATCTCACGAGGAGGTCGCCGCAGGTTCGGAGGCCTGCGGCGAGATCGAAACCTTTTATGCTGCGCCCGGAACCGCGCCAGGTGTCAGAGCCGTCGCTGCCGAGAATGACGACGGGCCGATGGAATTCGCGAAGGATGCGGCTGGCGACAATGCCGACCACGCCGATGTGCCACCGGGCGTGGCCTTCGACGATGGCGAAATCAGTCTCAGGATTGAACCGGGCCCGAACGGCGGCGATCACTTCCTCGACAATTTGTTTTTCTAGGGATTGACGTTCGCGATTTTGTTCGTCGAGCGAGGCGGCGAGGGATTCCGCGCGTGCGGATTCGTTGGTGAGGATGAGTTCGAGGGCGTCGAGGGCGGTTTCAAGCCGACCAGCGGCGTTAAGGCGGGGCGCAAGTTGAAAGGCTACTTCGTGGCAACTGACCGTGCGGTTCAAGCCGGCAACTTTCTTCAATGCGGTCAACCCAGGTCGTTGGGTTGTGCGCAGGCGATCCAGGCCCGCCCGCACGAAGATGCGATTTTCGCCGGTGAGAGGGACGAGATCGGCGATGGTCCCAAGCGCGACGAGATCGAGGAGCGGGCGAAGATCGAAGGTTTCAGCTTTTGGCCAACCAAGTGCGCGACAACGTTTGAGAAGCGCGTGCGCAAGTTTGAAAGCGAGGCCCGCGCTGCAAAGGTTCCGGGATTCGGGGTCGCCACCGAGTTGAGGGTTAACGATCGCCACAGCGGACGGAGCCGGGGAACTAACCTGATGGTGGTCCAGAACGATGACTTCCACGTCGGTATGGCGCAGGTGATCGATAATCTCGGTCGAGCTGGAACCGCAATCGACGGCGAGGATGAGCTTGGGGTGAAAACGGTCGATGCATTTTTGGACGGCGTCTTTGCTCAGGCCGTACCCATCTTCGATGCGGTGGGGAAGGTAGTAGACAGAATGCCAGCCGAGTTCGCGGAAGAACTCGGTGAGGAGCGCGGTGGAGGTCACGCCATCGACGTCGTAATCGCCGAAGATAACGAAGCACTCCTGATGTTCGTGGGCGCGGAGCAGTCTCTCGACGGCTGCTTCCATGTTTGGCAGGAGAAACGGATCACGCAGATGAGCGAGGCGCGGTTCAAGATAAGTTAAGGCGGAGGTGCACGAGGCACAGCCGCGATTCGCGAGCGCAAGAGCCAGCAGTGATGGAATGCGAAGTTGTTGCGCGATTTGGTTCGCGGCAGAGAGATTAGTTTGGGCGATTTTCCATCGGAAATTCTTCATCCCGTGCTTCACGCTCTCAATAACTGCAAGACAATCCAGACGAAAATAGATGTGACCAGGGTTGTTGCGGCAGCGAATGGCCAAAAGGCTCGGTGCAATTTGAGGAAGCCAAGAGTAACACCGCCGACCCAAAGTAGCGTGAACAAAGCCGTAAATTCCCATCGCTCGAGAAATCGAGCTCCATGCGAGATACCAGTGAGTGCCTGGATTGCGATCGATGGAAGGATTGGAGAAAGTTTCAGGAGGGTACTCCAGTTTTCGGCGCCATCACCGGAAAATAATAAGGCGAGGAAGGGCACATAAATCACGACAAACGCCATTGCGATGCGCCAGTGGGTACGAAGATTTAGTTTAAGGCTGTTCACCTGAAGGCTTCGACGAGCTAACGACGAGAATTGTGTCTCCTGCGTCACGTGGCGCAAGAGAAGATTTTTCTCCCTGGCGGAAAACTTGAGCCGTAACTGATGGAGGCTAGCGCGTGTTGCGAGAAGGGGAGGAGAAAAGGCGAACTCCGAGGGAAACAAGACCCCGAACGCCAAACCAGGTGGTGGAGACACCGACCGAAGCTCCGGAAATTAGAGCGAAAAGCCAACTGCAGCCAATCTGGTGCAACGGTTGAGCAATTAAAACGGTAAAGGCGAGACAACTGACAAGGAAACCAAAGGCGAAGAGCGCGGCGATCCAGCCTGGGCGTGAACTGTTGTTGAGGCTTTGGGGCGGCATCATTCCAATCTTTTTATCGGCGCTTTTCCATGGATAGGACACCTAAAAGCGATGCGAGGGCGATCACTCGGAAAAGCGGACACCGTGCGTTTGCGCGCGCAGTCGAGGGTCGTGTGATTTGATCAGAACTGGGCGGCCTTGAAGTAGTTCGTCGCACCGATCGAGAGTTTCCTCCTCGAGACGGTCCATGGCTTCACGGGTGTAGAAGGTCAGGTGAGGCATCAGAAGAACATTCGGCATTTCGAAAAGACGGCTGAGTGGATGGTTTGCCAGTTGCAACGGTTCCTGGCTATAGACATCCAAACCAGCGCCCGCAATGCGCCTTGAAAGGAGCGCCTTGACCAAAGCGGCTTCCTCCACGAGCGCGCCGCGCGAAACGTTGATCAGGAATGCGGAGGGTTTCATCAGCGCCAGTTCACGAGCGCCGATCAGGTGGCGGGTTTCAGAATTGAGGACCGAATGCAGTGAGACGAAATCCCCTTTGAGAAGAAGATCGTCGAGCCGATCAACCTTTTGAACTCCGGCGCGGCTCATTGTCTCGGCATCGACATAAGGATCGAAGCCCAGCACCTGCATTCGAAAACCTGCGCCTGCCATGCGCGCAAGGCTGCGACCGATCTTGCCTACGCCGACCAGGCCGAGAGTTTTTCCAGCAAGGTCCACGCCGAGCCACTCAGGGACAGGCCAGGTCCACCCCTTCGAACGCATTTCCAGATGGAGTGGAGTCAGTTTGCGCGCCAATGCAATCATCAGTGCAAAGGCACCTTCCGCCACGGTTTCTTCGGCGTACTCGGGAACGTTCACGACCGGAATTCTGCGTTCGCGCGCGGCGTTAATATCGATGGCATCAATGCCGACGCCGTATTTGACAATCCCGCGCAGACGCCGAGCGGATGAAATCACGCGTGCAGTGATGGGGGTGTAGCACATCAAGAGCAGATCGGCGTCTTCGACTTCAGCAATGAGTTGATCTTCGGATATGCCGTCAGGCAACGTGACGAGTTCCACGCCGCGCCGGCGAAGGCCTGCATCGATGACCGGACAGTGCAGTTCGCGGTCGGTGCGAACAGCCTTGAGAGCAGGATCTTTGGAACTCGAGGGAGTTGTTCTCACTTCTTTGGTTCAGTGCGGCTGAGGTTAAGAAGAGCCGGCACGAGGCGCAGCTGAATTCGCTCTTTTCCCGGAACAAACAACTTCTTGAATTGCGACTGAGTCTCAGTATCGTTGCCCAGGATGCCTGATGTGGCGGAGCCAGAATTGCGGCGTGGGAAGCGCGCTTCTTTTACCGAAGCGGGCGTGTGGAATGCCGTGGGAACGGGGTGGAATCATCTTTTCGGCAGTTTCGAGAAGGTGGGCGTGAGCTTTGAGTGGCACGATTTCTCGACGGCGCAAAATCTGGACTGGGGGAAAAGTTTTCATCCAAAGAGCGTGGAGATTTGCCTGAACCTCACGGGGAACGGTTCGATTGCGGTGGGAAAATCACGAGCCGAATTCGCGGCGCATTCGGCGGGGTTCTACCATCAAGGGAGCACTCCGTTGAGCGCTCGCCGATCACCGGGTGAGCGGCATCAGTTTCTGACGGTGGAATATTCTGTTCCATTTATTCGCGCTTGCTTCAGAGAGAACGCGCAGCGGCTTCACCCCCTGGTGCAGTGCGCGCTCGACAGGGAAGAAAATTCGAGCGGGGTGAGCGAAACGCAGGCGCTCTCCAGCGAACAGTTGCAGATGGTGCATTCTTTACGGCGGCCACCGGTGGTTTTGTGCGCGCTGCCACTTTGGTACCAGAGCAAGGCACTCGAACTTGCGGCGACGTTTTTTTTCCAAGCGCCACCCCAGGAAGAATTGTTTTGCCATCGGCAGAACCGCGTGGGGCATGAACGTGTGGAGAAGGTGGTCGCGATTTTAAAGGCAAACCTCGCTGCACCCCCGACGCTCGACCAGATTGGCGCCCAGGTTGGTTGCAGCCCGTTTTATTTAAGCCGCACTTTCTCCAAACAAGTCGGAATGACCTTGCCGCAATTTGTCCGTAAGTTACGAATGGAGCGGGCCGCCGAGTTGTTGCGCACCGGGAAACATAATGTGACGGAAGCGGCGTTTGAAGTGGGTTACTCGAGCCTGAGTCATTTTAGCCAGGCATTCCACGAAACATTTGGCGTATGCCCTGGGTTGTATCCTATCCTTCCGCTAAACAGGACTTCGTTCAAAGATGGGATTGCTGAGAACACTAAAATATGAAAGTCGAAGCGTATTTGTTTTTCAACGGACGGTGCGAGGAAGCGCTGGCGTTCTACAAGAATGCTCTGGGAGCAGAAGTGCAGGCTGTGCACCGATTCAAGGATGCACCAGATCCATCCATGCGTCCGCCCGGAATGGATGACAAAGTGATGCACGCGAATTTCAAAGTGGGCGAGACCCAGATTATGGTTTCGGATGGTCGCTGCCAGGGGCAAGCGACCTTTGAGGGTTTTTCGCTCTCCATCAGCGTGGTGAACGAAGCCGAAGCCCACCGCATATTCAATGCACTAGGCGAAGGCGGCAAAGTGCAGATGCCGCTCATGAAAACGTTCTACTCGCCAGCGTTCGGGATGGTGGAAGACCGGTTCGGAGTTGGCTGGATGGTGATTGTGCCTGGGCCAATGTAAAGGGCTATCTTGCACGAAGGATCTGCTCGATACGCTGAACGTCCGCAGGCACATCCACGCCAATGCTCTCGTACTCCACGGTGACGACGGAGATGGAAATGCCGTTGTCCAAGGCCCGCAGTTGTTCGAGCTTTTCCGCTGCTTCAAGTGGGGACACCGGGAATTTAACCAGACGCAGGAGCGTTTCGCGTTTGTAACCGTAAATGCCAAGATGCTTCAGAAATGGGTAACTGGTGATTTGTTGTAGGGGTGCGAGGTTCGCGCCGTCGCGAAGGTAAGGAATTGTTCGCCGCGAAAAATACAGGGCCTGGCCCGCCCGGTTGGCGACCACTTTGACCACGTTTGGATTGTCGTACTCCTGCGGCTCTCGAATCGCTGCGGCGGCGGTCGACATCTCGTGGTGTTCCAACGCGCCAGCCACCGAGTCGATAACGGCTGGATCGATCAAAGGCTCATCCCCCTGGATGTTTACGAACGCATCGCAAGGATGACGTTCGGCGACTTCGGCAATGCGATCGGTGCCGCTGGGATGATCTCGACCGGTCATCTCCACATCACAAAAGCGCTGGGCCACTTCCCAGATTTGGGTGTCGTCCGTGGCGACGATCACTTTGGCGAGTGAACGCGCTTTCTGGCACTGTTCGATTACGTGCTGGATCAATGGTTTACCCGCGATCCGATGCAAAGGCTTGCCGGGAAAGCGGGTGGACGCATACCGCGCAGGGATCACACCGATGATTTTCATTCGTCTGACTGAGCGGGAGATTACGGAGAGACCCGAGTTCTACAAGCTTTGAAGATTTTCTCGCCGCGAGAAGATAAGAGCGTAATATGGTCACAGAGCAGATGAAAACCCTCCACATTGCGCTGATCCTTTCTCTTTCGATTTCAGTCCTGGGCGAACCGCTGAACCTCCATACACGACGTCAGGTGGAGATTGCTCCCAGAAGCGGAGAATGGAAGTCAGAAGAAAGGACATTGCAATGGGACCCCCAAAAGACGGCGATCATTATTTGTGACATGTGGGACAAGCATTGGTGCAAAGGTGCGACCGAGCGTGTCGCGGAAATGGCTCCGCGGATGAATGAAGTGGTGAAAGCAGCGCGCGCGAAAGGTGTTTTCATTATCCACTCACCAAGCGATACAATGAAGTTCTACGAAGGAACTGCGCAACGGAAGCGGGCCGAGGAGGCGCCCGTCGCAAATCCGCCGGTGCCATTGCAGCGCTGGTGCAAACTCGATACCGCAAAAGAGGCGCCCTTGCCGATTGACGACAGCGATGGCGGATGCGACGACGAACCGCAGTGTAAGAATTATACGGCGTGGAAAAGTGAGATTCCCATTCTTGAGATTGCGAAGGAAGATGCGATCACCGATTCGACTGAAGCGTATAATCTTCTGCAGCAGCGCGGCATCGAAAACGTCATCGTGATGGGGGTGCACGCGAACATGTGCGTGTTGGGCCGGCCATTTTCCATCCGGCAGATGGTGGGTGAGGGAAAGAACGTTCTGCTGATGCGGGACATGACCGACACGATGTACAACTCGCGGATGAAGCCGTTCGTGAGTCACTTTCGCGGGACGGACCTGATCGTTCAGCATATCGAAAGGTACTGGTGTGCTTCGATCACGAGCGCCGATTTTTTGGGTGGTCAACCGTTCAGGTTTTCCAAGGATTTCGACAAATAAGCCACCCTAGAAGACCAGTAATCGAGGGTCCGGCTTTCCCTGAACTTTGACCAAGAAAATGCCTAAACACTAGGATAAGCGATGGTTCGGCATTTCTTCTGCACTCAGCAGCTTGTCTCGGTTTTGAGAAGGTTGTAGTCTGAACGAGAGGTTGCGGCAAGAAATGAAGACCCCATTGAAGGTGCTCATCGTGGAAGATTCCAAAGATGACGCTGAATTGCTTTTACACGCCCTTCGCCACGCCGGGTACGAGCCCACTGCCGCACAGGTCCAAAGCGCTCAGGCCATGCGTACACAATTGGCCAAACGCCCATGGGATTTAGTCATATCGGATTACGTCTTGCCGGGCTTCGGCGGCATGGCGGCACTCAAGGTGCTTCAGGAAACGGATGAAGATATCCCGTTCATCATCGTATCTGGAAAGATCGGTGAAGACGTGGCGATCGAAGCGCTGAAGGCAGGAGCTAATGATTATCTGCTCAAAGATCGTCTTTCGCGGATTGGTCCGGCGGTAGATCGCGCCTTGAAGGAAGTGGCACAGCGAAAAAAACGCAAACAGGCGGAACTAGGTCTTCGCGAAAGCGAAGAGCGTTACCGCCGTTTGGTGGAAACATGCCCGGAAGCGATGTTCATTCTGACGGGCGATACAATTGTCTTCGCCAACCCCGCGGCGGTTTCTTTGTTAGGTGTTAAGACACCAGTCGAATTGGTCGGCAAGCGACTGCTCGATTTTGTCGATCAAAATTACCGCGACCTGGTAGACGAACACCTGCGTCAGGCGTTGGACGGGTTGGATGGTCCGTTGCTCGAACAGAAAATGGTGCGAGTCGATGGCTCCCCTGCATTGGTCGAGGCTCTGGCACGACGGATTAACTACCATGGGGAGGCGGCAGTCCAGGTTTTGGCGCGAGATGTCTCCACGCGCAAGCATCTGGAACAGCAATTACTCAGTGCTCAGAAGATGGAAGCGATTGCCCGGTTGGCTGGAGGCGTCGCGAATGATTTTAATAATCTGCTGACGGTAATCACCGGGTACAGTGGTTTAATCCGTTCCGGACTCACTCCGGATCATCCACTCCAAAAGGATTTGCATCAGGTGATTCAAAGCACCGAACGGGCAATTGGTTTAACCAATCAATTGCTCGCCATCAGCCGCAAAGATGTCCTCGCTCCCGAACCGCTTAATTTGAATGCTGTTTTGGAACAGACTGCGCCTCTGTTACGCCGGTTGATGGGTGACAGCATCGAAACGACCATGGAGTTGAGCTCGGATCTCCCGAGGATTCGCGCGGATCGCGGGCAACTCGAAACAGTGATTATCAATCTTTGTGCGCACTCGCGTGAATCGATGATGCATGGAGGTAAACTGACGGTTCGCACCGAGGCTCTGCATCTCAAGAAGCCGCAGCACAACCAGCTTCACCTTCGGGCAGGTGATTACATCGTGCTTTCGATAGCGGATACCGGCCTCGGTCTCAGCGAGGAACACCAGGAACATCTATTCGAGCCGTTTTTCGGAAGCGTGCAGCCGGGAAAAAATACCGGCCTCGGCCTTGCGACGGTCTACGCGATTGTGAAACAGCACGGAGGCCAGATCGCTTGCGCGAGCGAGGTGGGGAAGGGGTCGACCTTTAAAATTTATTTGCCGGCATACAAGAGCACAATCTCTGACGGAGCGCAAACTCCGTCGCTGGTGAGCGCGGTGCCCGGCGCTGTGGTCTTGCTTGCTGAAGACGAAGAAGTGCTGCGGGAATTCGCCAATCTCATCCTTCGAAAACATGGCTATCACGTGTTGACCGCGCGCGACGGCTTTGAGGCGCTGAACGTGCTTGAACAGTACAAGCAGCCGGTCGATTTGCTTTTTACCGACGTCGTCATGCCCCGCATGGGTGGCGCGGAATTGTTTAAACGCTTCGTCGAAGTTCAGCCCGATGTGCCCGTAATTTTTACGTCGGGCTATCCGAGAAGCATTCTTGTGGAATCTGGCCTCGACGACACGGGCCTGGAGTTCCTCCAGAAACCGTATACCACGGCGAGCCTGCTGGAAAAAATCCGAGCGGTGCTGACGAATCACGGTAGTCGAAAAAGCGGATCAACCTCTGCTTAACAAGCTCGGCGACGGCGATTAAACAGACACCACGTTCTGTGGTGTGCCGGAGACAAACCTCCGAAAATTTTCGATAGCAGCTGTCATAAGCCGCTGCCGCGCCGCGCGGGTGGCCCACGCCTGGTGCGGGGTGATGAAGCAGTTGGGTGCGCCGAAGAGAGGGCTTTCGACCGGAGGCGGTTCCACCGTCAGGACGTCAAGGCCGGCACCGGCGATACGTTCTGCGTGTAACGCTTCCGCGAGATCTTCCTCCACGATCAATGGACCACGACTCGTGTTCAGCAGCAAGGCGCTCGGTTTCATGAGGGCGAGACGCTCGCGATTGATGATCCCTTTGGTTGCGGGTGTAAGCGGGCAGTGCAGGGAGATGACGTCGCTTTCGCGGAGCAATGTTTCGAGGTCAACCGCGGATACAGAAGGATCGAGGTTTTTAGGACGATGTACCGTGGCGATGACACGCATGCCAAACGCCTGGGCAATCGTCGCGACCTGCCGACCGATGCGGCCGTAACCAATGATCCCTAGCGTTAGTCCCGCCAGCTCCATCAGTGGGTAATCCCAGTAGCAAAAGTCGGGACTCTTGTTCCAACGACCCTCACGGACGGTCTGCGCATGGTGGCCAACATGGTTCGTCAATTCCAGAAGCAGCGCGATCGTGGCCTGAGCGACCGAATCCGTGCCGTAGGCGGGCACGTTGGTCACGGTAATGCCTCGCTCTTTAGCCGCTGCCACATCGACGATGTTGAAGCCCGTCGCCGTCACGCCGATGTAGCGGAGGTCCGGCAGGCGCGTCATTGCGTCGCGGCTTATGACAACCTTGTTAGTGAAGGTGGCTTGGGCGTGTTGCAGACGGGGCACGACCTGTTCAGGGGCCGATCGGTCGAAAAGTTCGAAGGCTCCCAACTTTTTCAGAGGTTCCCAGGATAGGTCTCCGGGATTCAGCGTATAACCGTCGAGCACCACAATTTTCATGCGGCCAAACGATAGTTACATTGCAGGGCTATTCAATCTTTCCCTCGGTCCACACGCACTGGAGTTCCGGTTGGACCAGAGAGCGAAGTTTCACTTTTTCAGGATTGCTCGCGCGCTCGATGGCGAGGGCAAGCCAGTGTTTCGCATCGGACGCGCGATGCATCACGCCGTTCAGACAGGCAGCGGAATAGGCGATTGAGACGCTTTTGGAAAAGCGTTCCGCCGCGCGATGGATGATTTCGAACGCTTCTACGGTCCGATCCTGTCGATAAACCGCCCACGCCCACTGGGTATAAAAGGCGGGTTCGTCGGGATAGGTATTGATGGCGGCGGAGGCGATCATCTCAACTTCGGGCCAACGTTCGCCTTTGGCGGAGGATCGGCACCTGGCGAGCAATGCTTCCGGTGTGGCGCGTTCGGCGGGGAGTTGTTCCAGTTTTTCGTGGGCTTCGCGCCAGTGGCCTGCCGCCGCGGCACTTACGGCAGCTTCGAGTGGCGTTTGCACGTCCTGTTCAACGAGCATATTGGCTGCTCTAAGCGTGCCAAAAACCGCCGCGGTTCGTCCATGTTTTTATCAGAATTGCTTCTGATCGCCGTCGTGCGGCGCCGGAGCGTCCCCTTCGCTCTCTTCGATGAACCGTATTGGCAAAGAGGTGGGAATCTCTATCTTCTCGGGATGAATCACTTTTTACGAACTCTCGTTTTGGCATTGGCGTTGGTCTCCGTTCAGGCGGTGGAGAAGTACACGCGCACGGAAGACATCATCTACGGACGCAAATACGGACTTGCTCTCACGATGGATGTTTTCAAGCCGGAACATCCGAACGGAGCGGCGGTGTTGTTCATGGTGAGCGGCGGCTTCTTTTCGGCGAAGGAGGGAATCAACCCATACCTGTTGCAAGCGTTCTTTGATCACGGCTACACGGTGTTTGCAATCGTGCACGGGTCACAGCCGAAGTTCATCATTCCGGAAATCACCTCGGACATTCATCGCGCGGTGCGTTTCATTCGGCACAATGCGTCGCGATGGGGCATCGACCCGAATAAGCTCGGCATTTCGGGTGCAAGCGCTGGTGGCCATCTTTCGCTGACCATGGGAACCCAAGGCAGACCGGGAGCCGCCGACGCGAAGGATCCAGTGGATCGTGAGAGCAGTGCGGTGCAAGCGGTTGCCTGCTTTTTTCCGCCGACCGATTTTCTGAATTACGGTGCGCCTGGAGTTGATGCAGTAGGCGTCGGGATTTTATCTCAGTTCAAACCTGCTTTCGGAACTAAATCAGACACAGCAGAAAGCCGGCAGACCTACGGCACGGAGATTTCGCCAATTTATTTCCTTAGTTCAAACACTGCTCCGACGCTGATCATTCACGGGGATGCGGACAAATTGGTCCCGATTCAGCAGGCGGAGATTTTCGTTGCAAAGGCGAAGGAACTGGGCGTGAAAGCAGAGTTGGTCCGCCGCGAGGGGAAAGAACATGGTTGGGTCGGCATAGAGAAGGATGGTGAGATTTTGGCGAAATGGTTTGACGACAAATTGCTGGGGAGACAGCCGTGAAAATGCGCGGGCAGGAGAAATGAACAAGAGCACGAGCGGTCTTTTGGGAGTAGCGATTCCACCGGATGATTCGCGACGCGCGGCGGTCGGGGACCGATTGCGATCCGCAAAACGATTCGTTGAAAAAAGTCGGCCCAACTCCTTGCGTTCGGGCGGGGCTGGGCTAAAATCTTGGCCGCTGGGCAACCAGCATTCCCGAGGCACTCTGGTCGTTACCCAAGGTCCGACAGTTTGTCCGCTTGATGTAGGGGCCGGCTCTTGCCTCGGGGTCCTTTTTTAGGCCGCGGCTTGTTGCGGCGCAGAACCGATTTCTTCTTCGAGACTCGACTCGAGCGCGATCACATCCTGCAGGAGCGTCTCGATGACGTACTTCTGCTCTTCTGTGAGGGGCGATTGCAGTAGTTCACGTGTCGTTCCGTTGATATGGGCGAGGACCTGGGAAAAGTGTGAACGCAGGCGGTTCGCGCGAGTGGTGGCTTCGTTGATGGTGGCGAGGCATTCGGCGCGGCTGCGCAACACTTCTTCATGACCGCGGTTTTTTTCGAGACGGGCGGTTTCGAGGGCAGTGCGAAGTTCAGTAACTTCCAAGGCCAGTTTCTGATCAGCGGATCGATGGTCGCGCAATGTGGTGGCGAGGGTGTGTTCGAGGCGCTGACGGGATTCGCGTTCGTTGTCGAGAGCGCGTTCGGCCTGCTGCAACGCGGTGTTGGTGTGTTCGAGTTGAGCGCGGAAATCAGTTTGGGCGAGTTCGAAACTGTTGCGTGCATTTTCGAACGCGCCGAGGTTGGCCTGAAGCTGCTCGTTGAGTTCGCGCACAACGCAAAGCTGGTCTTCGGTGGATTGTTGTTCCCGGCGCTGATTTTCAAGGTCAGCTTTGACCTGGGTGTAAGCATCCTGGGTGGTGCGCAATTCCTGTTCGAGTGAGGCGAGGCGGGATTGATTGTCGCGTTCGAGGTTCAGGCCCTCACTGAGTTGAAGGTGCAATGACTGCACCTGGGAACTGAGGGAAGCGGCGCGTTGCTCGATACGCGCGCGCTCGCCGCGTTCTTTTTCCAGTTCGGCTTTGAGGCGGGCGAGAATCGCGCTCTCGGAAAGCTGAGTATCAAAGCGTGGTGCGGTCACAACTCGGGGTTCAGCAATGGGCATGGCAGTTTCGATTGGAGTAACATTTCGGGGAGCGGGGACGCGGTGGAACGCGTCCCTACCGTCTGGAGGCGCTACGGCCTGGACCGGTTCTGGAGATTCGACTTCTGGCTTCTCGCTCTTGGGCGCGGTTGTTTCGACCAAGGGAGCAGTCGGTTCTGGCGCGGTGATGGTTTTCGCAGCGGGATCGACTTGCGAGGCCAATGCGTTCGCCTGCTGGATAATTTCCTCTTCGCTCGGCGATTCGGCCAGAATAGCTGCCGGTTCAGGCTCTGGCTCCGGCTCGGGTTGGTTACGAGATCCAAATAGTAATCGTGAGTTGCGCCACAAACGGCTTACCGACATGGAGTCACCTTTTTTCGCTTCGCTTTTTCGTTTCCGCTCGCGAATGGTCGCGGGGCTGGTTTCTTCGAGTGCGCGTTTAGCCAGCGCAATTTCCTGGGGACTGACGCTGGGTGAGACGTTCGAATCGACAGTTTCGCCGTCTGCCTGG
The DNA here is from genome assembly GCA_044226545.1 of Limisphaerales bacterium. Lineage (GTDB taxonomy): Bacteria > Verrucomicrobiota > Verrucomicrobiia > Limisphaerales > SXQI01 > DASVNK01. The sequence goes on from JBGAGW010000002.1 coordinate 365,485, forward strand.
TAGAACGCGACCGTCCAGCATTCCAGTTCCTTAAAGCGGCGCACCGTGGCACGCGCGGGGAATTGATGCTGGTCTTTGCGTTTAGCCAGGACGCGAATGCTAAAGCTGGTATTGCCCGCGGAATCGTTCTCCTCCAACAGATGCAACTGGCTCATGAGGAGGTCGCGGCCGAACTGCAACAACTCGCGGATGTCTTTGCCAACCAACTCTTCGCGCCGCCAACCAAATGTCTCGGTACAAGAGGCGTGCGCGTCGACTATGCTGCCGTTTTCGTCCAGGAGTATCACAGCGATTTGTGAACCGCCTCTCGCACTCATAACGATGCGAAAAGCAATTTTGGCTCCATTCTCAAGCGCCTCAGCCGGAATGATCAGCACCCAATTGCGGCGGTCCGCATAAGCTTAATCGGAGCAGAAGGAGGATTACTTTAGCGTCAATGAAGAGAAATTTGCTGAAATGCGCCAATCCGTTATCGCGCCTTGACCCTGCTCGTAAGCGTAACCCTTAATCTCTTCCCGTTTGGGCAAACAGATTAGGAGTAGGATAAGTTTACGAGTATGAGGGGGAAGGTTAGGCCCTTGGCGCGAGTGAGGGTTCTGCGCCGGTCGTTCCTTCCAACTCTTCCATGTATGTCTCCGAACCGACTCGTCGGAGGTGCGCCCGCGCGTCCATCAAACGGTCTTCGATAGTCAGAAGATACTCTTCATCGACTTCGCTCGAATTGGCGATGAAGCGCTGAAGGGAATTGACATGACGTTGCCAGAGAGCGTTATCGATCTTTTGCTTGGCGAGAAGCCGCTCGCGATACCATCCGCCATTGATCAACGCACGTCGCGTGAACAGCGCACGAATGTCCGGATGGCTCAAATCTTTCCCTTCGAATTGGCCATGCGCCATAATATGGAGCAAAGCTTTGAGGGGGGGGCAGGCGAACTCGATCGTGCCGTCGTTGAAATAGTGTTGAGCGACGCGTTTGTGCGTGCTGACGATGTTCTCCATACCATCCACAAAGATCTCCATATCCTGCAACTCGGGCCGAAGCATTTCCGGAGTGAGCACGACGTGCGGGTGATTGAACACGCGTCCAAAATAATGAACGACGAACTGCCGGGTGATGCGGTAGCCAAGACGGCTCGCGAGTACTTCCCGGCCGTTGTGAGTAAAGTCGTGGCATTTTTCCAGATACCCTTTTGCGATCATGTCTTGTGGATCGCGTTCCTGCTCGTTCATGCGGGACCAGAGTTCCGGGATAAGCAGGCTGATGTCATGATCCACGCGGGTGTGTGGCCCGACATAAGCTGCCGCCGTGACGAAGGCGTTTTGGCCGGTCAGCACCGCTGATACGTAGGCGGAATTGAGATCGTAAATCGCAGGCAGAGCGTTGAATGGTCCTTTCGTGAGCGCTCCTTCCGAACCTGCCCCCGTGGTCGATGGTGACTTGCCCGTCATGGAAGAAATGAATTCCATGAAGAGTTCCGGCAAGTCCATAAAATGGATCGGATTATAAACGGCCAGAGCCCGAATGCGCGCCGCCGCCTCCGGCGGATTATTGCGTCGCCCGGGAACGATTGCCCCCACGGGGGTCAGCACGGCTTCATTCATCGGAAGTCTGCGCTGCAAGCGCGTGGCCATTTCCGCGAGATATTTGTCACGTGGTTTCGCAAGGTCCTGCCGGAGTTGAAGGTAACGCGGGTTCTTGGAGGGCTTTCCATCCACGAGTCGGGGGTTGGAAGTGCTCACAAAGAATTTGTGGTGCCCGTCATGTGCCGCTTGTCGAACCAGGTGCTGCATCGGCTCGGTGAATTGGTCGAAACCGATCGCATCTTCCACCATCAGATGTGCATCTTTGCGCGTTAGCGGCTGGTAATTGGAAAAGAAATTGCCGCCCTTTGCAAAATCCATTTCGGTTTGCTTATCGTATCCGCGATGGATCGCGTCATCGGGCCGTTGGAACAAGCGGCTCTCGCAATTTAGAACGAACTTCGCCGAGTAATCGCTGCTCCGTAGTTCGCGGAGAATAAAGGGAGGCACCACGACCGATGCCGTGATGTCATCTTCCATCGAAAGTTTCGCCGCCGGATGGAAATCCTTGCGGAGCCCGAACACGCGCCAGGAGCCATCCTTCTCGAAGCCGACCCGCAGGTAATTCGAAAGGAGCTTACGGCTGTCGACTTTCAGTTCATTACCTGGAATTCCATTAACGGTATCGACACTGAAATGTTCGCGCCAGTTCTTGCCCCACTCGGCCTTGAAAAAGCGCTTCACGACAAAGACCAGCTCCTTGATATGCTGCGGGATCGTGTCGAGCCACGCGTTGTACTCCGCGGTGTATTCGGCTTCCGAAGGAGTCAGCAGTTTGATCACTGAACCGAGCGAACGTTCATGCGCCAAGACCATGCGACTGTCCTTTTTGCTGCGAAGTTCCTCGCGAAAGCGATCCGAGTAATCGCGATTGATCAGCTTCTCCACCTCGTCGAAATCCTTCTGGAAGTCCGCTACGTAAATTGGCCCATGTATAATCGCGTCACTGATCGACTTGGAAATTTCGGATTTGCCGCCTCCTGAAACGGTGCACGGTTTGTGGCACAAAAGGCCGTCCGCTACCGTGCCCACCAGGCGCCAGCTTTTGGTCCCCGGTATCTTCTCCATTTGCACTTTGTAGCCCGACGGGCGCACGTAGACTTTACCAGCCAGCAAACGGATCGACTTGACACCGTTTTCTGTGGGCCAGCTCACGAGCCCTTTGTTCAAATCGAAGTGAACATTCTCCGGCACATAAAAGATGTCGGGATGATGTTTGTCCGTGGCGTAACCGTCCGGATGGAGATCGAGCGCGGAGGCATAAATCTCCGTCACCTCCTGGAAGGTGTGTCCCAGGCGTCGGACGTGCAGGTTGCCACTGAATTCTTCGCCAAGATCGTAACTCGGATAGACCAGGGCGCCGCCCGCGTGTTCTTCTTCGGTATTCCCCATCAGATTTGCGGCGAAGCTGATCTGCGTCTTAACCTCCTTTTTGCAATAACCGAAATAGTTGTCCGCGATGATTGTCACCATCACTCCGGAGGTGTCGCGGCAAGTCACCTTAAATGCACCGCCGTCGTTATATTTCTCCGTCTCTTTGCTCCAGCACATTCCATCGCGCTTTTGACGCGGCGTGGCTGAATCGATGTGCGGCAGGCCGAGTTCCTTCTTGGTGAAGTTGATGAGATGCGGGGCGAGGATGACGCAGCCGGTATGCCCCGACCAATGATACACATCCAGAGCCGCATCGTTCCGCGAGGCGTAAGGATCGCCACCGTTTCCGAAAATGCTTTCCACGAAGTCGAGATTGCTCACGAGGCTGCCCGGCGCAAAAAAGCGGATCTCCATCGATTTGTAGGCCGTGAAACCTGGCACGCTTGGGCAGACAATCGGCCGCAGCAGCAGGGAGACAATACACTCCGCGGGCTTTGACTGCTTCGCGGTAAATGGCAATTGTAATAATCCCTGCGGATGGCGAATCGCGCGATCAAAGAGATTTGCAAAAACCTCCTTCGGCACCGCCTTTTTATCATCGGGAATGGGAAGCCCTCCCTCGACGACGTGAAAAATGCCTTCAGTAGTCCGGCGATCGCTCTTGGGATTGTGCAGAACACCGTTTCGGACGCGATACGAGTTCAAAATGTCTGAGGAAAACTCTTCGCCATCAATCGGCACTGACAAGGCTCGTGCCAGTCCTGTTCGATCCAGAACCAATGTTCGCGTCGGAAGCTTTACCCGTCCCTCGCCCAGCATTCTATTCAGGAATGCCTCAATTCGCGCATCCACTGGCGCGATTTGCTCACCAGGTTCTTCGTTTTGGTTCAGGATTGCGCGGGCGATTTCATGAAACTCCTCTTCCGACCGGCTTTCCACCGGTGCACAGCCCAATGCTGCGAGCTTCAGATTAACGGTATGAACTAACTGGCCGAGAGAGGCCTCACCCAACGGATCCACAACTTGCATACGATCAACGCTCCTACACAGCCGCTTGTCGGCCCATTCGCGCCAAGGTCCGGTGAACCGCAATTCAGCGCAAGAATTTTCCTTTTTGAGCCACGCGGCAGCCCAGGGCCGGAGGGGATGCAGCATTGGGTGTGCCTTTTGTCTTTTTTTAGCCACATTTTCGTGTGGACAGTTACGAGCCGTTTCATTAGCGTCCGGTTCAAATAACCCGAAGCCTTACAGGGCACATGTTGTGTCAGGAAAGGAGGAGAAGTGGTTATTTGCAGGTGACATACCACCAAGAAAGGAAGAATGAAGAGCATCAAAATGTTATCCCTGGTCGCTGCCCTTGGCCTTTTCGCCGGCACCATGAGTGTTCGCGCGAGTTGCTGTGACGACGCCAAGAAAGCGGGCAAAGAATGCACGCACAAATGCTGCGTGGAAGCGGCCAAGAACAAGAAGGTTTGCGAGAAGTGCAATCCTAAGAAAGAAGACAAGAAGTAATCTTCTTTCCACGTTAGTTTCAGAAAAGCGGCGGGCCGAAAACCCGCCGCTTTTGCTTTTTTGCTGGCAAAGACGCTTGTTCCGCCCTTCGGACGTTCGCCTGCGAAGCGAAACGACCGTTTCCTGCGGTGGATAGCTGATCAATCAGAAATGGGAAGTGTGCCTTATTTGGCCAGGCTCATAAAGAAAGTATAAATACGTGGGATCGACCCCTTATGACCGCTTTATGGGCTCGCATTGGAACAGGCGCAAATTGTAGACAGATACGACCCACGGCTTCACAGCGCGTGGCTACCAAGAAGAATTGCGGCGTAGGCCCGCAATGTGAGGGGCGAGGGTGTCGCAATAAATAGAAGGTGATAATCCTCGCTCGTGCATGATCCGATTCTCTGTCAGGGCGTTTATCTTAATGGACTTTCGAGGGTTAATCTGGCCTCCATACTGCTTTTACGTTCGGATGCAATTTTGCAAATGGCTCGTCCTGACCTGTGCGCTCGCGATACCGACGCTGCGCGCGCAGGATCGGGTGAATCAGGAAGGACGAGCCCTGGATGTGTTGCCGACGGTGACGCAGCCGCTCTTGTTCAATACGCCCGCCGCCGACGCGATTGTCTCGGCGATGCAGATCATGCCGAAGGACAGTCCCTGGAATGAGGATATTTCCGGGCGGCCTGTGCTCACGAATTCCGACGCGATGATCTCTCAGATTATGACGGATCTGCGTTCGGATCGGCGCACGTTGCGGGCGTTTCATGAAATGAACTTTGTCCTGGTTCCGGACAATCAGCCGCTCGTGCCCATCGATTTCTTCAACTATGCCGATGAATCTGACCCGAGCCCCTATCCAATTCCCACAAACCTTCCCGTCGAAACCTGGCCGAGCGAAACTGGCACGTTGAGCCTCGGTGCTTGGCAGCGCGATATCAACAATGATGGCGGTGATCGTCACTCGATCATTGTTATGCCGGGGCGGGGATACATTTGGGAGACGTGGCTGACGAAACTCGGCGCGACTGGATGGGAAGCGTCGAACGGCGCGAAGTTCGATCTCAACTCGAATACCCTCCGTCCGAAAGGCTGGACCTCGGGCGATGCGGCGGGTCTGCCGATGTTCCCAGCTCTTGTTCGTTACGACGAATGCGAGCGCGGCATGGTCGAGCACGCCATGCGCATCGTCGTGAAGCGTACGCGCGTCGGCGCGATTTATCCCGCCACGCACAACGCATCTGTCGGCAATCTCACCAATCCGAACATTCCAGCGATGGGGCAGCGGGTCCGATTAAAATCAGGCTTCAATATTCCTGCCAATTGGGCCAAGGAAGAAAAGGCCGTCCTGCTTGGTCTGAAAAAATACGGCGCGATTGTGGCGGACAACGGCAATTTCTTTTCCATTTCGGTGACGCCGGATGATCGCTATCCCGCTAACGCCTTTTCGAATCTTTCCAGTATTTCGATCACCAATTTCGAAGTAATCCAAACCACAGGTCCGACCGAAGGCCCGCGCGCACCCGGCAAAGCGGTTAAGATCCAGAAGGAGGGCCAGACGCTGCGCCTCAATTTCACCGGCGCGCCGCCCTATGTGGTCCAAAGTTCATCGACCTTGAACCTGCCTTTGTGGACGACAGTGGCGACTGTCACGAATAGTTCGTGGACGGCGAGCGCTGGTGGAATGAGTGCGTTTTATCGGATTCAGTGAGGCGCGCGCTCTGGACGAGCGCGACGCCTCGCAGCGCGAGGCGTTCCACCTGGTGGTAGTTGCCGCGGTGCGGAAACTCGCCCGCGTTCAGCGGGCGGTTTTGAATTTCGATAGCGGGACGAGCGATTACTTCCTGATCTTGGCCAGGCGCTCGGCGAGTTGATCCAACGTGCCGCCCCAGCCCATCTTCATGCTGTCGCGTGAGCCCTTGTCGCTGAAAGTGTTTCGCTCCGCTTCGGTGGCTTCGTACGGCACCGATTCAACGGTCAGCGTCGTTTTCCCATTCTTTTCCGTGAGGGTGAACCGTGAAAGGGTCTCCAGTGGCCAACCTGGATTCCAAGGATGCCGTGTGACGCCGCCGTTTGCGTCCGAGAACGAATTGATAAACACAATTCGTTCCTGCGGAACAATTTCCCGGTAGATAAAGCGCCCCCAGAAGTCCTTCCCGTCCGGCGTCCTGAGGCCGTAGTGATAGATTCCCCCTGGCCTGAAGTCCATTTTCGACGTGGTCCGCTCAAACCCTTTCGGCCCAAACCAATTCTTCATGTGCTCATCTTCCGTGCACATTTTCCACACCAGTTCACGTGGCGCATCAAATTCGCGCGAGATCGTGAAGGGTGCGCATTGGGCTCCCGCGAGGTGTTCGCTCAAACGTTCCAGCGTCTGCTTGCCGCCTTCTACCGCGCCGAACTCCTTCACCACAAAATCCCGTTCTGTCTGCGATGGGAACACCCCGCGCAAGGTCACTCTGGTTTTGTTGGCGTCCAACGCTTCCAGAGTGATCGTTCGTTCGAACGATGTTCCGGGCCCATCCTCGCGTTTGCCGCTGTGGGCATGAACGATTCGTTCCGGTCTCACGATTTCCTTGAAGACGCTTTGGTTTGGATATTTCGTTCCATCCGGCCCGCGCATCACATGTTTCCACGTGCCGCTCACGCGGAAATCCATCGATTCCGTTTCCGTTGTAAACCCGCGCGGGCCCCACCAATTCGTGATGTGCTTCGGATCAGTCATCGCTTCCCACACCAGTTCGCGCGGCGCATTGAAATCTCGGGAAATGAAGATTTCCCGGTCGGCGTTCTCCACAAAATCCTTGAGCGATTCGCCAACAATGCTGGTCCAACCCCTCTCGAAATTCGTCCGCGCATAAGCGGGGGTTTGCGGAAATGTCTCGAGGCCTTCATGCGTCAGCTTTACTCGGGTCTTCTTGCCTTCCGGAAACAACTCGATGGTCACCAGAGAATCACCCGGCTGCCCCTCATAGCGCCAGGTGTAAGCGAGCTTCTTTTGCGGAATCATCTCCACGACTTTGCACCGATGATCGTAGCTCGTACCCTGGTGCTCGACCACGAAGGCAAACTCAAATCCGAGTTCCGGCTTGAACTCCTTCAAGTCGAAGTACCAACGCCGGATATCCCCCACTTGCGTCATGGCCCGCCAGACCAGCGCGACGGGCGCGTCAAACGTTCGTTCCACGACCAGTGGTTCTAGACCTTTATTTTTTGTCATCTGTTTTCTCTTTCGATTGCAGTTCTTTTAAATACGCATCCAAACGATCAAAGCTTTCCTCCCAGAAACGCCGATACGACTCGATCCACTCCTGCGCCTCCTTCATTGGCTTCGCCTCCAGCTTGAGCCGGTGTAGCCGGCCGTCACGATGCCGGCGAATCAACCCGGCCTTTTCGAGCACCCTCAGATGCTTCGAGACCGCGGGCAGAGACATGCGATAGGGCCTGGCGATATCTGTGACGCATCGCTCCCCATCCGCGAGATGTTCCAAAATGCGCCGGCGGGTCGGGTCTGCGAGCGCACCAAATGTCCGATTCAAATTTCGGGGCGAACAGTTAACCATATGGTTAACTATTGTGCGGAGCTGCAATTCACACAAGCAAATTCTTAAAACCGATTGGTTTACTTTCGTGTCCCGAATTGGCAATTGGAACGATTCCGGATTTTCCTGAACTCAACGCCGGGCGGGGGCAACCTTTTCAACGCGCTCGACCCGCCTAGTTTAATTCAACCTGGCTGAGGTTATGAAACTAAACTCATTTAAGAATCTCCTGATCGAGGAACTGCGCGACATTTACGACGCGGAGCAACAATTGATCAAAGCTTTGCCAAGAATGGCGGACACAGCGGTGTTGCCGGAATTGAAGCAGGCGTTCGTGGACCATCTGGAGGAGACTGAGAAACACGTTCATCGCCTCGAAAGCATTTTTGTGCAGTTGAAGGAGTCTCCGGAAGGTAATCCGTGCAAGACGATGACCGGATTAATCGCGGAAGCCGAGGATTTGATGAAAGAGGAAAAGAAAGCTGACCCCGGCGTGCTGGAGGCAGCCCTGATCGGCGCGGCACAAAAAGTAGAACATTTCGAAATCGCCGCCTACGGTTGCGCACGGACCTACGCGACGATCCTCGGATTGGATCACATCGCTGAAACGCTGCAGGAAACTCTCGACGAGGAAGGGGCGGCCAACAAGTTGCTGAACAGCATCGCGCTCCAATCGGTGAATCCCGAAGCCGCGGATGCAACTCGTGAAGACAAGACGCTTCGCGAAGCTGTGGTTGCGGTGCTCGAGGTTTCGCATTAACCCGTTACCGGGCGGCAACGATTTCGTAAATTCCGCCGTCCTGTGCCAGGAGGTAAAGTTCGCCGGCTGAATCCTGAGCGAAGCTCATGACGTTTTTCGGTTGTTGGAGAAGAATTCCGTGCTCACCGAGCTTTTCGTTTTCCCGCTTCAACCCGAAAATCGTGCCGAGCGCGTAGTCCGCGTAGATGTAAACGCCGCGAAGCGCAGGAATGCTTTTCCCGCGATAGACGTATCCGCCGGTGATTGAAAGTCCGAAACCTTCCTGTTTGATCGGTGATTGCGAAGCGATCTGCGGGTTGTGGGGATATTCAATAATCGGTTCGTCGAACTGAGCGCCGCGCGGTCCTGGTTTGAAAGGATGAAAACCTTCACGGACGGGCCAGCCGTAGTTGCCGCCTTTGACGATGACGTCCACTTCTTCCCACAAATTCTGGCCGACGTCGCCCGCCCAGAGATCGCCCGTTTCGAGATCCCAACTGAAGCGCCAGACGTTGCGAAGTCCTGAGGCCCAAATTTCCGGCCGGACGCCGTATTCCGCACCGACGTAAGGATTGTCCTCCGGAATCCCATATTGAAGCTGCTTTTTGTCGATCGTGGCGCGACTGTTCACGTCGATGCGGAGGAGTTTTCCAAGCAGGCTCGCCATGTTTTGTCCGTTGTTGTGCGGATCGTTCGCGGCGCCACCATCTCCGAGACTGATGTAGAGATAGCCATCGGGCCCGAAGCTGACCTGACCGCCATTGTGGTTCGAATACGGTTGCGGAATCTGTAGCAGGATACGTTCTGTCGCGAGGTCGACTGGCCCTTCGAAGGGAGCTTTGAATTCACTTACGACGCTGCGTCGTGGATTTTGCTGGGAGTAGTAGACGTAGAAAAGGTGATTGGTGGCGAAGCCCGGATGAAAATCGACCCCAAGCAGGCCCTCTTCATTATCCACGTACGGTTTGCGATCGACGATGTTGAAAAAGTCCTTTGCTTCGCTGCCGTTACTGGTTTTGGGGAAAGTGACAATGCGCCCGCGTTGCTCCATCACGTAGATCGAGTCTTTCACCTGCGCCATCCAGAGAGGGCGTTCAACCTGGAGGTCGGTAAACCGGCGTTGGAGACTGATCTTTGGCAGCGCGCCCCCTGTCGGTTGGCTGTACGCGAAAACTCCGATCCACAAAGCAAGCGCGAGAAGTTTCAATTTCATATTTCGGCCACAAAGTCGCACAAGTTGAAATGCCGCGCGGCAAAGCGCAAACGATTTCGGAAACGTTGCAGAGGAGCGACTGTCAGTGCATATAACCCGAATGCAATTGTCCCGATTGGGCCTTTTACTGCTCGCTTGTTCTGTCGGTGTTTACGGAGCGGAGAAACCTTCTGAGAAGAAATCTGACAAATGGGATGTGTCCAAACCTCCCGGCTTCGAGAACGCGAAAACAGCTTCCATTGATGTCACCGAGGGAACGTGGATGAACGTGGATGTTTCGCCGGACGGACAAACAATTGTGTTCGATCTGTTGGGGGATATTTACAACATCCCAATCAGCGGAGGAGAAGCGAAGGCTGTAACGAGCGGGTTTGAGTGGGACATGCAGCCGCGCTTCAGTCCCGACGGCAAATGGATCGCATTTACGAGCGACCGCGGTGCGGGAGATAACATCTGGATTATTCGCGCCGATGCCACGCCAGAGAAGAGCGCCCAGGATTCCGGTCTGCGTCAAATTAGTCAGGAATCCTTTCGTCTGCTCAATTCCCCGGCGTGGACGCCTGACGGAAAGCACATTGCCGCGCGAAAGCATTTCACTTCGCGACGTTCGCTGGGGTCGGGTGAGATCTGGCTTTATTCCGTGGCGGGAGTGGATGCGGGCGCAAGTGACGGTCTGCAAATGACGACGAAGCCTACCGATCAGAAAGATGTCGGTGAACCGGCCTTTTCGCCGGATGGCCGGTACCTTTATTACTCATGGGATGCGACGCCCGGCGGAACTTTCGAATACAACAAGGATTCCAACGGGCAGATCTACATCATTTCGCGACTGGATCGGGTGAAGGGCGAAACGGAGAGTTGGATCGATGGCCCTGGCGGAGCGGTTCGTCCCACACCTTCACCTGACGGAAAGCAAGTGGCGTTTGTGCGCCGCGATCGTTTTCAGACCTGTCTTTTCGTGCAAGACATCGATTCGGGCGAGATCCGCAAGTTGAACGATAATCTCGAGCGCGATATGCAGGAGACCTGGGCGATTCACGGGGTTTATCCCACGATGGCGTGGATGCCTGATTCGAAGTCGATCGTTTATTATGCAAAGGGAGGTATTCACCGGATCGAGGTGACGACCAAAACCGTCTCCGAAATTCCGTTTCACGTAAAAACCGAACGCGAGATTATGTCCGCGGTTCGGCCAACAGTGGAAGTTGCGCCGGCAGAGTTCGATGTGAAGATGTTGCGCGGTGTGACTGTATCGTACCAGGGAGATGCAGTTGCGTATTCCGCATTAGGTCACCTGTACGTGCGCCCGCTTCCCGATGGTGAGCCGAAGCGTGTTACGAAGGACGATGAACATTTCGAGTTCATGCCCTCGTGGTCGCGCGATGGAAAATGGCTGACCTACATCGCGTGGCATGACGAAGGACTGGCGAGTGTTCGTGTGGTCAGCGCGACCGGGGGCGAAGGCCGCGTCGTGACCACCAAGCCCGGCCATTACGTTGACCCGGTGTTCTCGCCCGACGGTTCGAAAATTGTTTTCGGGAAGATTTCGGGCGGGCGGTTGCTTGCGGGAACTTACGGCCAGGAACCCGGCGTTTACTGGGTTTCCGCGAGCGGAGGCGACGCGACACGCATAACGAAGAAGGGGACCAATCCGCAATTTGGTGCGGACGATGACCGTGTCTTTCTGGTGACCAGCGAACCAGACAAGGAAAAGGAAAATACGCAACTCTTCAGCATCGCTCTAAATGGAACGGAGGAGCGGACGCATCTGGCGAGCGAGCACGCTACGGAAATGCGTGTATCACCTGACGGCACCTGGATCGCCTGGGCGGAGCGTTTCAACGTTTACATGACGCCGCTCGTTATGATCGGCCGCAAAATTGATATCGGTCCGAAATCTTCGAATGTGCAGGTCTACAAGGTTACGAGCGAGGCCGGTGCAAATCTTTCCTGGTCGGGTGATTCAAAGAATTTGCACTGGTCGCTTGGCCCCGAACTTTTTACTCAACCGGTCGCGGACGCCGTAGCTAGGGCTACCGAAAAAGCCGAGGCGAAGCAACATGAGAAACTCGCGAAGGCTGAAGAACCCAAAGAGAAGAAAGAGGAAAAAAAGGAAGATACGAATAAGAAGGAGGAACCGAAGCCGATTGGATTGAACATCGCTTTCAAGGCCAGAGCCGACGTCCCGGAAGGAACCGTCGCCCTGGTCGGAGGGCGAATCATTACGATGAAAGGCGACGAAGTCCTTGAACGCAGCACCATCGTTATCAAACAAAACCGGATCACGGATATTGGTTCTGTCGAGTCCATCAAAGTTCCTGCCGATGCCGTAGCGATCGATTGCTCGGGAAAAACCATGATGCCGGGCTTCATTGATGTACATGCGCATGGGAGCCAGGGCCAAGATGGCATTACGCCACAACAGAATTGGCAGCGTTATGTCGATCTCGCGTTTGGAGTGACTACTGCGCACGATCCTTCCAACGACACCGAAACCATTTTCGCCGCCAGCGAAATGCAGCGTGCCGGCATTCTCGTCCAGCCAAGGACATTTTCGACCGGAACAATTCTTTACGGCGCGGCCGGTTCCTACAAAGCCCAGATTGATAATCTGGAAGATGCGCTCTTTCACTTAAAGCGCATGAAAGCGGTCGGCGCGTTCAGCGTGAAATCATACAATCAGCCGCGCCGCGATCAGCGCCAGCAGGTAATCGAAGCCGCGCGGCAACTTGGAATGGCCGTTGTTCCGGAAGGTGGCTCGCTACTCGAACACAATCTCACAATGGTCGCCGATGGTCATACTGGTGTTGAGCATTCGCTGCCGGTCGAACGCATCTATCAGGACGTCCGACAATTCTGGGGGGCGAGTGCCTCTGGCTATACCCCGACTTTGATTGTCGGTTACGGCGGACTCGATGGCGAACATTACTGGTATCAGCACATGGATACATGGCGTCATCCGAAGCTTCTCAACTTTACGCCGCGCGCTGTGATCGATCCCCGCTCGCGTCGGCGCGAAATGGCCAGCGATGAGGATTACAACGTCCTCCGAAGCTCCTCCATTCCGCGCGCCTTGATGGAATCAGGTGTTTTTGTGAATCTCGGCGCGCACGGCCAACTCGCGGGTCTCGGCTCGCAATGGGAACTTTGGCTCATCGCGCAGAGTGGCATGCGTCCAATCGATGCGCTGAAGTGCGCGACTATTAACGGTGCCAGGTACCTCGGACTTGATCGCGATATCGGTTCACTCGAACCCGGCAAATTGGCAGACATCATCGTCCTCGACAAAAATCCCCTCGACGATATCCACAACTCCGATTCCGTGCGTTACACCCTCCTGAACGGACGTGTTTACGATTCGATGACGATGAATGAAATCGGCACACGAAAGAAAGAGCGTCGCCCCTTCTTTTTCGAGCGGCTCCTTTCCTCGCAAGCGTCCGCCCAAGCGATGTCGACGTGCGGCGGTTGCGGACGGGCAGGAGAGGGAGGAAGCGGTGAACCTGAACTTCCCAAGCCGAGGCAATATCGCTGACCTACTGGCGTGACTTACTTTCCAGCCAGACGTTCATCCGTTGTTCCAACAGGTCCAGCGGAATCGCGCCTTCGGCCAGAAGGTGATCGTGGAACTCCCGAATGTTAAAGTTCTGGCCGAGCTGGCTTTCAGCTTTACGGCGGAGTTCCTTGATTTTGAGTTCGCCAATTTTGTAGGCGAGCGCCTGCCCGGGCCACGCAATATAACGGTCGATTTCGACTGTGATGTCATGTTCGGTTTTGGCGCTGTTCTTTTTGAAGAATTCGCTCGCTTGTTCGCGCGACCAACCGAGCGCGTGCATTCCAGTGTCGACCACCAAGCGAATGGCGCGCCACATCTCGTAAGTGAGTTGGCCAAATTTGGAATATGAATCCTTGTAAAAGCCCATCTCTTTTCCGAGACTTTCCGAATAGAGTCCCCAACCCTCGACAAATGCGGTCGTCTCGCCATGTTTTCGGAATTCAGGCGCTCCTTCCATTTCCTGGGCGAGAGCGATTTGCAAATGATGTCCGGGCACGGCCTCGTGCAAGCTCAGCGCTTCCATCTCCCATTTCGGGCGTGTGTTGAGTTGATAGGTGTTCGCAAAGAAATAGCCGGCGCGTCCGAATGAAGCAGCGCCGGGCTGATAATAGGCGGTTGTCTGAGATTTTTCCGCATAGGAAGGCACCGGTAGCACGCCGTAAGGAAGCCGTGGCAGTTTGCCGAAAAGTTTGGCCAACTCCGGGTCGACCCGTTTCGTTATGTCGCGATAACCAGTGATCAAATCCTCGGCGCGGGAGTAAAAGAATTGCGGATCGGTTCTGAGGAAATCGCAGAATTCCGTGAAGGTTCCAGTAAACTTCACATCGCGAATGATCCGTTCCATTTCCGCGCGGATGCGCGTCACCTCGTTCAGGCCAATCTGATGAATTTGTTCGGGGGACATGTCCGTGGTGGTGTATCGACGTGCCCGGTAGGCGTACCACGCCTTGCCGTCGGGCAGCGCACTGGCGGCGACGGACTCGCGTGTATTTGGCAGATACTCTTTCGCAAAAAAGTCGTGCAGCTTTCGCCATGCGGGCAGCAACTGTTCGCGGATGGCTGTTTCCGCTTCGTTCGTCAGCTTCGCACGCACGCTTCTGGGAATATTGGCTGGGAAATTAGTGAACGCCCCATACACCGGATTTCGCGACATATCCTCGACGATCTGATTCTGAATTTGTTGCGGGACGTCGCGCAGGACGATTTGAGGCGGTGTCACCCGTTGCGCCAGGCCGAGACGCAACAACGCAATATTCTCGTCGATCAGTTTTGGCGCGGCGCGAATTCTGGCGATTGCGTCCTGGTAATCCTTCTCCCGCTCCAGAGGCATGAGAGACAACGTCTGCGCTATTTCCTGTTGCACCCCGCCCATCTGGTTGATCGGCATCAACTCGCTCGGGAATTTTTCGCCCTCGATATCGAGGAGCAGCTCCCTGCGAAACAAGTCATAGTTGAGCTGATCGCCGGTTCCGAGCTTCGGCCGGTCGATTGATTCCAGGGCTTTCAGCCAGGAATGTGTATCCTTCCTGCGCCGCTCAACGGCGGAGAGGGAAATATCAGTCCAGCGATCGTTCAGTCCCGCATATCCCGCGTAAGTCGCAGCCTCTGGCGATTCCTCCATCGAGTATTTCCAATGCGCTTGAAACAACAGTTTCAACCGTTCTGGGTCGGGTGCTTTCCCTTTCGACTCCAGAATAAGTTGCGCGGAATTCGCCAGCGGTTGTTCCGCAAAGGCGGGCATAGAGTTCGCCAGCACCGCGCTCAAAACAAACCAGAATGTGGTATGAAGTGACATCAAGTGAGAATCTCCGGCCAGCCGGGGGCAGGAAAGAACGAAGTTGACTGACGTCCATGAGCCACATCGAGCGTGCACATGAATGTTTTTGACCAAAACCTTGGTTGAAAGATTGACCCTTCCGCGGCTGGGGACATACGATCCCGCCGCCTGTTTCAAAGGAGTTTATGCTAACAAATTCGAATTCATCTCACTCAACTGTCGCTCGCATTTGCGGCGTTTTCGGGATCACTGCACTCGTGGCACAGACTGGTGCCGGGATCATTCTCGACGAAGCCACCCCGAATGCAGACCTGCTCAGCAACAGCGGGGCTGCGCCGACGCAATTGACTTTAAGCCCAGGGATCAACGAGCTCTTCGGAAAGACAGGCCTAACGACGAGTGCGGACCCGGATTATTTTACCTTCAACGTGCCGGGCGGATACGCCCTTGTTTCCCTCGCGGTGTTACCGGACCACACCCATCCAGTGCAAGCTCGCAACGGCCTCGAATTTATCGGCTTACAGGCCGGCAATCAGTTTACCGCGGGCACCACCCCATCAAAGATGCTGGGTTATCTTCATTTCGACCAAAACAGCGGCGAAATACTTGATGATCTGTCGGTGCCGCGCAGTCCTGACCTCGCCACAGTGGATCCGACGACCGGGTTCTCAATACCGCTTGGAGCCGGCGATTACTCATTCTGGGTGCAGGATACTGGAGCGGGCGAGGCCACTTACGGACTATCGTTCGAACTAAAGTACGTGCCGGATGCCGGACCCGGATTCTTGAGTTCAGCCGGTGCGGTCGGCGCGCTGTTGGCTGCCGCCAGACGTCGCTCGAAGCGCGCTTCCTAAAGAAATCGATTCGAGCCACCCCGCCTAACTACGCGAGGTGGTTTTCCATTTCGCTCAGCAGGTCGAAATGGTGGCACTCCAGGAGAAACGGAAGTGCTTTCCGGGTTGACGGGATCGCGCTAAGGTCGGCCCGAGTACCGCAGTTATGATGAAAACAAGCCTTCGGACAGTATTCTTTTTGACGTTGGGATTAGTGGGATCAAGCGCCAAAGCGGGTGACCCTTTTATGGGCAACTACGAAGGGGTTCTGAAGGCGGACCGGTCGCAGACGGCCAACGCCATCGCGAAGGTAATCGCGGAGGGACCCGCTTATTACCGCGTTCTTGTGCAAGCAGAGCCACTGGCAACCGGTGACACGCCAGCACAGTTTGAGATTTTCGGGGTCAAGCAGGGAGGGAAGGTGAATTTGTTCGGCCGTGCGAACGCTCTCTCCTGGCGCGGAACGCTGGGCGACGATCAGTTGACGGCGGACCCAGGTTACTACGGGATGTCCCTGGAACTGCGCCAGACGACAAAGAAGTCACCGACCGAACTGGCCAAAGCACCAGCCGGGGCAGTCGTCCTGCTGCCATTTTCCCCAGGAAAGGGACCGGACACGTCGGCATGGAAGGGCGGGACGTGGAAGCCACAAGAGGATGGAAGTTTGCAATGCGATCCAGGCAAGGGATCGATCACAACGAAGGAAAAGTTTGGCGACATGAAGTTGCACCTGGAGTTCTGGCTGCCGTTGATGGCGGAAAGCTTTGGCCAGGGGCGGGCGAACAGCGGCGTAATCATCAATAATATTTACGAAGTGCAGGTGCTGGATTCCTTCGGGCTTGTGCCTTCGGCGGGCGATTGCGGCGCGGTTTATGATCAGACTCGCCCGAAGGTGAATGCGAGCTTCCCTCCCGAGCAGTGGCAGACGTACGATATCACCTTCCGCGCGCCACGAATGAACGCAGACGGTTCGCTAAAGGAAAAGGCGCGAGTAACCGTCGATTTGAACGGCGTGAGAGTGCAGGACCAAACCGAAATCGAAGGGGCCACCGCCAGTCACGCTCTTCCGCGGGTGAATGCGGCAACCGGACCGCTGCAGTTGCAAGATCACGGTAACCGCGTTCGCTATCGAAACGTTTGGTTGGTCGAGGCGAAAGAAGGCCAGCAGTAAAGGTCCAGGCAATGAGTTATCTCCAAGCCTGGAGTGCGAAAAGGTCAATGGCGTCCGAGGAGATTTGTGAGAGTGTATCAAAAGCTGCCTCGAACCCTTCCGTATGGGCAGTTGTTACCGTCTAATTTCTAGGCTCCGTTAATGACGGTTTTATCCGGATCAAGACAGAGTTCAGTACGTCATGCCTCTGAACGCGACAGGTTCGGGAGAGAGTGTGTAAGAATCGGACACTGGAAAAATTCCCCGGGAAAAGTTTCTCCGCATTTTGGCATGCGGTACAGCCATTGCTAAGTCACCCCGCGTGACTGGAAAGCGTGTTTTAAACCAAGCCCCATCTCCCTCCGTGATCGTTAACGGTCCGAGCGGTGAGTCATTTCGAATTCTTTTGAAGTCATTCGGATCGCTTTTATTCATCGCATTTTTCTTTAGTATCGCGATTGTCCGCCCGACCTCTGCACAGCATCTCATTTCGGATGACAGTCCTCTGAGCCTCCCGAATGTTGGTGATTATCAGTTGCGGATCATTTCTCCGAATGTCCTCGAGTTGACGCTCATTAACACGAAGGCCCCCGATCCTGGCCGGGTGAACGCATGGGATTTTGTGGGAAATAATTTTGCCCCTAATCTTCCTGCTACGTCAGAATTCGTGGTCAGCAGAGATGGACAAGCTGTTAGCGTGACGTCTGTCGGGTTCAAACGCCGGGTGTTGTCAGCGCCGGAAAAAAGAGATCTGCGGATCGCAAATGAAATTTATCTGGTCCTGGGCGCAACGATCGGCGAAGGGCAGGTGGTCGAGGTGAAAAATCCATCGGGCAAACTGTGGACAGCACCTGTGAGTTACACCGCGACGATGGATCCGCTGCGCTACAGCCCGGCTGTTCACGTGAATCAACTTGGCTACATGCCGGCTTATCCGAAGAAGGCGATGGTCGGCTATTACCTGGGCTCGCTTGGCGAGCTGGTGGTTCCGTTAGGGGGGAGTTTCGAGGTCGTCGAAGCGCTGACGCAATTGCCTGTTTACTCTGGACTGCTCACCGCGCGGAAAGATGTTGGGTTCAGTTATTCGCCGACGCCGTACCAAAAGGTGTATGAAGCCGACTTCAGCGGGCTGACAACGCCGGGCGAGTATCAACTGGTTGTGCCTGGGCTCGGTTCTTCCTTTCCATTTCGCATCGATGGCGGAGTTACGGCAGCTTTCGCGAGGACATTCTCGCTCGGTCTTTATCACCAGCGTTGCGGCACCGACAATGCGCTTCCCTGCACCCGACACACGCATGGACAGTGTCATTATTTACCTGCGGAAATTCCGACAATGGATCCCCAGTACTCCTCCACGCAGGAGGTGCTCGCCGAAGTAACCAGTACTCCTAGCGAAACCCAAACTGCTCCTATCCTGAAGAATGTCGCGGCGAGCCTTTTTCCTTTTGTGAAACAAGGAAAAATTGATGTTACCGGGGGACACCATGATGCCGGGGATTACAGCAAATACACGATTAACAGCGCTGGCCTCGTCCATTTCCTGGTTTTTGCTGCCGACTCGTTTCCTGGGGTTGGCGCGCTGGATAACCTCGGGCTGCCGGAAAGCGGCGACGGTAAGAGCGACGTGCTGCAGGAAGCAAAGTGGGAAGCAGACTTTCTCGCGAAAATGCAGGACAGCGACGGCGGGTTCTACTTCCTGGTTTATCCAAAGACCCGGCGCTATGAAAACAACGTTTTGCCGGATCAGGGCGATTCACAGGTGGTTTGGCCCAAAACCACGGCTGTAACCGCGGCGGCAGTTGGAGCTTTGGCTGAGGCGGGCTCATCACCGCTGATGAAAGCGCAGTTCCCCGCAGAGGCGGCGAACTATCTCGCGAAAGCGAAACTCGGTTGGGATTTTCTGATGAACGCAATCTCGCGTTACGGAAAGAACGGCTCGTATCAAAAGATCACCCATTACGGAAACGAGTTCATGCACGATGACGAACTTGCATGGGCGGCCGCGGCAATGTACGCCGCGACTGGCGAGGCGCAGTACCAAACAAAGTTATTCGAGTTCTTCCCGAATCCGAATGATCCGAATACGCGCCGCTGGACCTGGTGGCGCTTGTTCGAAGGATATGGCTGCGCGACGCGCACCTACGCTTTTGCTGCGCGATCCGGTCGTTTACCCTCGGCCCAACTGAATGCTTCCTATCTTGCAAAGTGCGAAGCCGAAATTCTCGCGGCCGCGGATGACCACACGCGCTTCTCGCGCCAAACCGCATATGGCACCAGCTTTCCGGACGTGACCAAGCAATATCGCACGCCCGGTTGGTATTTCTCCAGCGAACGTGCCTTCGACGTGACCGCCGCGTATCAATTGCAAGCGCGTCCTGAATATCGGGAGACTGTGATCGCTAATATCAATTACGAAGGCGGCTGCAATCCGCTGAACATGACCTACGTGACCGGCATCGGTTACAAACGTCAACGCGAGGTTGTTTCCCAATACGCCTGGAACGATCGGCGTATTCTTCCGCCGGCGGGTCTTCCGCAAGGAAATATCCGCGCGGGCTACGGCTATCTCGAGGCCTACTTCAGCCCCGGCACTTCCTATAGCGAATTGCCCGGTTTGAGTTTTCCTTCCGATGTCACGGGCACCGCCCCGTATCCTTACTACGATCGTTGGACTGACATGATCGATACCACCACCGAATTCGTGGTCATGGACATGGCGCGCTCACTGGCGAGCCTTTCTTTCTGGATGGCTCAAGGCGACGCGGCGGCGCAGAGTTGGAAACCGGTCGCCGGACAGATCGTGGGGCTGGATGCGCCGATTCAGGCGGACGCGCCGAGCACTCTCTCGCTGAGTGCGCCGGGAATCGATCTAAGTAATGCGCAAGTGTTGTGGGAAGTACGTTTCCTCGAACCACAGTTCGGCAACCCCGCCACGATCACCCCAAAATTCTCTGGCGACCACTGGATTGAAGCGGAAGCGATCCTGCCGGATGGACGTCGCGTTGTTGCAGTCAGTAATTTCGTTGCGACCGCCGGTTCAGACATTCCGCCGAACCGCTTCCAATCGGGCGAACTCACGGCCGGTGCGGATACTGTTGCCCTTTATCACGCGGATGGGGACCTGGCTGACGCAACGGGCCGGAACGCGGCACTCACGCTCAGTGGCAATGCGCGTCTGGATACAAGCAATCTTGCCTGGATGGCTCAGCGAAGAGGGGGTGCGTTTCGTTTTCTGGATCTCAACGATCGCGCGACCGTGAAGATTCCTACTTCGCTTTTGAAGAGCCCCGGGACGAGCGAAATCATCCTGGAAGGGATGGTTTACGTGAATGAGTTCAAGGCTTATGCCCGAGACGTGGCGACGATCTTCTCTTTGTCCGAATCATACAACGATTCGTATCTCGAATTCCGCGAAGACAAGTACATGGGTCCGTTTATCCTGGGCGGAAACGTTTTCTCCTTCAGCGGAGCGTCACTGAGCAGCGTGCTGACGAAAAAGGAATGGCACCACATGAGCATCTCCATCTCGCGGACGGGTTATACGTTCAAGCTGGACGGTGTTGTTCTGGCGACGCTGGCTTCGAGCGAATTTGGAAATTGGGGCCGTTCCTCCAGCGCGACTCTCACGCTCGGAAATTTTGATGGTTGGATCGATGAAATCGTCGTTCGCAGCGCCGGCGCTTCTCTGCCGCCCGGCAATAGTTCAGGCGGGACAGCAGCGACGTTGAGACCGATGGGTGCCTCGGCGGACGGCTTTCATCTGCAGGTAAGCGGAAAGCCGGGAACGGTCTACCGCGTGCAGGCCTCTGAGAACGGAACTCTCTGGAGCGACCTGCAGACCGTTACGCTTTCTGCAACGCCTGCGGAATTCCTCGACCGTTCCGGCGGGACCAAACATCGATTTTATCGCGCCGTGGTTCAACCATGATCGCCCGTCGAGTGTGAACGCGACTTAAATAGGTGCCTCGGCGCGGCGGTTGAAGATCTTGGAACGAAGGAGTGGATTGGGCTGGAACCTTCCAAATCTGCGCGGTTGCCGTTGCTCCGGGCGGTAACGACTTGAGATACGTGCTGAATTGCGCGTACTGACCTTCAACCGCTGCTTCAGCAAATCACCCTGCACGCAGGCGCGCCGCTCTCGGTCATCCCCTTTTTTTAATCAAAGGGGCCCTTAAGTCTCCCTCCACTACTACTAAAGTGCTAATGCGCTTCCGGTGCCCCCCGTGCAGGGTGAGCCCGGTGCAAAGCACGCGGGAAACCAGCAGACCTATGAACGTCCTTTACGCAGAGGACGACGCCCTCGTGCGTAAGATGACGGTGCACCTGCTTTCACGTGCCGGTTACAGAATCACCCCCGTCGAAGATGGCCTCGCCGCGTGGGAATCGCTGCAGAGAAGAGATTTTGATCTCCTCATAACCGACAATGACATGCCAAACCTGACCGGCATTGAGCTGGTGACCCGGCTCCGTCGGAGCAATGTGAACCTACCGATCATCCTTGCCTCCGGTTCCGCCGGTTACTTCAGCGGCGAGGAATATCGCTGGTTACACTTCAGCGCCTGCATTCAAAAGCCCTTTCTGCCGCAAGAATTAATCCGCACAGTTCAATCCGCGCTTCTCACGCTGTGAAGTCGAAGAACGTGCGGGTTCGAAGTTCCTGATTTCCTAATCCGATCGACTCCCGGAATATCGTGTCGTATACAACGCAGACACCGTTTCCTTCGCCACCGGATGATGTCACGGGGTCAGGTTTGAGGAGGGAAGTTGGGCAACGATTTGTTTTGGCAGTCGTTCATCCAGCGTTCCTCGTGCGGGGGCGAGTGCCTGCGCATGCCCATCAGCAAACGTTGCATCCGCTTTCGCTCCATGGCGGAAATGCGCGGTAGGTTCGTTGGTGCTGATGTAATAGAATTCCTCGAGCATGGGATGGTCAGGGCTGGCGGGGTGCTGGAAGGAGTTGATTTGCGCGGCATCCGCCAGAAATGCCAGAAGAGCAGGGGACCGCACGGCGGAGATCTTTATCACGGGCTGATTCGCAGGCGTCGAAACGTGAATGTTGTACCCGTACCCGTAGGCGGCTCCGGTAGCTTTCAGTTTAAACTCGGCCATTGTGTAATCAAGGGCAGGACACAGTTCTATCCCCCGCCCACCCAAATAAGGGTAAAGAGCACCCCGCGTGCGATCGAATTTTCGCTGGCCTTCGCTGCCGCGCTCCAACCAGCCGAACCAGTAGGTATCTCCTGTGGCGTCAGACTCAGTCCGATACCGAAAGGACTCTCCCTGGTGATCGTCCCAATAAAGCTGCGCCGCGAGGCCAAGCTGCCGCAAATTATTGATGCACGTCGCCTGCCGCGCCGCTTCTTTGGTGCGCGAAAGTGCGGGTAGCAGAAGGCTGGCAAGAATGCCGATCAACGCGACCACAACGAGGAGCTCTATTAGCGAGAATCCCCCTCGTGGAGCGCGGACAGTCCTGTCCGCAAGGGTTGAAAATTCACCACCGGAATCGGTGTCAGTGGCGCCGTAACTCACTACTGATTTCGGCTTAGTTTCGTCGCGTCCCCCAAATACTTGCGGACAGGAATGTCCGCGCTCCACCGAATGGAGGCTTGGTCGCGATTTCGCGATTGTCGGGTAAGTGGTCACATTCGCCGCGCTGACACTCTGAAGAGAGCCGAGTGAGATTTCTCCGTCATTTGGACCTCGACGACATTTCCAGTGCCGGCGAGCGGTTCGCCTATCTTTATCCAGTCATCAGCTTCGGACTTCGCTTCCAATTGGTAAGACCAGCCGATTGAAGTCTCAAAAGTTATCGTTGCTTCTCCGCTCTTTTCTTGAATCCGCATTGCAGGGCGATTGTGAACGGTCAGTTCCACATTCCAAAACGTTCCTGAGCCACGTAGCGAACCGGCAAACTGCGGCGGGATTTGTCCCTCATCGTTGTAGTTGATCAACGCGAGTGTATCGACCGCAAAATCCCCATAATTCGAGGAGAGAATCAGTGGCTTCAGCGGAAGGGGATCGAAAAACCTGAAACTTGCGTCACCCTTTAGGAGCTGCGAGCGCAGAGTCTGATTCGCCGCGCTAAAGCTCATGACAACTTGATAGTACGTTCCAAACTCAAGCTCAACCGGATGGTTGTCGCTAAACAGAATCTGATTCTTTCCGGTGGCAATCGTCGGCGCAACGGTCGCCGTGATAAAACCGGACGCCGGGAAATAATCAAATTCGAGCAGATTTCGTGGCCCGTGTTGTGCGTTAACACCAGCTCCGCGGAAGAACTCTGGATCGAGTGCGTTGGTCAGATTCAGCAAACCCGCGCCGATTTCGAACGTGTCTTCTTTCCCGGCAGTAGTCCCGAGTTGAAGAGCATCGATGCGCACGACGAAGCTGAGATCGAAATCATCCGCCCTTGTCAGTGTAAGTCCCAGGGGCAAGTAAAAGTAGGAGTTTGTATTCGCAGAATCCCAATCCACGCGGACTCCGCCATTCGCATGAGTAAATAGATTCGTGTCGCCGGCGGCAGCCCATAAATCAAAGCTGCCGCCGAACTTTTTGGGTGTTACTTGCGCGCGTGCGCAAACCGTCGCGAGCGCCAGAAACGGAAGGAAAAGCCGAATCACGCTCGCCGCCTCCGGAGCATGAACAGTCCACCTGCGCCGCTAAGGAGCAGGAGCGCTGCGCTCGGTTCTGGCACCGCCGAAACGCCATCGATTTCGGAAACACCATTGATCACCTGGATTTGAACGTAGCGGATCGCATCCAGGGTAACCGGTTGCCCGGCATCATTTCTCGCCCAAGAAATGTCGTAGGCGGCTCCGCCTCCCGACCCGGCGTAAAGCTGCCGAATGCCCGCGACGTCCTTGTTCGCGAAGGACGAGATGGTTAGGTTTGGATTAAGCGGCTTCGTGAAATCACCGCTGCCATCGGCGGGAAACGGGCCATCCACGACCGGCGCAAGGGATGGAGTCAGTTGATAGAAATTCACGCCGTCGTTGCTCACTCGCACGCTGGTTGGACCTGTGTTCGCGCCGAATTGCGAACCATCTGTCACGCCGCCGCCGCTAAAATCACCGTTCACAATTTGAAAACCGTTGTTTCCAAAAATGATGAAATCCAAGCCGTACGCGTTATCGGCCGAATTTAAAATCGGGGCATTAAATTGCAGGGTCAGCGATCCGCCAGCACCGACGGATACGACTTGCTCCGCGAGGTATGGCGGGTTGAACGGATCGACCGGTCCACCGAATTGACCGGGAGTGACACGGCTCGGCTCGCCCAGCGCCGCCGCGGGATTGTCATAGCCTTTTGCCCCACCGGTTCCCGGCACGTAATTCACCACCGAGTCGGCATATTGAGCCGCTTGAATTTGAACACCAACACTGGCCAAGGCCAGTCCCCATACCTTTTTCATCTCTGATCTTCTTTCTGCTGGCGCACACGCGCCGTTTAGAATCGAGACCAGTGCCCAGAGATGAAAAAACCTTCACCCCCGAAGCAAAAGCGAGAATGAAGGCATTCCGATAGCCCCGAAACAGTCGGGACTCTGGCCTCATCCTTCTCTTTGACGGAGAAGTCGACCGCCGGGCTTCACCCGGACCGTCGCGACGAGCACAGACAAACCGATATCCTGACTCGCGGCCTCAGACCTCATTTCCCGCCTTCCCACCAATACTGGCAGTGGCTTGTCGTGAACAATTGGAAATTCGTAGCCGCTCACAGTGGCGCAACCGTCCTCGATTCACACGAGGTTCCCTGCGTTTTTCTGTGTAACAAGGGCATTGCTGCCCTGCTTTCAAAGAGCTGAAGAATTTATGAACTCGCCAAACTCGTTTGGCAAGTGAAGATCACTCTAACGGGGATCGATCTCCGTTGGCAGCAAATCGAAGAGAATTCGATCAACCGACTTGTCCTGAAACATGGCGCTATGCCGGATTCTTCCGACGTGCTTGAACCCAGCCTTTTCCAGAACGCGCTGAGAGGGCCGATTGGTTTCCATCGCCCAAGCCGCGAGCGAATTGAACTGCATTTCGTTGAACCCGAGGCGAACGAATTGGCGAATCGCCGCTGTTGTTACTCCTTTTCCCGCGAGCGATTGATCGCCGAGAAAGTACCAAACATTCGCTGTCTTATCGACTGTGTCGATTTCGGAAAAGGCCGCCATACCGCATGGAACGCCGTCGCTCAGGACCAGGTAAACGGCATTTCGCTGATTGCGCGCGAGGATGGCGATGGTGCTCGCTGTGACATCGCGGTTTCGCCACTCGCTGGAGAGCCAGCGGCTGATTTCACGATTGGAAAGCCACTGAGCAATCTGCGCGAAATCTTCCGGAATCGCTTTTCGCAGCGTGACCATTGCTAGACCGAGCAGCTTGATTGGTGCGCATCGAATTCCTTGCGCAATCCTGCAGGCCACTTTGTTGTGTCCAGGCCGAACTGGCTGAAGATCGCAAAGACCCACCGTTCATAACCCCACGCGATGCAACCAGTCGTCGCCGGTCGACCGCCACAAGTGATGCTAAAGGCTTTGCTGAAACTCGCCGCATGGAAGTTCGACGAGAAAACGCTGATTCCTTCTTTTTCGCCGGGCAGCGTGAGACGAAGCTCTTTCTTGGCCTGTTGCTGCCGTTGGAAGGAAGCTTTGATCGAGTAATCCTTCGTGAAGAACATGTCGTTCGCCGTTTCAAACGTACAGCCAAGCTCCCAATCCTTCGCCCATTGGATAATCAATTCCTCGGCACGCGCCCGGCTATCGATGACGAACTTTGGCTTTCCGATGAAAACCACCTCGCGCATCGTGAAGGCACGGAGCCGGGCGAGCGATCGGTGATTCGCCCCTTCGTACCGATGGCAGGCCAGAATGGCAGTGATGCAACGTCCCTGGTCAGGAACGTCCCAACCTTCCATTCCTTCGTAACAGTGATAGCAGCATGAGGGCGCGACAGCGAAATCGACTTCGGCCATCCGATTTGCGTGGTGCCCCGGTGACCAGCCTTTCTCGCGGCAGGCATTCGAAAAATCGTTCAGCACCTGTACGTCCTGTTTGAGGTGCGCCACAAAATCCATGTGTTCGGGAAAGGAGGTGAAGTGGTTGCAACGATCGAGCGTCTTGCACTGGATCGTTGAAGGATAAATCTCCAGTTCCGCCTTGAATTCGTTCGCGAAAAGATTTTGCACCTTCGAATCGATCAGGCTCATCAACTTCGCGGCCGGTCCGCGGAGAATAACGTGGCCAGTGCCAACGGGAGTCGCCCATTTCTTTTCGAGCAAACCGCCCCACGCGTCGAAAGCGGTGAGGTCGCGGTCCTGCCGGAAATGGATGACAGATGGCAAACCGAACTCGCGCTTCTCGTAGCGAGTGATCAGTTCCTGAATCTTTTGCGTGGCGCTTTCGCGGGCGGATTCATTCTTCAGTTCTGCTTCGACTTGAAGCTCCTTCTCGTTGACGATGCACGATGCGAGATCTTCCGAAGCGAACGCGAGCGCGTACTCGAGTTGAGAAAGGTAATCCTTGTCGACACCCTTGATCGGGATGATGAGCTTCTGCATTAAATCTCTCCGCTTTTGCGTTTGCCGACAAACCGCGCGATTTCCTGGATCGTGTTCATCGGGTGCAGGACAAGGTCCGCTTCCGTCACTTTCACTCCGAAACTCTGCTCGACAAATGTGGTGAGTTCCGCGGCGCCGAATGAGTCGATATAGCCGTAGTCAAAAAGGTGGGTGCTGTCAGTAAAATCGGGGTCGTTCGCGGGGACTTTGAAGCGCTGCTGAATAAATTCGCGCAGGGCTGTCTCCGTGTCGACGAGCGTGTTCTGTTCCATAAAAGAGTCGGCGGGATTGTGCTTCAGGATATGTCTTCAGGAAAGCGGAAACCTCAGTTCCAGCTAAAATGGGTGAAGCCTTTGAGGATCGCAAGGATATCAGCGGTCTTTGGCAGAAAAAGGATGGAAGGTAAGGCGACGCGCGCGTTGGTCCAGAGTACGCGCCAAAGGAAGTAAGCGCCGTGACGCGATGCTGGCGGGATCGGTTTGCTCCCGGCGATGCCTTCTGTGAACAGCGCTAAGCCGTGCCACGTTCCCCAAATGAGAAAATTCGCCGAAAGCCCATGCCACGCTCCGCAAAGCACCATGATGAGAAATGCCAGTCCGGCGGCCCGCACTTTCGAACCGCGCATGCCGCCCAGCGGAATGAACACGTTTTCGCGAAACCAGTCGACCAGCGAGATGTGCCAGTTGCGCCAGAATTCGGAGACGGTGGTTGCCTGGAACGGTTTCCGAAAGTTTTCCGGTGGTTTGATCCCGAGCAACATGCCAAAACCAATTGCGATATCCGAATAGCCGGCAAAATCAAAATAGAAGTAAAGGTAAAGGACGATGATCACTGCCAGGCTCGAGAGAATATTAAACTGTCCGTGGGCAAGCATTTTGCCGCTCAGTTGGTCGAGGAGATACGCAATCACAAGTTTGCGGAAGAAGCCCCGCGTGATTCGATACAGCGCATTCTGCAATAGGGCGCCCGTCAGTGGCAGCGGCGTCCCGAGTTGCGTTTTGAACTCCTGAAATTTGTGAATCGGTCCGCTCGTAATCGTTGAGGGATAGAGCGTGTAGCAAAGAAGCGGCCAAGGTCTCCGGTCACTCATCGGGGCGAGCGCCTGAATTCGGAGAAAGCTGATCGCGCGCAGGATGAAGTAGGAAAATCCAAAAAGCGCAGCGATTTCATCGATGACACCAGGACTTGCGACGGGAAATTGCCGCGCCACTTTATAGAGAAGAAGCAAACAGACCATCGCCGCAATTCCCAGCAGGAGCGATGAGCGCTGCTTGGAAAGTTGCAACGGGAAAAGTATCAGAAGCGTAATTCCCGAGATGACGAGGAAGGTCGGAAGCGAAGCGACGGCGATCAACGCCGCGCTGGCGAGCGCGCAGTAGAGGACGTAGTAGCGGGCCGGAATTGCCGGACGAACCGCGATTACCCCGGTGAGCAGAAGAAGGAATTTTGGATCGAGCAGGCTTGGACTCATGGTCACAACGAAGCCCGGGAGCTCATCGCTGGTTCGAGAAACCGCCAAACCTCCGGCCAGCAATACTGCCAGAATTCAGAGGTGTAATGCAGGTCGCCTTTTAAATTCAACGGCTGACCGCGCGCCTGGTAGGCGCGCACTGCGGGAAAAAGATCGAGACACGCCAGATCTGCCTTTTTCGATGCGCTTTCGCAAATGCGCCGCGGACGGCTGATATCGATGTTCATTCCTGCGCGTTTAGCTTGCTCCAGATTTTCTCCAGGGTCGATTTCCAGCGGAATCGGTAGATACACGACAACCAGTTTTGAACCTTGCGCGGTTGCCCACGATTTGAATTCCTCCAGTGCGCTGACCAGTTTTGCTTCTTCGGCGTCCTCAGGCTTTTCCGTGTTAAAGCGCTCCACAAAGATCGGGAAGAGGCCACTGGCTCTGCCTTCGCGTCGCGCGATCCTTGCTTTGCCTATCCGGCCGTAGGCAGCGCTGTGTGTCCGCAGCCACATCACGGCGCGCATCCACGGGCGAAGATTCGTTGTGTAAAGCCGTCCGTCCGCTCCTACTTTAACAAGATAATAATGGCCAGGCTCCTTCACCATGATGCAGGTCATTACCAGCACGTACGTATCGATCGACACTTTGTTCGTTTCGTGAAGCCATTTCGCCGCCGCCAACTGATCCAGCACCGAGTGGCCGTTCACCGCTGCATCGCCAATCCGAATGCCTTGCGCCGAGCCGTGAAGAGAAAGGTGCCCCGCCAGGGTCTCCTCGTAAGTCAAACCCGAACCGAATATTTGTGAGTCCCCCAACAACAAAGCATTCAAATGTTGGCCTGGCTGAACACCGAATTTCCGCTCCCGATCAGAACGAAGCCCCAGGCCATCGGTATGAACGGCGGTTCTCCCCCACGGATATCGCGCGTCGGTGTCGACCATTGAGGCCATTTTGTAATTCGTGCCCGCGAACGGTTCGAAAAGGCCCGCCAGTTCCGCACCGGGAGCCCCGTCGACCATTCGAAAGGCAAGTTCCGCGACAGGAATGGAGAGCCCGAACAGCAGTAGAAAAATGCCGGCGTGGCGGAACACCGTTCTAGAAATTGGCATAGACAAAACCGCCTACCTCCGCCTGGCTCTCGGAGATTTTGTAAACCAGCACCCAAAATAACGTAATGAGCATCACCGACCATTTGATGAAGGAAGGATTTCCATCAAAAGCCCGGCGCGATTTTTTAGGCTGCGTCGGGTCCGGATTTGGTTGTGTGTCGGTCGCCACGGTGCGGGAAACTTTTCACGCACGAAGCCCGAATGAAAAGCGCAAACTCAATGCGGCGCCGCTGGTTCGAAATACTCAAAGAAGACTTTGCACAAACCTTCGCCGTACTCGCGCCAATGCTGGGCGTTCGGATAATCGTTCAAGCCGGCGATCCAGTTGCAGTTAAATTCATGCACGACCGCATCGATGTGGTACCGCTCCAGCCATCCATCGCCCAGCGTCCCGGAATTGCGAAAACTCTCGGCGGTGCTCCCCACGGTAAACCAGGTATTGCGCCGCAATAGCTGCTCAAATCGCCCCATGCGCTTCAAGTAGGCGTCAAGTCCCGGTACCGGCGGGCGGCTGACGTGTAGCTGTCCATTCCCGTCGTTGTGCAGTTCGATTGCGAGATCGGGTGCGGTTTTGTCTGTAATCATCTTCTCGAGCCATTTCTCCAGAGCGTGATTTTCGGGACTGTATTCAGGACTCGCCGGTTGGTCCCAGTTTCGGTTCAGGTCCTTGCCGTGCAGGTTGAACCGTGTTCGTCCAGTTGCAACGCCATCCTTATTTGCCATCGGCAGGATATATACGGCGTAACGCGACAGATAATCGCGCGCAGCAGCATCGTCTCTCAGCAAGCGATCAACGAGGCCCTCGACAATCCAGTTTCCACCTGCCTCCCAGGGATGCGCTCGCGCTCGTAGAAACACTCGACGCGTCGCTCCCGCATTTCCGATACGAACAATTTCCAGTTCGCGACCCTGAACTGTCTTGCCGATCTTCGTGATTTGAACCGAGGGGTTATTTCGGATTCTTGCCAGAAGATTCTCCAGATCAGAGACCCGATACGGTTCCACCCGCGCGACATACAGCCTGTCGGCGGGCATCTCGATTTTCAGTTGCAGCCGGTCCCCCGGCAACGCTTCGAGTGGAACCGACTTCCAAAGGCGTCCATCCTCGGAAATCACCGCTGTCTTCAGTTCTTTTGCGACAGAACCGCTCTGGCCATTCCAAACGTTATCTAAATTCCGAAACTCCAGCGTGACGCGTGAGCCTTTTTGCGCCTGCACCTGGAAGTGAAAATGCCCGGCAGCGCGATTTGGCGAGGAGCGCTCATGGTCGTAAAGGAGATAGATGAGAACGGCGCCGTCCGGCGCTCGCTCGTACCAGATCGGCGAAGCGTTCTCGAAACTGGTGTCGATGAACTCAACGTCGAGAGCCGTATTCGCGCCTTGAATGTTGCTCGACGCGCAGAGCATCCCGCAGAGAACCAATAAGGGGACTGTCCAATAAAACGGCCATCCGTATTTCGTTGTTTGAGGCATACCAGAAGCTACTTGGATGTTGCTGAACGAAGTAGTTCCTCGATAAACCGAGTCCAAACCGGGTTAGGGTTCCAGATCGACGTCAAATCCTTTTCGGCCTCTGATGGTCTGGTATTCTGAAACAGGATTCTGTATGCGTAAATAAAGGCTGATACACGCATGTTCGCTGCGCAATGGACAAAAACGCTGCGATCTCTCAACGCCTGCATTACGCCGCAAAACGTTTGGAAGTCCTCGACTTTAGGCGCTCCGAAATCCACCGGAATATGGAAGTAGGACATGCCCAACCGAGTGACGATCCTTCCTTCATTAGCGAGCGCATTGTCGGATGTCGGCAACGCAAGGTTGATAACCGGATTGTATCCGGCTTCCGCAATGGCGCCGAATTGCTCTTCGCGCGGTTGACCGCTCGTGCCCAGCTTTTCGCTGATCGCTCTGAAATTGTAGATTCCGGCCAGTGCGCCACTTTGTCCGCCCATGAGACTATAGTGCGGGATTCCAGGTTGCTTCACACCTTCATTTTTTGAAACATTTCGAATGCTGCAACGTCCAAATGCAAAATATGAGACTGCCTATTGCTCTTGCGGCCTTGGCATTGGGTTTATTTGCAAGTTGCGGGACAAACAAGGAATACCGTTCGACGGACCTTTCGAGCGATCACGCTTACAAGAAGGGAAAGAGTTCGCCTCAGCTGAAGGAGAACGAGGTTCTTGGGATCGATGCTGGCAAAGCCAGTGACAAGGATATCGAGCGGATACTGGATGACACCCGTTCGTTCGCTCTCAAGGAGTATTCGAACATTTTGTTGGTCCAGTCCGGCAGTGCGCATCCGGATCGCGAAATGGTGGAGCAGCTTTCGAAGCATTTTACCATTATTCCATATACCGGAGTGCCAAAGGATTTGCAGGAGGAAGCCGAGGATGTGTCAAAAGCGTTGCGTCTGGCTGCAGCTCACGCGAAAGCGGAAACCATTGTGGTCTATTGGGGAACGCTCGAAATGAAACGTGATGAACTGGCGACCGGGCTGGTCTCCTGGGTGCCAGTAGTCGATTTCATGGTTCCGGACGAATATCAGAAGGCGCGAATGTTTGTGAAAACGGCCCTGATCGATGTGCGGACCGGGCAATGGGCAACATTCCGCACTGAGCCTGTCGAAGAGCAAACGCTCACGACGCGTTATGCCCGGGAAAAGGAACCAAACTGGCCGCTAAGCGGGATGAAAGCGCGAGCCTACCAGGCCTGCGCGCGTAAACTGCTCGACGGCTACGTCCTTGCGGGACAGTAGAGGCCACGGTGTTGCTTCAACGAGCTCTTTATCGAAAACTTTGTCGGCCGCCTTTGTCGAGCTTCTCTCAAATCGACAAAGTTTCCGATAAAGACTGGCGACAAAGTTGAACTAAATTTCGACCTGCATCCCAAGTTCCACTACGCGGTTTGGAGGCAGCCGAAAGAAGGCGGTGGCGCTTTGAGCGTTCCGGGACATAAGTGAAAAAAGTCTTTCTCGCCAGATGAACATGCCGGGGCGCGGCGTAGCGATGATGGTTTCGCGACTCAAGAAAAACGTCGCTTTGTCCTCATCAATTTCGAGGCTATTAACCCGGCAGGATTCCATGATCTGCGGCACGTCCGGATCTTCCATGAACCCGAACTGGCCAATGACGCGATAGAAGTTGGCCCTCAGTTTCTCGACACGCACTCGTTCGTCCGGGTCGACGTGAGGACGTTCCGCGGTCTGAATCGTCATGATCACCACCTTCTCGTGAAGCACTTTGTTGTGCTTGAGATTGTGCATCAGCGCCAGCGGCGTCCCTTCCGGATTTCCAGCGAGAAAAATAGCGGTTCCCGGCACGCGCAGAGGAGGGTTGCTTTCGATATCATCCAGGAACATCGAGAGCGGCAGCGTGCCGGCGCGAAGTCGTTTGCCCAAAATCACCCTGCCTGTCTTCCAGGTAGCCATGAGGGTAAAAATGATCGCGGCCGCGAGCAGTGGGAACCAGCCGCCATGGGCGATCTTGAGGGAGTTGGCGCCGAGGAAGGCCAGTTCGATCAGGAGGAAAACTCCACAGACTGCCGCGGCTTTGAGGCGCGACCAGTTCCAAAGATTCTGATCCGCGAAGTAAAAGAGGATCGTGGTGATGGTCATGGTCAGGGTGACGGCAATGCCATAGGCGGCGGCCAGTCCACTCGATGAACCAAAGCCGATCACCAGCCCGACGCACGAAAGCATCAGCACGTTATTTATCCGCGGCATGTAAATCTGGCCGCGTTCTGCCGCGGAGGTATGATCGATCTCAAGGCGGGGACAGTAGCCTAATTGTATGGCCTGCATGGTGAGGGAAAAAGCCCCGGTGATGAGCGCCTGGGAGGCGATGACTGAGGCGGCTGTGGCGAGGATCACGAGGGGATAAATGGACCAGGTGGGTGCAATGCGGTAAAACGGGTTCTCAGCGGCGTTTGGGTCCTGCAGCAGCAATCCACCCTGGCCCAGGTAATTCAGAATGAGAGCCGGAAAAACCACGCAGAACCAGGCGAGGCGGATCGGTCTTCGGCCGAAGTGCCCCATGTCCGCATAAAGCGCTTCGGCTCCTGTCACGCAAAGGAAGACAGCACCGAGCACCAGGAACCCTTGCGCCCCGTTCAGTTCGAAGAAGCGATAAGCGTAATAAGGATTGAACGCCGTCAGCACTTCCGGGCTGCGGATCACGTAGCGTAGCCCGAGCAATGCGATGGTGACGAACCAGATGAATGTCACGGGTCCGAAGATGCGTCCCATCCTTCCGGTGCCATGTTTTTGAAGCGCAAAAAGGAGGATGAGAATTACGACGGCAATGAATTGGATGTAGGGCTGGAATAACGGGGTGGCGACCTCCAGCCCCTCGACCGCACTCAGCACGGTAATGGCTGGGGTGATCATGCCGTCGCCGTAAAGCAGCGCCGCTCCAAAAACGCCCATTCCCACAAGAATCGCAGTTTTGCGGCAATTCAGTTTTCTTTTGGGCTCAGGGAACGCTAGCGCCATTAACGCCAGGATGCCGCCTTCGCCGCGATTGTCGGCGCGCATGACCAGGGTGAGGTATTTCACCGAGACGATCATGATGAGTGACCAGAAGATGAGGGAAAGCACTCCGAGAACGTTGGCGCGCGTGGGCGCAATGGCATGGGGGCCATGGAAACATTCGCGCAGCGCGTAGAGCGGGCTGGTGCCGATATCACCGTACACGACCCCGAGAGCTCCCACCACCAGTCCTGTCATGTACCGGCGGTCACGAACGTTTTCTGTCATAGTTCAATAGCAGCCGCGCACCGGGCAATGGCCACGGCAACGGTGCACTGAAACGGGACCAATGCCGCCCCGCGTGCGGGAGCGAAGATCGCCCTCTCAAGTGCCGACGAGGTTAGCTGACGGGCTCGGCTTTGAAAGTAGCCGCGGCGCGCTGCACAAAGCTTGGCGCCGTTCGCCCCATCCGGTTACCCGGATCTGGTTCCCCCGCATCCCGCCAACTGGCAGCGGGATTTAGGCTGCGGGGTAGGTATATCGTTTCGGCGACGAAAGGTCAATTCTGGCGCGTTATCTCCTCTCGCCTCAAAGTTTGTCGGTTCGCTTCGTCGTCAACTTCATCGAGCGCGTAAGTTGCTTGGGATAAGCCTATTGGGACGTTCAAGTCTTTATCTTGCAGACGGAGTCGAACTCGCCTAGAACCCTTTCATGAATGGGCTGTTTGTCGGTCTCCTTGCTCTATTCTGTGTTTCGACGGGAGCTGCCAGCTACGGCCCGGGCGGGGCGGTCGCGACTGTCTCTTCGAACGCCACGGATGCGGCAGTGGAAGCGATTGGTAGAGGGGGGAATGCGGTGGACGCGGCGGTGGCAGCCGCACTAACGCTTGGCGTGGTGGATGGCCACAATTCGGGAATCGGTGGAGGTTGTTTTCTTTTGATTCGAACGGAGCGCGGGGCAGTGGTGGCAATTGATGGGCGCGAGACGGCGCCAGGGAAGGCAACGCGCGAGATGTATTTGCGGAACGGCAGGGCCGACTCGAGCTTGAGTCTGACCGGTGCGCTGGCCATTGGTGTTCCCGGTTCTTTGATGGCCTACGAGTACGCTCTCCGTCACTTCGGCAAACTCACTTTGAAGGAGCACCTCCTGGCTGCAGCGAAAGTAGCTGACGAGGGTTTCGTGGTGAGCAGATCGTACGCGCAGCGGTTGCGCGATGTTCAGGAGGACCTCACGCGGTTTCCGGAGGCGAAAGCGATCTTCATGAAGAGTGACGGGCAACCGTACAGGGAAGGCGAGATCCTGAAACAACCCGACCTCGCTAAAACTTACCGGCACATAGCAGAGGAGGGGATCGATTGGTTCTACAAGGGCGACTTCGCGCAGCGTCTCGATACCTGGATGAAAGTGAATGGAGGGATTCTCCGGGCAGGTGATTTCGCCGATTATCGTACGATTTTGCGGGAGCCAATTCGCACCCGTTATCGCGGCTATGAGATTCTCGGCTTCCCTCCGCCCAGTTCAGGCGGCGTGCACGTCGCAGAGATTCTCAACATTCTCGAGCAGTTCGATCTCAGGAAATATAAGGCCTATTCGGCGGACTCGATTCACCTGATCGCCGAGGCGATGAAGGCGGCCTTCGCGGACAGGGCGTTTTGGCTGGGCGACCCGGATTTTGTTCGCGTTCCGCGAGGCCTGATTTCGACGAAATATGCGGAATCGCTCGCTCGCGGAATTTCGCTGGATCACACCATGGCGGTGCCGGAACACGGCGCCGCGGATGAATTCAGCAACTCATATTTCGGGAAGCACACCACGCATTTTTCGACGGCAGATAATCGCGGGAATTGGGTGGCGTGCACAGCGACGATCAACACCACTTTCGGTTCGAAAGTGGTGATTCCCGGCACCGGGGTGGTGATGAATAATCAGATGGATGATTTCTCGGCGCAGCCGGGCACACCGAATTATTTCGGGCTGGTGGGCGCGGAGGCGAACGCGATTGCGCCGGGGAAACGTCCTCTTTCGAGCATGAGTCCGACGATTGTTTTGCAGCGGGGTCGTCCGATTTTGTCGCTTGGGGCGGCGGGCGGCCCGACGATCATTAGCCAGACGGTGGTGAACTTGATCAACATTCTGGATTACGGGATGGACATTGGAGAGGCAGTTGCCAAACCGCGCATTCATCAGCAATGGAAACCGGACGAGCTGAAACTTGAAGCTCTCCCTGGCGAAGTTCAAGCTGCGCTCCGCAGGAAAGGGCATAACGTTCGGCTCGTCGACTCGATGGGCGCGGCGCAGATTGTCGTGCGAACAGAGAACGGGTTTTCGGCGGGCGCCGACCCGCGTGTTCAGGGAAAGGCTGCGGTTTGGTGAACGCCCTCCAGGCTAGAGGTAGCGCTCGCGATCCATTCGCGACAGGACCTTCCGCATGGCTGCGCGCGCGCGAAACGCTCGGACTTTGATCATTGGAATCGACCACCCGGTCAGTTCGGCGATTTCTTTAAGCGACTTTTCCTCGATTTCGAGCAATTGGATGATGAGGCGCGATTCGGGTGAGAGGTGCTCCAGAAGTTTGTGGATCACGAGCCGGGCGGCACTGGCTGAGTCGTCTGCCACGGGATCGGCGGAGGAGGTGACTTTCTCCAGCCACTGCACCTCTTCGTCGGTGATTTCCGCCAGTGTTTGCTCGCGATTTCGTTGGTGCGAGCGAAGATGATCGTAGCAGGTCCGCACGGTCAAGCGCATGAGCCAGTGTTCGAAGGGGGATTCGTTGCGGAAGGTGCAGAGCTTGCTGAAGGCCTTGAGGAATACTTCCTGAACGATGTCTTCGACTTCGCTTTCGCGACGGGCGTATTTGCGCGCGGTGGCGAAGACGCGGGGTTGATATTTAACAACCAGTGGTTCAAAGCTCTCCGTATCACCGCTCAGAACGGCTTTGATCAGCTCGGCATCTGTTTGCGGCTCCATCCGGAGAAAAGGCAGACTATTCAATGACCTCGGATATTCGATTACTCCAAACGACCCGGGCTAAGGCTTGCCACCGGCACATGAACGTGTTCGTCGCGACCATGTGGGTACCCGGGGGTGTTCCCTCCCGCCCCGTGCGCCGTTTATCGACGTTCATCTCAATCCATCTATGACCCGAACCAACCTTCTATGGTTTCAGGGAATGTTTTTCTCTCTCTTTTGTTTGCTTGGCTCGCAGGTTTAGAAAAGGAAAAACCTTGCAGGCGAAACGTTGCGCGCTACCATCATCCCCATCTCTCAAGAACGGAAATTGTGTCTACACTGTTGAGAGACAGGAGAACGTAACCATGCCAGATCAAGATCGTTCCTCGGATAATCCTTTTAATGTCTCCAGACGCGGCTTTCTCAAGGGAATTGGTGTCGGCACTGCCGCAACAAGTGTCGTCACCGCTCTCAAGCCGGTCACTGAAGCCGCTCAGGCCAATTCGGAGGTGCGCGGCCCCGGCGAGACGGAGATTTCCCTCAAAGTTAACAATCAGATGAAGCGCGTGAGTGTCGAGCCGCGGGTTACGTTGCTCGATGCGTTGCGCAATCGTCTCGACATCACGGGCCCGAAAAAAGTTTGCGACCGCGCGACCTGCGGAGCTTGCACTGTGTTGATTGATGGCAAGCCGGTTTACTCCTGCACCGTTCTCGCGATCGAAGCGGAGGGGCACGACATCACCACCGTCGAAGGAATCGGTTCACCGGACAAACTGAACGCCGTACAAAAAGCATTCATGGATCACGACGCACAACAATGCGGCTTCTGCACTCCCGGTTTTGTGACCGCCGCGACGGCGTTCGTTCGAGACCATCCAAACGCGAGCGTGGAACAGGTTCGAGCAGGTCTGGGCGGGAATCTCTGCCGTTGCGGAACCTACGCGGGCATGTTGCTTGCAGTCTCAGACGCAGCGAAGAAAGGAGCGGCTTGATTTATGGCAAAGGTTGACTGGCCAGCACAGGATAAACGCCAATTTATCGGCAAGCGCATCTCGAGGATCGACGCCCCGCTCAAAACGACCGGCGCGGCGAAATACTCTTACGACATCAACCGCCCGGCCATGCTTTTCGCGAAGTTGGTCACTTCGCCGCATGCTAAAGCGGAAGTCACCGGCGTAGACACCAAGGCTGCAGAAGCGCTTCCAGGCGTCAAAGCTGTCTGGGTGGAAGGCGAAGCGAAAAACATCATGTATGCCGGCCAGATTGTGGCCGCTGTCGCTGCCGAAACGGAGGAGATCGCAACTGAAGCGGCCAGCCTGGTGAAGGTCACCTACAATGTTCAGGAACATCAGGTCGTTGATTCGGATGCTTCCCTTTCAAAAGATAAGCCGACCCTCCGCGAGTCCGGCAAGGTGGCGGACGCATTCGCGGATGGAGAGGGCGTGACGATCAGCGGGACCTACGGCATTCCGGTGATCACTCACTGCTGCCTCGAACCGCACGGGCAGGTGGCCGAAGTCCGCGAGGGTGAACTTTATCTTTGGCCCTCGACGCAGAACGTTTCCGGTTACACCGATCGCCTTTCCGATTCTGTCGACATTCCGCAGAACAAAATGCATGTCGATTGTCAGCACATGGGAGGCGGGTTCGGCTCGAAATTCAATTTCGATAAATGGGGGACTATCGGTGTGCTTCTCTCCAAGCAAAGCGGGCGCCCGGTAAAACTCATGCTCGACCGCGACGTCGAGTTGATGACCGCCGGCAATCGTCCTTCTGCTTACGCCAATATCAAGCTCGCCGCGAAAAAGGACGGAACTCTGACCGCCATCGACGCAGAAGTGTGGGGCACGGGAGGCAACGGTGGTTACAATCCCCCGCCTCTTCCGTATGTCTTCACTGAGATTCCGAATATCAAATTAGTAGGGAAAGGAATTCGGACGAACCGCGGAGGCCAGCGCGCCTGGCGTGCGCCGAACCACCCGCAAGGCTGCTTTCTCACCATGTGCGCTCTTGATGACATGGCGGCGGCTCTCAAAATGGATTCGCTCGAGTTCTTTTTGAAAAACCTGCCGCTGGTCGATCCTGAGAAATTGCCCGCCGGTCGTCCAAAGATGGCAGACATTTATCGGGAGGAACTGAACATCGCGGCGGATCTGATCGGTTACCGACAAAAAGCTCATTTGCGGGGCCAAGGCGGAGGTGACGGACCTGTAAAGCGAGGCCTCGGAATCTCAATTCACACCTGGGGCGGCCTCGGACATCCGTCTCAATGCGAGGTGACAATCAATCCAGACGGGTCCGTTGTTACCCGTATCGGATCGCAAGATTTGGGCGTCGGCACTCGCACTTCGCTCGCCATTGTGGTCGCCGAGACGCTTGGCGTCCCGATGGAATCGGTCACTGTCGAGCTCGGGAAGAACTCGTATCCCGCTTCTGGCGGTTCCGGCGGAAGCACCACGATTGGCGGGGTTTCCGTATCTTCGCGCAAAGCGGCGACGGAGGCCTTGAACGCCCTGCTCGCCAACGTAGCCGGACGCGTCAACACTACCGTCGACAATCTCGAAGCGGTCAACGGTGTTATCCGACAGGTCGACAAACCTGAGAATAAGATCGCGTGGAAAGACGCCTGCCGATTGATGGGACCGACACCGATTGTGAAGCGAGGGGCGAATGTTCCCGGCGAGTCCCGACAGGCTCACTTGATTGATCAAGGTGTCGGTGGCGTGCAGATCGCAGATGTCTCTGTGGATACGGAGACCGGAGTTGTGACTCTTAACGAAATGGTCGCAGTTCAGGACGTTGGATTGGTCATCAATCTTAAAACGGTTGAAAGCCAGGTTTACGGCGCCTTGATCATGGGCATCACCTACGCGCTTTTCGAAGAGGCCGTTTACGACAAAAAATCCGGGAAGATGCTCAATGCCGACATGGAGTTCTACCGTCTCGCAGGCATTCGTGACGTCGGCAATCTAAAAGTCCACATGATGCAAACCAAATTCCACGAAGACCGCGGAGTGATTGGGGTGGGGGAACCGCCGGTTATTTCGCCCGGTGCCGCCATTTCCAACGCGGTGGCCAACGCATGCGGCGTCCGCGTGCCGCATCTCCCGCTTACACCAGACCGGGTGATTGCCGCTCTCTACGAAGGAGGAAAAGTAGCATGAAATCGTTCGAATACGCTTCACCCAAAACTCTGAAAGACGCCACCGCCCTCCTGGGTGACAAGTGGGGCGAAACTGAAATTCTCGCGGGCGGTACTGACTTGATCACTTCTCTGAAGCAGGGCCTTGTCGCGCCGAAACGTCTGGTGAGTCTCAAGAACATCCTGGAATTGCGAGGCATCAAGACCGATGGTGGCAACCTTCGTATAGGCGCGATGACCCGTCTTGGCGAACTCGCAACGAACAAGGACGTGCAAAAGCATTTCCCCTCTCTGGTGACCGCCGTGAATAACATCGCTAGTCCACAAATCCTGAGCGCGGGCACTGTGGGTGGCGACCTTTGCCAACGCCCCCGTTGCTGGTACTACCGGAACGGGCTGGGGCTCGTCGGGGATGACGGAAACTCTCCCGCGCGCGATGGCGACAATCGTTACCACGCGATCTTCGACACCGATTCGTCCGCCCTTTTTGTTAACGCTTCCAGCCTCGCGCCTGCACTGATCGCGCTCGGTGCGAATCTCTCGGTTGAAGGGCCAAAAGGTAAAGCGCGTCAGGTAAGCGCCGCCGAATTCTTCAAAGCCCCGAAGTCAGACAAAGAACGCGAATACACCCTGACTCCGAACGAAGTGCTGACGGCCATATCCATTCCGATGCGCGGTCTGAAGAATGGCACCTACGAAATTCGTCACCGGCAGGGTCTTGACTGGCCTTACGTGACCGCCTCGGTGGCCTACTCTCAAAAAGATGGAGCGATATCCGAGGCCAAAGTGGTCCTCGGCCATGTCGCCGCCACGCCGTGGGTCGCCAAAGCCGCTTCCAATGCGCTGAAGAACGCGAAACTCGATCAGGCCTCCGTCGATAAGGCTGCGGAGAGCGCGGTGGAAGGCGCGAAACCGCTTAGCAAAAACCGTTACAAAGTTCAGATGGTCAAAACGGCCGTGAAGCGGGCTCTCGCGGCCGCACAAGCCGCTTAAGTTATTTCGCGCGTGCGCGATAGAAACTCTTACCCGGCGCAATTGTGTCTTCCACAATTGCAGCTCCGGAGGTGGTGATCGTAGCGGGAAGCTTTTCAGTCCAGCTTTTTAGATCGTTCGATTGCTCGATCGCGTAATTTCCGGCGGAGCCTTGAAGCCGAATCTGCAGCGCTCCTCGCAGGATCGAGACGCTGAGCGTGGTCGATGCTGGATTTGTAGCACCTACCGTGATTGGTATTGCCGCTGAATCCGTCGCCGCCCCCAAATTGTCCTGAGCGCGCGCGATGAGCCGATGTGCCCCAACCGGTGCATTGTTCCAGACGAAGCTGTAAGGCGCAGTTGTGTCTTCACCCAGCTTGTCGCTCCCGTCGAAAAATTCGACTCGCACGATCGATCCGTCAGCATCCGCCGCATCGGCGGAGATGGTGATGGGGGCGCCTGCGTTGAAGTTCGAATCTGCCAAAGGTGAAGTCATTGTTATCGTCGGCCCGTGGTTACCGCCCACAAAGTCGCCCCGCCGATAAATCACACCGACGGTAGCATCCGAAAACCAGAGAGAAGGCTGACCGGCGGCAGCGAGGCGAGTTGGCGCGAGCGCTTGTTTGACGAGGGAGCGCCCTGTCGAAATTGCGGTCGGATCCTCTTGCGCGAAGATAATCGCACTTTCATCGCCGTTAAAACAAGGATAGCCAAAGCCGTGGCCCGGATTCCCCACTTGCGCGACTTCTCCGGTGAACAGGTCCATCGTGATGACGTGTCCCTGACCGGTGGCGGTTTCGCGCGCGTCGAATGTTAAATACCGCGTGCCAGCCCGTCCGAGGTTTGGGTTGCCAAAGTCTGCCAATTCCAGCGGAGGCACCAGAACGCTTGTCGAATCGGTCGCCAGGTTGATGCTGAAGATGCTCCAGCGCGTGACCGCATCCCCACCCCCGAAATGAATCTGAGAGACGGCATCGTAGATCAATTGCTTGCTGTCCGAACTGAAAATAAGGGCGTCCGCATAAAGCACGTTATCCACCGGGCTGCTGTCCAGGACAGGAGCGACGAGTTGATAGGTGCGGCTCTTGTCAGTGGCGAACTCATAAACGGAAATCTGGTTATCCACTTGTCCCGTGGTGGGATCGTTGACCACAAAAGCCGCCAGTTTCCCGTCCGGTGAAATCGCGACCGAGTGGATGAGCCCATCGAGTCCGAGGCATTCCCTTTGGAATGGATCGTCTGTTGGAACAACGCAAATGTCCGACGTCCCATTGACGTAAACCGCCGCTGAGCCATCCCCTGCAACAGAAGGTCGTTCAAGTTTCACCGATTCCGCCATCAGAACACCGTCCACCGGATCACCCAGCGCGTCCTCGCGTCGTCCCAGGAGAAGGTCTCCCGTGAAGAAATCCGCAGTGACAAGCAGGGTGGAATCCGCGCCGGGCACCACCGGTATCGGTGAAGGCTCGGGGGTCGGTGGTTTGTCGAAAATCTCGACAAAATCGAACGCCTCGGCCGTCTTGCGAGCCTGAGTCGAACCAGCCCCAAACAATGCTTCGGCGGCAGCCACGCATCCAAGGCGCGCATCGATGAACTGCGATTGCTTCTGCAGGTGTGTCGTAAGACAGCGATAAAAGATCTTCTCCGCATCGCGCGTTCCGATTGCACCGGGCAAACCTTCCGCCAGTTGATAGAAGCAATGATTGATGATGCTGCTATTCAGGTGAACCCCTCCATGGTCATTGTCATCGTTGTTCGGCAGGTCGAGAAACTCGCTCATCTTTGATGGATACGGGCGATTCAGCCCGCCGATTTGCAATGAGCCCGGATTTTTGAAATCGCGAAATACTTTACCCAGCGATTCGCCGAGCTTCCACGTCGTCGATCCAACCGCGCGCAATGCAACCATCTCGCCCAGGATGTCCGAAAACGACTCATTCAACGCACCGGGTTGAAGTTCGTAAATGAGGTCCGCGGAATTTTGCGTAAGGCCATGCGTGAGTTCGTGACCGACGACGTCGAGCGCTGACGGGTAGGGACGAACGTTCCCGAAGAACATCATCTTCAGGTTTCCGTTCCAAAACGCGTTATCCATCTCGGCCACCCGGACGGCGGCCTGAATGTTTCCGCCCGCGCCGTCGAGGGAATTGCGATCGAAACGCTCGAGAAAGTAATCGTAAGTCAGTCCGAAATTGATCATCGCGCTGACTCCGTCCGGCAGCCAATCGTTAGCGCTGGTCGACTCAATCAAATAGACCGTTTGCAGATTTTTGGTTGTAACATTTCTGGCATCGAGAATCGAAATGACACCATGCGGATCTTTGACTGCGTCGAAGGCGGGGCTGTACATCTTTTTGCCAGTGTCGGCCAGATAGAATTTCCCCGCGGCAGACCAGACATTAAAATTTTGCGACGCGCCGCCAAGATCCTTGCCTGAGCCCGCCGCGTTCACTTCGCAAATCTTTGTTTCGCGGCTGAGAATCGCACCGTCGAGCGCATCGACCACGACGCGCCACGCCTGCGAAAAGCCCAGTGTTACGTTGATTCTCCATGCGAGGCGGGGTGCCCGGTCCAGGGGAGAATAAACGACTAATGTTGTGTCATCCGTCAGGGCCATCACGGCTGTCGACTCCTTCGCACGCCGTTCTGCCTCCGCCGCAGTCAAAAGCGGTTCCGTGGCAACACCTGTCGGTGTCGGTGCGTAGGCGCCATCGAGGAGCGCGACATTTCCGCCGGCGTCGAGGTGGACGGTCAAACCCGAGGGCCAGACCGGGATATGTTTGTACGTTTGCGCGTAGGGCAGGTGCCTTTCGCCAGTTGTATCGATGCGATGGGAGCCGGTTTTCAGCTCTTGATCCGGATCTACGATTCCAAGGACATCGCGATACTGTCGGAGAAACGCGGCTGCCGTTTCTTCCGCATTTTCCACCGCGGTCTTTCCGCCGTTCTGTCGTTGTAATCGAACACCGCGCAGTTGAGCGACCGTTCCATTGATTGCACGCAAATGAACTTCGACGTCGCCCC
This sequence comes from Limisphaerales bacterium, assembly GCA_044226545.1. Taxonomy (GTDB): domain Bacteria; phylum Verrucomicrobiota; class Verrucomicrobiia; order Limisphaerales; family SXQI01; genus DASVNK01. The sequence goes on from JBGAGW010000002.1 coordinate 409,416, forward strand.
TCACATTCTGCCGCAAGAGGCGATCGTCGTTGACCGCTTTGAGTGCAAACCCGCCTCCTGGAAGTGCGCTCTTGAGCTTCTGTCCAATCCCACGCGCCCGCTCATCTTCACTGACTTTCGCCGCCTCGCCGACACGGGCTTCGCCCCAAACGGACCGGCGCGCCTGATGGGCCTCTTGCAGCGCCCGAACAACAGGCGTCTCGGCGGCTGCAACAGCGCAAAGGGTCGAAAGAATGAAGGCGGCCAGAACGGATTTCGAAAACGCAGCGATCATGCGGCATGAGTTTAGGAGCAGCCCGAAGCCTGTCAAAAGCGAATGGTGCCTCCGTGACGTTGAAAGATTCTGCCGGATCAAACCTCGGCTATAGAAGCTGGTTTGACTTGCAGAGCGATTCGTAATCATCGAGGTCATCGGACTTCTGGAGCGCAATTTCAGCCCCTCCGGCGAGTGCCGAACGGTGGGCGCCTTCGACGATGACCTGTGCATCAAGAACCTCGTTCTGAGTCACTCGGAAATTTTGCTTCGCAGCCACCGCGCGACGAAATTCGGCATGAGCGATTTCGTAGGCAGTTTGAAAACGAGGTTGGAACTCGGCGCGATCGCCTGATACGTCGGTCATGTGGAAAGTTTTGGAAGACCGATGCAGTTTTCCCTCGCTCGTCCAGAGTTCGACCGGAATGGGTCCGGGATACCCGCTAAAATGACCAATATGAAGTATTCCGGTGGTCCCGATAATCGACGTTTCGTTATTGTAGCCCGCCGCATGAGTCCTGCTTAAATCGAGCCGTCCAATGATGCCGCTCGGCGTGACAAAGCCTACATGAGCGGTATTGCCCCCTTCACTGATGGGACTCTTATAGCCTTTCGCGTCGAACATTTTCGCCCAAACGCGGGAGGGGAATTCCCCAGTGAGCCATTGCGCTTCATCCGCGACGTGTATACCCATATCGATGATCAGACCGCGACTCGAATAGGTCGAAGGCGGCGGAAATTGATCGCGCAGGACGGACCGTATTTCACGAATTTCACCAATGAGTTTCTGCTCGATCAGATCTTTGGCGTAGACAAGTGCGGGATCGAAGCGGCGTTGAAGTCCAATCTGTAACAAATTTCGTTCGGGACCGATGGAACGGACGAACGAAAATGCTTCGTTCAGGTCCGCGGTCAGTGGCTTTTCGAGATAAACCGGAATGCCCGCGCGGATGAATGGTGTGGCATCGCGGGCGTGATTTTGTGTGTGTGAGGAAATGACGACCGCGTCGATGCTGGCGGTTTCTGCCATTGCGGCGGGATCTGGAAATCGTCCGACATTCGGCGGAAGACCAAGCCTTTTAGCGGCCGATTCGATTGCGTCGCCGCTCTCGTCTCCAATGGCAACAATCGATTGGTTCTGGCCGAGGAGAATTTGCGCGTGGACGCAGCCGCAGCGCCCGATTCCAAACATCCCATAACGGAGTGATTCTCCCATAGCCGGTCCGGAATTCCATAGCCGCTGGGACGGGGCAGGGCGAGACTAATATATAGATAACAGGCTGAGGGGAGGTCGCCCGGCAGCGACGAACTCCCCTGTCCAGGACATGTTAGCAGTCGTTCTTTCGTCGCGCTTAGCGACGGACTCTCGTGCGCAAACTGGCCATGAGCGTGGCCGCTCCGCCGAGAAGGGCGAGCGTTGCGCCAGCGTCAGGCGTGGTGGTAGTTTCAGGGAGATCCTGCAGTATCAACTGGAACGTCTCTGGAGTTTGCCCACCGGTATAAATGCCGCCAAAGAGAATCGTTTGGGAATTTGGTTCTCCGGCCCCACCAGGAAGATCGCTCTGCCACGTCAGAAATGTCGGTTGCGTAATTGAGACCTCGTTTCGCAAGGCGGCGTTTTCCGGTTCGCCGATAGTAAAGGGCCCTCCCAAGTTGAGTTGGAACGTCCCCGGAAGCTCGATTGTCCAATTATCTCCCGCCGGATCGCCAGTTAGCAGAACAGGGACTGGAGTTCCGTTGTAATCAGCGGTAATGGCGTTAAATCCTTCGCCTTGTTCGGTAATTGTTAGTGTTGGTATTAGTTGAGCACTGACACCGATGGCAAAAGCCGACGAGAGCAGCGCGATAGGCAGTAATTTCATAATGATTAACCCTCCTTAAAGGTTGTTTCCCTTGAGCAGGAGTCACGCCAATACGAAGTGGCGTCCATCGCTCACAGACCAATTCTTGATAGAGAGAAGGTTGCGCAATATGACGTGAGGCTCACGGCTTTTCGGACGATGAAAAAACGTTAATGACCTTTACGGAGTCAGTCCGATGTACGCTATGCCAATTCGCCTTGGCCGAGACCAAACTATCGTTCAGGAGACCCGCGGTCGTCCATTGGAGAGAGCCCCTATTCGACCTACGCTAGAGATCAACAATCAGAATTGGCGCAAAAAGCGCGAATCGTTCTCGTAGAAGAGGCGGATGTCGTTGATTTCGTAACGGATCATGGCGATTCGTTCGATGCCGAAACCGAAGGCCCAGCCTGACCAGACTTCCGGGTCGTATCCGACGTTTTCGAAGACGGTGGGGTGGACCATTCCGCAGCCGGCGATCTCGAGCCATTCCTTGCCCATCTTTTTGACGAGCGGACTGGTGAAATCGATTTCCAGGCTGGGTTCGGTGTAGGAGAAATAGTGCGGGCGGAAGCGGAGTTTTACATCGCTGCCGAGCAGATCTTTGAAGACGAATTCGACGGTGCCTTTGAGGTCGCCGATGGTCACGCCTTTGTCGACATAGAGGCCTTCGATCTGGTGGAACGTCGGATTGTGGGTGGCGTCGGCGTTGTCTCGACGGTAGACGCGGCCGGGGACGATGATGCGCACTGGCGGCGGTTGTTTTTCCATGACGCGTATTTGCACGGAGGAGGTGTGGGTGCGGAGGAGCCAGCGGGTTTCGGTGTTGAGATAGAACGTGTCCTGCGAATCGCGCGCGGGATGGTCCGCAGGAGTGTTGAGCGCATCGAAGCAGTGATATTCATCCTCGATTTCAGGGCCGTCGGCCACGGCGAAACCGATTTTGCGGAAGCTGCGCACGATGTCGTCGGTGACCTGGGTGAGGGGATGGAGTTTGCCGATTTGCGGGCGGCGGCCTGGCAGCGTGAAATCGGTCGGCTCTTTTGGCAGGGCGGCTTTGAGTTCGAGTTCAGATCGGCGTTCCCCAAGGATCTGCTCGATTTGGGCTTTGGCTTCGTTGATCTGTTTGCCGGCGGCAGGGCGTTCTTCCTTGGGCAAGCTCCCAAGCTGTTTCATGAGCGCGGTGAAGGCGCCGTTTGAACCGAGGAATTTTACGCGCGCCTGATCGAGGGAGGCGGAATCGGCGGCGGCGCGCAATTCTTTGAGCGCGGATTGGGTCAGCGGTTCAATTTCGAGCAAGAGCGACATAAAGCAAAACGGGCGACACTTTTAGGTGATCGCCCGCGGGAAAGCAATTTTGTTAGCGCGATTAAGCCTTGGCAGTTTTGGACTGCTTGGTTTTGAGGGCGGCCTGGGCGGCTTTCACGAGTTCGGTAAAAGCGTTGGTATCGGTCGCGGCGATATCGGCCAGGACCTTGCGATCCAGATCGATGTTCGCGGCTTTCATTCCTTCCATGAAACGGCTGTAGGTCATGCCGGCGGCCCGAGCGGCAGCGTTGATGCGGATCTGCCAGAGAGCGCGGAAGCTGCGCTTTTTCGCTTTGCGGTCGCGGAACGCATATTGGCGTCCGTGATCGAGAGCGTCGGCTGCGTAACGGTAAAGTTTCGAGCGGCGCATCCGGAAGCCTTTGGCGGCTTTAATCGTCCGGATACGGCGTTTACGGGAGGCGGGTGCGTTTGTGGCGCGCATAAAATTATCCTGATGGAGAAAGGTGTTAGTGGCTGAACGGCAGATTTTGCGTGATGCGATAGGCGTCGGTAGAGTCCACAACCTTGGCGGTACCAAGCGAACGGCGGCGCTTCGGGCTCTTGTGAGCGAGCAAGTGGCGGCGGCCGGCGCGGGACCGCAGGACCTTGCCTGTGGCAGTAATCTTAAAGCGTTTAGCCACAGACTTCTTTGTCTTTATTCCTTTTGGTCGTCGCATACAGTTCCAGTAAAAATGAGCGCGAAATATAGGAGGGGCACCTCCTGAGCGCAAGTGGAAAGCCGAATATTTTTACGAACGATTACGCGGCCTCTTCGACTTCGGCGAGTTTACGATAAAGAGTGGCGAGGCTGATTCCAAGAGTCTCGGCGGCCTTTTCTTTATCTCCTCCGCAGGCGGCAAGGGCGCGCTTAAGATGGGCGACCTCCTGATCGCGCAGGAATGTTTTGAGTGAAGTAATGTCGCCGGAACTCGAGGGCATCGGAGTAATTCCGGGAGTGGCTGAAATCGGCTGAGGGGAGCTGACGGTGAGCGGATAAAGGGTCTCGGAGAGGACGACCATATTGCTCGGTGGAGCACCGGTGCGTGTTTGAATAACGGTGTCCGAACTGCTCATCGGGACGTGTCGTTGGAAGCTCGGCGGAAGGTCCTTCAGTTGAAGAACGTTCTCGTCGCAGAGGGCGCAGGCGCGCTCAATACAGTTTTCCAGCTCGCGAACATTACCCGGCCAATCATGGGCGCAAAGGACATCCATGGTCTGACGAGTTACCTGAAACGGCTGGCCGTTGCGCGGCGAAACTTTTTCTTTCAGAAAATGGGCGACAAGCAGCGGAATGTCCTCTGTGCGGTCGCGCAGTGGCGGCAACGCGATCGGAATGACATTCAGGCGAAAGTAAAGATCCTGGCGAAAGGTGCCGTCCTTGATGCGTTTTTCAAGTGGTTCGTTGGTCGCCGCGAGCACTCGAACGTTGACGTAAATAGGTGTGTTGTCACCGACGCGGCGCACTTCTTTTTCCTGAAGCACGCGGAGAAGGCGGCTCTGGAGCATCGGCGGCATGGTGCCGATTTCGTCGAGGAAGATGGTTCCACCATCGGCTTCCTGAAAGAGTCCTTTCTTGTCTGCGACTGCGCCGGTAAAGGCGCCTTTGCGATGGCCGAAAAGTTCAGACTCGAGAAGGTTTTCCGGAAGAGCGGAGCAGTTGATCGGAATGAACGGCGCGAACTGGCGGCGGCTGTTGAAGTGGAGCGCGCGGGCGACGAGTTCTTTGCCGGTGCCGCTTTCCCCGAGAATCAAAATAGTGCTGTCGGTATCTGCGACTTTCTCGATCATCTTCAGCACATCCTGCATTTGCGTGGAGGTGCCGATCATCTGGTTGAACCGGTATTTCTTCCCGAGCTGCTTTTTGAGATAGACGTTTTCGCTCGCGACGTCGTTGTAATTGAGCGCGCGCTGAACACAGAGTTTCAGTTCATCGAGCTTAAAAGGCTTTTCGAGGTAATCGAAGGCGCCATATTTCATCGCCTCGACTGCGGTTTCAATGGAACCGAAGCCGGTGATGACGATGGTGACCGCCGGAGGGTTCATCGACCGGGCCTTTTTAAGGATATCCAGCCCCCCCGCTTTGGCCTTATCGAGATAGAGGTCGGTGATGACTAGTTCGGGCTGGATGCTGTCGAGAGCATCGAGGCCGGCAGCCGCGTTGTTGAATGGATGCACCTCGTGGCCTTCGGAACGGAGAAGTTCCGACACCATCTGCAGCATCGTGATTTCGTCGTCTACAAGCAGGACTCGGGCCATGCGCGGGACAGTAAAAGGTTTCGGTTAGTGGAGCAAGTGGATTGGACTTCAGTGCGTCCGTTCACACGCAACGAAGGATGAATCGTGAGGACGCGAGGCGCGACCGGTTTGGTCACCGGCCGCCGCGCAAAACTATTTGTCAATTCAATCACGTCCTGGAAAATCTCCGGCTATCGCCCCGGAGGATTGATGATTTCGCTCATCTTGAAGATCGGCAGAAACATACAAATCACGATACCGCCGACGACTACGCCAAGGAAAACAATCAGCAACGGCTCGATCAGCGAGGTCAGACCGGCGAGAACAGTTTCGATTTCTTCGTCCAGAAAGTCCGCAATGCGTTCGAGCATTGAATCGATTTTACCGGTCTGCTCACCGGCCGTCATCATGCGGATGATCATCGTGGGGAAAACTGGATGCTTGGAGAGCGCGTTGGAGATGCCATCGCCTTTTTCGATGTCGCTCATAGCGGTGCGGATCGCTTTTTCCATGACGACGTTTCCGCAAGTGTTCGCCACGATCCCGAGCACTTCGAGAATCGGTACACCCGAACGGATCAACGAGGCGAGCGTGCGGGTGAAACGCGCGAGACAGATCTTATGCGCGATATGTCCGAAGATCGGCAGCTTGATGCGTGTGCGATCCCAAAACTCGCGGCCTTGCTTTGTTTTGATGTAAGCGAGCCAGCCATAGATCATGAAGCCAAACGCCGGCAGCAGGTAAAAAAGGTTTCGCTTCAACCATTCTGAAAGATCGATCAGGAATTGTGTCGGAGCAGGAAGTTTTGCGCCGAAGCCCGAGAAGATTTCGCCGAAAACCGGCACGACTTTCACGAGGAGGAAGATCGTAATGGTGATCGCAACGAAAGTGACGACCGTCGGATACATCATTGCCGACTTGACCTTCTTGCGCAGGCGCGCGGTGTTTTCGAGGAAGGTAGCGAGGCGCGCGAGAATTTCAGCGAGCAAACCGCCTTTTTCGCCGGCGTCCACCATACAAACGTAGAGGCGGTTGAAAACTTTCGGATGCTTGAGCAGCGCCTGCGAGAAGCTGTCGCCCGATTCCACACGCATGCAGACATCTTTAATGACGTCGCGCATGACTTTGTTGGAGGTTTGTTCCATGAGCGCCTGGAGCGATTGCACCATGGCGAGACCGGCGTCGAGCATCGTGGCGAGTTGGCGGGTGAAAACAACAAGGTCCGCGAGCGGCACAGAACCACCGGCCGTTTTGCCTTTGCGCCCGACCTTTTCCTGAATGTTCAGGACGAGCAGGTTTTTGTTCAAAAGGAAGGCGATGGCCGCCTGTTCGGACATGGCGTCCATGGTGCTTCGAACTTCCCGGCCAGTGCCGGCTTCGCGTGCTACGTAATTAAAGGAAGGCATAAGCGTGCTGTGTCAGTCAGGCAGAAAGGACCAGGGCGCTTCCGGTCCGTTTGGCCGGCTGGGTACCATGATCCGTGCAAATTTTTTTCTGCGAATTAGCAGCGTGTGTGCCATTCACAGATTTGATCGGCAGGAGGTTATTCGATCTTAAGGGCTTTCGCAGCAGTGGCGCTCCGAATCAGCCAGGCGCGGTCGAACTTCTCAAATTCGAGGCGGATATCCTGAACGACCGGTTCTTTTTGATCATTCAAAGTTACTTCGGCGGTGACCAGCGCGGTGGCATTGGTCTTTTCGGCTCCGACCGTAATATGAGCATTCGAGAAGATCACTTTGATGCGGAAATTGTTCTGGCGAATGCCCATCGCGCTTTGCTCCAGTTCGCCACGGCCTTGAATAGATGCGGCCTCGCGCCCGAAACCTTCCAGGTTAATTGTGATGTTGGGGTGAAAGAAGCTGCCGATCCGATTCACGTTGGCCACGCGCGAAATATTTCCCTCAGGATTTTGTGAAACGTTCTCGGCGAGCGCTTTGAGTTTTTTTTCAATGACTTGTTCCGGTGGCGGGAAAAGATAATGCCAGACGACAAAAGCGATGGCTCCCACGATGAGGAGTTGCAACAGTGGCCTGAGCGCTTTCACAGGACCTTGCCGACGATTTGTTCGCGATCCTTGATGAACCCCTCGGAAATCGGCCGATTATCTCCAATCACCATGTATTCAGTTGGACCGAGATCAATGGGCTGTCTTGTTGTGCCCAACCCGCCAGTCGGCCCCGGAATTTTTCCATGCGCGTAAGGTTCCGGAATCTTTTCACCGTTAATATAAACCTCTCCGTTGAACACGTGAAAGCGTTCTCCCGGCAAACCGATGATCCGCTTTAGCAAAAGCACCTGCTGACCGCGGAACTCTACCGCCACAACGTCTCCCCGCTGGACGGGATGACGCATATACGCCACTCGATTCACGAAACGGATCTGCCCATTCTTGTAGGTCGGATACATGCTGTCCCCGGTCACTCGAATGGGGAGAAGAATGAATTTAAAAATGACGAGCGAAACCAGCGTGAGGACAATAATCCGCAAAAGCGTGACGCTCGGATTCTTGCCAAAAATAAAGCGGAGCCAGTACGGCGAATCGTTTGCAGGCAGCGCTCCCTCTGCTTCCATTTCGCCTAATTGAATCCAAAGGGAGTAGAAAAGCCAGTCGCTTCTAGCTTTTCTGCGCAGGGATCACTCGCTTTAGCGGCGGTAATCTGGATATTCTCTGTAAACGGGAGTTGGCGGTTGATAGCCGCGGTCATGCTCGGGATAGCCACCGGAGTTACGCCATTGGTAATAATCATGGTTGCGATGGTCCCACCGCGCATGGTCGCGATCATGCTCGTGGTGCGTTTCGCATCCCGCTATTCCGAAGGTTAGGATTGTCACTGCTGCTAACAGAACTTTCTTCATAATTCGCTCTCTCTCTGATTAAAAATCTCTCTGCAGACGCGGATTCGTCCAGAGCAGGAACGCAGGGCGCGAAATTCAGGGAATTTCCCGATTCAGATCAGATTCATGGGATCGATGTCGATCGCGAGGACGATGTCCTCAGGCATCTTCACGGCGTCGTTCAACTGCGCCAGGTAACGACTCAGTTTGGGCATGTGCTTGCCGCGAATCATGATTTGATAACGGAAGTAATTTTCCGCTTTCAGCAACGGAGCGGGAGCCGGACCCGCGATGATGAAATCGCCTATATTGGAAATTCCTTTTTCCAACTCCACTTTCACGTGATCGGCGCACAGACTGACTTTTTCTTCGTTCCGGCCGCGAATAGTGAGCATTGCGATCCGGGCGAGCGGCGGATAACTGAGTTGTTCGCGAAATTCGATCTCCTGTTCGTAAAAGCCGAGAAAGTCGTGCCGGCGTGCGTATTGGATCGCAGGGTGAAACGGTGTGAAAGCCTGGACGACGACCTCGCCTTCAATATCCCCGCGCCCGGCGCGGCCCGCCACCTGGGTGAGCAGTTGGAAGGTGCGTTCACCGGCACGGAAATCGGGCATGTGCAGAGTAAGATCGGCGTAGATAATTCCCACGAGGGTGACATTCGGGAAGTGGAGTCCCTTCGCGATCATTTGGGTCCCAAGAAGGATGTCGATCTTGCCGGTGCGGAAATCGCCCAAAATTCGGCGATAATCTTCCTTGCGCTTGAGCGAATCAGAATCCATTCGGGCAATCCGCGCAGTCGGAAAAATTTTCGGCAGAACCTCTTCGACTTTCTCGGTCCCGATCCCGGCATAACGAATCGCGGGGTTTCGACATTTTGGCTCGGGGCAAACGTTGGGCGCCGCGGCGTTGTGCCCGCAGATGTGGCAAACGAGCTTTTGGTTGAACCGGTGATAGGTAAGCGACACGCTGCAGTTTGGACACCCCGCCACGTACCCGCATTTGGGACATTGCAGAGACGAAGCGTAACCACGGCGGTTCAAGAAGAGAATCGTCTGCTCTTTGCGTTCGAGCCGTTGTTCGATTCGCTCGCGTAGCACGCGCGAGAAGATCGGGATGCCTTTTTCTTTCCGCGCTTCCATCCGCATATCGACGACGCGCACGAGCGGCATCTTCTGATCGTCCACGCGCGTCGGCATTTCGAGCAGTTTGTATTTGCCTATTCGCGCGTTGTAATAACTCTCCAGTGACGGCGTGGCTGAGCCAAGAACAACAACGGCGTTTTCCAATTGGCCGCGCATGACCGCGCAATCACGCGCATGGTAACGTGGGCTCTCCTCCTGTTTGTAAGAGTGCTCGTGTTCTTCGTCGACAATGATCAGCCCAAGATCCTCCACCGGCGCGAAGATGGCGGAGCGTGCGCCAATCACGATGCGCGCACGGCCCTGGCGAATCTTTTGCCACTCGTCATGACGTTCGCCCGCCGAGAGATGGCTGTGCAAAACTGCGACCATTGTTTGCATGGGACCGGAACTGAAGCGCGCCTTGAAACGTTCGACCGTTTGCGGCGTCAGCGAAATTTCGGGCACAAGAACAATCGCGCCCCGCCCTGTCGCGCGCGCATGGGCGATGGCCTGAAGATAAATCTCGGTCTTACCACTCCCAGTCACGCCGTGGAGCAGAAAGCTCGTGCAGATCGGAGGCTGAAGATCCATCGCGCTCGTCACGGCGGTGAGAGCAGTTTGCTGCTCTGGATTCAGGGTGAGGGGTGTTGTGGGAATAATGACTTCGTTCGCGTATGGATCGCGTTCGGATACTTCCGGCGTAATCGAGAGAAGATGTGACTCTTCCAATTTGCGCAGCGTGGTCGCCGTTGTCCGTGCTTCCTTGAGGAATTGTGTCATCGGCGCGGATTTGCGCTCGCGCAACAACGCGATGATTTCACGCATGCGCGCGCTGAGTTCGTGCGCGTCGGTGGGCTCTGCGAGGAATCTCACCACCAACCGCTCTTTCCATCCCGGTTCCTCCTGCCTCACCGCTTCGGGCAGCACGGAGCGAAGCGTCGCGTCCAGTGGACAGCAGTAATACTCTGATATCCAACGCGCGAGCTGGAACACCTTTGGCGGAATTTTCGCGTGGTCGCCGATGACTTTATTAATCGTCTTGAGGCTCGGATGTGAGGACTCCGGAAGAAGGGCCGTCACGGAACCAAGGATTAACCGCGAGCCGAAAGGCACTTTGACCCGCGAACCGACCAGCACCTGCCCTTCAAGTTGCGGCGGAATGAAATAGTCGAACTCCTTGCGCAGAACCAAATCAAGGGCGACGCGTGCGATCATGGCTGCGGAGTGGGCGGCGGTGGCATTTTGTCTCCGAGGCGAACGTACTCCCAAATGGCCTTGATTTGTTTTTCTCCGTCACCCTCCAGAATTTCGGTGAGTTGGCTGCGCCCTTGTGCGTCGAAGTATACTGGCATTTTCGTATTTGGTTCGAGCGCGACTGGATTTAGAACCCAGCGTTGGAAGTAGCATTCCAACAGACGCTCGCCGGAGTGCGCGAGGTTCACTCCGGGTGTCTCGACCACCTGTCCGCTGGTGAACGATCCCACCGCGTGACAAGCGACGCACGAGAATCCGCCCGCCGAGGAAATGAGCTTCGCGCCGATGTCCGCCTGTTGAGTGTCCACCGCAGTTGTTTGGTGAGTTTCCGGAGAATTTCCGTGAAGCGCGGCAAGACCATTCGCCAGGGTCGAGGCGTGCGCCGGAAATGCGGGCATGCGCTGAGGCATCCAGGGACGCGGTTTATAGTGAACCTCTCCTCGAATGAAGCGTCTTACCCACTTGGGTTTAAGCTTCCCTCCCAAAACCGAGATCCGCGGTACGCCGTCCACCTCCTCGTGACATTCCGCGCAGCGCAGCGTTTGGACCTGACGCAACGCGAGTTCATGTGGAGCAGGATGGTGCAGCGCGGCGAGATTTCCGTTTCGCAGGAATGCGGCGAGCGCTTCTTGTTCTTCCGGTTTCAAATTGAATTGCGGCGCTCGGGAGGGGCCATTCGTGCTCAAGCATCCGCTGCGGCCCGAGTTTCCAATCGCCGCAAGCGGTGGTGCGGAATATTTATTTTCCAGCTTTGCGCTATGACAACTCAGGCAGCCCGATTTTTGCAGGAGCGCTTGTCCATCCGCGACCGCCTCACTCCAATTGAAATCTTTAACAGCGGTCGCCGACCGGTTCAGGAACGCGCTAAGATCTGCCGCCTCCTCGTGGCTCAATTTAAAATTCGGCATCGCGTTCCAGGGGTAATGCGCCTGAGGATTTTCGAGGTAAGGGGCCAACGCACCTTCCAGGAATTTCGGTCGAATATTACTCGACTCAGCATGACAGGCGGAGCAGTTCAGAGTGCGGAATAGTTCTTCGCCCATGGCGAAATCGCCTTGACTCGATGATGCCTGGGCCGCCCCCTTTAGTGAAGCCAGGTACGCAGCGACCTTTCTGGCGCTTTCTGCATCGCGGAAGAGTTTGGGCATGCGTCCGGTTGGGTTGGCTATCCATTCAGCCATCCATCCCGAGTTCAGCCGCGAACCAATATTCTCAAAATCGGGCGCGCCAAAATCCAGTTCGGGCGAGATCGCTCCTTCGCTCGCATGACACCGTCCACAACGGTATTCTGCAAATAGATGAAGGCCGCGCCGAAGTTGCGCCGATTGCTTCAGTTCAGGCATTTCGTCGTATGAAAGAACCTCAGTTGGAATGGGAATCGCAACTGCGGAGTTCTTCGGTGTCCAGAGAAGTTGAAACTGTGCATCGCCTCTGTCCGGCGCGACAAACCGCACCAAAATTGAATTCGTCCCTCGATTGAGTCTGACCGGTTTGCTCGGCTCCGACGAGTCACCGGTCTCGGATAAATTGAGCACAGAATTGCCGTTTACCAGAAGCTCTAGACCTCCCTTCGCAACCGCCCGGAACGTGTATTGCGCCCGAAGTTCGACTGTCACGTTTCCGCTGAATTCGGCGCTAAACTTTCCGGGTTGAAGAAAGGTGCTGGGAGGATTGGTGCGTCCGACAAACAGCGCCAGATTCGGCAGAACCATCCGATCGAGGGCTCCTCCTTGGGTGAATTTTGCGACCACGCCATGTGCCGGCACTGCGGATTTTGGAGATTCCTGGGCAACGCAACACAGCACGGCTAAAAGCACACTCAGCACCGCACTCATTTTAGGGGATTTGGTTCTGGACAGGAAGAGCGAACCGCAAAGGGTATTGAGCCCCGGGCAGCAGGCTTTTAGGTATAAATCGTTTCGCTCGCTACGTATTGATAAAGTTCACCGAACTAGGTAATTCTTCTCCTGACCAGACGCATAGGAGCTTTGTCGCAGACCGATGGCCGTTGAGAATCGAAAGTTTTTCCAGCCCGCGAAAAGATCAAGGCGGCTCCGGTACGGCGCGGCCATAGCCATCGTTTTTATCTCGACGCTTCTTCGTGCCTGGTTCCATGATTATCTCGAGTCTCTTGTCTTCTTTACTTATTTCCCGGCGGTTGTTGCGGCCGGATGGTTCGGGGGTTTTGGGCCGGGCTTCTGCGCAACGCTCTTGAGCGCGCTGGCTGTAAATTATTTTTGGATGGCGCCTTACTGGGCATTCTCCCTGGAATCGAAATGGCTCGTTCCGACTATTTTCTTCATCATTTGCGGCGCGATGATTTCGGGACTGAACGAAATGCTGCACCGCGCACTGAGGAAGGAACGAACTGCGCGGCGTGAGTTTGAGGTGACGCTGACCAGCATTGGAGACGGGGTCATCACTACAAACGAGTTCGGGCGTGTGACTTTTTTGAATCCAGTCGCTGTCGCTCTTACCGGGTGGACCACTGCTGAGGCGTTCGGAAGGCCATTCGAAGAGGTCTTCAGAATCATCAGCGAGCAAACGCGTAAAGCCGCCGTAAACCCGCTCGAAAAAGTCTTCAAAGAGAAACGGGTCGTCGGGCTCGCCAATCACACTCTCCTGATTTCCAAGACGGGGGGTGAAGTGCCGATTGAAGATAGCGCCGCCCCAATTCAAGACGAATCCGGCACCGTCCGGGGTGCGGTGCTGGTTTTTCAAGACGCCTCGGGGAGGCGCAAAGCGGAAGAGATGAATTCTAGACTCGCCGCGGTCGTAGGTTCGACTGATGACGCCATCATCACTGAGACACCTGAAGGTGTCATCACTTCCTGGAACCTGGGTGCCGAGAAAATGTATGGCTATTCCGCCTCGGAGGTCGTTGGTAAGTCGGTCACCCTTCTGCTGCCAGCCGATCGCATCACCGAAGAACAGCTGTTCCTGGACAAGCTGAAACGCGGAGAACGGGTCGAGCACTACGAAACAGTCAGAATTCGGAAAAACGGTGAGCCCGTGACTGTTTCCCTCGCACTTTCAGCATTAACCGACGGTTACGGGACCATGGTCGGCGCAGCGAAAATCGCGCGTGACATTTCAGTTGAGAAGAAGACCGAGGAAGCTCTCCGTGAAAGGACGAAAAGACTGGAAATGGCGTGCGCCGTCGCAAACCTGGGTGTTTTCGCTCGTGGGTTGGGAAGTGATGCACCGACGTGGGAGAACGAGCAGATATACAGGATTTTCGGCCTTGATCCGACAGATCCGCCGCTCACGCGCGAGGTCTTTATTCGCGAATTCCTCCACCCCGACGAGGTCGGCCGGTTCGAGGAAACATTGGACTTTGCGCTGCGCCATGGCACGAGTTTCAAGGAATCGTTCCGAATCCGAAGAAAGAGCGACGGTTCAGAGCGAGTCATCCAATATCTGGCCCAGGTAGAACAATCTGCGACCGGCGAGCCGCGGATGTTTGGCATCGTGGCCGACGTCACAGAGCAGCGAGCCGCCACAGAGCAGCTCGAGCGAATGGTCTCTGAGCGTACCTTGAGTCTTCAGGAGACGGTAAAGCAACTGGAGGAGTTCTCCTACAGTGTATCGCACGATCTTCGCTCACCCCTTCGAACGATGCAGGGTTACGCAAGCGCCCTTTTAGAAGATTACGGAGGAACTCTTCCCGACGAGGCGAAGCATTACCTCCAGTCGATCAAAGCGGCTGCCCTGCGCATGGATCGACTCACTCAGGATGTCCTGGCATATAGCCGATTGAATCACGAGAAAGGAGCAGCTCACCCGATCAATCTCCATGCGCTCATCGAATCTGTGATCGAGCAATACCCGAACTTGAACGCACAGCGCCCCAACATCATCGTCACTCCCCCTTTGCCGTACGTTAAAGCAAATGAGGCACTGCTCACCCAGGCGATTGCCAATCTTCTGGGGAACGCCATTAAATTCACCCGCAAGGATGTCGCTCCCAGGGTTCGGCTACATAGCGAGCAGAACAACGGAACGGTGCGCCTCTGGATTGAGGACAACGGAATTGGCATCGACCCGAAAAACGGAAAGCGAATCTTCGAAATTTTCGAACAGATCCACCCAAGAGGCACGTACGATGGAACTGGAATAGGATTGGCTATCGTGCGAAGAGCGGTTGAACGTTGCGGCGGGCGCGTCGGTGTGGAATCTGATGGCGCGACGGGCAGCCGCTTCTGGATGGAACTTCCAGCCGCATGAAAGAACCGAGTAAAGAGACTATTCTCCTGGTCGAAGACGATCCCGGCGACGTGTTTCTCATGGAGCGGGTGATGAAACGCGCCGGGATTTCCAATCCACTCAGAATTGTTTCGCACGGTCAGGAGGCGCTCGACTATTTCATGGGAAAGGGCAGTTTCGCTGACCGGGAAAAGAATCCTATTCCGGCGATTGTGTTCCTCGATTTGAAGCTTCCCTACGTCCACGGTTTCGAAGTGTTGAGCTGGATTCGCACCCAACCAGATCTCGCGGCCGTAATTGTCATTGTGCTCACCTCGTCATCCGAAGAGCGGGACTCAAAACGCGCCTATGAATTGGGCGCCCGCTCCTATCTGGTAAAACCTCCGACCGCAGAATCGCTCATCTCTATTTTGAATTCTTTAAAGACCATTCCGCGATCCTGAGCAGCGGATGGCACGGATGTATCTCGAGTTGAACGGTTCCCGGAGGCTATTCATATCTTTCCCCATTGCGCTCTCGCGCTCGTTGCATATTGTTAGCTCAAGTGAATTGGAAACTTCCTTCCGGCGAGGACATTAATTCTGACGTCGATTATTTTCAGCAACTCGCGGATGGCGCTCCCGTCATGATCTGGATGTCAGGGCCTGATATGGGATGCTTTTACTTCAATCGCGCGTGGCTGGACTTCCGCGGAAGAACCACCGAACAGGAATTCGGTAACGGTTGGGCGGAAGGTGTTCATCCGGACGATCTCGACCGTTGTGTGCAGCATTATGTTGCCTGTTTTGAGCGTCGCGTCCCTTTTGCGATGAGCTACAGGTTGCAACATCACAGCGGCGATTATCGTTGGATTCTCGATCGAGGAGCGCCCCACCATACCGCCGACGGCGAGTTTCTCGGCTTCTTCGGCGGTTGCGCAGAACTTTCTGCCGACCCTTCAGTCTGCCGGTTCTCAGCGCTTCGTGCCGCCTTAAGCGAAATGAGAGATTTCGCGGACAGAGTGGCCGCATCCGAAGGTTGGGCAATTCAGCAGGAACAACGTGGGGCCGAAATGCTCAAAGCCAAAGCCTCGCGTCTTCTTTTGGACCAACTGTCCCGACAGAATGCAGCCGCGCAAGTGGGCAAACTCGCTGCTGACATGCTAACGTTCGAAACAATCGCCAACGGTGCGTGCTTGCGGTAGGCGTCGTTTCAAGATTCTGCTCCTTCGTAAGAAACTGGCGCGCTCGGCGGGATTCGAACCCACGACCACCTGCTTAGAAGGCAGATGCTCTATCCAACTGAGCTACGAGCGCACTGTTGGTAACTATGCCCGGCGCTAGCCTAAAGGCAAGGAGGCGCAAACGCTCACTTTTTGCCGTTCGTGGCGACGAGATACTGAATGATCTGTTCCACCTGGTTGGTCGGCACTTGCGCGCCATATTTTTCGCGCATTTTTTGAACGGTGGCGGTCCAGGTGGCGCGGGTTAACGGCGGTTGCGTGGAAATGTAGTCGGACGAATGGCAGATCTGACAATTCGTGGCCACCACTTCCATTCCTGGACCGGGTTTCAGTTGCGGTTGATCGAGCGGAAGTTCCCATTCATCCGCGGCGAAAGCGAATGGGATGGCAACCCCAACGACCAGCGCACTAAGCGTTTTTCCTGTCATACGATTTTCACCTCCACCTGCTCGACAACGTTTCGCATGTAACCCGCCGGATTCCAGAGCGCTTCGTCGGGTTGGGATTGTCCGATACGGTTAATGGCTCGGACTTTTAATGTCGCGAGGCCTCTATCGCGCGGGGTGTAACCAGTGCTCCATTCGCGAAAGGAATAGCGCCCGAAATCTTTTCCCAGCTCGGCCTCGCGCCAACTGCTGCCGTTGTCGACAGAAACAAGAACCGTTTTGATTCCGTAACCGCCATCAAAAGCGAAGCCCTTCAGCGTTGTCGCCACGCCCGCTTTCAGTTCGCTCCCGCTTTGGAGGCTCGTGATGAACGAACGCACATTGTAGCGTTTGATCGGGACTGTTTTCTCCGGTTTTGCACCCGGCTCCACGCAGGCACAAGTGTTGTCCGGAATGCGATAGGCTGGATTCATCCAATAACCGTTGAACGGTTCGGTCACCACCTGGATGTCGTTCAGGTGTTTGACCCAATAGGTGCCGTAATGTCCAGGCACCACCAGTCGAAGCGGATAGCCATTGAGCCACGGAAGGGGTTCGCCATTCATTTCCCAGGCGAGCAGCACTTCGCCATCGTTCGCATGGTCGACCGGGAGCGACTTGACGAAATCTGGAGTCTGTTCGAGCACCGGAGCATCCATCCCATTGAAAACTACTTCACGCGCATCGGCTTTTAGGCCCGCTCTGGCCAATACGGTTTTCAACGGCACGCCTTTCCAGCGTGCATTGCCCATCATGCCGTTGCCGGACTGTCCTCCGGGCACGCGCGGTTGGGCGAATCCCCGGCTGTTTCCTGAACATTGATTTACCGCGACCAGCTCCACGGCCTCAAAACGCTTTAACTCCTCCATCGAAAGTGTGAGCGGCGAATTCACTGTGCCGCGGATTTGCAGGCGGAATTTTTCGGGCGTGAGTTGCTCTGCGCCGGGCGGTGAAAGAGTCAGATGGTACCGGACAAAAAAGGCGTCGTTGGGCGTGATCACTCCCTCGCTGAAAACCGAAAAGGGCGTCTCCAGTTGGGGCGGTCTGGCTGTCAATCGCAGCAGCGCGCGCTTTTGCGGGTATTTGACCAACGGCCGTTCGCCATTTTCGAACGGCAGGCTAACAATGTCCTGGGCAATTCCTCGCGCACTGGCGGCAGCCAATGTCGCGGCGCCAATGAAACTGCGTCTGGAAAGTCGTCTCTCCTCCGAAGGCATGCGCCCATGTTACAGGAGGGATCAGTTTGCGCCAAGATACGATGAGCGAAGCGAGCGAGCGCAGAAATTCTGTTTTTTTCGCCCTATGATTAACCAGCATTGTAGGAGATGACGTGAGGAGGCCCTGATTGCCAAAGCGATTTGTCCCAACCGGCCTGGGAGCACGGCGGTTCGCTACTGCGGACTTCCCAGAAAATACTCGACAAACCTGTAAATCTGGTCGTTTGATTCCGGTGTTGGATCGTGTGCGGGACGAAAACTCATCGCGATCCGGTTGGTCACACCCAATACCTGGTAAACTTCGTTGATCCGGTTCAACGCCTGCCAGCGTTGCGCCTGGTCTTCCGCCCCTCCGGAAACGAGGAATGGGCGCGGAGCCATCAAGGCGAGAACTTCATGTAGGTCATGGCCGCTTTCGAAGATTCGTTTGTAAGCGCCGGTGCGCGGACTCGCCTCCGTGATCAAGCCAGGAGCACGTGTCCGGCCTTGCTCAAGCCCGAGATACCAGGGTTCCCAATAATTAACGTTTGGGCGTGCCTCGTCGAAGACAATGCCAGGATCGGACCAAACCCCGCAGGCGAATTTGTTATAAAAACAGGCGCCAAACATGGCCCATTTGCCGCCATATGAATGCCCTACAATGCCGATTCGTTTGCGATCTACCTTCGGAATGTTTGCGAGTGCGTTATAACAATTTGCGGCAACGTAGCCCAGAAAGTGGAGGGGTTGGCATTCAACTGCGGCGAGATCGGGCTTGCGCGCGTCGCCTCCCGGCGAACCGATCGAAAGGGAAACGAATCCTCGTCGTGTGAGTTGCAAAGCAAAATCGCGAAGCTTCACTTTGCCCAGGCCGATGCTGGACTCTGGTTCGTAGTAGGGAACCACCACTCCTGGAAACGGTCCGCGGCCGCTCGGCGTGAGCAGGTAACCTTCGGTCATCTGCCCGGGAGCCGTTTCGATTCGGACGCGTTGTTGCCGAAATGTTTCACGATTGGTTGAACTCAGGATCTCGAGTTTTGGGTGTTCGAGGAGCGCCGGCCATCCTCCGATTTCCTTTTGCCAGTAACTGAGAATCTCGTTGCGTCGCTCGGCCCAATCCTTGGGGGACTGGACTTTTTGTCCGTCGTTGAATTGCAGAAGAGATTGATACCTTCCGAAATTATTTGTAAACGCGGCGGGCGGCGCAAAAAGGGGCGCGAGCACAGGCGGCATCTCGGCGGCACTCACCGCCACAAAGAAACTCCAGAGCAAAGTCGCGGTCATCTTCACATGAAAGGAGAAGTGTTGCGGCAGATCATGTCTCCGCAAGCGCAAACTTGCGAGCCAGCGCGGAGCGTCAGGGCCACCTCGTAGGGCCGTCGCGCCACGACAGCCCTCGAGCGTCCAGGGGTCGCCGTTCCAAAAGTCAGTGACGGGACGCGTGCCGGCTGGAAATCCGACGTGGCAAAACGTGTGTGGCCTTGGACAATTGCGGTTGTGAATCCGCGCTTGTCGGCGGGGCGAGCTTCCGCTTAACGTTTGCGCGTGCCGTCGGACTATAGCCCGAATTTATTTTTGGCAGTGTTCCTCGCGGTGGCGTTCATCTTTCCGTTAATGCCGCTGGTCGCGGCGCATCTCTGGGCAAAGTTTTTCTCGCCGGCCAAGCCAGGACCGGACAAGACCGACGTTTACGAATGCGGGCTGAAGTCGAAAGGGGATGCCTGGATTCAGTTTCGTTCCGAGTACTATCTTTACGGGATCATCTTTTTGATTTTTGACGTCGAGACGATATTTTTATTCCCATTCGCCACGGCATTTCTGGACCTGAGTTTCGGGGCTTTTGCCGCCATGATGGTATTTCTGCTGTTGCTGGTGGAAGGGCTGGTCTGGGCATGGCGTAAAGGAGTGCTGACCTGGAGATAATAAGCGATGGTGGACGAAGGCTTAAAAAGTGAGTTGAGCAAGGCGGGTATTTTTACTACCAGCCTGGACTCTCTTTATAACTGGGGCCGCAAGAACTCCGTTTGGCCTCTTCAATTTGGACTGGCCTGTTGCGCCATTGAAATGATTGCCGCTTCCATGGCGCGGTACGATCTCGCCCGGTTTGGCGCTGAAGTTTTTCGGCCTTCGCCCCGACAGGCGGATTTGATGATTGTGGCGGGCACGGTCACCAAGAAAATGGCGCCGCAGGTCGTGCGTCTTTACAACCAGATGCCTGAGCCGAAATACGTCATTGCGATGGGCGCGTGCGCGATTTCCGGAGGGCCATTCAAGCAAGGTTACAACGTGCTGAAAGGGGTCGACCGGTATATTCCGGTGGACGTCCATATTCCTGGATGTCCGCCGCGGCCTGAGGCGTTACTGCATGCCTTTATCACGCTCCAGCAAAAGATCGATCGTCAAACGATGCGCGGGCCGGCGCGCCCGCGGCATTTGGATCCGGAAGCTCCGAGCGAATTTCCGGTGCCCGAATTTGGTGAACATGACTTGGTGCCGACGCGCAATCCCGCGCTCTGGAAACCACCACTGTTGGTGCGGGAAGGATAAATGCTTCCGCCACTGGACCAGATTAAAACGCGAATCGAAGTCGCCGTGCCGGGTTCGAAAGTCGAGATCGTTTCGAATGAAGCGCTTCCGGCGCAGAATTCGCTCGCGGTTGGCCGAGAAAGCGCCCTGGCGGTCGCAAAATTTCTCAGGGACGATCCAGACCTCCGGTTCGATTATGCGTCGAATGTAACTGGAGTCGACTGGCTCGACCTTGTCACCAAGGAGAAGGTGAAAGTGAAGAAGATGGTCGATGGGGTTGAGAAGGAGGTCGAGGAAACACTTGAGAAGAAGCGCGCCGGTTATCTCGAAGTCGTTTATCATCTTTTCTCCATGAGCCTTAAGCACGGGCCGCTGATCATCCGGATGCGCACGCCGAATCGGACTGACGACATCAGATTGCCTTCGCTCACGCCAGTTTGGCGCGGCGCGGAATTCCAGGAGCGCGAGGTATACGATTTGTACGGCGTCCAGTTCGAAGGGCATCCGGATTTGCGCCGCATTTTGATGTGGGATGGCTTTAAGGATTATCCCATGCGCAAGGACTACGTCGAACCGGACGATTACGAATACGAGCCCACGCCGCATGATGACGTCCTGGCGAAAGCGAAGTGCCATTGGCCACAGGAGGCAGCCAAGTGATTACCTCGGTCGAAAGCGAAATCGGAGCTGTGCCAGGCGGTGAGACCAGCGCGCAGTATTCCGTTCGCCCGAAACTTGCGGATGACGGAGCCGTGCAGGGCGATTTGCTGGAAGTCTCGATGGGGCCGCAGCATCCATCAACGCACGGTGTATTCCGAATGGATGTGGTGCTGGACGGTGAGACCGTAGTGAAGCTAAAGCCGGTCTTCGGCTATCTTCATCGCAATCACGAGAAGATCGGCGAGAACACGACCTATCTCGCAAGCATGCCTTACACCGATCGGCTCGATTACTTCTGCTCGATGACGAATAACTGGGCTTACGCGCTCACGGTCGAAAAGCTCACCGGCCTTCAACCACCCGAGCGCGCCGAATACATCCGCGTAATCGTCTCCGAACTCACGCGCTTGCAGAACCACACCTGCCTGATCGGATTTCTTTTGCAGGACATGGGAGCGCTCGGCACGCCACTCATGTATGCCTTCCGCGAACGTGAACGGATCGTCGATTTGTTCGAAGCGCTGAGCGGTGCGCGCATGATGTATAACTACATGCGCTTTGGCGGTTGCCGCGTTGATCTTCCCGCTGGTTGGGTCGATGAAGCGAAGGAAGTCGTTGCCCGGTATCCAATTTTTCTCGACGAATTCGAACGGTTGCTCAACGAGAACGAAATTTTAATCGCTCGCACTCAGGGAGTGGGGGCGCTCACACCTGAACTCGCGATCAGCGCGGGAATCACCGGGCCGATGCTGCGTGCTACTGGCGTCAATTACGACCTTCGCAAAGTCGACAAATACGGCATTTACGATCGCTTCGAGTTCCGAGTTCCGCTGGGTGAACATGGCGACGTTTTCGACCGCTACATGGTTCGCGTTCTCGAAATGCGCGAATCCCTGAAGATTCTTGATCGCGCGCTCGCCGATATACCAGAGGGTCCGATCATTGATCCCAAATACAAGGTTCGTAACTTTAAGCCGAAGGTCGGCGAATCGTACGGCCGTGTTGAAGGCCCCAAAGGTGAGTTGGGCTTTTATGTGATCAGTGACGGTTCGACCAATCCATATCGCTATCGTGTTCGTCCCCCGAGCTTCATCAACTTAACGGTGCTGGAGGATATGTGCCTTGGCCAAAGCATCGCCGATGCGGTCATTATCCTCGGCAGCGTCGACATCGTTTTAGGAGAGGTGGATCGCTAGTATGCTGGGCAAAGGTTTAATCAAAGGTTTGGCGGAAACGGCGAAAAATTTCGTCGGCAGCTACACGGATTCCGAGCGCCTCGTGACCGTGGAATATCCGGAGGAGCGGCTGCCGCTCAAGGAGAACACGAGGAATTTTCCTTTTCTGGTATTCGATGGCGACGAAGCGAACAAAGGGTTGCGATGCGTCGCGTGCAAAATTTGCGAGAAGGAATGTCCCCCGCAATGTATTTATATCGTTTTGGAGCGCGATGCCAAAGGCAAGCCCCAGAAGCATCCCCGGATCTTCGATATCGATGTTTCTGTCTGCATGAGTTGCCAGATTTGCGTCGAGGTCTGTCCATTCGACGCGATCAAAATGGATCAGGTCTATGAGCTAAGCCGGTTTGACCGGTTCGAAGGTTTGCTCCTGCACAAGACTGACCTCGCGAAATCGAACAACTATTATCATTCCATTCACCCGACCGAAGCAACTGAAGTCGATGATCGTCTCGCCGCGGAGAAAGCGAAGGCGGAGGCGGCGAAGGCCGCCGCTGCGGCCAAAGCAGCAGCGCCCGCTACGGCCGCTGCGCCAACTGCAAAACCCGCTACACCTCCCACAGCTCCTGCACCTTCAACAAACGCACCGCCCCAACCCTCGCCTGCTGCGGTCACACCGAAACCCCAACCGGAGGCAGCGAAAGCCTGATGTTTGCTGCGCTCGACCAGATTTTCGTAACCGCCAAGCACGAGGTCCTCTCTTTCGTGCCGGAGCGCTATCAACCGATTATCTCGGTTCTACTTTCCATTGTGCCGGTGCTGGCCGTTTTTCCGACCCTCTTTGCGATCACCACCATCCTTGAGCGTAAAGGCCTTGGACGAATTCAGAACCGCTATGGGCCGAACCGTGTCGGGCCGTGGGGGATTCTCCAGCCTGTGGCTGACGGACTCAAAACCCTCTTCAAAGAGAGTGTTCAGCCACGCGCTGCCGAGCGCGTTGTTTTTTTCCTCGCGCCAGTTGTTCTAGTAATTCCAGCGTTGCTCGCGTATTCCGTGATCCCGTATGGTCGAAATATGGTGCCGCTCGAAATGGATGCGGCTCTGTTGTTCTTCTTTGCGGTCGGTGCGGGTACGGAATTAGCCGTCTTCATGGCCGGATGGGCCAGCCGAAACAAATACTCGTTGCTCGGCGCGATGCGAGCCATTGCGCAGATGCTGAGTTACGAAATTCCCCTCATCTTGTCCGCCGTTCCCGTCATTATGCTTTCGGGAACTCTTTCGCCGGTGAGAATCGTCGTGGCCCAATACGATTACACTGCGACGATTGCCCACTGGAATATTTTCACCCCCTGGGGCTTTGCTGGATTTATTTTGTTCCTGATTGCCGCCGCGGCCGAGTCGAATCGTTCGCCCTTCGATTTACCAGAAGGCGAATCGGAAATCATCGCCGGATATTACATCGAATATTCTGGCTTTAAGTTCGCGCTCTTTTTTCTTGGTGAATACCTGGGGCTCTTCGCGATCTGCGGTTTGGGCATTACGCTCTTTCTCGGTGGATGGACCGCGCCGTTTTCCTGGCTAGATTGGGTGCCATCGTGGTTCTGGTTTTTCGCGAAACTGCTGGCCCTGATCTGTTTTTTTATCTGGGTGCGAGGAACGATGCCGCGTGTTCGGATGGATCAGCTCATGAACTTTGCCTGGAAGTTTATGCTCCCCATGGCGCTCCTCAATATCGTTGCCGCCGCCTCCTGGCACTTCGTGCCCATGCTCGGTTTCAAATGGTGCGTTTCAGCCCTGATCGTTTTTCTCGGCTATTATGGGCTGGGGCAGGGGCTCGCTAAAAAGGGGCACTTCGTTCGGCGGACTTACAAGTTCGCTTCCTGATTATTCATTCGGCGTTCGGATAGGAGCCGAGGACCTTCACTAGATTGCAGGCCTTCTGCAGTTGTTTCAGCGCGGCGCCGAGCTTTTTATCCTCGTGATGCCCGTCACAATCGACGAAAAAGAAATACTCCCACGCTTTCTTCTTGTTCGGGCGCGACTCAATCCGTGTCATATTCAGCTTGTATCGACTAAAGATCGAAAGCGCTTTGTGCAAGGCGCCCACTTTATGCGCGATGCTGAGCATCAGGCTGGTCCGATCGCGTCCCGTTCCGGCGGGGCATTGGCGGCCGAGCACGAAAAACCGGGTCGCGTTGTTTGAACTGTCCTGGATATCCTTTTCCAGAATGTTCAGTCCGTAGCGTTCAGCAGCGAGCGCGCCGGCGATTGCTGCCGCGTTCTTTTCCCTCGCCGCAAGTTCAGCCGCCCTTGTTGTCGAGGAGGTCTCTACCACCTCGACATGGTGCAGGCGCGTTTGCAGATACTGTCGGCATTGCGCGATCGGTTGCGGATGCGAGTAAATCTTTTTGATTTCATCCAGTGCGCAGTTCGCGATCAGGCACTGTTGAATCGGGAGAATGATCTGCGCGACAATCTTCAACTCGCTATCCACGAACATGTCGAGCGTGTGAGTCACTACACCTTCGGTCGAATTTTCAATCGGAACGACACCATAATCCGCGCGGCCTTTCCCAACCTCCGTGAAAACGTCGGGAATCGTTTTCTGAGCGGAATAGTTCAGGCTCGATCCGAATTTTCGAATTGCCGCCTGGTGGGTGAACGTCGCCTCGGGCCCGAAGTAAGCGATCGTCATGGTCTTTTCCAGCGAAAGGGCGCTGGACATGACTTCGCGATAAATCGCGCGGAGCGATTCGTTGGTAATTGGCCCTTCGTTTAATTTGCAGAGCCGCTCCAGTACCGCGAGTTCGCGATGCGGAGCGTATATCTCCTCGCCCGCTTTGATCTTGATCGCGCCAATCTCGAGAACGTGTTTGGTGCGTTCGTTCAGGAGCGCAACGATTTGTTTGTCGAGGCGGTCGATGGCCTGGCGGTGTTCCTGCAAGCTCATGTTGTTTTGGCGGAGGAATCGGTTTCGGTGACTGTCGGAACAGGGGCTTCCGCTGTCGGAGCCGCTTCTGCCGGCGCTGTTCCCTCAGGAGAAGGCGGATTGGCGGCTGTAGCAAGGTTGCCTTCAACCGTCAGCAACGATTCCGGCTTTTGCACCGGAATCCGGCGGAGTTCGTCTGCTGCCGGGAGTTCGTCGAGATTCCGTAAACCGAAATACTCCAGAAACAAAGGTGCCGTCGCATACATCATCGGGCGTCCGATAACTTCCGCTCGTCCGGCATTTTCAATCAATCCCCGTTCCAACAATGTCGCGACCACGCCATCCACCGCCACACCGCGAATCTGCTCAATCTCGGCGCGTGTGATCGGTTGCCGGTAGGCGACGATAGCGAGAGTTTCGAGCGCTGGTTGGGACAGGCGGGGCGGACGTGTTTTGACGCCGAAAAGTGTGCGCAACCAAGGCATGTATTCTGGCCGTGTCACGAATTGCCATGCGCCAGCGACGCAGGCCAGATAGTAACTGCGCCCCAACTCGGCGTGATCTTTTTCCAACTCCGTGAGCAGATTCTCGATCTCCTCCTCCTTCACCTTCTTGTAGGCTTTGACCGCCTCTTCTTCGCCTTTATCGGCGGAAACTGTGAGAATCTCACGAATCTCGCGCAAATTAAGCGGCTTTTGCGAGGTAAACAGGATCGATTCAATGACAAATTTCAGTTCCATGCGGTTGGATGTTAAGCAGGAGTGATCTGGGCGGCCTCTTCTTCGGGCACGGTTTCTTTGGGCAATGGCGGCGGAGGCGGCAGCGCCGGGCTGATTTCGATGTCCGCGAAAGGCTCAGGCTGCTCGATGCGCAGTTGTTTCATTCGAATGAGCTCCAGTAGCGCGAGAAAGGTCACCACCACCTCGATCCGATGCGCGGCATTCTCGAATAACTCAGCAAAACGAAGCCTGGGCCTTTCGCGAACGAGCGTAACAATCATTTCGATTTTTTCGCTCACGCTCCATTTATCTTCAAAAACGTCGCGCGTTTGTTCGCGCTGGTTGAAGCGTTTCAGGATGGTGCTGACCGCATTAACGAGATCAAAAATTGAGACCTCCGGACGGGTGGCGGTCGGGGCTTCGACGGCGAACTCCGGGCGGCCCGGAACGCGTGCGTAAATCTGTTCCTGCAAAAGTTCCCGTTCCTGCAATTGCGCCGCCGCATCCTTGAATTTCTTATATTCGACCAACTGGCGGATCAATTCCCATCGTGGATCCTCTTCGTCGTCCTCTTCAGGAGCTTCCACCTGCTGACTTTTTGGCAGAAGTTCGCGGCTTTTGATGTACATCAAAGTCGCGGCCATGACGAGAAACTCGCCGGCGATATCCAGGTCGAGTTCCTTCATCAACTCGACATACTCAATGAATTGCGTCGCGATTTTCGTGAGGTTGACCTCGTAAATGTCGACCTCCTCCTTCTTCACCAGGTAAAGAAGAAGATCGAGTGGTCCCTCGAAAATCTCGAGCTGTACTTTGTTTTCAGCCATGAACCTGCCGGGGCCACACGCTCCGGCGATTTGGCCACCATAAAAAACGGGTGCGTGTTTGGCAACCAAACATGACCGCTCTCACCAAAGCACAAAGGTCTATTTCGGCGCAAATGGCGGTTCTAATTTTGAGAAACAGCTTGCGTTAATTTTTATGAGCTGCAAAAACTTTCCTGCGCAACGCGAGCTTTCAGAAGCGCTGCGCGTAACTCAATCTTTCCATGCTCGGTCTGAACGTCGGGCAACGTGTGCCGAAATCGTCTCGCGCTCGGATGGTTGGGCGCCGGAAATCAATATGGAGTGCGAGAACAAGGCTATACGGGCAGTGAATGATCGGCGGATTATCGCGTTGTCTGCGTGTATCTGGTCTCTGGCGTTGTTGATCCTTGGACAATTCGCTTCCGTTCACGCGCAAAATCGACGGCTTGAGACGACGGCGGGTGGTGATCCGCTGCAGACCGAGAGTTTGCGCCTGGTTGTGCCGGCTGTCACTTTGCCGCAGGTGCTTTCGTTCGATTTCTCTTTTGCCACCGACGAGCGTCCGGCACCGGGTGCCTTTCTCGATTCACTCACATTCTCCGTGCAAATGATCGAGCAACGAAAACTGGCGTTGCTGCTGACCATTGACGGATCGGGGTTGAAGCTTGCGCCGAACACACCCGGCGCGGTCGTTTTCAATCTCGAGGCGTTGAAAGCGGCCTCCGTCGCTTACTTTGGAGCCCTTTCTGATCCGAATCAGCGGGCGGCGTATCACGTCGATTTTTCCCTTCCCGGTGAACTAGGGAACGGGGCCATGGAGCTCTCGATGGATTTGTTCAACAACGGCGACGCGCAGAAGTCAGTCGGCACGCTGGCGAACGTGATCATCGTTCCCGAACCGCGCGTGATACTCCTGGCTGCGGCGGGAGCCGTCTTACTTATCGCAAGGAAGGCGGGATGAGAGCTTTCGCTTGGACATTATTTAGATTTCTGGCCGCGCTCTGTTGCTGCGCTGCCGCTACCGCGGCAGAAAGTAAACTCTTTTCAATTTCCGGTGCCTCCGTCCTGCTGGACGATTTTTCCGCCGAATTGGATGTCTACTTTCGGTCAATGCGTTTTAACCGTGCGCAGCAAGTCTGGAACGTGGATGTGGTGTTGAGCAATCGCACGGCCGAGACGATTTCGGGCCCCTTCGTGCTGCAAATCAGCAGTGCCGCTCAAGGCACAACCAGCCCGGCCGATGCAGATGGAGTTCAGGAGGGTAAACCATTTTTTGATCTGAGTGGTTTCGTTCCCGCGGGCCTGCTGGCGGCGGGAGAAATCTCACAGCCGCGAACGATCAGCCTGGTCCTCGGGACGAAAGCTCCTTTCAATCCCAGTACGGTGCGCTTCGCGCGGCGACCCCATTCCGGCCTGGCCTTCACCCGGACGCTGGATGCCGCAGGGATGCCTCTGCCCGGTGTAGCTGTTTCCGAATTTGGACCGAGTCAAACGCGAACTTTAAAGACGGACCCGCGGTTCGGGATCGTTACGTTGGCGCTGGAGAGCGGGCTGAATACCTGGCGGTTCGAAGCGCCTGATTTCTATCCCGTATGGCGACGGGCCAATGTGCCGTCGACCGGTGTGTTGGTTGTACCGAATCCGCGCTTAACCTCGCGAACGTCCACGAACGACGGCGGAGTGCGGGTCAGTTCGGGTTCTGCAGTGATTACACCGCTGACTGCCCAGACTCTGCCTTTTCCATTGCCGCTCGGATGGAGTCCGCTCCAGGCGTTTTGGATTGAAACCTCAAGCGCGGTCACGGTTACGGCCAGACCTTGGGATCCAATCGCCGCTAATGACATTGCCGCCTGGGTGCAACTCGACACTAATCAATTGCAATGGCGTGTGGTGCAGATTGCCGCGGGGAGTGGCACCAACCTGGTAACCGCTTCGTTGTCGGCTCGTGGCGCGTTGGTGCTGGCGGTCGCAGATGCGGGGGTATTCGTTCCTGCGCCAGTGGTCGGTTCCCCTTTGCTACCGAGCGGCCAACCCGCACGACCCAACGCAAGCTTCACTGCTTCTGGCTCGGTGACTCCGAACGTAAGCGCCGCGAGTCTGATTCCGGAGTCGGTCACTGGCACAGCGACAGTGGTTTTTTCCAATGCGCTGCCCGCCGCCAGCGGGCAGACATTTAGAACACTGGTGAGCGAGAGTTACGATTTACGGGACACCACCCACCGGGTCACCCCGCAGTACGAGACATTTGTCACCGCATATCAGCGGCCGGGCGATCAACGGACGGCGACCTTGCAGTCGAGTTTTCCGATGCGGCCGCTCCTATTGTTTGGTGCGGATGAGTTAAGCGAAGCCCGGGTGAAAGTGGAGGTGCAGGCGGAAAGTGACTTTCCCGGCAGCGTGATCGATCAGAACGGTGGCGAACTGAATGCAGGGATAATTGCGCTGGTTGCATCGCAGGGAACTTTTAACCAGCCGGAGGCGGTTTATGCGCGGCCGGTACCGTTTGAGCCGTTATACCCGCTGCCCGGGTTAACGAATTGGGTGGTCGCGATGTTCGAGCTGGGTTCGCCCCAAACCGTCACAGGAAAAACCTTTGTGGTTCGCGGTTCAATGCAGGAGACGAACAGTTCGTTTGTGCTGGCACGTTTGGTCGCGACGCGCGGCGTCTATGGCTATGAACCTGTCCAACGCTTCAGTAGCGATAGCGCGGGCAAGTTGACTTCGGCAGAGCCGACGACCGGCGAGAGGTTGCCGGGCGTTAACGGCTCGGGTGTTTATCTGCTGGTGCGTCAACCGGAGCCGCAGGTGCTGGTCTCCGGCATAACACGAGAGGCCGGGGGAAACGTGAAGGGTGATCTACTCGTGCGCATGGGACCGTGGGCTACTTTTTCAGGCGCTGACGGCAAGTATCAGATAGTCGCACCGGGCGGACCTGTATTGTTTACGGTGACCGATCTCAAGACCGGCGATACGAAAGAAGTGCCGGTCACCGTGCCGACTGGCGCTGGCACGTTCAATTTAGATCTCGCCATCCGATCTTCAGGTCCGGTGGTGGTGACGACCTCGCCAGCCGCGAATGCGACCGGCGTTCCACGTGTTGCGCCTATCACCGTCACATTCAGCCAGGCGATCGACCCGTTGACCGTGGACAGAAACACGATCGTGATCGCTGACTCTCAAGGGAGAAGCGTGTCCGCCGCTGTCTCGTTGAATTTACGCGGAACGACAGCGACGCTTTTGCCGATGAACCCCCTGGCGGCGCTCACCGGCTACAACATCGTTCTTTCGAGCAACATTGCCGATCGCGTTGGGCGGAAGCTGCAAGGGAACAACCAATTCGCTTTCAAGACTGAGAGCGATTCGCTGAACCGTACAAGCGGAGAGTTTGTCACGTTCGAACCGACCAATGGCGTGGCGCGAGTCAGTGGATCGGCCGGGACCGTGGACGGCGAAGCAACTGTCATCGTGGTGAACGAAACAACGGGCGTGACGGCGACGGTGATCGCGCGTCCCGATGGCAGCTTCGATAGCTTTGTGGATGCGAATCCGGACGATCAATTGAGCGCAGTATTGATCAACTCGAACGGCACGCGGACGACGATCCCGGCAAGCAAACGAATTCTGGCCGATGGCGGTGTGGTGGTTTTCGGCAGCGGCGCGGTCGTGCGGGCGAAGGGGGAGTTGGGTGACGTGGAGATCAAGCTCGATCCCGGAAGTGTTCCGGGAGCATCGGTGGTGCGGTTGGATGCGCTTTCCTCCACGCAAATGAAGGACCTCGTGAACAACACGAGCCCAAAAGGCGGGCGGATCGTCGGTCAGGGATTCGTTCTTTCGGTAACAGGTGATCATCTCCGATCTTCACCCCACGTGTCAGTTCCGGTGCTCGAATCGCAACTGGATCTTGCGCCGGGAGAAAAGCCGGAGGATGCGTCGTTCGCTCTGGCGGCCATCACAAAACTCGGAGGACGCATCAGTTACTGCATTGTCGACAGGATGCATTTCGAGGACGGAAAGCTAGTGACAAGTTCACCACCGTTTCCCGGGCCAAATTTCGAAGGGAACGGGCTTAAGAATCTGCAGGATATGCTGGTCGAGCGCGGCATCACTCTCAACGCCCTCGCGAATTTTCTCGACACCAATACCGCCGTGGCGGAGTTCCAGGGCGAACTCGGCCAGTTAAGCGCGAATGTTTCTACGATCAATGAGGGGGTTGCGCACCAACTAGAAATTAACCACCCGAATGCAGCTGCAGTTCTGGCAACCACGGCCGATTTCGTTCAGTTCGTCGGGAACATGCTGCCGCAAGTCCGATTATCCATGGACTTGTTCGCCATCTCATACGCTCCCATTCAGATGGCGCGTTCTCGCAAGGTCACGGTGACGGGAACCGTCACGGCGTGTACAACCGATCAAAACGGCAATTGCCCGACCAATTCTTTTTTGAGGCCGGTAGTTGGAGCTGTCGTGACCCTCCATCAATTGGGAGCAAAACTGGCTTTTGAACCAGGCCGGATACCGGAGGGAATGATCTACACGCTGACAGACCACCAGGGGCGCTACGCCCTGATCACGGACAACACCGCTGCGCCGCTTAACAACTCGAATGTTTTCGGTCTGCTCGTCTCCGCGACGCATCCGCGTTTCTTTGGGCAGCGCCCGGTCCAGGGAGTGCAGTTGAGCGCCGTCCAAAATACGTATCGCTCGGATTTGTTCTTCGGCGACGTGGATTTTAACCAGCCGACAAAAATCCCTCCGTTCATTGCGGTGAGTCAGATGCCGGCGTTTCCTGCGACAGGGGAAGTGGCACGTGTCACCATTCGCGCGACGCAGGGAGCGGAACGTCCCGCGATTGCTCCTCCAGTGGTCGTGGCGGTTACGCCGCTGGTGCCGGGTGCGCCCGCCGACCTGAACGACGTGACGATCACCGGGCCGGTCGATTCGGACAATTCGGCTCCGCGCAGCGCTTCGGCAACTTTTGAAGTGAAATCAGCCCGTCCTTTAAACGCGGTGTTAGGAATTCAGGCGTCTACGGGGGCGAGCGGTGTCCGGCAAATTGGCTATGAAATCTCTTTCGGAGCGGCGCCGCCAGCGGCGAGCGGCAATATCGAAAATCCTGACCCTAACGATTCTCAAGGGCCGCGAGTGGCGCGCAGTTCGCCGGGAAACGACGAAACGGTGGGAACGAGCCAGTCCATCTTCGTCGAATTCAACGAGCCGGTTCGCAAGGAAATCACCTCA
Organism: Limisphaerales bacterium; assembly: GCA_044226545.1. Lineage (GTDB taxonomy): Bacteria > Verrucomicrobiota > Verrucomicrobiia > Limisphaerales > SXQI01 > DASVNK01. The sequence goes on from JBGAGW010000002.1 coordinate 441,365, forward strand.
ACTGTTGCCGCTGTCCAATTGGACCCTCCGACCGGCACCCCGGTGCTTTCGTTGAGCGACGATCAACGAACGCTCGAAATCAAATTTCCCAGATTAGAGCCGGCCTCGCCTTACACGCTGACTTTGCAATCAGTGATCGCTGACATTGCAGGAAATGCTCTGGATCCAAACGATCCCACCGCTGCTATCCTCTTTCACACCGCGCCGCAATTGAGCGGAAACCTGTCGGGCATTGCAAATGGCAGCGGACTGGTGGTTCGTGGGAAATATGCATTTGCCCTGGACCGCGGAGCGGCGCCCGCGTTGATCAGCTATGATCTAACTAACCCGACGCAGCCAGTGCAGCTGCAAAAAGTTTCCCTTGGGGTTCCGTATCGCGATCTGGTGTTGATACCTGACTATTCGTTTGTGCTCAAGCCAGGCGCTCCTGTCCAGACACGCACGTTGCTGGCGATGATCGGTGGGGAGTTTACTTCGTTCTTCGACGAACTCGGCAACGAGTCCTTCGGCGGACAGTATCTTCGCATTTATGACGTTAGCTCACCGGGCAATATGGTTCGGATTGCGGCGCGGCGAATCAGTTCGTCAATCGGGGCGGCGACCAAAATCATCTGGTCTCCACCGCTTTTGGCTTACCTCGACAGCAGCGCGGACTTTCAGGAGATCGGAGTGGTAAATCTTCAGTCGTTCATCATTGGTTCAAACCTGAGCGCGGAAGAGTTCGCCGCAATACCCGAAGCGCCGGTCGAGGGCGACGATAAAACCGGTGACGGCGATTTTGTGGACCTGGGAGAAACATTGCCGCTTCCCGGCAGGATTCCGGGCGCGTTCGCGGGAAAAACCACCTCCTTTTCGTTGGATGACACGACGCAGCGGATCCAGGACTTCAGCTTCGATGGGCAGGTGGGCCATCTCAGCGTCGTTCTCGGCGCGGGCCGCGCGGTCCTCGTCAACGGCAATTTGGGACCTGCGCTCGGTAATTCCTTCCGAACCATTGTAGCCCACGGACAGCCGGTTCGCAGGCAGGATCGAGACCTGGCGACCTTTCCAATAACGGAAGGCCGGCCCAAACGAATTTTCACGTTCCTGGGCGGTTCGCTGCCGACGACCAATGGCGTGGTCACGGGGGATTTTGCGTTTGTTTCAGTGGTTCCGGAGGGGAGCGGGACGTTCAATGGCCTCGTCATTCTGGACATCACTGACCCGCTGAACGTGAAACGTATCGGCAGTGTGCCCATCGATCCAGCCCAGGGGTTGGTTCAGTCCGTGCGGAGCGCAGCGGGAGGGTTACTCGCGCTCGCCACCAGCGAACAGGTTTTCCTCCTGGATCCGATGCGGTTGCTCGAACCGATTGGCGCGAACGGCGACCATCCAGCGGTCCTCTCGCGAATCAAGGGGGTCGGGTCCGGCAGCTTCAGTACTGCGGCAACGGATTTCGGATTGTACGGAAGCAATTCCGGAACGAAAAACGTACTCGCGCAGGGAGCGCCGATTATCACTTTCGTAGCGAGTGTTGATACCAACGCCGTTCTAACTGCTGCTACTTTGGACGGCAGTGCCGAGGCCGGGCAACGAGCTTTCGACAAGCTGCGTGCGGTTTCTTCCATTGTTCCTGGACGCTTTCGTGGAGTGACCAACAATGGGCAGGTCATCGTTGAATCAACCCTCTCTCCGCCGCAGAGCCAGGTGCATTATTATGTGCTCGTGTTCGCTCCGGGCGGCGCCGGCCCGCAGATCACGCTCGCCCTGGAAAGCCTGAATACTTCGGGACATCCGCTGCGCAACAAAGGCTCGGGATTTCCGCTGGTCAGTGCGTTGGATAGCACCACCAGGCACGATCTCGGCGCGGACTTGCGGCCTACCTGCGATTTGACCGGTGGCGGGTTAATCGGTTTTCGCCTGAGCACCAATGCGCTCAGCCCGCTCTATAACGTTTATCTTTCGAAACCATTTGCTCTCACCTACGAAGGAATGTCTCAACCCGACCTGGATCATCTGCGCAACGAGCTAGACCGCGAGATCCTTTGGAGCGGTCATTTCATTCGCGCGAGCCTCGATCCGGTGATGAAGAACAATCCGGTTTTGGGGAAATTCGCCAGCATCGCGAATACCGACAGCGGCGAAATTCAAGCGGTCGCGGCGGCCGTCGCCGAATCGCTGCCCGCGGACTACATCATGGGGCCGAATCCACCGCCGGTGGAAGGTCCTGCGGCAGTTCCCGGCACGTACGGGTCGGTCTCAGGGCACAACGGGGAGTTTCAGGCAGATGCCACGGATTTCGTTTTGCCGAGTCGGCGCATGCCTATTGAATTTCATCGGCATATCGGAGGGCAGGATCTGTTCGACGGACCGTTCGGGCGCGGTTGGGACTTCAACTACAATGAACGACTCACCGAATTGAGCGGCGGGGTGTTCCTGCCGGGCATGAAAATCCCGCTGATCATCCGCGGGACCGGTACAAACGAGATCGGCAAATCCAAAGACATTCTTTTTTACCCCGGCAATGGCCGAACGATTTATTATCAATACGGGGGGGATACTGTCACCAATGGCTACAGGAACGATGCTCTTTTGGATAGTCTCGGCTTTCTCGGAAAGGCCAAGGCGTTTTACTTTCCGCCCGAAGGTTATTTTGACGTATTGATGCGTTTCGCCGATGGCCGTTTCGTTCGTGTTGAACCGGATGGAACGCAGACCTGGTACTCGCCCCGCGGACGCCTGGAGAAAATTCAGGGCCGCTATCCGAAAAATTCGATTGTTTTTGATTACAACGATTTCGGAGAGCTCAATCGGATTCGTGATCTTGCCGTGACGGCTGACCGCTACCTGGAAATTGGTTATTGGCGCAAGTCGCAAGCCGATGTGCAGAGCAGCAGGCCGGATAAGCTCGCGACCAATAATGCGTCCATCGGAAAGATTTGCACTCTGCGCGACTACACGCAGCGAAAAGTTGATTTTGCCTATGATGATTGCGGCCGGCTTGTGCAGAAGTTCGGGATCGAAGTTAGCCAGAGTGGCGCAAATCCGCAGCAGTTTGTTGGGCGCGCGATAACCACCTACAATTACGGTGATAATTTCAGTGCGGCCAACGACATTCGTGGCGTCATCGACGGCACGGTTTCCGGGGAAGCGGTTTTTCAAGCTCAAAACGTGGTCGATGGGAACGGTGTTCCGGTCATCGAGTCCGGCCACGGCGCGCAGGGCGCCTACCAAATCGTGCCACCCACGCAGAACACCGCCGCTGCTCTGGCCAATGGCAACGCGAAAACCACCGTCAACAAGCCGGACTCGACCACCTTTGATATGAGCTTCGGGCCGGACGGTCGGCTGGCTTCGTTGAAATCTAGCGGGAGCAGTGGGACTCCCGCTACGGCCAAGTACGAATACACGAATGGACTCATCAGCAAGGTCACGTACCCGATGGGAAACAGCACCACCTATCGCTACGACACTGACCCGACAGTTCCGATCCGCTCCCGGCCCAAGGTCAAGGGTATCTTGCGCACGGCCGATTCGGCCCGCGGTGGCGCGACGATTCCGGAAGCGACCTTCAGCTATAACGATAAATATACTTTCTATGAGGGCGCTGTCTCCGATTTCAATGGCAACCAGATCACTTACCAGGCGACGGCCGCAGGTTTGGATGTTGGCACGATCACCTACCCGGGCGCGGGCACGGTTACGCTATCGTTCAATGAGAATGGACAGCTCCTTTCGACAACACATATTGATGGAACGATTACCAGTACGGGCTATCGCTCTGACGACGGTTTCAGTGACTCCGCAAAGACCGGAAGTCTGGAAACCACATACCAATATAAAAATGATCCCGGCAAGCGAGGCATGCCGAGTACGATTCACCCGCCCGAAGGCGCGGACTCGACACTTATTTATAATGCCCGTGATGAATTGATCAGCGAGACGCGATTGGGCACCGCCTTCAGCCGAAAGCTCTCTTATGACGTCAATGGACGATTAATCAGGGAGGAGACCGCGCTGGATCGTTCCCTGACGCTGGTCGATCGGCGGGTTTTCCTGCAAAACGGTTTTATCACCAATGCGATTCAGGAACAGGTAGAAACCGAAGGCTCAAGCCAGGACCTGACCACGACCTACGAACCGGACCAGATGTTCCGCGTCAAGAAGATCACTTATCCAGGCGGGCAGCAAACCAAGACCTTTGATCAGTTTGACCATCTCGGCCGGCCCCATCTTGTTACGACGGGACTCGATTACACTGAGCAGTATGAGTTCGACCTCAATGGAAACCTCACCTCCATCAAACGGCAAGGCGCTGAAGAAAAGCGCACGTATGACGGCTACGATCGATTGATCAAGGTTGAAATTCCAAACGGCCAATCCCCCGAGAAGATACTGAACGGGTATTATGGCAACGGCGAGTTGGCCTCGATTGCCGTGGTTGACAGTCAGAACCGCACTAATTTCAGCCAGAGTGTTACGATAGATTCTTTCGGACGTCCGCGCTTTGCCACGACCGCTTCGGATCAGGGCTCAGCGACCACGGAAACACGCTACGACGGAAGCGGATTGAAGGTCACGATTATCAATCCGGTTAGCGAAACGACGACCATCACTTATAACAGCGCCGGCCAGCGTCAGACCCAGAATAATTCGATTCGACAGGTGACCTTTGATCATGCAGGAGGAATCAATCTACGCGAGGCGCGTTCCAGCGAATCGGGGGCAAACTTCCGCCAGAATTTCCCAAATTTTAATTTATTAAATCAGTCCACCGGGATGGAAGATGCCGAAGGAACGGTTTGGCAAACTCTCGAACCGCGGGTTGATGGATTGATCACCGGACGAGTCAACGCCCGCGGAAATCGCACGGACATTACCCGTGCCAAGACCGGGGAGGTGCTTAAGCAAAAGCGGCAGGATGGGATGGAGATCCAATTCGCGTTTGCTCCCCATCGCCGCATGGCCAGCGCAAAAGACAGCACCAGCGCCGGTCATTCCTTCGCTTATGATTCGGCCTTTCGACTCAAAACGATTACCTTCCGCGACGGTTCGAGTTGGGATGTGACGGCCTTTGATCTTCGAAACAATTCTCCAACCAACGTTACTCTTCCGGGCGGTGGTCGTTTGACGATGGGCACCGACGAAAAAGGCCGGATGCGCAGCCGTGACGCACAATTCGAAGGCGATTCGCGCCAGGAGACGATGGAGTACGATGCGCTGGACCGGGTGACACACGCGACTTTTCCCAAGGGTGAACGAACGATTCATTACGATGCGCTTGGTCCGATGCGAGATGAAAACCTGACGATCAACAGTCAGAATTACACGGTCGGCCGCGATATTCGTCTGGATGGCAAACGCACTTTCCTGCGCTACCCGGCTGCGGGCGGGAACACGCAGGGTCTTCAGATAACCGAAGGACGCGATTCCGCGGGTCGATTGACTTCCGTTCTTCCCGCGACTGGCAACCCTATCGTGCGGGAGATGCCTTATGCTTCCGCGGGAGAGGTGGCCGTCCATAGATTGGGACCCGGCGGCTTTGTCGAAGCACAAACCATTTACGACAAGCGCAAGCGGATCATTGCCCGGCGCTATGCTCTTCCCGGATCGACCAGTTTTCTGGCCGATGTTCGTTACGCTTATGATCTCGCGGATAACCTGGTGGCCCGGCAATACCTTCATCGCAACGGACGTGCGGACTTCTTCAAATATGATAATGGCGAGCGTCTGGCGCGCGCCGACTACAGCGCCCGGCCGGTGATTGGGATCGCGGCCTCACGATCATTGACCGGGTTTTTTGTACCCTCAGAAGCCGGTGCCAACTGGAGTCCCGGCTTCTTTGCCCGCGACTACGTCTATACTCCTGGCAATCTCGATTTCCTCTCCTCCGCCGTACCGGTAAATCCCGATGGTTTTGCGCTCCCCATATTCACCACGAATTTCACCGGCTTCGGCTCGTTCCTCGAAACGCAGAATACGGACGGGTTCAGCCGGACGACGGACAAGCTGGCGAGCATGACGCGCGTTCGCCTGGCAGTTCGGCCACGCAAGGGTGGCGCGCCAGTTTTGGTGGGCGCGACGCTTCGCTACAACGGCCTTTCCGAATTGATCGCGATCCAGCGCGACGACGGAGTGAATATTACCTACGATTACCAGGACAACGGGTTATGCATTTACCGCCGGGTTGACGATCAGACGCTGCCGGGCGGTGTGGAGGAGACGGTATTCGTCTATGATGGTCCGCTGCTTCTGGCCGAGTACGATCGGACCGGCGGGAATAACAACCTCAAAGCGCGTTATTACTATGCGGAGGGCGATGTTCCTGTCGCCGCGGATTTCGCCGATTCCACCGGTCTTCTCCAGCGCTTCTATTTGATGCAGGAGGTGGGTGGCACGGTCATGGGCGTGATTGATGAAGCTGGCAATGTGGTGGAACGCTATTTTTATGATGCCTGGGGCCAGCCCGAAATCCAACCGCGTGATACCTTGGCGCCGGCGGTCGATCAAATCGTCTCCGCCCCGGCAAGCCTGCTCATCGTTTTTTCCGAGCGGGTCGCGCCACCACTCGTCATTCCGGCACTGCCGTCGCCGCAAGGCTCACCGGCTTTTGCGCATTCCTTCGGGCTGCTCAATAACCCCGTTAGCGTCAAAGTGAATGGTCAACCGCTGACGGGGACGCTGCAATACGAGGAAAGTTCCCCGTTCGGGTTCGGACGCACTTTCCGCTTCACGGCGAACTTTCCCGCAAACGTCACCAACGTAAACCTGAGTGTGGCAGCGGGAATGGTGCTCGATGAATGGAATAATCCCAATGCGGCCCAGAGCCTCAATTTTGACTCCAACGGAAGCCCCGGCGTAACCAACTTCACTCGGACGGTCCGGGTGCCGACGGATTTGCAACCGCTGGCCCGCAGTTCTGTCGGAAATCCGTTCCTCTTTCATGGGCAATATTTCGAATATGATGCCGGCCTGATCTATATGCGGGCGCGCTACTATGATCCTGCCACCGGTCAATTCCTGCAGCGCGACCCCGTTGGCTACGGAGATAGTGTGAATCTCTATGCTGGTTTTGGGCACAATCCAATCAGCTTTCGGGACCCGGCTGGCACGGCGAAAGGTAAAGCTCGCGTTCTTCAGTTGATCGGGGAGGCCAGCGGGTTGCTCAAGGACGCCGAAAACATCGGTGCGGAAGTTCGCCTGGGGGCAAAGCTGGCTCCAGAGCTGCGCGCGGCGGCCAACGCGAGCCTTGAGGTACGGATGGCGCGTGCGGCTGCCAGGGAAAGACATGTTGCGGAAGCGGCAATTGCTGACCTTGGGCCGCTCAAAACCGGAGAGAAGGTCGCCCGCTCCGATGTGTCGGTGGCAGAGATGCAGCGCGAATTCGACCGGATTGCCCTCGCCGAATTGGATGAGTATCAGTTGCCGCAAGAGCTGCATCGTCAGCACCAGCATCTTTTTGACAGCATCCGCAATGCGAGCAGTGCGGACGAATTGGAGGCAATCGCGCATCGAAATAACATCCGATTCATGACCGAAGCCCAGGCCAGCGCTCAGTTCCGTGGTCGCTTACCTGTCCGGCCCAAAGATCGTCCCTGGGCTCTGAATAAGGCTGGCAACGACTACAAACAAACAATCTTCGGCCCAGGTCGAGCTGTGCGGGCTGTCGAGGAGGAGGGCTTCTCTATCGCCAATGAAGATGTCTTGAATGCGGCGCGCGCGGGCGATCCCGAGGCTCTTGAATCGCTTCGACGAGGGATTTCCCATTCCATTGGAGCGCGAATGTTGATAGATGTCCGTGGCAACTATGACGCTATCCGGCGCTTGCCCGTTCAGGGCGTACTTGGGGGCGGAGGCAGGGTTACTTATGAAACACATTTCCTAGACGCGCTGACCTTTGGCGACGTGGTGGACTGGACGAAATGAAACTCCCTCACCGCCATTTTCTTTCCGTAACCGCTCATTTCGTAAGAATCGCCGCGGCGGTTTGCGCCGGGTTGCTTTTTACCGGACCCGCCTCAGGGCAGTCGCCCTTGACGACCATCGAATACAAAGTTGTCGGCACGCAACTGAAAGTTTCGCCTCCGACGCTTTCGGTGCCGAAAGGAGTGGCGGGCTCGATCTTTATTGAGCTCAACACCGAGGTTGAAGCCGGTGCGGTGATTGAAGCGACTTTGCGCGGCCCATCGTTTCCGGCGCGAAAGCTCATCGGGCAGGTCAACCAGCCATTGCTTCTGCCGCCACTACCCCTGGTGGGCGATTACCAACTAGACGATATCAAGCTGGTCTATACGGAAACCGGTGAAACCAAAATGGAAGCCTCTCCTTCATCAGTTCCGGTCCACGTGTTTGACGAAGTGCTGGTTTCTCGCGTCACTTCGCGCCCTCTCACGCTGGATGAGATTCAGGAGAAGGGCATTGTCATTGATCAGCAGAATTTCCGGGCGGTGGAGTTTGAGGTGGGCTTTGTTCTGGATGGGAAGACTATTCCAGTGAAGTTCCCCGTGGTGGCGCCCAGCTTCCGGCAGAGCACAGAAATTATTCCGACGGCGGAGTTGGAGAAGCGCCTGGCGGAGGCAGATGAGATCAACCGGCAGTTAGCGGGGCAATTGGAGCTTCCAGCCGAACTGGAAACGGCCCGGCTCAACGTCGATATCCAGGGAATCAACTTCCAGTTTACCGAGGAAGGCGACAGTGACCTCGCTCTGAAAATTCCGCCGATCCCAGCGCTCGTTGTGATTCCAGGCAATATTGGTTTCCTCAATCAATTTTTTAGCGTCCAGATCTTTACCGAAAACGCAGCGCCGAATGGTTCAGGGTTGAGCGTGAATAATGTGAAAGCAGAGATGGTCCTACCGCCCGGTCCCGACAAGATCCCTGCGACTGATTTCGAACATCCCGGCGACGATCCGCTCCGCTTCGCGCGAGTCGGAACGGACAAAGTCATTAAACCGATTCAGGCAGTGGTGCAGGCTGGGCCTGACGGCAAGGTTGGCACGAGCGATGACGTTGCTCGCCTTTTCCCGGGTGAGGGAGGGCAGGGAGAGTTCCTCGTCGAAGGTCTCCAGGAAGGCTTGCACGTGATGGATGTCAAACTCACAGCAGACCTCGATGGTCTCGCCGCAGGCACGGTGAAAATCACGGGTAAAGCGGCTGGATCGGTTCTCGTGCGCAATCCCAAGTTTTCCCTGGCATTCTCACATCCACGCACGATCAGGGCAGGGGAGCCTTACGATGCTTTCGTTACGATTCTTAATACTTCCACGCAGCCGGCGAACCTGGTGAGTGTCACGCTCAATCGTAACAGTATTAGTGGCGGAATTCTTGAAAGCGAAGAAACCGTTCAGCTCGGCACTATTTTACCGGGCCAAACCGGGACCGCTCGTTATCACATACGTTCGCAACGAACTGGCGCGATCAGTTTTAGCAATCTCACGACGAGTGACGACAGCGTTGTTGGCCGGTTCCGTTTGCAAATGGGAATCGACGAACGGGGCGTTGCGCTCTCGGCTGATTCGATCGGGATGCCGGACTTCGCTAATAGTTTGCCAACGAACCTCGTGGCCGCGGCCAATCGCGTGCTGGGCCAGGCGCTCAGCGTCGCCACCGCGCCGCAACTCCCCCCGGGTATCCTTGGGATCAGTAAATCAGTTGTGACGCGGCGTGTGCTCGAACTGGCCGAAGCCGGCCAGCGTTTACGTTATCACGACACCACCAGCCGAGTGCTCACCGATCTCCTGCTTGATTGGGAAGGCGCGCGCCTGAGCAGCGACGGATTTGCGCAAATCATCAACGAAACCAATGCCGGTCGTGAGTGGCGTGAAGCCGTTTCTTTCTTTCTCGAAACCGCCGATGGGCTGAACGGTGTTAGTCGCCTGCTGGATCGCGCGGCCGACCTCGCCGGGCGATCTGAGCCCTGGGCGATTTTCGCGGTAGATCGCGAGAACGGAACCGTTCGTTTTGGGAACAGTTATCGGAATGCGAGCGGCGTGAACGGAGTTTGGTCCCTGTCGAGGCCGGGTACAAACAGCATCGTTGAGTGGTTCTCAAGCAACGCGGTTCAAAATGCGCAACTGGCGCTCCTAATCACGGCCACCAACGGAACAGGCAAGCTCTTGCGCTGGACTGTGCCGAACCTACTCGCCGGTTCCTGCGTTCGAATTGTTCCTGGTGACGGTTTATTGCAGATCGATGTGCAATGTGATGGCACGGTCGATTCGAACGTTCCGCCGAGCATCACGCCCATCACGGAAAACCCGCCGGAACTCATTTCCGCGATCCAGGACATGAGTGTCGATGCAGGACGTCCGTTGAAGGTTTGTCCCGTGCCGCAGTTCCGGAACTACGGGACGGTTCTCGCGGTGCTCTTCTCGAAGCCGACGACCCAGGAAGGTGCGAACGTTCCTTCAGCCTACACGCTCGACAACGGCAACAGTGCGCAATCGGTGCAGGTTCAGCCCGGAGGCCGCGTGGCGTTGTTGAATATGCGGCAGCCGGTCGGGGCAATTCACCCGCGCATGATCAGTGTCAAAGGGGTGGCGGATCTGCGAGGGAACGTCATTACCGCAAATACCATCCCCATCGAAACCGATCTCCGTTCCGGCGTCGCGGTTCGAGGCTTGGTTGTGCGGTCCGATGGAACGCCAGCGCCCGGCGTGCCGGTGACCCTGACGATGTACGATGAAGTGGATAGTGGGCTCGCCGGCTGCCAGTCCTTCGTCGTGCGCGTGAGTCAGATCTTTACTGATGACAAGGGCGCGTTCCAGTATGATTTCGTTCTGTCCGGGATGGGATATTCGGTTTCTGCGACCGATACCTCGGGTCTCAGTCCGGATGTAATCGCGCTTATTCTCGGCTCCGCTGCCGGGGATCAGTTCAATGCGCAAAAGCTGAACGAATTGGCGAGTTCGCCCACCGCGCGCAACACCCTCCTCGAGGCCTTCGCGGTCGGCGCGCTCCCGCAAGCGATCGCAAAAGCAGAAGGACTCGATCGTGCGGTCCTGCGCGACTTCATCGAGTTCAACTCATCGCGGCAGGGGACTGATGTACCGGTGGCTTTGCGTTTCCGCGGGCGAGGCACAGTGCAGGGGCAGGTCCTTGCCGCGGACGGCGTTTCCCCCGCGTCGGGAACGGCCGTGAATCTCTTTCCCGATCCCGATTCGCGCGAACTCGGTCGAGGTATTTTTAGTGACAACAATGGTCGATTCGCCTTTTTCGGTGTGCCGCTCGGAGTGTTTTCAATTGAGGCTTCCAGTTCGAACGGTCTCTCGCGAACAGTTACCGGGGTGATTAATACTCCCGGCCAGAACACGAATATAAAGATCGTCCTCAGTTCGAGCATCACGCCGCGCACGGTCTTGGCAGGGCGTGTCGTCGAATCGGACGACACCACCGGGCACGCGCAGGCGAGCATTTTCATTGGGCGATTTATCGACGGCAAGTTTGGAAACGTCGTCGGAGCAGCCACGGCTGATTCGGATGGTTTTTGGAGCGCCAATATTCCTTCGGGCACTTACGATCTCGTTGCCATTTCACTTGATGGCAAGCGCAAAGGGCAGCGCCTCGACATTGCCGCGCCTCCCGGCGTGACCAATCAAATCACGATCGCGCTGCAGGGGCGCTCGGTGGTAGTGGGGCGGGTCGAGACCAGCACCGGCGCGCCCGTGCCCAATGCGGTGGTGGCAGGGGGCGATGCTATTGTCCGCACCGATACAAACGGGCTGTTCCGCCTCACCGGCGTTCCCACCGGGCCCAACCGCACAATCAGCGCCGCCCTCGAAAAGAATCCCGCCGCTGGAATCGATTTTACCCACCTCGGAAGCGCCGCCGTTGACGTAGTTCCCGGCATCGACAATTTCGCGGTTGTTCGCCTTCAACCCGCTGGCCGCATTGTAGGACGTGTCCTCGACGAAACCGGTCGTTCGGTGCCCAACGCCACTGTGGCCATCCCTGAACAGGGCGGCTTCCGCTGGGTGAGTGCGGATGCTCAGGGCAATTACAAGTTTGAGCCGCTGGAGTTGAGGAAGTTTACGCTGAGTGCGCCCGCACCGGCCACCGCCAACACAGACGTCAGCAGCGCACTGAAAACCCTTGCCGAGCGGAGTTCGACGCAAGATGAATTGCTCGCCGCGGTCGGTGAGGCTCTTACGATCTTCACCGGCGCAGCCGATCCACTTCTGAATGGTGAAGGTGCTCAATTTAATCCCCTTGCCTGGGGCTTCACGGAAACAGCGCTTACTTTCGACGGGCAGACTGCTGTCGCCGACATACAGTTCCTGCCTGCAGGCACCATTTCTGGCAAGGTGCTGAATGGTCAGGGTGTGCCGATCGGCGCGCGAGTCCGGTTGACCGGCATTGGTCCGGCGCTCAATGGTGCGCCGACGATTGTGCTGCGAGGCGAAAGAAATAGCGACCCTGCGCTCGGCACCTTTGAGTTTCCCCGTCAGGCGTTGGTCGGCGATTGGGGACTGCAATCCGCGTCGCCTTTCTTTCCGGTGGTCCTCAGCACGAGCGGACGCACGAGCGAACTCGCTCCCGACGAGACGAATGTGGTGCTCCAATTCCCAGCGACCCGCGACATCAACGGGCGTGTATCTGGTTTTGTTTTCAATCCGGACGGCACCCGGGGCCGCAGCAACATCAATGTAAAGATCAGTTTTGGGAACGACTTCGTCATCCGCACGGATACAAACGGTTTTTTCGATACACAAGTTGCGCTTCCGCAGGGCGGCTACATGGTGGAGGCAAACGACACGGTCTCTGGTTTGCGTGGCCAGGCCTCCGTCGACGTGAAAGCCGGTCTCACCAATCGCGTGGATGTGCGTCTGCTCGGCCGCGGCGCATTACGGGTCCGAGTGGTGCAGGCAGATGGTTCGAGTGCCCCTGCGGCTCGCGTGAAAATCGAGCAGGGGAGCTTTCCGCAGGATCGATTTGAAGGGACCGCCGATGGGAGCGGGGCAGTTCTGTTCCAGAATCTTTTCGAAGGAGCTTACGCAGCGTCGGCTGATTTGGTCGCCGGGCCCACAACCATCAGCGGACGTTCGCCGGTACAAGTCGTGCCCGGTGGCACAAATGAAGTCACCGTAATCCTCACTCCGACCGCCACTATTCGAGGTGTGTTCTTGCAGCGCGATCTACTGACCCCTGTTCAATTCGCCCAGGTCTTTGTCGGACAAATCGGTTTCGCCACCACCGATACAAACGGCGTTTTCGAAGTGAAAGGTGTGCCGCTCGGAACATATCGGCTGGTCAGTCAAAATCCAGTTACTGGTATCGGCGCCAGCTTGAACGTGACGCTCGCGCTGAATGGCGAAGTGCGCAACGTGCAGTTGGTCGAACAGGCACGCGGCGAGATCGCCGGTTCCGTTATCAACAGTTACGGCACAGGCATTGTTCCTGGCGCAATGGTAACGCTCAATTCTCCGGACGGTTTTATCCCCTCACGGTCTGTGACGACCGGGCCGGACGGTCAGTTCAGCTTTCCGGGGGCACCCGCTGGTTCCTTCTCCCTGCAAGCGGAAGATCCAGCGACGAGGGTGAAAGGACAGAATTCCGGCGTGCTGGGCGAGAACGTCACTCGGCTGGAGATCAACGTCGCCTTGCAACCCTTGACTGTGCTCGCCGGGACTGTTCTTCGTCCGGACGGAAAGGCGCCCGCAACCAACGCCACGGTTCGTCTTCAGGCTGGAGGCGCAAACTTTTCGGCCGACACGGACGCAGCAGGCCGAGTTTCGTTCCGCGATCTTCCTCTCGGTGACTACACCGTTACCGCGCAATCGCGCATTCTCGGTGAAGATCGCAGTATCACCGGAACAAACATCACCCTCAGCTCCGCGTCCGCTGATTTGGCGCTCACGCTACGCGGCGTCGGCAGTGTAAGCGGAACGGTTTTCGGGAGTGACGGAGTGACGCCGACCCCCGGCGCGCAAGTGACGGTTAAAATGAATTCACCGTTCCTCGTCGATGAGCAAACGGCACTTACCGACAACAATGGCCGCTACCGGGTGCAGAATATTCCTCTCGGTGCGTTCAGCGTCAGTGCGGTTTCGCAAGCGTTGGGTGCCACGGTCAGCGGCGAGATTCTGCTTGATGGCCAGAATCTGCAGCTCGACCTGCGGCTCGGCGCGAGCGGCGCGGTCCAGGGCCGGCTGGTTCGAGCGGATGGCGCCACCGCAGCGCGCGACATCGACGTAGCGCTCACGTTCAATTCTCAAAGCGGGCTGCCGGGACGAGCGTTTGTTCGGACGGACGCATCCGGTAATTTCAGCTTCGCGAATATCCCGCTCGGGACGTTTGATCTCGAGGCTATCGCTTCGAGTTTTAACGGCATCGCTCGGTTGCGAAACGCGATCAGTTCGAATGCTCAAACACTGAACCTTGGGTCCGTTCGTCTTGATGAGGATGATCCACGTGTCGTTGCCATCACGCCGCCCGCCACAGCGGTGAACGTCCCGATCGACCTGCCCATCAACCTTGTCTTTAACGAACCGCTCGATCCAGCCACGCTCAAAACCAACGGCGTTTACCTTCGATCAACGTCAGGCACTACGCCTCGCATCAATCTTAGTCTTATTGACGACACCAACGGCCTTCAGCGCATCGTCCGGATTCAGCCTCTGGTTCCGCTGCGCAGCCAACAAACGTACGAAGTCATCGCCATTGATGGAGACCGCAAAGATGCACTGGGCGGTCAAACCGCTTCCGGTCCGCGCGATCTGGTCGGCCGTCCGTTGACCGTGCCCTTCCTCTCGAGTTTCACGACTGCGGATCAAGACCCGCCCTTGCTCGTTTCGCTGTTTCCGGCGAATTCGGCGAAGCAAATCGATCCCCGCACGGTCATGCGCCTGACGTTTAACGAGCCGATTCAGACGGGCGGGTTTTCCGTCACCCTCTCTTCGGCAAACGGTCCTGTGTCCGGCACCGCCAGCGTCGGTCTCAACGGATTGGTGCTGACCTTTACACCGGCTGCTCCGCTGCAGCCCAATACCCGCTACAATTTGCGGGTCAGTGGGGTTCGCGACCTCGCTGGCAATCTCTTTGTTTCTGACGTCTTTACCAGCAGTTTCGACACCCTCGACACACTCGGCCCCGAGATCGCGACACTTCGCCTTGCGGATGATGTATTGCCGATTGCGGGCGGCACCGTTCCGGTCGAAGCGATACTCGGCGCTCCTGAGCTGGGTGCCGCAGTGCGATTTACTCAGGACTTCAACAATGCAGGCGTGATCACAAACGCCCCCTTTCGCGCGAACATCGTTTTGCCCCAGAATGGTTCGACCACCGTTCGGGCGATTGCGAGCGACAGTTTTGGCAATGACGGTCCCTTTGCCGAACTAAAAATCGCGGTCGTTTCCAACCAACCTCCGGCTGTGCAACTGGCCCGCACCAATCCTCCGGATGGCCCGCTGGGAAGCGGTGACAGGTTAATTCTCAACTTCGGCGCAACGGATGACCTCGGGATTTCTTCTTTGGCCCTGACCGCTTCGGGCTCTCTGAACTTCTCGACCAATTTCCCGGACGGTTCGGCCCGGTCGCTCAGTTTTGATATTCCGGCGAACGCGCTCGGAACAGTGTCCATCACCGCAAGGGCCACAGATCAGCTCGGTGTGAGTGCGGAAAAAACCATTCTGGTTCCTTTGGTTGATCTCGTCGCGCCCAATCTCTCCATCCTTAAACCGGCGAGTAACAGCTTGATCACTCCAGCGAACCCGCTTGTTCTCGAAGTGCTCTCGCTCGATAATAGCACCAATGTCGTACTCGATATCACGGTCACTGGTGCATTCACGAATACGCAAAGTCTGACTGTTTCCGCTCCACCGAACGTACCGCAAACTAATCGTTTCACTGTGCCCGTTCCGGCGGGAGTCGTTGGGCTCATTCGCGTTCAAATCGTCGCGACCGATCCCTCCACCAACCGCACCACCAACGAGCGCGTCTTTATCGTTCCGGATTTGAATGCGTTGCGATTTTTGTCCGTCGCACCGACGAATGACGCCGCAGCGATTTCACCCTGGATTCCTCAGGTTCGCTTCACCTTCAATAAAGCGCTCGATCCGTCGACGGTAAATCTGCAGAACGTTCGTCTCTCTGCCGCGACTAATTCGATTCCGATCGCGATCGAACTTGCAAACAACGACAGCAACATCGTCCTTCGCCCGAGCGCGCCGCTGAATCTCGGTACTCGTTATGTGGCAACGTTGTCGTCCAATATCGCCGATCTGCTAGGCAATCACGCCTTCGCAACCGACTCGTCTTCCGCCTTTACCACCGTTCGCCTCCTCTCGTCTAGGCCAACCAATGGAACACTCATCGTTCCCGGGCAGCAGATTGCCGTTGCCGCCAGTCTCGAAACCGGCGGGGATGCAGATTCATTCAGCGTCACCGTAAGCGGTGAATCAGTCGTGGTTCCGGCAGTCAACGGCACCACGTTCACAAACAGCGTGCGCCTCTCGCCTGCCGCGACCGAGGCGCGCATTCAAATCGCGGCGCGCCGAAACGGGCTGCCGTCTGTTGATTTGCCGGATATCAATCTTAGCCTCCGCGGCCGCGATCTGGACGACGATAATGACGGCTGGCTAAACGGCTTCGAAGTCGATCGCGGGATGAATCCCTTCGTTGCGGATCTCGATTCCGCCGATTTTGACCGCGATGGCGTTAGCAATGGACAGGAACGCACCCTCGGCACCGATCCCGGAAATGCCGACACCGATGGCGATGGCCTGACCGACGGACAGGAAGTTGCGCGCGGGACCAATCCGCTGAATCGGGACACCGACGGCGACGGGCTCGCAGACAACGTTGATCCTGATCCGCTCAAGACAAACGTCCAGATCGCGTTTAACGCTCCGACCGACCTGACGATCACCGAAGGCCAAAGCACCAACTTTACTATTGAGGCGCGCTCCGCGGCCGCAGAGGTCGTGTTGCTCGACCTCACGGACATTCCTTCCGTGCCGACCTTTGTCTCCGTCCTTTCACAGACATCCGAGAACACCAGCACGAACGGCGCTGCCACACTGAAGGTGGAACTCAATCCACTCCACGATGCAGCCGGAAATTACACTTTGAAATTCCGGAGCGCGGCTCGCAACGGTGATTCAGGCACCTTTACGGTCACCGTGCATGTGATCAATGAACCCGCCTTGCAAGTCACCCGCTGGCTTACCCCAACCAGCGGAAATTGGACCGATGCCAGCCGTTGGAGCGCCGGAGTTCCGGCCGCAGGAAACGTTGGGATAATCGATGCGACCGGCACGGACTACAGGGTGACGATAGACAGTTCAGTCACGGCCGCCGGCGTTGTTCTGAATAGCACCAACGCCGTGCTGCGGCCCAGCAGATCAGCCACGTTCGATGCTCCGATTGAGATCCGCCTGGGCCAGTTCAACATCGACGAGAGCACCACCCTGACGCTCAACCGCGCTCTGGCCAATCGTGACCGGATGCGCTGGATCTCGCGCAACAACGTTTTCAACGTGCAGGGAGCTGGCCACGTTCAGAACTTCGGAGTCTGGGACATCTTTGCCGATCCTAACTGCTCAACCTGCGGCGCTGAATCAACCGTTCGCGTTCCGGTGGTTGTGCCTGTCGGCGGTAAGCTGTTATTGAGCGACGGGCTCGTCGATTTTACTGTATCATCAGCCCTTACGGTCAGCGGGCAACTGGATGTCGAACCCAGCAGCCGGTTGCGTATAGACGGCAGCTTCCCGGCACGGGATCTTATTCTAAATCCGGGATCCCTCCTTACTGGCACCGGTCGCATACAAATTGAGGGCAACAGCCGCTTGGTTCTGGGTGAGACCATCACGGTGCGGCATTCATTGCTGGTTGATCAACCCGCGCGCGTCGTCGGTTTTGGCGAGCTCCGTCTGGCAACTGATCAGTCTCTCTTCGGCAACTACGACGTTCCGGTCCATCTCACTGAAAATGCGGTTGTTAACTTCGGCAATGTGCAATTCAATCAAGCGGTCGTTGTGGACGCTGGCGCAACCATGACCGTCAATGCGAGCGCCACAGTGAACCTCAATGGGGTTCTCACGAATTTCGGCACTCTCAATTGGATTTCGCGCAACAACGTCTTCAATCTCCAGGGCGCCGGCCGCGTGGAAAACTCCGGCTTATGGCAGATCATCGCCGATCCGAACTGCTTGACTTGTGGTGCAGAGAGCACCGTGCGTCTCCCGGTGAATGTTCTTTCGGGAGGCAAACTCTCGCTGACCAACGGTCTCCTGGATTTCACAGTGGGTTCGAGTCTGACCGTCGCTGGCGAATTGGAAATTCTCGGCAGCTCGCGCTTGCGTTTCGACGGTAGCAATCCTCCGCGCGATTTGACTCTCCTGTCCGGCAGCGCTCTCAGCGGAGACGGTGTTATTCAAATGGAAGGAAGCACGCGTCTGGTTACCCCGGGCGATCTGGATTCGACTGTCGGCATCAACATCACCGATTCGGCTCAGCTTATCGTTCCCGGCACTTACACGGTGCGGACTAGCCGCAGCATGCGCGGGACAATCGATTCCGGAGCGCTCATCGTTACCACGAATGCAACCATCACCGCGAGCAGCGCGAACTTTTTAGGCCGGGTGGAGCTCCAGGATGGCGCGCGACTGGACATGGTTGGAGGCACCGTCAGCTTCCAGAGCAACATTGTCGTCCGGGCTGGCGCCCGCTGGGATGTCGATGCCAGCACGACCGTCGTGGTCAATAGCCCGGTGACCAATAGCGGCACCATGCAATGGATCTCACGTAACAATGTTTTCAACCTGCAAGGGAGCGGTACGCTCGAAAACTTTGGACTGTGGCAAATTTTTGCCGATCCTGCTTGTCTGACTTGCGGTGGTGAAAGTGTCGTGCGCGTGCCGGTCAACGTGCCGGTCGGCGGCAAGCTTTCCCTAACCAATGCTTTGGTCGATTTCACCGCTCCGTCCAGCCTCACCGTTGCTGGCGAACTGGAAGTGAGTGCGGACAGCCGTCTCCGCGTGGATGGGAGCAATCCGCCGCGGGATCTGACGCTCGCCACCGGGAGCATTCTCAGTGGCAACGGCACTCTGCAAATGGAAGGCAGCTCGCGGTTGGTGACGCCGGGCGATCTGGATACGCCCATGGCCATCAATATCACTGATTCCGCTCAGTTAGTGGTTCCCGGCACTTATACCATTCGGGGGAGCCGCTCGATGCGCGGCACAATCGACTCCAGCTTTGTCCTTATCAGCAATGGTGCAACCCTCACCGCGAGCAGCGCCAACTTCCTCGGACGGGTCGAAATTCAGAACGGATCGAGGCTCGACCTGGTTGGTGGTACCGTAAATTTCCTGAGCAACGTTGTCGTTCGCGCTGGCGCGCGCTGGGACGTGGATGCGAGCACCACTGTGGTGATCAATAGCCCGGCCACGAACAATGGAACAATGCAGTGGATTTCACGCAATAATGTTTTCAACCTGCAAGGGAGCGGTACGCTCGAAAACTTCGGACTGTGGCAAATATTTGCCGATCCTGCTTGTCTGACTTGCGGTGGTGAAAGTGTCGTGCGCGTGCCGGTCAACGTGCCGGTCGGCGGCAAGCTTTCACTAACCAATGCTTTGGTCGATTTCACCGCTCCGTCCAGCCTCACCGTTGCTGGCGAACTGGAAGTAAGTGCGGACAGCCGGCTGCGCGTGGATGGGAGCAATCCGCCGCGGGACCTGACGCTCGCGGTCGGGAGCAGCGTTAAGGGGGGTGGGACCGTCCTTTTCGAAGGCAGCAATCAAATGCTGCTTGGCGGAAATATAATCCTTGGTGGCAGCTCCTGGCAATTTACGCAGAGCAGTTCGATCAGAGGTAACGCCCTTCTCACCATCGGGCCTGGCGCGGCGGTTTCATTCGACCACTCCAGCTCCTATGCCGGCTCGATCAATGTAAAAGGAGATTTCGTTCTTTCCGGAAGCAGCAGCGTTTATGGGATTGACGGCGCACTCACCCTCGACGCAGGCGGGACAATTAACAATGCCGGTGTAGTTCACGCGGGCTCGTTTGTTAACAGCGGCGGAACGATCGTCGGCAACACGCCCACCATCGTCGCGCCACTTGTCATCTCCTCCATTCGCTTCGGAAGCGCCCAATTGAGTCCTCTCAGTGCTCATGCTTCCAAGGATCTAATTCTTACCTGGACCGGTCCGTCTGGGGCAACTTACGCCGTGGAGAGCACGCGCGATTTCAAACGATGGACCGTGAGCTCCTCTCAAATCAAACTCATCTCACCGACTCGATATGAGTCTCGCATAGCCATCCCGGCCGATGGTTCAGTGATTTTCTTCCGCATCCGAACCGCGGAGAAGTGAGCTTTCACAACTCCGTGAAGGCATCGCAAATCAAGCGAATGCGCTATCGCGAAATTCCGGGATAGGCCCATAACCCGCTGATTCGCATCACGTCCCGATATGTGCCGATGCGTTCCGCTGTCGGGTCAATCGTCGGTTCGTCCGTAACCGCTGCGAGATTACCAAAATGAAGCTCGAGTCCGCGCTGCTGACACGCTTCAGCAATGTCTGCGAGTCCCCGCCGGATGTGACTAGCGCTCGTCACGACTGTTACATCTGTGACCTTCAATCGTTCCAGGACGACTGCGGAGTAGAGCGCATTGCCGACCGTATCCCTCGCCAGATCTTCCAAATACAGGCGCTTCCCGGAAATGCCGTGGCGCCGAAGCCAAAGCTTCATCGCATAGGCCTCGGTAACTCCCGCTTTCTGATTCCCGCCTGTCAAAATAATTGGTGCATGCGGATAAGCTCTGGCGAGCTTTAACGCCTGCTCCAGCCGACCTGCGAGTTTCGGCTTGATCACTCCATTGGTTTCCAGCGCAGCCCCGAGCACCACGATCGCGTGATTTGTCCCCTGTAATCCTGAACCCGAGAGTGTTGTGTTCGGAGTAATCGCCAGAAAACCATCCACGCGCTGGAAACGTTCCTCGTATTCCTGAGCTCGTTTCGGATCGATCGCTCTCAACTGCTCCACCGCTTCATTCGCGGAGTTAACGTTCTGAACCGCTCGCTGATATGCCGCGTAAAGAATGCCCGCCTGAAAGCCGTTTGTATCCAGGACCCAGATCTCTCGATAGACATCGAACGCTTCCTTGATTTTCAAATCCAGAAGCGGCGAGTTGGTTTGTACGGCTTGTCCGACCAACGCGGTCGCGATGGCGAATCGCAAGTCGAGTCGCTCCGGCA
This sequence comes from Limisphaerales bacterium, assembly GCA_044226545.1. Lineage (GTDB taxonomy): Bacteria > Verrucomicrobiota > Verrucomicrobiia > Limisphaerales > SXQI01 > DASVNK01. Next base: position 462,541 of record JBGAGW010000002.1, read on the forward strand.
TCAGTCGCGAGGCTTCGCGAAAAGTCGCTTCTATGCGCAAGCTGTTTTCCCAGGCAGCGTTGGTCTTCGAAGTCCGAGTTCGTGAAGGCGCCAGCGCCTCCTGGATCAGTTCGGTGACATGTTCTTGTACGCGGGCGTCTACAGAAACTTCTTCCGTCCCGTACGCACGGAGTAGCGTCACCAGCACAAGAACGATAATTTCTTTTGCGGACAATCTTCCGGAGACTAGGTGTTGAACCTCTGGCGGCACAAGGCTATACAATCTCCTCACACCGAAAAAGTGGCGCTCTCGCCTGTGAATCGATATGGATCGCTATCAGCATACGCAAACCGGGAGACTTATGGTCGTGGCCATGACTGGCGCCTCCATCGTTTTGATCGTCGTGAGCCTCTTCACTGCTAAGACCGCGCTGGTCGGCGTGCCGATTTTGATTCTGGCGGGGTGGCTGTTCTATTCGTTGACTATCGAAATTTCCAACGGCGAACTGCGTTGGCACTTTGGACCGGGCCTTATTCACAAGCGAGTGCCACTCGACCAAATCGTTTCTGCTCAACCGGTACGGACCAGCTGGATCGATGGCTGGGGCATTCACTGGGGCCGGTTCGGTTGGCTCTACAATGTGTCCGGCTGTGACGCGGTCGCGATCACGCTGCGCAGCGGAAAGCGTTTCGCGCTCGGCACGGACGAACCAACCGTCCTCGCCGAGCGGCTTCAACCCAAACAGCAAAAGTGAAGGCGGCATTTTGGTGGGATGTTGGATTAACGCGAGCCGCCTTCACCGACTAGATGCTTTTACGCTCTGTCAGGCGTAAGTTCGCTCGCGGCCAGGGGAGGACAAGTCGTGTTTTCCCCGAACTCCTCATCGAGAAAGCGGAGCAAAGCTCAAAATTCACTGGCGCGAATTCAATGACGGATTAATTAAGAGCCATGAGCAATTACGATTGGCCAGAACAGTTCAGGGCCGTCTACGACGCCGGATTGAAACGTTACCACGCGGGCGAACGCGCTCCGCAAAAGCTTTTCAGCAAAAGCGAACTGGAATTCCTCGCCTCCATCGGTTGCAGCGCGCAGGAACTCTTTGATTTTATCGACGATGGCGTGCGCTACGGCGAGCCGAACTTCGAAACCACGCTGCTCACCACCGCGGTGCGGCGCGATTATTTCCTCCTCGAACAGAAAGGAATACCGAGTAAAAAAGTTGTCTCGATGGATTCTCTTCCCGCCAAGAGCCAGGAGGTCGATGGAATTGCCTGGCTTCCTCGTTTGATCGTCAAAGCGCGCGTGAAGCTCCGGGGCGAAATGCCGGCTGACCTCATGTATGGCTGCGGCGGAGACCGCCCTTTCTTGCGCAGCATGAATGTGGAGCTCGCCGAATTCCTTCGCTTGGTCTGGCTCTGCGGTGATGATGACCGGAAGATTATCGACTACGTCAAAAATCGCCGCGCCCACGCGAGCCACGCATGACCGGGCAACCGCAGGTTCAGCCAAAGCGCCGTTCTGGCGTCATTGTTCCGCATCGCCCCAAGTGGCACGGCGAAATTGCGGCATGCGCCATCTGGCTTTTGGGACGTGCCCTTTCAACAACCTGGCGTTTTGAACTAAAAGACGAATCTGGTCTTCGAAATGGACCTTTCATTGCTGCGATCTGGCACAATCGGCTCGCTCTCGCGAGGCCCATCTGGCACTGGTGGCACGCGCGTCACCCCTCAGAACGTTTGGCCGCTTTGATCAGCGCAAGCCGCGACGGTGCTCTGCTCGCGCGCACCTTCTCCTATTTTGGCGTTAAGCCCGTTCGCGGTTCCTCCAGTCGCCGTGGCGCACAGGCGCTGCTCGAACTCAATTCCGCGTTGCGAGATGGATACGATATTGCTATCACGCCTGATGGGCCGCGCGGTCCCAGATACAAAGTGCAGTCAGGCATCATTTCACTGGCGCAATTAAGCGGAGTCCCCATCCTTCCGTTCGGCGTGCGTGTTACCCGAAAAAAAGAACTGCAAAGTTGGGACGCTTTTCAAATTCCGCTGCCGTTCGCCCAGTGTTCCGCCGTAATCGGACGTCCAATCAGAATTCCGCGCGACGCTTCCCCTGAACAACGCGAAGAAGCGCGATTGCTGCTCGAGTCCACAATGCTCTCGATCAATCCGGACTGAGGTGCCTATCTGTCATTCTCCCTCATTCCGCAGAAGCCCCGCGGTTTGCCGTTTGACTAGAGAGGCGTAGTACCCGTTGAGTTTCACGAGCTCTTCATGCCGGCCACCTGGCCACTTTTTAGGACCACGATTCTGTCGGCATTCACGACGGTCGAAAGCCGGTGAGCGGTCTCAAACACGGTCCGGCCCTTCATCAAGCTTTCCAGTGCTCCTGCACTAATGCTTCAGACTCTGCATCGAGCGATGAAGTGGCTTCATCCTAGGGAAATCCTGCGCTCGGCGCAAATATGCGCAGGGCTGGCCGTTTATTTTGGAACCAGATAGCTGCGATTGTTGGAGCGAAGGTAAAGGTGAGCGAAAGACGTTAGGTCCGGACGATCAGCGCGGCTCACTAAGGGTCATCAAACTTTCGGTTGCAATCCCTTCTTTCAGGTTTTGAGCCCTTCCGGAAGGCCAGGTCACTTCGATGCTGTCGATTTTCCCGTTGTCGCCCAAACCGAAATAAAGCGGCATTTGGCTTTGGGCGAGATAGCCGGATTTTCCGTCGTTAAACCGGGTGAAGGTTTGCCCGCCGCATTTTACGCGGACGACCGCACCGAGCCCGTCACGATTTGAACTTGTTCCTACCAGGCGAACTTTCACGAAATGGACTTTTTTGATTTGTGCGAGATTGCTAATCAGGACCTGAGGACGGTCATTCATATCGTTGGTGATGATGTCGAGATCGCCGTCGTCATCGATATCAACGAGCACCGATGAGCGCGAACTGGTGGAAGCGATTACCCGGTAGACGCCCTTTTTGTGGTAGCACATCCCCTTGTTCTTGTCTTCGCCGGAGCAATCCACGGTGAAGTAGGGGATTTCTATGCCGGCCTGACGCGGTTCTACCCCGAGCGCGAATTCTGCATCGGTGAAATGCTGGCCCGCTTCGTTGAGGAGGACTGAATTCGCGCCGTAGCGGAACGGGTAGCCCATGCCGGCCGTCACGAAAATATCCTCGAAACCATCAGCGTTGAGATCTCCGACACTGGCTCCCCAGGGCCAGTAGGTTTCGACGCCGATCTTTTGGGAGACTTCGGCGAAATGCTGATTCCCGAGGTTTTGATAAAAGGCATTGCCGAAGATGTTGTTGGCGGCTCCTTGCAGAAAGGCGTCGGTCCATTCAGCAGTGCACCAGGAGTCGCTCTTTTCTTTTTCGAACTGGGGCGAGAACTGCTTTTTCCCGAAACCGGTCTGCGCCTCGGTCATATCGGAGTGCATATCGGTGATGTAAAGATCTGAGCGACCGTCGTTGTTGAAATCGAAAAATTTCACCCCCATCGCGCCCCAGGGTGTTTTGGGAAAGTAGGTGGCGGTTTTTTCGAGGAAGGCTTTGCCGCCCTGGTTTTCGTAATATTTGTCGTCGCCTTGCATCGTTACGACGTAGAGGTCGGGAAAACCGTCTTCATTCACATCACAAGCGGTTGCGTCACCGCTCCACGCCGTGTGCTGAAGGTTCATTTCTTTGGAGACATCCTTGAAATGTCCACCGCCGAGATTTTGATAGAGGATACTTTGTTCGCTGCGCGCCGGTTCAAGATGGGCGGCAAAGGCGCTGGGGTAAGCGCGATAATATCCTCCACGTCCCTTTTCCTCCAACGTGTATTGGCCGACGTTCACAACGAAGAGATCGAGAAGGCCGTCACGGTTAAAATCGAAAAAGACGACGCCCGAAGAATGGCCTACATACCCGACGCCAGCACTCGCACTGATGTCTTCGAAGCGCCCTTCGCCCATGTTGCGGAACAGAGCATTTCCGCCGCGAACGGTTGTGACAAAAAGGTCCGGGCGACCATCGTTATCAATGTCTGCGAAAGCAGCAGCGACACAGATCCTGTCGGTCAGCGCGACCCCTGCGTGGGCAGTGATGTTCTCAAACCTGCCCTGGCCAAGGTTCCGCCAAAGCTCGTTGCCGCCGAGTTGATTGACGAAATAGATGTCAAGCTTCCCGTCGCCATCCACATCGGCCACAGCGAGGCCGGAACCATGATCGTAATGCGCCGGCTTCCACTCCTTGGCCGCGTCGTCCACGGCGTGATGGTGAAAGGTGATCTGGCTTTGTTCGCGTTCATCTTTGAAGGCGAAATCGTGAAATGTCGGAGATTTCTTGATCGCTTCGATTTGACGAGCTTTGTTCGTGTCGAGCGCGCGTTTGACTTTGTCGTTCACTTTGAACGGATCCATCAACGGCGGTTCCCCCGCGGAAGTACGTAGGGCTGCGAACAGAAACAGGAGAGCGATTCCTCGTGTCATTGACGTAAGATTTTAACCAATTCCCAGCGAGTCGCCACGGCGAGACAACTCTCTTTTAAGATTATCCAACCTTCCGCAACTTCGAGATGCGTCCGGTCTGCACCCATTCGGCGACGAATATGTTGCCGGCGTGGTCGAAGCAGGCGTCGTGCGGATGCAGGAATTTCCCAGAGATCCAGGTTTCGCCTTTTTCGTCGCGGCGCATTTTCATTCCGTCCTTCAGGACCTGTTCGCGCCAGGCGGGGTCTTCGCCAAGGTGGACGATTACGTTGTTGTTTTTATCGAGCAGCGTAACGCGGGCGCTGAGATCGGGAATGAGCAAGGTGTCACCGTATGCGTCGATGTTTGCCGGCAGGATAAAACCGTCGAGCGTTTTGAGATGTTTGCCCTCAAGGGTGAACCATTGCAGGCGTTTGTTCGCGCGATCCGCGACGAGGACGGATGCTTCGCGCCCGGGACGATTATCGTAGTAAATGCCGTGAGGCGTGTCGAACTGACCGTCGCCTTTGCCCGGTTCGCCGAACATGAACTTCCAATTGCCGTCTTTGTCGTAACGATGGATGCGCCACGAGCCATACCCGTCCGCGAGAAAGAATCCGCCGTCCGGAAGGAAGGCATAGTTCGTCGGCATGAATGCATCGCGGCCCCATCGTTTGACCGGTTTGGTGTCTTCGTTCGGCGCGTAAATCCCCGAAGCCATCGGAGCGCGTTTTTCCCAAACCTGCTCACCTTTCAGCGTGAGTTTGGCGAAGTTCTTCACCTGTTGGTAGGCGGTGACGTAGAGGAATTGTTCTCTTCCTTCGGTGACGACTTCGAGGCCATGGCCGCCTCCCTGAAATTGATTGCCGAAGGCCCGAATGAATTTGCCGTTCGGGTCGAAAACAAAGATCGATGGGTGATCCTTCAAGTTCTCGCGCCCTTCGTGAATAATATAGATCAGCCCCTCGCGATCGACCGCAACGTTGTGAGTAGTTTGCCACGTATATTTATCCGGCAGTTGCGCCCAATTGTGTTGCACTTCGTACTTGTGCTCGCCCGAGCCGATGACGAGTTGCTTTTCCGATTTTTGCGCGGTGAGCACGCGCGGCATCGCGAGCAGCGCGGTGGTGGCAGCGGATTGTGCGAGGAAACGGCGACGAGAGGTCTTTTTCATGGTCGTGCTGGGAACGCGCTTACTGTAAAAGAAGCGGTGGCAAAGCGCGAGAGATTTTCCCTGCCCTCGAGAGCGCAACCCGTTTACACTTCGACGACCGTATTTTCCAGTGTGCCAATACCCGAGATATTGATCCGGACGACGTCGCCGATTCGGAGAGTAAAATCATCGGACGGAACGATGCCAGTACCGGTGAGAAGAATAACACCGTTCGGGAATTCCTGGGAGCGCCAGAGATACTCGATCAGTTCCGCGAAGTTGCGCTTGATTTGATTGACGGAAGTTTCACCTCTGAAAACCTCGGCACCATTCCGCGCGATTTGAATGGAAATAGTCCATTTGCGAGCATCGGCTTCGGTGGCGGCGAGGGTGATGCACGGTCCCAGCGCGCAGGAGTGGGTATAGATTTTGGCCTGCGGAAGGTAAAGCAGGTTCTCCCCTTCGATATCACGCGAACTCATGTCGTTACCAATGGTGAAACCGGCCAGTTCTTTGCGCGAATTGATGACGAGCGCGAGCTCTGGCTCGGGCACATTCCATTTGGCGTCGCGTCGAATGCCGACGGGCCCGCCGGGTGCAGAGACTTTTGCCGCGAGCGATTTGAAGAAAAGTTCAGGACGCGGCGCTTCGTAGACCTTGTCGTAGGCGCTGGCGCTGAATTCGCTTTCTTCCATGCGCGCCTTTTTGCTGCGGAGATAGGTCACGCCGGCGGCCCAGACTTCCTGGTTTTCGACTGGTGGAAGAAGTGTGTACTCCCCGGAACGCATAGGACGTTCCGCAGCCGGATTGATCTTCGCGAGGGAGCTCGAATCTTCCAGTATGGCGGTGAGGGACGTGAACCCGAGTGATGTTAAATCGCGGATTCCGCTTTCGTCATGAAGGCCGCATGCGACCGAACCATCCTGCTTTTTGAACCGACAAAGTTTTAACATCCCGGCAGCGTGATAACCTGACAGCGATTGGCGCGCAAGCTTGAGGGTCCTTGAAACATTCAAATTGACCCGACGATTATGGGTCGGGAATCTCTGCGTGCATGCATCGATGGGTTGTTTGTATTTTGGGGTTCTTCGGAACGGTTCTTCTGAGCGAGGCGCAGGAACATGCGGGGATAAAGGGAACGTTCAAGGCGTTTGGAGGACCAATTCAGGATGAAGTCTTTCTGCAGGAGGTTTCACGGCAAATTGCGACGAAAACGCCGTTGGGATCGGTCGGAGTTTTGGGTGGAAAGGTCTTCGCAGGATCCCACGAGGGATTGTTCGAGCTGAGCGGAAGCGATCTGAAGCCTGTTGAAGGAGTGAGCGGCGCAATCCGAAAGATGGTCCGCCTGGAACAAACACTCTGGGCGATTTCGGAAAACGCAATTTTTCGGCGAAGTGATGGACCGTGGATCAAGTTTTCGCGCGCGGGTGTGGTCGATATCGCGAAGTTTCAAAGCAATATCGTCGTGGCCACCGCTACAGAATTGTTCAATTTGAACGGGAACGAATTTGTGCCGTTCGCGAAGAAGCCCGCTCCGTTCGGAATGGAGCACCTGGCGGCTTTCAACGAAACGCTTTATTTCCAGGGCGGCAAACGGCTCTCGTTCTTTGACGGAGAGAATTTTGGCGGGATCGATCTGTATGGATCAGCGACGGATCTTTCGTGGGATTGGGGCGCCCTCCCGTCGCCTGTGATCCGCGACATTTTGGCTGATGAACCGCGACTCTATCTCGCGACCGATCGTGGTTTGGGCGTGTTGCGTGGAATGACGCTGCACACTATTCGGGGCGCGGAAGGGGTGCCGTTTGAAGACACAACCTGTTTGGCGAAGGGCTTCACGAACGATGTTTGGATCGGGACGACGCGTGGAGCGATTCGCAAGCTGGCGAATGGTGAATTTCATTATTTTGCCGGAAAGCGCTGGCTCCCTGGTGAGAGCGTGAATGCCATTGCGACTTCAGGCAACTCAGTGTGGATTGCGACTGATGGCGGGCTGGCAGAGATTTCTTACCATCCGATGACCTTGGAGGCGAAGGCGGCCTACTACGAAAAGCACCTTGTTGATTGGGGCCAGAAGCGGCTCGGCCTGGTGCACAAACTCGAATGGGATGATGCGCTCGGGGAATATGTCCGCGAAGCGGGCGACAACGATGGCGGGTACAGTTCGGACTACCTAAGCGCGCAATCTTATCGCTATGCGGTGACACACGATCCAGTCGCGCGCACGGAAGCCGTAAACACGTTTCGGGCGTTGCGCTGGCTCGAACAGATAACAGGCATACCGGGATTTCCGGCGCGAGCCGTGTGGGTGAAGAATGAGAAGGGTCACAAGTCCGGCCAGGGCTCCGGAGGTTATCCCGCGGAATGGCATGATGTGCCCGGCACCCAGTTTGAATGGAAAGGCGACACTTCGAGTGACGAATTGTGCGCGCATTTTTACGCAGTAAATCTCTTCCTCGACCTGGCGGCCCAGGGCGAAGAAGTGACGCAGGCGAAAACACACTTGGAAAAAATCGCGTCGCATCTGGTGGAACATAATTGGCAATTGATCGATGTGGATGGAAAGCCGACGCGGTGGGGACGATGGGACCCGGATTATTTCGCGACGGCGGAAGGTCGCTTCGACGAAGGCCTTCAGAGCCTCGAAATCCTCAGTTTCATGAAAACTGCAGCGGATGTAACCGGACAGGAGAAATTTGCTGACGCCTATTCCCGTTTAGTCAAAATGAACTACCCGCAAGCAACGTTGCGGCAACGCCAGGTCTTTCCCGCCGACAACATCGCCAATTTCGAAGATCAGCTTTCCCTTTGGGTCTACTGGAACCTGCTCCGACGTGAAACCGATCCGGTGTTGCGCAGCGTTTACCGTCGAAGCTTTGAGCGGACCTGGGAAGTGTTGCGAGTCGAGCAACAGCCCTGGTTCAATTTCGTTTACGGCGCGCTCACCGGAAACAATTGCGAAGCGGATCAAGCCGTTCGTCATCTGCGCGAGTGGCCTGTGGACCTGGTGAATTACTCGTATCGGAACTCCCATCGCGCTGATCTGCGCACACCGCCCGGGTACAAAGTCGTGAAAGCCGCGGATCGCGCTTTTTCACCCCGCGAGCGGGAACCGATCCGCTGGGATGCATGGACAATGCAGGCAGACGGAGGGAGCGACGGGCGAGACGTCGTCGAACCTTCCGGATGGCTTTTGGCCTACTGGATGGGCCGCTATCATGGGTTCATTGCGGCGCCGGAGGCGCAGGTCAAAGCGGGCTTTTCGATTCAAGTATCTCGTGGAAAGCGTTTGGGTGCTGCGCCTTACGATGGCCCCGATCGACTGCAGGTTCCATAGCGGCCCTCGAGCGGTCGTCGCCGCCAGATACGTCAATGGGGCGTTATAATCGTTGACTTATGAAGTACTTTAGGTAGACTGCCCATCAATCTGCATCCGGCTTTTCCGCGAAAAGCACGATAATTCGCGAACCGACGATAAATCCTATGAACCGACAGCACCTATTCCTGACGGCAGCTGCGCTTTTTGCAGCGGTTAGTTGCGCTTTGCGCGCATACGGCGACAAACCCATTGAAGTGGGCGAACCGGAAACTGTCCATCACCGGATCAACCCGCACTTCGAATTCGCCCCGCCTAAGGGGGGCGAGACGGCCCTCAGTCCGATCATTTATCACAACGGCCCGGTAATGCCGGGACAGGTTAACGCCTATGTCATCTGGTATGGAAACTGGACTCAATTCAATGGGAGCGATACCCCTGCCGGACAAGACCTGGTGAGGAGTTTTCTGCGAGGAATTGGCGGCTCTCCTTACATGGGCATTAATAAAAGCTATTCGGTGGGCAGCACGCTGAGCACGCTCGTAACCGGCGGCGTGACATTCGGAGGTGAAACCACTGTCGTCGGCAAAGGTCCACAGGCGAAAAAGTTAGGGGATCGAGACATTGCGAGCATTGTGCAAACAGCGATTCAAACCGGCTTGCCTAATGGTTTACCAAGGGATCCGAACGGAGTGTATTTCGTCCTGACATCTTCGGATGTCAGCGAAACCTCGGGATTCTGTACGCGCTATTGCGGATGGCACACCCACGGAAGCATGCTCGGTTCGGACATCAAATACTCCTTTGTCGGCAATGCCAATCGCTGCTTGAATGCTTGTTCCATGCAGTTGACCAGCCCAAATGGTAATCCGGGCGTGGATGCGATGATATCGGTGATCGCACACGAACTCGAAGAGGCTATCAGCGACCCGGATTTAAACGCCTGGTACGATGCGAGCGGAGCTGAAAACGCAGACAAGTGCGCCTGGACGTTTGGTAACACTGCTCGAATGGACAGCGGCGCCTTTTACAACGTCATTCTAAACGATCCGCTCCTGAAGCAGGACTTTAAGTTCTTGATCCAACGAAATCTCTATCACGGCCCGAACAACTCAGGGGATTTCTGCGCAATGTGGGTCAACGGCGGCGTGGTTCAGCAAACAAGCCCTAATGTGACACCAACTCCGTAAAAGCGGATTTTCACAAAGCCGTCCGAGATCATTCGGACGGCTTTTTTGTTCCCCCAGATTCTCGCAGCAAATCTTCCAGCAGGCTCGAAAGCGATTCATAATCCAGAACGCCAAGTTTGACTTCCTTCACCCGTACAATCTCCCCGCCGTTGGTAACCGTCCCGACGACAAAGCTCGGCGTTCCGGCCAGACCCATTCTATTTGCGCCCATCGCGCTCCGCTGAATCCTGGAAGTGTAACGCTCTTCTTTTACACATCCGGAAAGAGTGGAAGTATCCAATCCCAGAGCCTCGCACTCCTGCCTCAAGTCACTTCCGGCCAGATGGGGCTTGCCCGAGAAGAGGTAATCATGAGCCTGCCAAAATTTTCCTTGGTCTCCGGCACAACGGGCGAATTGCGCTTTTAACAAAGACTCCGCATTCCCCGGCTCTGGCAAATCACGGAAGAAGTATTTGATCTTACCGGTCTGGATGTATTTCTCGTCAATCGTCGGGAAAGTCTGAGTGGCAAATTGAGCGCAATGGCTGCAATCGAAATCCGAGTATTCCACGATGGCCACTGCTGCATTCGTGGCACCCTTGAAGGGCTCGCCGCCGACATTTAACACGGCGGGAGTCGCAAGACGTGCTGCGACTTCAGAGCGTCCGGGAGTTTGCTGAAGCGCAGAGCGCAAATCCTGAAGTTCCCGCAGAATTTGTTCCTGGCCACGTTTCAGCTCATCGATCTGCTGCTGGATCGAAGAAACTACCTTCTCCTGGGCAAATGGTTTTGACAACGAAGCAACCAATATGAGAATTCCCAGCGCGCGTATCATGGCCCGACTCTGCGGAGGGAGGGATGATCGCGTCAAGAGACACTCTGCGTTTAATTCTGCAATTTCTGCCAGGCCTCGGCCTCGCGTAAAAAATTCCCCATGATAACGCGCGAGGACTCGGGTGTGCCGCTCATCTCGATGTGAAATTGGGCGGCATAGATTGGTAAACCGATTCGCTTGATACACTGAACTTGAGTGAGCGAATCCGAACCGGCTGTGGCGATCAGTTCCCAATTCTTCGGCGGCCAGGAAATCTGACCGCAATGACTCTCCATAACCTTAAATTCTTCGGGCAAACCTTCGAAAACGGACATGCTTCCGACTTTTCGAACGTGGTGCGGTCCCTTTTCGAAAATGCAGGCGCTGTAATCACCGCAGGATTTCCCTTCAACAGTATGGCCGATGTGCGTGTAGATGGGCAGTTTGGGTGCGCGCGGATCGCGGCAGTGCGGGCAATCCCATTCGCGCGCTGTGCCGGTTTCCGCCAAAATAGCCAGGGCTTGCGCTCCGCCGCACGAGGCCCAGATCGGTGTCACCGCCTTTTTCAGGATTGATTCGGCTCCGGACCAATCCCGCCGTTCGACTTCGCACCAATCCTTGAAACTGCCCGAAAATAAAACGGCCACGGGCCGGGGCTCGGTCTCGATGAAATCAAGCGTAAGATCGCCTACCCAGATTTGCTGCGCGCGCGTCTTCTCCCAACCTGGCACGGACCGCGCGAGCGGAAAAAATTCCTGACCATGCCCGGGCAGACGCCGATCATCCGTTGAATTTACGATTAGGATCCACCGAGCCAGCTCCTCCCACTTTGGTGTGCGATCAAACAGTGCTTCACCCACACAACTCCCCTGGTCCGCTTGAAGGCGAAGATATTTTGTCGTGATTGGCCGCTTGAGTTCAAGCAATCGCAGGATGCGCGAGTCGTTCTGCTCACTCGTTCCGGGAATCGTTCTCCATTCTTGCCCGTCATTGCTCGACTCCCACCAAGAATGCTGCGGACCGGCTTGGAGAACGAAATTGTTCGTTCCATTTATTTGAAGAATCGCGGCAATGGTCTGTGGTGTTTCAAAGACATAAGTGGTGGAGTTTGCCTTTTTGGAGTGCGAAGCATTTAGTAGATCCAACCGTGCACCGTGACTGGCAAAAACAAAGATCGTAAAGAGAAGAATCGCGACACGCACGGGACCACAGTATCAGAAGGCCTGAACGTTGTCTTTCCTCCAGAGCGTTTGCGGCGAAAAAACGGCCCCGGGGCAGGATCGTTTAGTACCCAAGGTCCTGAAATCGTTGTGTTGAATTCGGGAACGTGAAGTCTAGCCTTGGGAAAAACAGAAGCGATGCGAGTGACTCTCACCAGGCGCGGCTTGTTTACCGCAGTCATGATTTTCATCGGAGGCCTGATTTTACTCGCTCTGTTGAGGCCGTCAAAAGAAGATCAACCGTTGGCCTTTCAGATCCTTTCGATTGAAAGTCGTTTCGGCTCCGATCCGGTCCTGTTTTTTTCCATGGCGAACATCAGTGGCGACACAATTCAATATCAATGTGCGGATGGAACAAACGTCCAACCTCGTTGCGAGTTCGTTCTGACGACACGGTCGAGAGAGACGAATTGGTTCTCAGCGCCTTCCAAATCCTCTCGCTTCCTCTCCCCTGGCGCTAAGATTACAATGAATATCCCCGTTCCGAGCGAAGGGGACCTTCGCCTTGGAATAATGGCTCGACGATTGCCGCACATTCAGTGGATTGACAATTCTTTAATCCGTCGCTTTCGATCAGCATTGTTTGTTATTCGAGCTAACATCGCGGCTCGGCAGGAGTACAGCACGTATTGGATCCCAGATACGATTCAACCCGGGTTACGCTAAGTCTCGTCTTGCTGAATCAGTGACGTGGCGTGCAGGTTTACCACTGACCGCTACAGCAGCCGTTGAAAACCGTCCTTGCTTGAAGGGGTAGCCGATAATCTCTTGATCGATTAGGTTCAATAGCGCTCCCCGTTTGGAATGGATCAACGCGGGAGCGCTGACGGTTTTGAAACGCTATTGCTTCATCTGGCTTCTGGTCGTCTGTCGTGCTCTGGCGGGCGACAGCGTGGTCGTGTTTAACGAGATCATGTACCACCCGCGCGATCCCGATTCTGTCGAGTGGATAGAACTCTATAACCAGATGGCAGTCGATGTAGATATCTCCCGCTGGAGCATCGATGGGATTGATTACACTTTCCCCACGAACACCATTATAGGCGGCGGCAAATACTTGGTGATTTCCAGCGATCCTGCCGAGTTGATGCGCCGGGTTGGTATCGCGAATGTCTACGGACCGTTTGCCGGCAAACTATCCAACAGTGGGGAGAAGCTTCGACTGATCAACCACAACCAGCGGGTGATGGACTCGGTCGATTTCGGCACGGATTCACCATGGCCCGCTGGTCCAGATGGCAGTGGGTTTACCCTCGCCAAGCGACAGCCAAACCTTGGAAGTAAATCGGCTGAAAACTGGGCCAACAGTGCGCAATCGGGCGGCACGCCAGGTTCGGTAAACTTTGCAGACAGCTATCAAGCTCCACAGGTTCTGCTGAATGAAATCGCGGCCAGCACCAACGCTGTCTTCTGGCTCGAATTCAAAAATAATGGCGCGAACGCCGTTGATCTGGGTGGTGCAGAATTGGAATTTGCGCGTGGCGAGCAGACGCGCGTTTTCCCAACGAATATCGTTCTTCCGCCGGGCGGCTATTTCGTTTACGCACCGACGGGGTATGTCGGCCAATCCGGTGAAAAAGTCTTTCTTTACAGCGCCGGGCGTCAGCAATTGCTCGATGCAGCCGAGGTGAAATCCAAACTGGTCGGAAGATCTGGTGACGATTGGGGGTTTCCATCGATTGAAACTCCGGGATCGGCAAATGGTTTTGATCTTCAATCCAACGTTGTAATTAACGAGATCATGTACGGCCGGCTGCCTGGCCAAACTAATTCGACCTGGGTCGAATTGTTGAACCGGGGGGCCAACGCGATCGAACTGGGCGGTTGGAAGCTTTCGCCCGTGGATTACACTTTTCCGAAGAATACCGCCATTGCCGCGGGGGAATATCTGGTCATCGCGCACGACGCCGCGCGTTTGCGTACTCAATATCCGGCCGCGCGTGTTCTTGGAAACTTCGGAAAATCGCTGTCAGGCTCGGCCGATCAATTGGTGCTTGAAGACCAATTCGGCAACCCGGCCGATTCCGTCCGCTACTTTGATAGCCAGCCTTGGGCGGCGGATGCGAACACCGACGGTGTCAGCCTGGAATTGCGCGATCCGCGGGCGGATAATAGCCGGCCTGAAGCGTGGGCGGCGAGTCGGGCACCCGGCGAATGGCAATCCTACAGCTACACAGCCAATGCAGCGGCGGATAATGGTCCAACCCGGTGGAACGAATTCGTTTTTGGTCTGCTCGATGCCGGAGATGTTCTGCTGGATGATTTCAGCGTTACTGAAAATCCCGGCGCGAACGGTCGCGAAATCCTGCAAAATGGAAATTTCGAGAATGGCGGAGCGACCTGGCGATTCTTGGGAACGCATCGGAATGCGACGGTGATTGTCGATCCGGAAAATCCCGCGAATCACGTCCTCCATCTCATCGCCGACGGCGCGACGGAGCACATGCACAACCATGTCGAAACGACGCTTCTGAACAATCAACCAATCAAGAACGGCACTGCCTATCGAATTTCGTGGCGTGCTAAATGGCTCGCAGGCTGTAATCGCCTGAACACGCGCCTTTATTTCAATCGCGTCTCGCGCACCACCGAATTGCAGCGTCCAGCTCTCGTCGCCACTCCGGGAGCGCCCAATTCTGGCGCAATCTCCAATGCTGGTCCGACTTTTTCGGACTTTGCACACCTCCCAGCGGTGCCGAAAGCGACTGACACGGTACAAATCTCGATTCAGGCAAACGATCCGGATGGCGTAAAGCGCTGCCGACTCTGGGCTGGCGTGAACGGTGCCAGTTGGGTCGGGACCGAGATGATTGCTTCAGGAAACAGTTATTCGGCGAGCTTGCCCGCACGTGCAGCCGGAACGGTACTGCAGTTTTATGTCGAAGCGGAAGACAGCCTCGGCGCGATTTCATTTTACCCTGCGGATGGTCCGGCGAGCCGGGCACTCTACAAGGTGAACGACAATCAGGCGCTCTCGCCCCGCATTCACAATTTCCGGCTGATCATGCTTCCGAACGAAGCGACGGCGCTCCACGCCTCTACGAACGTGATGAGCAACGGTCGCTCGCGTTGCACGGTGATCTATGACGAAAGAGAAGTTTTCTACGATTGCGGATTGCATCTCCAGGCGAGCGAACGCGGCCGGATGGACCCAAGCCGTGTTGGTTTCACCGTTAACTTTCCCGCCGACCATCTTTTTCGCGGAGTCCAGAATACGATCACCTTTGATCGTTCCGGAGGTTGGTCGGGGCGCGGCGGCCGTCAGGACGAAATCATCATTCGCCATATCATCAACCAGGCGGGCGATTCGCCCGACATGTACAACGATCTGGTGCGTGTGCTCACACCGTTGCAAGCCGAAAGCGGCACCGCCATGGTGCTCATGTCCAAATACAGCGGCGAATTCATCGACAGTTCAGTGTACCCGAAGAATGGTTCGATGTTCAAAGTCGAACTCATTTACTATCCCACGACGAGCGTGAATAATAATCCGCAGCTTCCAAAAATCCCGCAACCAGACGATGTGATCGGAAGCGATCTGGGAAATCTGGGTGCGAGTCACGAATCGTATCGTTGGTTCTTTCTCGCGGAGAATCACGAAGGAGATGACGACTACGATGGCTTTATCAAACTGTCACAAGCATTCGCTCTTTCTGGAAATGCCTTGTTGCAAAAGCTGACCGAACTCGCGGACATGGAGGAATGGACGCGCGTGTTCGCTTTCAAATCACTCAGTGGAGATCCGGACACGTACGGATTTGGACTCGCGCACAATCAGCTCTTTTACGTGCCGCCGGTGGGGAAGGCGCTTACGTTTCCTTGGGATATGGACTATTCCTGGGCGCGCGGCGCGACCGAATCAATCGCAGTCGGTTCGCGCGTCGGCCAGGCAATTCAAGGAATTCCAGCGTTCCAACGCCTCTATTGGGGAAATCTGCGCGATATCGTAAACACGTCGTATAACACGAACTACATGGCGCGCTGGACGGCTCATTACGGCTCTTTGGCCGGGCAGAATTATGCCGGAATTCTCAGTTACATCGGCCAACGTGGAAGTTCAGCATTGAAACAGT
The DNA here is from genome assembly GCA_044226545.1 of Limisphaerales bacterium. Taxonomy (GTDB): domain Bacteria; phylum Verrucomicrobiota; class Verrucomicrobiia; order Limisphaerales; family SXQI01; genus DASVNK01. Next base: position 478,708 of record JBGAGW010000002.1, read on the forward strand.
TGCCCGCGCTCTCTCCGCTTGCCATCACCACATTTTCCGGTGACAAGCTCGTGACCAATGTCGCTGCGATCACTTTGCGCGGGACCGCTCCGTATACTATCAAACGCCTTCAGCTAAACACCAACACTCCCGTCGCTGGCTTCAACTGGACCGCAGCGCAGACGTGGGAAACCGTTCTTCCCTTAAGCTTCGGCAGCAACGTCGTCACCCTCGTCGGCTACGATTTTCACAATGAACCCTTTGTTACGAATCAGGTCACCATCGTATCCACGTTCGGTGTGCCCGATCGCGATCGCGATGGACTGCCGGACGAGTGGGAAATTCAGAACGGTACGAATCCCGACGCGGCGGACGGCGATCTTGACCCAGACCACGATGGGCTGACTAACCTGGCTGAATATCTCGCGGGGACAGCGCCACTCGATGCGAATTCGAACCTGCGCCTTTCCGTGACGCAATTAAGTACGCAGCAATTCTCGCTTTCATTCATCGCCCGGCCACAAAAGGCGTACCGGCTCCAGTATCGCGTCGGCATCGCTGGAAAATGGACCGATCTGCTAACAATCCCTGCGGGAGTGGAGCGTTCTATCAGCCAGACACAAACGATCAGCAGTGTCGCGCCCGCCTTGTTCTATCGAGTGTTGCTGCAAGGCAATCCATAATCAGCCAATATGTTTGCGGCTGGATCGCGAGGCTGCGGGCGCCGTTCGTGCAGATAGAGATGTGAGCGCGAGGCAGATTGTTTCTTTTCGGATCGGCCCACACAATAAGCGATGGCCTTCCGCCGCCGCTCCACTATCTTACGCGCGGATGAGAATGGGGTGTTTGCTGGCCCTGCTTTTGCTGACGGGCTGTGCGAAATGGAACGATCAACCGCGACGCGACTCCGCTTCCGGAACGATTGAAGTGGATGAGACACGCGTCGCTTCAAGGTATGGAGGACGCGTCGAGGAGATTCTCGCGTGGGACGGTGACACGCTGAAGCCCGATCAGTTGCTTGTGAAACTCGACGCCGCCGAACTCGAAGCGCGAGCTGCGCAAGCTTCGGCGGTTTTGGACGAACTTAAAGCGGGTTCACGCAAGGAGGAGATCGAATCGGCAAAGAACGATTGGCAATCGCTCGTCGCCCAATTGGAATTCGCGAAAGCGGACGCAAAGCGGGCCCTGGAACTTTTCGCCGACAAAACTGTTCCCGCCGCAGAACGGGACCGAGCTGTTAGCCAGGCAGACACTTTGGAGAAGAGCGTGGCCGCATCGAAAAGCCGCTACGATCTGCTTCTCGCAGGGACGCGTCCGGAAAAAATCGCGCAAGCCGAAGCTCAACTGCGCGAGATACAAACGCAGATACGCGAAATGAACATTTACGCGCCGACCAATGCTGTTCTTGAAGTCCTGCATGTGCGAAAAGGTGACGTTCTCGCGCCCAATCAGAATGTCGCCACGCTCCTTCTTTCGAATCACCTCTGGGTTCGCGTCTACGTACCCGAGCCCTGGCTCGGGTACATCAAGCTGAACGAGAAAGTGCGCGTGCGGGTCGATTCGTTCCCGAATCGTGATTTTTCCGGCGTCGTCGAACAAATCGCCCGCGCCGCCGAGTTCACGCCGCGGAACGTCCAGACCGTCAGCGATCGGGTTAAGCAAGTCTTCGCGATCAAGGTTCGTCTGCCAACCGAAGGTGATCTACTGCGCGCCGGAATGGCGGCGGATGTGTTCTTCCCAAATATCCCGAAAGAGCAGCGTTGATATGGGGGAACCGATGATTGAGTGCGAAGGCCTGACGAAAAGATTCGGGCACTTCACCGCGGTCGACCACGTCACGTTTAGCGTGGATAAAGGATCGATCTTCGGATTTTTGGGACCGAACGGTTCTGGCAAATCAACTGTCATTCGAATGCTTTGCGGTATTCTTGAACCCACAGAGGGCACAGCAAAGATCGCCGGTGTGGATGTGGTGCACGATACCGACGCGGTGAAAGACGCGATCGGATACATGTCACAGAAATTCTCGCTTTATGACGAACTTACGGTGCACGAGAATCTGTTATTCTACGGGCGCTTGTACGGGCTGAAAGGGAAAGGGCTGCAAAGTCGAAAGGAGGAGCTGATTGGCATCACTCACCTTGAGCCATATCTGAATCGGCGCGCTTCGAGACTTTCTGGCGGATGGCGTCAACGGCTCGCCATGGCTTGCGCGCTCATGCACCGGCCGACTGTTCTTTTCCTCGACGAACCGACGGCTGGCATCGATCCCGTCGCGCGGCGCGAATTGTGGGACTTGCTTTTTGAGTTTGCAGCGCAGGGAATGACCTTGTTCGTCACGACTCATTACATGGATGAAGCGGAAAGGTGCTCTCACGTCGGTTATATTCACCTTTCGAAACTGATTGTCTGCGGAGTTCCATCCGATTTGAAGCATTTGCCCGAAGTAAATCCGCCCGGCACCCGGCGGTTGGATGTGACTTGTGACTACGTGACGAAAGGTCTGAATTTGCTGCGCAATGAGCCAGGTATTCTGAGCGCGACGGTTTTTGGGCAATCGATGCATCTGCTGGTCAACGACTCGATCACTGAAGAGAGCATTCGGCAAAAGCTCGCAAGCGTCGGCATTACCGAAGCGGATGTGCGTCCCATTGCGCCGTCGCTGGAAGATGTATTTGTCGCATTGACTGCGAGTGCCAACGCGGAGCGCAACAAGGAAAAGGAGGCGTCGCTTGTTTAACATCTTTCGAGGGTTCAATGCGATTGCGCTGAAGGAATTCACTTCGGTGCTGCGCGATCCCATGACGCTATTCTTCATGTTGTTTCCACCCCTGGTCGAAATGGTCGCGTTCGGCTTCGCGCTGGACAACGACGTGAAGCATATGGCGACGGTGGTTTACAACCAGGACAAGACTGTCGAGAGCCGACGTTTGCTCGATATGTTCGTCAATACCGAGACCTTCCGAATCGTGAAGCAAGTTAACAGTGTTGATGAATTAGCGGCGGAGATTCGACGTGGGCATGCGTATGTGGGTATTCAGATCCCGCCGGAGTTTTCACGCGATCTTTATTCCGGGAACGGCGCGCAAATCCAGGTTCTGATTGACGGGTCCAATTCGACGACTGCTCTTCAGGCGCTCAATACCTCAATGGGCATAACCTTGACTCGCTCCATGAGTAGTATGATGGCCCAGACGGGCACCTCCACTTTGCCGATCGAAATTCGTCCCCAGATGCTTTTCAACCCGTCAATGCGCAGTCCGAACTTTTACCTGCCCGGAGTGATCGGTGTGGTATTACAAATAGCCACCACCTTTGCGACCGCCATGTCTTTGGTGCGCGAACGTGAGAGAGGGACCCTTGAACAATTACTGGTGAGCCCGCTTTCTCGTTGGGGCCTGATGCTTGGAAAAATTGTGCCGTATCTCATCATCGGATTCGTCATGGCATGCTGCTTGTTCTTGCTTATGCGCTATCTCTTCCAGGTGCCGATCGCCGGAAGTGTGCCCATCCTTCTCGGTTGTACCGTGCTGTATATCTTCTGCCTGTTGAGCCTGGGACTGATCGTGTCCACGCGCGCGGAAAATCAGATGCAAGCCCTGCAGATGACGATGACGCTCATCTTGCCGACGGTCTTCTTCTCCGGATTCATTTTTCCACGCGAAACAATGCCGACGATCTTCTATCTTCTCGGTTCAGCCTTGCCGACCACTTATTACATTAACTTGATGCGCGGTATTATTCTTCGCGGCGCAGTCTTCACCGACTTCTGGCGCGACATCGTCATTCTTATCGGCATGGGAATGTTCCTCTTTGCGGTGTGCACGCTGCGTTTTCGGAAAAAGATCGGTTGACGGGTTGTTTACGTAGAATCCTCCTTCCCAATTTGACGGTTCGGGTTTAAGAGGCTCTGCGCATGGGAAATACGTTCGGCCAACTTTTCCGCATCACCACTTGGGGTGAATCCCACGGCGGCGGAGTGGGTGTTGTCATCGATGGCTGCCCGCCGCTCGTGGATTTGAGCGAAGCGGACATTCAGCCCGATCTGGACCGCCGTCGCCCTGGACAATCGAGCATCGTCACCCCGCGCAAGGAAGCGGATACCATTCAAATTCTCTCCGGTGTGTTCGAAGGCAAGACTCTCGGTACGCCAATTTCCATGTGGGTCAAAAATGAGGATGCCCGCCCGGAAGCCTATTCAGAAATGGCCACGAAGTTTCGTCCTTCTCATGCGGACTACACCTACCAGGCAAAATACGGATTTCGGAATTGGCAGGGTGGCGGAAGAAGCAGCGCTCGAGAAACAATTGGCCGCGTGGCGGCGGGAGCTGTCGCGAAGAAGATTTTGCGTGAGCGTTTCGGCGTGGAAGTGTTGGCCTACGTCTCTCAGGTCAGAGACATAACCGCGCGCGTGGATCGCGAATCGGTGAAATTGCGCGATGCGGAATCCAACATCGTTCGTTGTCCCGATGCCGCCGCGGCGGGCAGGATGATTGAACTCATAGAACGCATGCGGAGCGAAGGCGATTCGGTCGGAGGAATTGTGGAGGGCGTTGCGCGCGGAGTTCCTCCCGGTTGGGGTGAACCTGTCTTTGATCGGTTGGAGGCGGATCTCGGGAAAGCGATGCTGAGCCTTCCCGCATCCAAAGGATTTGAAATTGGCTCAGGTTTCGGTGGAATTCTTCTCACCGGCACCCAACACAACGATCCCTATCGAAACGTGGATGGAAAAGTCCGCACGACAAGCAATCGATCGGGCGGGGTACAAGGGGGCATTTCAAACGGGGAAACGATCTACTTCCGAGTCGCGTTTAAACCCGTCGCCACCGTCATGGTTGAGCAGGACACCGTCGATGCCAAACACGAAAATACCACGCTCAAAGGCCGTGGGCGGCACGATCCCTGTGTGTTGCCACGGGCCGTCCCGATGGTTGAGGCGATGACCGCACTCGTCCTGGTGGATCATGCTCTCCGCCAGAAAGCGCAATGTGGTTGATCGGGCCGCGGACCGGTCCATCCAGCAGGCTCCTTTTTCTTGTTGCGCTCGACCGTGGCGCAACGAATCTTCTGCGCGTCATGGGAGTTCGATTCGCTTTTTTCGCGTTGGTGGCCGCGCTGTTTTTCGCAGGGTGTAGTAAATCTCCGGACGCCGTTCCTGCAGCGGTTTCAAATGAACAGAAAACAAATTCCGCTTCGCAGAGCTACCAGGTTCGCGGCGTCATCCAGGAGTTCCGTCCGGCCGACAAGGAAATCGTAATCAAGCACGAGGAGATTCCTGACTACATGCCGGCCATGACCATGCCGTTTCCGGTCAAAAGCACCAATGAGTTTGCCGGATTGAACACGAACGATCAGGTGACATTCACCATGATCGTCACCGAGAAGGACGGCTGGATTCAGGATCTGAAGAAGATCGGCGTGGATACGAACAGCCTCGGCTCCTCACCTCAGGAACGTCCGAAGATGCGTTTGGTGCGCGACGTGGAGCCGCTAAAAGGCGGCGACAAAATGCCGAACTACGCCTTCACGAACAGTTTTGGGAAGCGCGTGAGTTTAAGTGATTTCGCCGGGCAAGCTTATGCCTTCACGTTTGTGTTCACCAGATGTCCGTTCCCGACTTTCTGCCCGCGGATGAGTTCCAATTATTCGGAAGCATTCAAACTGCTGAACGCCGAGACGAATACTGTCAAAAATTGGCACCTTCTCACGATTTCTTTCGATCCGGAATTCGACACGCCCGAACGACTCAAGGAGTATTCGGAGTACTACCATCCTGATCCAAAGAAGTGGGACTTCCTGACCGGCGCGATGATGGATATCGACGCCATCACGGAGCTGGTGGGATTGGTATTTGCCTACGAAAAGGGCACTTTCAACCACAACCTGCGAACGGTGGTGATCGATAAGAACGGGCAGCTCCGGATGATCTTCAAGGGGAACGAGTGGAAGCCGGAAGAACTGGCCGCCGAACTCATCGCGGGCGCGAAGGGCGAGCCGATTCCGGCAGACCGGATCGGTCAGACCGAATTATAGCCTAACGAGTTTCGCAAACTGGCCTGCCGGTTGCTTAAGCGGCTGTATGAACCGAATTCGGCTCATACATGAACAACCCAATTGATAGCAGGCAACTCCGTGCCTTCGTTTCCCTCGCGAAACACGGGAGTTTTACCGTCGCAGCCAAGGAACTTTGTCTCACGCAATCCGCTGTAAGTCATTCCATGCGTGCGCTCGAGGAGGATTTGGGTTGCCGCCTTTTTGACAGGCTGGGCAAAACAATTCTACTTACGCTCGCAGGTGAACAGTTGCTCCCACACGCCGAAGAAATTTTAAAGCAGATGGGGCAGGCTCGCGCCGGTGTTTTAAAGCTCTCCCAATGGGGCCAATCACGTCTGCGCGTGTGCGCCAGCTCGACTGCATGCCAATACATCCTTCCGGGGGTGCTTCAGGAATTTCAAAAAACATTTCCCAAGGTGCAGGTGGCAATTGAGCCCGGAGATTCGAACCACGCGGCAGAATTTCTTTCGGAAAAGAAGGTCGATTGTGCCATTTGCCTGGAGCCGGATCACCACGAGCGCTTTGAGTTTCGGCCTCTTTTCTCCGACGAACTGCTTTTCCTCGTCGGCGCAGAACATCCATGGGCAAAACAAGGACGCGTGGAGCGAACCGAAATCCCGATCCAGCGGTATGTGCTCTACAACAAAGGGACTTACACTTTCGACCTGATCGAGCGGTACTTCCAACAGGAAAGCATTTCGCTGAACACCGTCATCGAATTGCGGAGTATGGAAGCGATTAAAGAATTCGTGAAGCTCGGCCTCGGCATTAGCATTCTCGCTCCATGGGTTGTCGAAAAAGAGCTGCGTGAAAAAACCTTGAGCGCTTTCCCGCTGGGCCGTCGAAAACTCCAACGTCAATGGGGCGTTCTCCACTGGCGGGATCCGAACCTGCCCCTGGTCCAAACACACTTCCTGGAACTCTGTCGCAGAATCTGCGGGCGCTTCAACTGAGCGAGCCCCGGTTAAAATGGGGAGTGTAAACCGCGGGCGAAGTCGACACGCATTCAGCCGACATTGGCGCCTCCATGCTAATGTGCCGCTGCTGCCTTGCAGGGCAGGGATACTCAGAAATAATTCACCAGCCTCGGGTGGTGCCCGTCCCAACCGAAGCCGGGTTTACGATTTCGTTCCGCATTGGACCGCATTGGAAACTCGCCTTGCCAAAAAGGGGGCCTTGCGTAGATTTACCGGCTTCTAAACTGAATGATGGCTTTGTTGGAATTGAACTGGATGCTAGCCCAGGCGCAGACGGTGCCGGATGACCGGCAGCGCGCGCTTTTTAATTTTGGGCTGATGGCTTTCTTGGCTGTCGCCATGTATCTTGTGATGTTCCGGCCACAACAGAAGAAAGCTCGCGAACACGCCGATATGCTCAAAACCCTTCGGAATGGTGACAAGGTGGTGACCAGCGGGGGCGTATTGGGCGTGGTCGTCGGTCTGAAAGACAAGTCGGTGTCGATTCGTTCGGCAGATACCAAGCTGGAAGTGCTGAAAAGTTCCGTGACTGAAATTGTGGAACGAAGCGGCGCCAGCGAATCCTAATCCTCCTTCCCCTCAATGAATCAAAACAACTTCTGGAAATGGGTGCTCGTTTTCTTTCTGCTCGCCTGGGCAGCTTATTCGATCTACCCGCCCTCAAGCCGCAACCTGATCGAAGAGTTCGCGGACAATGCTGGCAAACGTGATACGAATTTTACCGCCATTATTACCAAAGCGCGTGAACTGGACAAAGATCGGCCGACCCGCACTTACGCCAATTTGGTGGAAGCCATCGGCACAAATGATTTGCGGAACTATTTCCCACAGTTTCGCCTGGCGGACAATGAGCCCAAACCAAATCGCGCGATCTTGAACCGTCTTCAGCGGGAATCGGCCGGCAAGGTTCGTCTGGGGCTCGATTTGCAGGGCGGCACCGCCTTCGTGGTGAAGATGCAAAACGCGGATCGGGGCACCAATGACGTGGAGCAAGTCGACCGCAGTACGATGGTGGAGCAGGCCATTGAAGTGCTGCGTAAGCGCGTTGACGCTTTCGGCGTTGCCGAACCGATCATTGTTCCGGAAGGGACGGACCGCATTTTGGTGCAATTGCCGGGCCTGTCCGAAGCGGATATCGAAACGGCTCGCGAAACCATCTCCAAGGCAGCTTATCTTGAATTTCGTCTTGTTCATCCCGAAAGCGATCAACTGATCGCGCAGGGAATCTCCGCGCCCGGCTATGAAAAGTTGACGCTTCGCCGACAGGATCGTGAGAATCAGCGCGAGCAAGTGGTTAGCTATCTCGTGAAGAAGAAGCCCGAGCAGGGATTAATCGGAAAGTATGTCGCGCGCGCCGGTGTGACCCGCGACCCGATGTCGAACCAACCGCAGATCATGTTGCGCTTCGACAGCAAAGGCTCTGACCTTTTCGGTGAAGTGACGAAAGCCAACGTGGGACGCCAATTGGCCATCGTGCTGGATGGCGAACTTTATTCCGCTCCGCGCATTAATGAACCGATCATGGGTGGCAACGCTGTGATTAACGGCGATTTCAGCCTGAAGGAAGCGCTCGAACTTTCGCACATCCTCGAAAATCCGCTGGAAATGCCTCTGAAGATTGTGGAGCAGCGCGGTGTTGATCCTTCGCTTGGAAAAGATTCAATCAAAAGTGGAATCCGCGCCTCGGTCATCGGCATCGCTGCGGTCGCCGGGTTCATGTTGGTTTACTACATGTTCGCGGGAATGGTAGCCAATATCGCGCTCATCGTGAACACGATCCTGTTAATCGGTGTCATGTGCGCGGTGGGAACCACGCTCACAGTGCCTGGTATTGCCGGTATAGTGTTAACGGTTGGCATGGCGGTCGATGCGAACGTTCTGATCTACGAACGTATTCGTGAAGAATTGGCGGCGGGCAAATCGCTGCGCGGCGCGATCAATGCTGGTTATAGCAAGGCGTTCAGCACGATTCTCGACTCGCACGTTACGACTTTGATTTCTTCGATCATTCTGATTTTCATGGGCACAGGTCCGGTGAAGGGCTTCGGCGTCGCGCTGAGCATTGGTGTCGCGTTGAGCTTGTTTACGGCCCTGTTCATCACTCGAATCATTTTTGATGCGCTCTTGAACAAGGGGCACCTGAAGACCCTCCGAATGTTGCACCTTGTGAAATCTGCGCACATCGACTTCCTGAAATACGCCAAGCCAGCCTTCATCACTTCCTGGGCATTGATCGCTATTGGTGTGGGTTACGGATTTTACCGAGGCAGCAATGTCATGGGTGTCGATTTTGCCGGCGGTGATTCAGTCACGATGAAGTATGACGTTGCGCGAAAGGTGCCAACGGAGGATGTGCGCAAGGCTCTCGAAAAAGGCGGATTCAATGAGCCAACGATTTCCTACCAGGAAAGCGCGATGACCGACACGAAGACGCTACAGGTCACCGTCCCGTTCGAGAGGGGTGAACAAGCCATCAAGGTTCTGCAGAGCAGTTTCCCGGACGCCAAGTTTCAACCGACCGGAACGATCGACCGCGTTGGTGCAGTGGTCGGCTCGGAAATTCTCCGTGGGGCCATCATAGCTGCGTTGCTTTCGTTGCTGGGCATTTTGGTTTATGTGGCAATGCGCTACGAATTTTCGTTCGCCTTGGGCGCCATCATTGCGATTATTCACGACGTTTTGATGACGTTCGGCATTTTCTTCCTTTCCGGACGGCAGCTCAGTGCGCCCATTGTGGCGGCGCTGCTGACGATCATCGGTTTCTCCATCAACGATACGATAGTCATCTTTGACCGTATTCGTGAAGATTTGAAACTTGGTATCCGAGGCACTTTTGCGGAGATCATGAACAAAGCCCTGAACCAGACGCTGAGCCGAACCATTATCACGTCCGGCACAGTTTTCTTAGCGACATTATCGCTCTATCTTTTCGGCGGCGGCGTGATCAACGACTTCGCCTTTACGTTCCTCGTCGGTATCGTGACCGGAACGTACTCCAGTATCTACATCGCGAGCGCGTTTGTGCTCTGGTACCAGAAGGGCGAGCGTCCCAAAATGGCAACGAAACAGTTTTCCACCGAGAGCGGCCCCACTGGCGCTCCTTCGGAAATCCGTGGAGTGCCAGCGCGGGCTTAACCAATGCTCGCGGACATCGTTATTTCAGGATGGGATTGGACCGTCTTTGTCTTAGCGATTTTAGTGGCGCTGGCCATTGACCTCGGCGTTTTCCACAGGAAGGCGCACGAGGTCCGTTTTGCAGAAGCGCTCGGCTGGAGCACTCTTTGGTTTATCCTCGCCATCTCCTTCGGATTGGTTATCGCACCGCACATGGCAGGAAACTGGGGCCGTGTGGCGCGCGATGAATTCATCACCGGCTACATCATCGAGTTGGCGCTCTCGATGGATAATGTCTTCGTCATTGCGCTCATTTTTTCCTACTTCCAGGTTCCGCTGAAGTATCAACACCGGGTTCTCTTCTGGGGAATTTTGGGGGCGCTCATCATGCGCGGGGTCATGATCGGTCTTGGCACGGCGCTTATTCAACGATTCCACTTCATCCTTTACATCCTGGGTGCGTTTCTCGTGATCACCGGAATCCGAATGGTGTTTGCCGCCTCCGACGACAAGGTCGAGCCGGAGAAAAACTTTTTCATTCGGCTTGCCCGTCGGTTTTTTCCGATCACCCACGAGTATCACGGGGCGCACTTTGTCATCCAGGAAGGTGGAAAATGGGTGCTGACGCCCATGGCGCTTGTGCTCGTCATGGTGGAAACGACCGATCTGATTTTCGCCATTGATTCTATTCCGGCGATCTTTGGCGTAACCACGAACCCGTTTATTGTTTTCACGTCCAACGTTTTTGCGATCATGGGGCTCAGGTCGCTGTATTTCGTGCTTGCCGGTGCCATCGGTTTCTTCCGCTACCTGAAAGTGGGCCTCTCCATCGTGCTCTGCTTCATCGGTGCGAAAATGCTGATCGCCCATTGGCACGTGATCTCGACGACTCTGTCCCTGCTCATCGTCGGAACAATCATCGTCACCTCAATTCTCATCTCGCTTTTCGCCGCCAGGAAAGAGGAAGTCCACAAAGAGCCCCGTTGACATGCCTGTGGCGCGGGCCTAGTGTTTTTATCATGAGCGCAGTCGCTGCGAGCGAAGAGATCATTCACCTGACCGAAAGCGCTGCCGCTGAGGTCCGCCAGATGCTTTCGAAAGAAGAAAATGGGGCTGCAAAAGGTCTGCGCGTCTTCATCGAATCAGGCGGCTGTTCCGGGCTCTCCTATGGCATGGTTTTCGACGAGAAGCGTGAAGGTGATTTTACCATGCAATTCCATGGTGTTCCGGTCTGGGTGGACAACGTTAGCGCAGAATATTTGAAGGGATCTGTCGTCGATTTTTCCGATGCGCTGACTGGCGGCGGATTCAAAATCTCCAACCCTCGAGCGAAAAGTTCTTGTGGTTGCGGGAAATCATTCGAGGCCTAAGCAACCGTACGCGCGACGATTGCCTTAGGTTAAAAATGCCGTTCCGTGTGATGCGGAACGGCTTTCGTTTTAGTTTGAAGTTCCCCGCCTCAAGGCCGCCTTGCTGCCGCGCATTCTAAAATGCGTCTTTGACGCAACGGAACCCGAGATCAAGCCGAGCCGTTTCGGGCGTTGCCTTTGATCTCGCTCCCGGTCGAAAATCTTCGGGCCCGCCCGGTTCCGAACGAAAGGAGCCACCGCGAATCACTCGTTCACTGGTCGGTTGATCTGGACCGTTAGGGTTTAATTTCGGACTCTTCTTGTAATAGTCGCGATCGTACCAGTCGGAGCACCACTCTGCGACGTTGCCCGCCATATCCATCAGCGAGAAATCGTTCGGGGCAAAACTTGCAACCTTGGTCGGTGTATTGCTCGAAACATTGCAGCGAGGTTCTTTTTCGGTCAGTTTTTCGGAGCCCCACACATAACGTTTTTGGTGAAGACCACCCCGTGCGGCGTGTTCCCATTCCGCTTCGGTCGGCAGCCGCTTCCCCGCCCATTTTGCGAAGGCAGTGGCATCTTCCCAAGCTACTTGGACAGCAGGGTACAACTCTTTTCCAGCTATCGAGGTATTTGGTCCGGCGGGGTGACGCCAATCAGCGTCGGATTTTCTGCGCTCAGCAGCTGTAATGTAGCCTGTCATTTCCACAAATTTCGAGAATTGCTCGTTTGTCACTTCGGTTTTGTCCATCCAGACCGGCGCGACGGTGACATCATGAACCGGCGTTTCGTCCGCATTTCCTTCGTTCGAGCCCATCACGAACAATCCGCCGGGGATATAGACCATGCCGTTGGTTTCGCGACCGATCATTGACATCGGAACGGCGTGGCCAAGCGCGCTGCGGTGGCGAGGTTTGCGCGGCCCGTAGTGGGGCATTACCAGGAGCATGCCGATTCCCAGGCCGGCCAACATCACGCCGAAAATAATCGCGATTGTGCGGGGTGACACATCATGCGGACCACGTGGCCGCCCCGGAGATGAACCTTCGTCACTCATTGAGCACCGCTTCAATCTCGCTGCTCGGAACTTTGATTCCGAAGTCTACTTTCCCGATTTCTCGTGCGAGCACGAATTTGATTTCGCCCGCCGAAACCTTCTTATCCAGGCGCATGGCATCAAACAGTGCGACGCGCTGGGTCGCGGTCAACCGAACAGAAACGGGCAGTCCCGCTCGCAAGAAGATCGCTTTGATCCGCTCGGCGTCGTCTTTAGGAAAGCCATGGACGTTTGAAGAAAGCCGTGCCGCCGTCACCTGTCCGATCGAAATTGCTTCGCCATGTAGATATTTGCCGTAACGAGAAATCGCTTCGAGGCCGTGGCCAATCGTATGGCCAAAATTGAGGATCGCGCGCAAGCCGCTCTCCGTTTCATCCTGCCCAACCACGTTCGCCTTTATTTCACAACAGCGCGCCACGACACCCGCCAATGTTTTCGGTTCGCGTCGCAGGAGCTTGTCTAAATCTTTTTCCAGCGTTCGAAAGAGAGCTGCATCGTAAATGATCCCGTACTTGATCACCTCGGCCAGACCAGCGCGGAACTCGCGCTCCGGAAGGGAATCGAGAGTTGAAAGATCGCACAGAACCAAACGCGGCTGATAGAATGATCCAACAAGATTTTTCCCGGCGGGAAGGTTTACCCCGACTTTGCCGCCAACCGAGCTATCGACCTGCGCCAGCAATGTGGTAGGGATCTGAACAAACGGAATGCCCCGCAAATAAGTCGCCGCGACGAACCCGGCAAGATCACCCACGACACCGCCGCCCAGCGCCACGACAAAACTTTTGCGCTCAAGCCGATGAGCGGCGAGTTGATCGTAGCAATCCGCAACGAATCGGAGTGATTTCGATTTTTCTCCTGCTGGAATCGTCACTGCCACCGATTCAAAACCCGCTTTGGCCAGGGACTCAGCAGCAGCCTTCCCGAAGCGCTTCGACACGTTTGAATCCGAAATGATGGCGCAACGCCGCCCGAGGCCGAGCTTCTTGCAGTAACTGCCGAGCTTCGGCAGCAATTCGCGGCCCACTTCGATTCTGTAAGAGCGGTTCCCGAGGGGAACATCAACCGTGCGCATGCTCCAATTACTTAACGGCAAGGGGCCGAATGACCAAGCGACAAATTCCAAAGAGCAGCAATTCTTGTAATTTTAGCGAAGTTCGGCAGATTCCGGGTTCTTTAAATGCGGCGCGAGTTGCTCAAGAATGTTACGCGGGTGGTGGTGAAGCTCGGGACGGGCGTGCTCACCGATGCCCGAAAGCAACCCGACCTGGCGCAGATGGAGCAGTTGGTCGGGCAGGTCGCGGAGCAGCGACGCAAGGGGCGAGATGTAGTGCTGGTGAGTTCGGGGGCGGTGGGTGCCGGCATGGGTGCGCTCGGTCACGAAAAAAGGCCGAGCGAGCTGGCGGAATTGCAGGCCTGCGCGGCGGTGGGGCAATCGCGATTGATGTCCACTTACGAGAAGCTTTTCGCGAAACACAATCTGACTGTCGCGCAGGTGCTTTTGACTCACGATGACTTGCAGCACCATGAACGGCATTTGAATGCGCGAAACACCCTGGTGCGGTTGTTGAAGCATGGTGTGGTGCCGATCATCAATGAGAACGACGCCGTCTCCTTCACTGAAATTAAGTTTGGCGATAACGACAAGCTTTCCGCCCTCGTCGCCTGTCTTTTGCCGGCGGATTTGCTCATCATTCTGACAACGGCTGATGGTCTGATTCAAAACTTTGGCCAACCGGATGCGAAACTGCTCCACGCGGTTGAGGCCATTACTCCGGAAGTGGAAGCGATGGCTGGAGGGACCACGAGTGCAACCGCAGTCGGTGGCATGAGTTCGAAAATCCAGGCTGCGAAGATCGTTTCGCGCTCTGGCATTCCACTAGTGATTGCGCCCGGAAAAAAGGCGGGCGTTGTCGAGCGTTCAGTCTCAGAGGAGGATGAAGGGACTTTGTTTTTGCCGAGCGAACGCCGTCTCGCGAGTCGGAAACGCTGGATCGCGTTTTTCCATCGACCGCGCGGCGTGATCTATGTCGACGAAGGGGCGAAGAAGGCCTTGCGCGAGCAGGGAAAGAGTTTGTTGCCGCCGGGCATCACGCGGTCCGAAGGCGATTTTCACCAGGGCGACGTAGTGAGCGTCTGTGATCTCAATGGCACGGAATTCGCCCGCGGCATGAGCGATGTCGCGTCGGAATCGATTCGCTTGAAACAAATTTCGCGACAGGAAGTCATTCACCGCGATAATCTTGTCATTCTCTGATGATTCGCTTCAAGAAATCCAAATCGGCGGTGAAAGATCTGCTGGCGATCATGGCCGCGCTGCGATCGCCTGAGGGTTGCCCGTGGGATAAGGAGCAGACGCACAAAACGCTGCGCTTCCATGCCGTGGAGGAAGTTTACGAATTGATGGATGCGATCGAAGCCGGGGACGATCACGAAATGCTCGAAGAATTAGGCGATCTCCTCCTGCAGGTTGTTTTTCACGCTCAACTGGCAAAGGAACGCGGCGCCTTCGATTTTGAAAAAGTCGCTCGCGCGATGACCGACAAACTCCTCCGCCGCCATCCTCATGTTTTTGGTAATTCCGATGCGAAAACGGTCGATGCAGTCTGGGCGCAATGGGACAAGATCAAGAAAGAGGAAAAGCAGGGGACTCATCGCGAACGAACCTCCGCATTTGATGGAGTTCCCAAACATCTGCCGGCTTTAATGCGAGCGGAGAAGTTAGTGAAAAAAGCGCGTAAGGCGAAGCTGGTCGAACCAGAGAATGACGCGTCGTTTAGTGATAAGGCGGTGGGTGCGGAACTTTTTCGCCTGGCTGAATACGCTCAGAGCAAAGGATGGTCGGCGGAGGATCTCTTGCGAGCGGAACTGAACAAACGCGAGAAGGCCTGGCGGAAAGCTGAACGGCAGTTGGATTAGACGCGTTCTGCGAGCCGTGTCCTTTTCCCGCCCCGTCGTTCGTCTAAATAGTATCTGCGCGCCTGACGGCGTGAATATCATTTATGAAGAACTCGACTCCAAAAAATACAATTTGCCTGTGGTTCGACAAGGATGCTTTGGAAGCGGCACGTTTCTATGCGGCTACTTTCCCGGACAGCAAAGTGATTGCGGTGCACCACGCGCCCGGTGACTACCCGTCCGGCAAAGAGGGCGATATCCTTACGGTCGAATTCACCGTGCTGGGCATTCCCTGCCTTGGCCTCAACGGCGGCCCCGCCTTTCGCCATAGCGAGGCATTCTCTTTTCAGGTTGCGACCGATACGCAGGAGGAAACCGATCGCTACTGGAACGCTATTGTCTCCAACGGAGGCCAGGAGAGCGCCTGCGGTTGGTGCAAGGATCGCTGGGGATTGTCGTGGCAAATCACTCCGCGCGCTCTCACTAGCGCGTTCAACGCGGGCGGGGCGGAGGCCAAACGCGCCTTTGCCGCGATGATGGAAATGGGCAAAATCGATATCGCCAAAATCGAAGCGGCGCGTCGCGGTTGAAGCGGAAGGAGATCCGGCGAGTGTTACCACCATCCGATCAACGGGCCGCCCCACTCCAATGCACAGGGGCGGGGGAACATCATTCTGATCGGTCGCCAGCTCACGCTTCCGTCCATCAATCCCACGTTCCCGCCAATCGCGCCTACGGAAGTCGGCAAGATTAGCGCATGAGGATCGCGACCTTTGAAATAGACTTCGTCCAATATAACAGCCCGGCGTTTAGCGTGGGGCGCGATGGTCATTTGCTCAAAGCAGGTGTTTAGATCCGCTACCAGCTCTGTCGCCGGATTGCCGGAAAACTTTTCCGGCGAAACCCACGTCCTGACAGGGTCCCGGTAGTTTGCGGGCCAGGGGGTCGATTTTTGCCCACCCAGATAATGGTAGCCAATCGCCGTGTTGGGCCCTTGCTCGCGCCATCCTGTTCTGTAGGTCGGTGTCGGCTTGCTGAAGCGCTCATTCAGATTGGGGCAATCGAGAATCGGAATGTTTCCCGCATAGTGCAGCAGATTCGTCAGTGTTTTCTTGTTCAACAGCGCGGTGCAGTGCGAGTCCGGACGCGGCAAAAAGTCGTCGTTATCGTTCGAATAGAGGCGTACTGCCAGAAGGAATTGCCGGATGTTGTTCACGCATGCAGTTCGACGTGCCTTTTCACGCGTTGTGGCCAGTGCGGGAAGAAGCAAACTCGCGAGAATCGCAATAATCGCGATGACAACCAGAAGCTCGATCAAAGTGAACGCCAATCGCGAGCGGGGTTGGTGCATGGCGCCATACTATAACGTTCCGAACGAAACGCAATCAGCTCGTCTCCCTTCGGTCAAATCCTCCTTGCGCGAGGCGGGCGGGATCGTTCGCGCGCTAATGTTTCTGCTTGCTTGTTCGCGCTATCCGCTTTGAAATTAGGTCCCTAAGGAGTGGCGGGTTCAGTCTCTGCGCCTGCCGATCATAAAGATGAAAAAAATTACCCTGTTGGGTTTGGCTTTGCTTTCCGCCATCGGCGCGAGGGCACAGACAAACGTCATTTATTTCGATCCGTTCACCGTGACGGCCGGAAGCGTCTTTAACGGGTCCACACCGGCTGACCACGGCGGCGTCGGCACCGAGGTGTGGATAGCGCCGGATGACGGGCTGAATCTCGATGGTTCGTCCGTCACCGCGACTGCCGGTTCGCGATGGGCGGCGCTGCCTTTTACTCCGCAAGAGGGCAATAAATACCGAATCTCCATGGATATGAATGGCACCCATACGGGAGCGGACTGGTTTGCGCTTGGCTGGGCAGAGACACCGACACCCACGAGCGATTACCCTTCGCAGCAGCTCAGCGGCTGGATGTTGATTCGCGGCTTGAACCCCGGTTATCCACTGCACTCGTTCACCGGCTACGCTACAGATGGCGGCGGGGCGGCTGGCGACTTCACCGGCCCGCATAACATCTCGGTGGTGCTCGATACCACAGTGGATAACTGGACCTTCCAATTCTTTGTGGATGGAGTTTCGCAGCGCGGGCCAGTTCCCTTTAGCGCAACCCCAGGGACGAATCCCACGATCGATTATGTCACGTTCGGCTCGTATGGCTCCGCGCGCGGAACGATGGATAACTTCAAGTTGGAGAACATTTTTCACGTGGATACCGGCGCGCCGACCGTAGTCACGCAGCCGATTGATGCCACGGTGCTCACCGGCGGGACCGCGCGTTTCGAAGTCGTCGCTGCCGGCCCGAAGCCCATCACCTACCAGTGGTATAAGGATAACCAGATTCTCACGGGCGAAACTGGCAGCACACTGACCCTCACCGGCCTGACAGCGGCTGATAACGGGAGCAAGTACACGGTAAAAATGACAAATAGCTTCGGCAGCAGCACCAGCGCGGAGGCCAGGTTGACCGTTCTCAATGTCACCGGCCCGCTGATCCACAAGTTCAATTTCAATGACGGAACGGCTAACGATTCGCTTGGAGGAGTGACCGGCGCATTAAAAGGAACCGCCAAGATCGTCAACGGGCAACTTTCCTTCGACGGCAGCGACGGTGGGTACGCGTTGCTCAGCGGCTATCCCATGCCTCCTTCCGGGAGCGCGACTGTCGTCGGCTGGTTCCGGGCTGCTTCGACAATGGGTAAATCGGCCCGCGTATTCGACTTTGGCAGTGGCACCCTGAACTACCTCTATTTCAGCCCAAACCAAAATAGTTCTGTTGCTCGATTGGGACTGCTGACCGGGACAGATTCGGAAGCGTCCGTTTCCGATACGACCACGGTGAACGATGATCGCGATCATATGGTGGCCGCAGTCATCGACAGCACGCCGACCGCTACCGGGGCGAACGGAACGCTTCTCCTTTACATCGACGGCAACTTGATCGGGACTACCGATTTAAATGGAACGACCATGCTGTCGGGGCTGGATTTCGGGCCGCAAAACTTCATCGGCAAATCGCAATGGGTGAACACAGGCGATCTTCCTTTTCAGGGATTCATTGATGAGCTGCGCGTCTATAATACCGCTCTGAGCGAAACAGAAATCAAAGCGCTCACTCCGGATGCTAATCCCGCGGCCGCGCCTCTCATCGATACACAACCGATCGACGCGAGCGCGGATTTGGGCGGTTCCTTCAGTCTCGTGGTTGGCGTTACCGGCTCCCAACCTTTGTCCTTTCAATGGCGCAAAGATGGCGCCGCGATTTCCGGAGTGAATACCAATGTTCTGACCGTTGCAAACGTAACCGCAGCCGACTTCGCCGGTTACGACGTAGTCGTCAGCAATAACCTCGGTTCGGTAACGAGCCGGGTCGCACAGGTCGTCCAGAACCGTTTTAGTTTCGCTCCCTGGAATGACGACGCTTCTTCCGGCCTCGACTCGAGTTACGTTTACACTCACGCTTTCAGCTTCGGTGCCGAGAGCGCATTTACGATCAATGGCGTCAATTTCGTAGGTTGGGCGGGAGGAAATCCGTCCATTCCGAATTCCTTCACCGTTACCGGCGTGGGCAACGTTTTTAATAACGACGCCCCCAACCTCCCGGAAGGAACGGGCAGTCGCACCCTCGGCAACGATTTCATCTACGGAGGCAACCCCGGCACGCTGACATTGCACGGTCTCACGCCGGGCAAACAATACCTGTTGACACTCTTTTCTACCGGCTGGGAGGCACCGGGCAGCCGGCGAATCACATTCAGCTCGGCCGGCGGCCAAAGCATGGTCATCGATCAAGATGCTTTCGACGCTCACAACGGCATTCGCATCTCGTATGAATACACGGCGGATGCCCAGGGTTCCGTCACCGTTGACATGACACCATTGATCGCGGGCAACACTCACCATATGTATGGCTTCGCGAATCGCCTGCTGAACAAGCCGGGGGCGAGTGACGCGCCCGAGATCGTTTTCCAGCCAGTGTCCACCTCGGCGAACGTAGGCGCAACCGCCGGGTTTACCGTTACTGCGACCGGGTCCACTCCGCTTAACTACCAATGGTATCTGGGCGCGAACAAGATCAACAATGCGACGGGCAGTACCTACACCAACGCGAATGTGCAGCCGAGCGACTTCGGCGACTACAGTGTGGTAATCGCCAATAACTTCGGTTCCGTGACCAGCAAAGTGGTCACGCTTGCAGCCCGCCGCTTCAGTTACACCAATTGGACCGATGATGCGTCATCCGGAGTCGATTCGGCCTACGTATACACCCACGCCTATAACTTCGGCACAGCGAACAGCACGACGATTAACGGAGTGCAGTTCACCGGCGTCGCGGGCGGAAATCCGGTCGTAACCAATAAATTTGCCGTCACCGGCGTTCCGAATGTCTATAACAATGACGCGAACAATTTGCCGGACGGATCGGGCAGTCGGGTATTGGCGAACGACTTCATTTACGGTGGCAATCCAGGAACGCTCACGCTTTCGGGACTCACCCCCAACAAAGAATATCTCCTCACGATCTATTCCGTGGGTTGGGATGCGCCGGGCACCCGCCCGATTCATTACACCGCTGCGGCCGGCCAGGATCTCGACGTGGATCAGGATGCGTTCGACGATAATAATGGTATCCGGATCCTCTATCAGTACACCGCTGATGCCCAAGGCTCGGTTAGCATCGCGGTCGCCCCCATCCGCGCGACCTTCACCCATCACCTCTACGGCTTTAGCAACCGGGAAGTGCAAACGGCCGGTAGCAGCGTCAGCCTGAGCATCTCCCAGGCGAGTGCTGGCTCGCTCGTCATCTCGTGGCCGCAAAGCGCCACGGGCTACGTCTTGAAATCGAGCAACACGCTCGGATCGGCCGCCAATTGGCAGCCGGTCAGTGGAAATCCGACCGTCGTCAACGGCAACTATCAGGTCACCGTGCCAACCTCGAAGGCCACGGAATTCTTCCTCCTGCAGAAATAAAGGATTCACGGCGCGGGTGGGATCGAGGTCCCACCCGCGACCGACTGTCCGCGTAAGCGTCCTCTAACGGTTTGCGGCGGCGGAACACGATCGGAACACCTTCGGACGCGGGTCAAAATGTTCAGCCGCTTTAGCGATTCTTCGTCGCCCCGCCCGCTTTGAGCTCTTCCTCGATGAGCCGAGCCATATCTTTCAACATACCCAATTGGGCGGCGCTGAGACTTCTCGGCTTGCTATCGACGATGCAAAACGCGCCGACGCGTGCGCCGTCAGGCGCATGCAACGGAATGCCGGCATAAAAGCGGACATACGGCTCACCGATCACTACTGGATTTTCTGCAAAGCGGTCGTCACGCAACGCATCGTTTACGACCAGCGGTTCGTTCTGGAGGATGGCGTGAGAGCAAAAGCCCATGTCCCGTGATGTCTCGCTGAAATCGAAGCCGTAATGCGCTTTGTACCACTGGCGTTCCCGATCAATGAGCGTGACCAGCGCAATCGGGGCACCGAACGCTGCGGCCGCGATGCGCGCGTGGCGATCGAATCTTTCTTCCGCAGCGGTATCCAGCAAGCCAAGCCGATACACAGCCGCAAGTCGCTCTTCTTCGTCCGGTGGCAACGCTGCTTTGCGCCAACGCAGCATCGAACGCATCAACCACGCACGCATCCGTGAACGGGCGTATTGCAAGCTATATGGTCGCGTCAGCCAATCGGTGACACGAGCAGGTTCGCCTTTGTCCGCCGGCACTTGCGACTGGTTTGCCACGATAATGATTGGCGTTTCTTTCGCATCCTCACCCGGAAGCGCGCGGATTTCCGCGCAGAGCGCGACCGGGTCCGGCAAGGAATCACCGAGGAAGATCAGTGACGGATGACCGCGCTCCATCGCTTCCTTCAAGTGGCCGGGCGGCACTTCGGAAAGGCTCGGGATGCCGTCTGCCTTCGCAGCGGCAGTGAGAAGGGCACGATCTTTGGCCGGAACACCCGTAATGAAAACGAGTTCCTCGGAAACACTGCTCGCGGGCTTCACCAGGCTGGAACGCCGGAACGCCGTGCCCCTGGTCCCACTGGCTGCGTTGCGCAGTTCTATCACGCTACCTTCGGCTGCGCCCAGGACGCCTAAATCCGCGCCCGCAATGGCGACTCGACTATTCGCGGCGGCGACAAGTTGATCCACGGCGTCGTCGTTGCGGGTGGGATCGTGGTGATAGAGCGCGAGCTTCTTGACTTTCGCCGCCATCGCGACGTCTACCGCGTATTCAATCGAACTGTGGCCCCAACCGATTTTCGACGCGTATTCGGCTGCGGTGTATTGCGCATCGTGAATCACGAAGTCTGCGTCGCGAACAAAGTCGACATGTGCCGCATCACAGGTTTCGCCCGCCTCCGGGTGACCTTCACCCGCGCGCGGATCGTGCGGTTCGTGGTCGGAGGCGTAAACCACGCTCGCGCCATCCGCTTCCAGCCGATAACCCATGGTGAGTGCGGGGTGATTGAGATACTGCGTGGCGATCCAGATGTCCTCGATCGAGAAGCCACCTTCGACCACTTCATGATAATGCAACTTCGCTGCAAACGCGTTCAGTGCGACCGGGAAGTACGAATAATCCATCTGAGCGGCGAGCACTTCCTGGAGCGACTCGCCCATCCCGCGCGGCCCGTAAATGTGCCACTCGAGACCGGGGACGAAGAGTGGCGCGAAAAAGGGCAAACCCTGGATATGATCCCAGTGGGTATGAGTGATCAGGATATGACCGCGTCCGCCACGTCCTTCCTCCATCAACGCTTTGCCGAGCGCCAACGCCCCCGTGCCTGCATCAATTATTATCGTCGTCCCGGAGTCCGAAATCACCTCCACGCACGAAGTGTTGCCGCCATAACGAAGGGTTGTGCCCCCTGGCGTGGCGATTGAACCGCGTGTTCCCCAAAAACGCACTCGCATCGAGATACCGGTAAGACTTCGTCACGGATTATGCGTCGGCTGATTCTCTTGGCAAGGGAAGACGACGATCTTCCCCGATCTTCCGTGAATCCAAACCCAAGCGTTCCCGGACGATTGAAGATGTTGATCCTTTCACGTCATCGTGATCGATTCCCATGCCTTCACTGAAGAGAGAAACAAGTGACCCGAACCGGAACTCGCATCTTGTCGAATACGTGTTCTTCTGCTCTAGTAAACCTGCGCCTTGCGAGGCAGCGTGTTTGAAAAGTGCTTCTGAAGCCGGGATTCCTTTTCAACCCCGTAGCTCTGAATAAAGTGGAGTTTATACTTCGGTTTCTTTCGCTCGCAGGCTGCAGAGAATTTGAGCCATGAACAATCAATCCCACAGCTTTAGAGCGAGTCGGTTGCAACTCCCCCGTTGCACAGCGCTGTGTCGCAATCGAGACGAAAGGACCGATGACTCCGTCAGCCCTTTCAAAACAGCGAAGTCTCCACACAATAATTCAACCAATTTCCACACGTTAACGTTACAAGAGTTTCCTCCATATCTATCAGGCTTCCAATCTGTTCTGTCTTATTGCGCGAATACATTGCGCCGTAAATGTTCACACATTCGCACGATAATCTCCGAACCTGCACCCACCCGCTTTTGGCGCTGGATCATTGCTTGGTCATTACTTATTGGTCATTGGTCATTCCGCCCTGCCTCCGCTGCCGATCGCTCCTCCTTGGAACACGAATTTACCGAACACGCGGAACCTTTCCTCCGGACCTACTGCTTTCGTTGTCATGGCAAGGACGAAAACAAACTACGCGGCGACTTCGACCTTCGTGGCCTGCTCACATTTGAAGGTTTCATGAATGACGAGCATCGCTCCATGATGCTCCTTGATCAGGTTTCCGCCGGACAAATGCCTCCTGAAGATGCACCGCGCACCCCCACCCCGGAAGATCGCAGCGCTTTCACCAATTGGGTTCATCAAGTGTACCGGTATATCGGCGAAAAAAATGCAGGCGATCCTGGAACCGTTCTCGCCCGCCGCTTGAGCAATTCCGAATATGATTACACCATCCGCGATCTGACCGGCTTTGACCTTCGGCCCACGCGCGAATTCCCCGTAGACCCCGCAAACGAAGCCGGGTTCGATAACACCGGCGAATCGCTCACCATGTCGCCGGCGCTGGTGAAGAAATATCTGGATGCCGCCCGCGATGTCGCTTCCCACCTCGTTCTCAAACCCGACGGCTTGGCGTTCGCTTCGCATCCGATGATTGTAGACACCGATCGGGACAAATATTGCGTGCGCCGCATCATCGACTTTTATCAGGGCGTCTCGACGAATTACGGAGATTACTACTTCACTCTCTGGAAAGCTCGGCAATCAACGACTCCGCTCTCCGACTCCGAACTGGCCAAACTCGCAGCCGAAAAGAAACTGAGCGTTCCTTATCTCAAGACTCTCCTGGTCGTATCCGCCTCCCGAACAGCCGGAGATCTTGTCGAACTGGGGGGAGCGTATCGTACCTTCGGTCCAATGGCCGCCGTTCAAAAACTCTTTGGCAAAATTCTCAGCCTGAAGGACGAATCCACCGCTCGCGTAAAATGCGACGAACTTGGCCGCTTCATTGTTGATCTCCGTTCGAGGGTGCAAGTCGATGTTGGTAACCTGCGCATGAACAGTGCGAATCCCGGCACGCAGGCGTTGGTTCTTTGGAAGGACCGTGAAATGGCTGCCAATCGGCGAGCATATTGCGGCGGCGGTCTCACGCTTAAATACGCTGAGTTCGTTAAAGATCCTGACGCCTTCGCTGCACTCACACCTCCAGAAGACGAGCCTGCTCGGAGAAATTTCGAAAGCGAGTTCGAGCGTTTCTGTTCAATTTTTCCAGACGCCTTTGTTGTTTCGGAACGCGCCCGTATCTTTGAGAACGCCAAAGAGGACAAGGATAACGTGGGCCGTTTCCTGAGCGCCGGTTTTCACAATCAGTTCGGTTACTTTCGCGACGACCGGCCAATGTGCGATTTGCTTCTCGACGATGCACAAAAGCGTGAACTCGATAAGCTGTGGCAGGAGCTAGATTTCATCGCCCTCGCTCCGTTGCGCCAACATTCCAGCTCCATCTGGTTTGATCGCGCCGAGGCCGGTTTCCTCCGCGAACCGCAATTCGATCCCTTCCGCGCCGAAGACAAAGACTGCGCCTCTCCGGAGAAATATCGGAAATACCAGGAAGTCTACATGGAGAAGGTTCGTCGAAACACGCAGAGTGAAGGCACGATCAAGGCGTTCGAGGATCATTTCCGGATCTTGGAGAATAGCATCCGCTGGGTCGAAACTGCGCACCTCGCCGCCGAACCCGCGCACTTCTCGGCACTCGCTCACCTCGCGGAACGCGCTTACCGCCGTCCGCTCGCCAGCGATGAGCGAAACGATCTCATCGCCTTTTACAAATCTCTTCGGAGCGAGAGCGGCCTCGATCACGAAGAAGCGGTGCGCGAATGTTTCGTGAGTATCCTGATGTCTCCCTCCTTCTGTTATCGAACCGACTCCGCCGGCAGTGGCCCGAATGTTCAGCCACTCGACGACTACTCGCTCGCCAATCGCCTCAGCTATTTTCTCTGGTCCAGCATGCCCGATGAGGAACTTTTAAAGCACGCTGCCGGCGGCAATCTTCATCATCGTGACGTGCTCCTGGCTCAAACTCGCCGTCTGATCAAGGACTCACGCGTGCGGGCGCTCGCTACCGAATTCGGCGGCAACTGGCTCGATTTCCGGCGTTTCGAAGAACACAACGCTGTCGATCGCGAGCGTTTCAAAACCTTCAACAACGATCTTCGTCAGGCGATGTTCGAAGAGCCCATCCGGCTGTTGAATCACATCTTCCAGAGCAATCAGCCGATTATAGATTTGGTCTTTGCGGACTACACCTTCGTCAACCCCGTACTTGCGGCTCATTATGGTTTTCCTTCACTCGGCGTCGGTTCGAACACTTGGGTGCGTTTCGACCACGCCGATCGCTACAAGCGGGGCGGAATCTTGCCGATGGCCGTCTTTCTCACCAAGAATGCTCCCGGTCTTCGGACGAGTCCGGTCAAGCGCGGCTACTGGGTCGTCCGTAAGGTCTTGGGCGAGCACATCCCGCCGCCACCTCCCAAAGTTCCCGAGTTGCCGAGCGACGAAAGCAAACTTCAACTCAGCCTTCGTGACACCCTCGCGCGCCACCGCGAAGACCACTCCTGCGCCGCCTGCCACGCCCGCTTCGATTCCTTCGGTCTGGTCTTCGAAGGCTTTGGACCCGTCGGCGACCGTCGCACTCTCGACCTCGCCGGTCGTCAGGTTGATACCGGCGCGCCATTTCCAGACGGCTCAGAACGGCAGGGCCTCGAGGGTCTTCGCCAGTACATCCGCGAATATCGTCAGCGCGATTTCGTCGATACTTTTAGCCGAAAGCTGCTGGCTTTTGCTCTGGGCCGAAACCTGCGGCTGTCCGACGAATTATTGGTCGAGGAGATGCGTGCAAATCTCGAGAAGAACGGATACACTTTCAACAACGCTGTGGAAACAATTGTGACCAGCTCGCAATTCCTGAACAGGCGCACTCAACGCGACCTCACCGCCAACTAAGCATGAACACAAAAGCATACGGCATTTCTCGTCGAACTTTCCTCCGTGGTGCAGGCGTCGTCATGGCGTTGCCCTGGCTGGAATCCATTCCGGTCTGGGGGAGTGTGGCTAAAGGCGAAACGGCCCAGGAAATCCCCAAACGCTTTGGAATCATGTTTTGGGGCAACGGCGTAAACCCCAATCACTGGTGGGCGAAAGGTTCCGGCGCCGAAATGGAGCTCAGCAAGAGCCTCCAACCGCTCGAACCGCTCAAGACGAAGATCAATCTGATCAACGGGCTCTTTAACAAAGCCTCAACCGGCGTCGGCATCCACCCCGGCCAAACCGGCAATCTCCTTTCCGGCGCGCAACTCCAGAAAGGCGCCGAACTCAAGGGCGGCATCAGCATGGACCAGGTGCTCGCCAACCACATAGGCCAGGACACCGTCCAGCCATGCATGGTCCTGGGTTGCGAGCAGCCGGTCACCGGCTATCACGAAACCAATTTCTCGATGGCTTATAGCTCCCACATCTCGTGGCAGAGCGCGACCTCACCCGTCCCGCTCGAAGAATATCCTTCGCTCGCCTTTGATAGCCTTTTCGAGAACCGGGGCAACCAACGCAACAAAAGCATTCTCGACCGCGTTCAGGAACAAGCCGAAAGTCTTTCACGAAAGGTCAGCTCCGCCGACAAAGCCAAAATTGACGAGTACCTCACGAGCGTCCGCGAAGTCGAAAAACGGGTCGACAGCGCTCGCGCCGCGCGCGTGAAAGCGGAAGAGAAGGCTCAGGAAAAAGGTCCCGCCGTCTTCGCCATGAAGCGTCCCGATAACGGAATGCCCGAAGACATTCGGGAACACATGCGGCTCATGTGTGACATTGTCGCTCTCGGTTTCCAAACCGACAAGACGCGGGTTGTGAGTCTCCTTCTCTGCCGCGATATCTCCGGACTCACCTATCCATTTCTTGGTGTGCGCACTGCTCATCACCCTGCTTCACATGCTGACACCTCTGAATCCTACGAATCAATCACGCGCTACTACGTGAGCCAACTCGCCTACCTCGCGACTAAACTTGATGCGATGAAGGAAGGGCAGGGGACCGTACTCGACAACTCCTGCCTCATGTTTCTTTCAAACATGTGGTCCGGCAGTAAGCACGATTCAACGAAAGTGCCGTTAATCCTCGCGGGCGGCCTGGGCGGAACTCTCAAAACCGGTCGTATTCTCGATTACACTGAAAAAGGCGACGAAAACCGAAAACTCTGCAGCCTCTACCTCTCCATCATGGACCGTATGGGCGTGAAGCTCGACCACTTCGGCGACGCCGACTCACAGCTCGTCGGCGTGTAGGGTTAATGCTTCTTTTTCTTTTTCTCGATCGGCACCACTGGCGCCGGTGGCTTGATTGGCACGCCGTCGAGGAAACGGTTCAATTCCTGTTCGGGAAACGCATTAGCCGCATTGACGGGCCGGGCTGCTTCGTTGTCTGACACGGTTCGTAATTCACTTGGATTGCGAACGATGTGGGGCGTCAGGAAGATAATCAACTCTGTCTTCGTCCCCCCCTTTTGTTTGCGTTTAAACAGATTCCCCAAACCGGGGATGTCACCGAGGAACGGCACCTTGCTGTCGGTGGAAGTTTTGCTGTTCTGCATCAATCCGCCAATGACGACGCTTTGGCCGTTGGGCGTAACCACGACCGTGTCGGCAGAACGCGTGTTGATGACCGGGGCATTCACGCCTTGGGCAATCTGTACCGTTTGGCTTTGATCCAAAGAGGAGATCTCGGGGGACACAATCATTTCGACATAGTTCTCAGACGTGATAAAGGGAGTTACTCTTAAGATAATACCCACGTCGCGATATTCGATGCTGTTAATGGGCAGGTTGTTAATGGCGCTGTAGGTAACGCTGGTGATCAAGGGCACCTGCTGTCCAACCAGAATGTAAGCCTGCTGATTATTTCGAGCGAGAATGGTGGGACGCGAAAGAATCTCCAATGAGCCGTTGGCCGCAATCGCGCGCAGCGTCACTGTGAAGTCCTTTCCCGCCAGCGAATAGATTCCAGCGCCTGGAATCCCGAAACTATTGGCCGCCCCCTGCGCAGCCAGATTGCCGAAAATATTGGTCGCACCAACGGAGGTGTTTGCGTCGAAATTGTGTCCGTAAGTGCTTTCGACACCCAAATCGAAGTTGTCGCTGTAGGTCGCTTCCAAAAACACAACATTGATCAGCACCTGCGGCTTGGGCTGATCAAGATTCGTAATGACCTGGCCGACATAC
Source organism: Limisphaerales bacterium (assembly GCA_044226545.1). GTDB lineage: Bacteria > Verrucomicrobiota > Verrucomicrobiia > Limisphaerales > SXQI01 > DASVNK01. The sequence continues at coordinate 506,938 of JBGAGW010000002.1, forward strand.
TGACTTGTTTCTTCGTCCGTAATCACGATCAGCCGCCGTGTTTCTGGATCGCTCGATATGATCGCTTCGCCAACGCGATTGTTTGGGTAGTATGAGCCTGTTCCGCCCGCGGTCAGTCCGCTGCGAGCGCCGCCTCCCAAACCTCCGCGATTTCCGCCGCCCTGGCCAAATTGTTGCGCGTGCAGTGCCATTGCGCCCGCCAGTAACGCACAGGTGAGCAGGCTGGCTTGAAGTATTCTTGTCATTCGGCTTGTTTCTAATCTGCTGAATCAGCGGAAAGTTCCCGACGTTCCTTGTCGATTGTTGCCAAAACCCTGGTTGCGCGAAGCGGCGCTGGACGAACCCTGATTCTGCAGTTGGCGGCTGCGGGTATCCAGCGCGCTCGTCTGGTTCTGCTGGTTGCGGTTCGCAGTGGTCGTGGTTCGCTCGAACATGTCGCGCACTACTTGAGCCACGCCTTCGACATCCGCATTATCCAGTGAATAAACGTAAACTTTTTGCTTTCGGGCGGGGCTGGAGTCGAGTTGCTGAATCATCGCTGCGATGTCCGGCATCATTTCGCGCGAGGCACTGACGATCAGCGACGAGGTCCTCGCATCCGGGACGGCCACAATTTTATCACGCTTCAAGGCGCGTTCACTTTGGGTGGTCGCGTTGTTGTTGCGGCGATTGTTGTTGTTGCCGAAACCTCCGAATCGGAAATTGCCGAATTGTCCTTGATTGTTGTTGTTATTGGACCGGCTGTCGTCGGGGAACAATTGACCAAAGAGATCGGCCATTTCGAGCGGGTCGGAATTTTGCAAACGGAACACGCGGAGTTCGGTGACGTCGGCAATGTTCACGTCCACTTCTTCGACCAACCCCTTGATCTGGGTCATAGCCTCTTCTGGTGCGCTGACGAGCAGCGAGTTGGTCCGTTCATCGGCGACAGCAAGCACACGGGCATTCGGAGCGCCACCTCCAGCGGCAGCATTGTTGCCGCCACCGCCCTGGCCTCCACGTCCCCCTCCACCACCTCCGGGGAATCCGCCGCCGCCAAACCGATTGAAGAACTGATTGCGGTTATTGTTGTTTCCCTGGTTCTGTGTGGTGGGAGGCGCGAAAAGTTCCTTCACCGCGTTGGCGAGTTCTTTGGCGTCTGCGTACTTGAGAGGAAAAACTTTTATCGTGAGAACGTTTTGAATGGAGGTGTCGAGAGCCTGCACGATTTCAACCATGCGGCGGACGCTCGATTGAACGTCGGTCAGGACAAGCGCGTTACCACTTTCATTGGCCGTCAAAGTCGCATATTCTGGTAAAAGCGGTTGAAGATCCTTCACTAACTGCGTGGCGTTCGCATGCATTACGGGGATGACCTGTGTCACCATCTGGTCGGTCTTGGGAATGTCCTCGGGTTTGTTGCCACTTCTGACCGGAAGGTCTTTGGTCTTGGCTTCCTTCTGGCTGACGATCCGGAGAGTCCGTCCGTTGCGAATGGCTGAGTAGCCATTTTTGTTCAGAACAGTGTTGAGAAGATCGACCGCTTCGTCCTTGTTGAGCGGTTGGTTGCTCCACGCGTCGACCTTTCCTTTGACGTCGGTTTCCAAAACGATGATGAAGCCCGCAGCCTCACTCAAATAGTTCAAAACCATGTCGAGCGGCACGCCGCGGAAATTAAAGCGCAGGTTGCGATCCCCAGTGTTCGCCAACGACGTCGCGACCGGCTTTTCAGTGGGCGCCGCGGGAGGGGTTTCCTTCGGGGGTGCGTCCTCTGCCGCGCGCCCGACGAGCGTTAGGGCGAATAAAAGCGAGAGAATTTGGATTTTCATTTCGACATCTCCTCTTCCCGTTTCTTCATCAATCGTTTCACTAATTCGTCCTCGTCTGGACTGGACGCACTACTGCTTGCAGTATCTGACGTTCCAGAGGTGCTCGTCGTTTCAGTCAATATGTTGCCGCTGACCGACCATTCCCCTTCGTCGGCACGGCGCATCTGCTGGCCCACGCCCAAATCAAGGGTTTTTCCGTTCGATTCCAATTTAACCCCTTTCGGCGTAACGTCAGTGATTTTATAGCCAGCAATCGAATCTCCGGCTTTCACCGCTTTCTTGTAGCTGGAGGAGGAACTGTCGAAAAAGGCGAATTGCCCGTTCTCATACATGATCGTCCCAACCAGGGTGAAAGTCTCAGTGCGAGCCAGGCGAGCGGAATCAGCATCCCTGTTGCGCGAACCGCGAGCGGATCTATTCGGGTTGAAGATATTGCGTTGCGCAATGATTTGGAACGACTCGAAATCGAGTCGTGCGGGAGAATTAGTCTGAGCCGCGTCTCGGACCACGTTCGTTTCGGACGCAACCACCCAAAATTGGAGGGTGAGAAGCATTGCCAGGCATCTCCAGATCATTGCTGATCCTCCGGAGTGAGAAGCAATCCGCTGACCTGCACCGCCATGGCAAGTTGCTGGCCGTTGTTATCTCGCGTGGTGATTTCAACCGATTCGACCCGAAGCGCGAGCGGGTCCTTTTCAATCTCGTAGAGGAAGCGCGCGAGCGATTCGATGGAGCCAAACGTATCTGCGCGGCATTCCAGGAGCATGTAATCGTCCGTGTTGCGGCGCCACTGCGGGCGGGTACTGGTGATGCTGATTCCGCTTTGCTCGGACCAGCGGAAAAATGCTTTAACGACTTCGTTCTCCGCCGCCGAGAGATTCACCGGAAGCGTATTGGTGCGCATGTTATCCCAGGTTTCGCGAATGCGTTTATCCCGATCGAGAAGGAGTTCACCCTGCATGATGGATTTTTTCAGCGAGGCAATCTTTTGGGTGCGCTCTTTAAATGACGTAGTAAGCGGAGTGAGAACCAGGCGATCACCGAGCAGCAACGCAATGGCCGCGACTGCAATAATGGCGAGGAGTTGCTGCCGGTTATTAATGTTCACCGGTCCCTCCTTCCACCCAGCGAAAATTGAAACTGAATTGCAGCGGACTTTTACCGTGGATTTGATCGTATTTTACATCGGCCACTTGTCTGTTGCCGCGCAAAGAATCAAGCATTTTGAAATAGGCAGTCGTGTCCTTGGCTGTCCCGGAGCAGTTCACCGCGACCTGCGCCTGGTTGCGAATTTCCAAAGTCTTTGCAGTCACGGCGCCATCCGCGGGAAAGGCTTCAGTTAACTTTTTGAAAATACTTAAGGTCCGGAAGGAATTATCAAACCAGGGTCGAAACTTTTTGATTTGCCCTTGCATGTCTTCCAGTTCGGTCACCCGTGGCGCCATCCCGGACCAGCGGCTTTGGAGATTTGAGAGTTGCCAGCTCTGGACAATGAAGGCGCCAATCACCAGAAGCAATAAGACCGCCGCGATGCTGGCGGCCCAGGCGAGTTTGCGAGCCGAAGTTTTGCCGGTGAATTCCTTCCAGGCGCTGACTTTAGGCGGCAGGAACTCAAATTCGGCGCGCTTTCCCAGCAAGTAACCGGCTGCCGCGGCGACGCCACTCGGAGCAGCAGCCGGATCGCCGCTCAGAGCGAAGGGTTCTGCGCTGATTCCCATGGCGCGCAAACGAGGAGCCAGGTCGTTGCGGAATTTTCCGACGGAATCGGCCGGACCGAAAATCCGCGCGGTGACCAGGCGTGCGCGAATGTCGGCTGGGATTTGTCCGAGAGTAACGCGAAGCTCACGGCCAACCGCATCGGCATCGAAAGATTGCACTTCAGCGCCATCCGCATTTTCGAGCGAACGCATCGCATACAACCCTTCGCCACAGGTGATGCCCACTTCCAATTCGCGCTGCCCAAGAGAGAGGGTCAGCACCGGCGCAGTATCTTTTATAAATACGCGCTGCAGGGCGGCGATGCCGACTGTAAAACCAAGCGGCTTGAGGCGGGCGGCCTGGAGGACGCTCTGGACATTTAAAATGTAATCGCGCTGGACCCCCGCGATATTCGCGTACTGCTCGCCCGAGGGAAAGCGGCACCGGGATGAGGAGACGAAAAGAGATTCTGGATCGTAGGCAAAATTCCGCTCGGCCTCGAGATTAAGAAACTCCGGGATGTCGGCCTCCGGAAGGTCGGGAATTTTCGTGGCGAGCGATAGGATCCATTGGACGGGTAGCGCGACGACGCATTTATTTTCTCTGACGCTGTGTTGTTGAAAGGCCCGACGGATTTCCTGACCGAGTGTTTGCGGGTCGGCGGTAGCGGGGCTGCCCGAAAGCGGAAAGCTGAACGCTTTTTGCACTTCGAACGAATCGCCGACACGCCGAACCTGCGCGACGCGCATTTGACCCTGGTCAAACACGATGCCGAGGAGCCCGGATAAATTCTGTTTCTGACCGATCATCGAAATTCTCTTTGTGCGGCGAGCAGCACGCGATTGGTTTGTCCCAGGGGCCAGCCGAGTCGAGTCAAATCCTGGCGGAAGACAATCTGCGGGTTTCCGCCGCTCGTATCGAACACAAATTTGGACCGCTGAAAACCGCGGCCATGGTGCCCAACGGTGCAAATATCGGCCGTGAACTGGTAACTGTGTGTTGTAACGTAGGGGCCCGCTTGAATGGCGCTTTGCCGGTCGAGCACTTCAGTGAGCCACGCGACGGTTTGGAGCTTATCCGCCGAACTGCTTTGGCGGTACGAAACCACCGCCGAGACATAATTGGATAGGCCAGGAAGACATCCCAAGACCACGTCGCTCGCGGTATTCACGTTCACGAGTCCCTCTTTCGGCGTAGTGCCCATCATGATTTCGGGTTCCACTTTCGCGAATTCCTCGATTGTCATGCCGGACCGGAAATAGAATTCGATCAAGTTGGTGGAGGCGGGTTGGTTGCCGGGCGGATTAAGCGACGCAAACACCTGACCACCACGGTCGGTTCCCAGTTGTTGCTCTAAAATGGCGCGCACCTGGGTCCGACCGTTGGCGCTGTTGTCCGCGACATTCACTTTGTTGGTACCGTTGCTGCCAATTTTTGAGTCTCGGCTGTAGACGGTGAGATACTCCAGGATCCCGGGATCCAGGCGGCTGTCGCGATTGTCCGAAGGAGGCGTTTCATCGCCATCGTTTTCGTTCGGGTCGAGCACACCATTCATGTTGGAATCTTCCCCGTAGAGTATGTCGAGGTCGGCGCCCTGAACCAGTCGCAATTCTTCGATGCTTTCGAAGCGGTTGTCCTTCGTGCGATACGGAGGGCGGCGGAGCATGTAAGTTTCGCTCTCCGCGCCATTTTCAGTCACGTTTTGATCGGTATCGCGCCAATCAATAATTGCCGCGGCCAACTGCGGCGTCATCCGCGGCAGCGCCTCGAGCATCTCTAATGTCGCTGTGTTCAAATTCAATTTGGACGCTTCATCCAACAGGCCGTAAAACGGAATATCCATGGATACTTGCCCGTTGGTCGATCTCGCCAGCAGCCAGAAGTACGAGTCCCCGAGTGGAACGGTGTCCGACAGATATAACATCGGGTCCGGTACAGTCCCCGGCTGCGCCAGGTTTCCCAGCATGTAAGACACATATCGGGCCGCGCCGGTTACGGCTTGTTCGGCTTCTATTGCAGCAACACGATTATCCGAGGAGCGGAGCTCGAAGGTCATCGAATTGGCGAAATAGAGCGAGATCGTAATTAAACCGAGTGCGACCCACAGAACGATGATGAGAACGGAGGCGCGGTTGGCGCGCGGGCGATATGGACGGCCAATGTTCATTGGGTGGTGGTTGCGTCTGTGGTCACGTTGGTGACGGCTGAGACCAAAACGGGTACGACCAATTGGATCGGCGCGGGTAACACTGCGCGAGGATCGTTCAAGTCTCCTTCCAGTTGGATCTGCACTTTAATACCGCGCGGTAGATTTGTGTCGGTGGTGGTATCCCAATATTCACGCCACTGGCCGCCGTCGTAGAAGGAAAACGTGAGATCACGCACGCCGCTGAGCAGTCTCTGCGGTTCGGGTTGTTCTGGTGTTACCGCGAGCAAATTGCGGTCTGCGTAACGAACGAGATCTTTGCCCTGAAAGCGGTTCGTCGATTCGAGAACTGCGTAAGTTACCCGCTGCATCTCCGCCCAGGGAGTGGTTTCATCGACAATTCCGCTTGAGCAGTAAAAGGCGGGGCCGGCAACTCCGGCGACCATGTTCGACCTGCTGGTCGATTGCAGCGGACCGAAAAGGAGATTCGTTCCAGGAGGGACGATGTTCAACAGATCACGACGGATCGTTCCGAGTGCGAGTTCGATGGGGACGCTTTTGTCCATCATCGCCGCGGACCGATTGCGTAGACGAAGAGCGGAGTAGAAAACAGCGTTAACCGCAGCGAGAACGATGGCGAAGATCGAGACGGCTATGAGGAGTTCGAGGAGAGTGAACGCCCTGCGGGCGAATGACCAATGTCCGATGTCCAATATGCAAGGAATTTCCAAATCCCGGGCACCAATGCGGCAGGAGGTATTGGGATTGGGTCCTTGTTTCATTCTTTGGTATTGGTCATTGCGTAGCGGCGTTGCTTACCAGCGTGCTAAGGTGAACGTCGTAATCTCTCCCTTGCACCGCGAATAACACTTCCACGCTCACGAGGAGCATCGCATCTTGCGTCCATGGCTGTGAGCGGATGGTCCAGCGGTATTGTTGTGTGCCTTCCTGGGCGACTCCGTTTTGACTGAGTCCTTGCACGCTGTTCATGATCAGGTTTTCGTTGAGCACGCGTTCGCCGACCCGGGCCGCGGCGGCTTTGCGATAGGCCACTTCGCCAGCGCGATTGGCGATTTGGAGTGCTTTTAAGGCGACCGGGATGACGATGGCCATGAAAACGAGCGCGGCGAGCACTTCGGCGAGGGTGAATGCCGCCGACTGTCTTTTAGCGGCGAGACGCATACGGGTTTCCGGGCAGGATTTCGTAACGGACGTTGTTCGTGTTGATCCCGATTTGGATCGCATCGGTTTGGCCCTGCGTGATGATGACGCTCTGCGGACTGGTTTCGGCGATCGAACCGTCCGGTCGGAAGCGAATGGTCGGAACGTTTCCCACAGCACGATCAACAAAGGGTGTCAGTAAAACGCCGCTGGTGAATTGCGGATTGAGCACTTCCATTTGGAGATCGCGATCCATGGCAAACTCAATTGCCTTGGGATCCTCCTGAAGGTAGCTGGAAGCTGCGCGCAACCCGTACATTTTTTGTCGTGTATCGAACCAGACAAGCATTGGAATGCCTTCCGATACGGCTCGGCTCTGCGCATAACTGGTCAGCGCATAAACGCGACGCGCCTCAGAATCGAGATTGCGTCCTTTGAAGAATTTGCCGAGCGACGGCGCGGAAACGGCGAGCACAATCATCAAGAGCGTCATCACCAGGATCAGCTCGATGAGGGTAAAAGCAGCGCAGGTGGAGCGCGGACATTCTTGTCCGCAAGTATTTCTCACGTTCTCGCTGGACTTGCGGACAAGAATGTCCGCGCTGCATTCCACCGTAACGCTCCAATTATTGCTTCTTCGCTGATTGCCAGTTGCTGACATCATCTTCGCTTCCAGCCCGGCCGTCCGGGCCCATCGACATCAGGTCGTAAGAGGTCGGGTTATGCTTGCCGGGGCATTCGTAAACGTAAGGATGGCCCCATGGGTCATTGGGTATTTCTCCCTTCATATAGGGTCCCTTCCAACTGGTCGCGTCGCGTGGTTGCTGGACGAGATCATTCAAGCCGTTTTTGCCCTTCGGGTAATAGCCGTTGTCGACTTCGAAGGCATCCAGCGCGGTGCCGAAGGTGGCGATCTGCGATTGTGCCGCCGTCAGGCGCGCCTGTTCGGTGCGTCCGGAAAACTTCGGAACGACAATCGCGGCGAGAATACCGAGAATGACAAGGACCAGGAGCAGTTCGATCAATGTGAAACCGCTCCGCCCCGCGTAGTTCGTGTGCTTACTGAGTCTCATATTATTTGATGTAATCCTGTAACGTAAAAATCGGGATGACCATGCCGATGAAAATCGTTCCGATAAAGGCCGCAATAAAGAAGAGCATGAGCGGTTCGGCCAGGGCAACGGTGGCTTTGAGTTGACGATCCAGATCGCTTTCGGTGACGTTGGCGATCCGCACCAATTCCGCGTCGAGCTTCCCGCTTTCTTCGGCGACACTGATCATTTCCAGAACCGATCCGGGAAATAAAGCGCGGCAATCTCCCAGGCTCGGGCCGAGTTGCTTGCCTTCCTTGACGCGCTCAATGGAATTGGAAACCGCATCCACGAGGACCTGATTTCCGATGGAACGCCGGGCGACGTTGAGGCCGTTAATCAACGGAACGCCGGCGCCTAGCAAGGTGCCAAGCATGCGGCTGAATCGGGACATCGCAAATTGCGCGACCAACGGCCCAATGGCAGGAACTTTCAGAATGAAACCTTCCCAGGCGCGGCGGCCCTGTTCCGAAACGAGCCACGTGCGGAGCATGAAAATAGTGACTCCAATCACGATGGCGGCGATCAATCCATACGCGCGCATGAACTCGCTGGTCGAGACGATGATTTGGGTGAGCGCCGGAAGATGTGCGCCGAACCCGGTGAAAATTGTCTGAAAACGCGGAATGAAAAAGACGAGCAGAAAAATCAAAACACCAAGCGCGAGGATCAGCAGAATGACCGGGTAGAGCAGGGCGGTCATCACTTTGGACCGCATTTCTTTTTCGCGCGCCTGAAAATCTGCGATTTGTCCGAGGACCACATCGAGGAATCCGCCCGTTTCCCCTGCTTCGACCATTGCGACGTAAACGCGTGGGAAGGTATCGGGAAAACGTGCCATGGCATCGGCGAGCGAAATGCCGTCGACAACGAGATCGTGAATGTCTTTCCAGCGCGCCTTCGCGGCGGGATTTGCGGCTTCTTTCTGTAAAATTACCAGCGCGCGGCTGAGTGGTACACCGGCGGCCAGAAGGCTCGAAAGAAGACGGGTGAAATTCTCGAGGACGCGCGCAGTGATCTTGCCCCCTCCGCCGAGCGAAATTTTGGCGGGAGCTTCGGCCTCTTTCCTTTCGGTTTTTGCCGGCTTGTTCTTGGCGTCGGGCTTATGTGCCGGTTTTGGTTTGGTGTGAGAAGCGCCATTGGTTTTGCCGTTCTTGTATTCCGCCAGCGATATCGGCCTCAAACCGAGACCTTCCATCTGTCGAAAAGCTTCCTGGCGTCCGCCGGCCTCGAGCTTGCCTTCGGCAATTCGACCGTCGGACTGGAGAGCTCTGTACTGAAAAACGGCCATGGCGATCTGTTACTGTTTTACCGCCAGCGATGAAACGGCACTTTCTTCCGCGGAAGCAACTACCGATTGATCCTTGGTGACGCGCAACACCTCTTCGGGCGTCGTCACTCCGTTCGCGACGAGGCGCCAGCCGTCTTCGGCGAGGGTGCGCATCCCGCCTTTACGGGCGATGTCGCGCAGTTCGTCGCTGGAGCGGTTCTGCAAAATCATCTGCCGAATCTGGTTCGTGGAATCCATCCATTCGAAAATCGCGCGGCGACCATGATACCCGGTCTGGCGGCAGGCGCGGCAGCCGACCGCGCGGAAAATCGTGTGATCCTGAGGGATGTTCAACTGCGTCTTGATACTGGCAGCGGCATCGGACGTGTCGGGTTCTTTGCATTCGGGACAGAGCACGCGCACGAGGCGTTGCGCGAGCACCGCTTCCAATGAAGAGGCGACAAGGTAAGGCTCCACGCCCATGTCTACCAAACGCGTGAGAGCGCCAGGAGCATCATTTGTGTGCAGTGTGGAGAAAACAAGGTGTCCGGTCAGCGAGGCTTGCACGGCGATCTGTGCTGTTTCCTGGTCACGAATCTCGCCAACGAGAATAACGTCCGGGTCATGACGCAAAACTGAGCGCAGGCCGCGCGCGAAGGTCAAACCAGCCTTTTCGGAAACCTGAATTTGATTGATGCCTTTGAGCTGATATTCGATTGGATCTTCAATCGTAATGATTTTGCGAACAGCATCGTTGATTTCGTTGAGCGCGGTATAAAGGGTGGAAGTTTTTCCGCTACCAGTGGGGCCGGTCACCAGTACAATTCCGTGGGGCAGTCCCAGGATTCGGCGGAAGCAATGCAACTCACGCGCATCCATCCCCAGTGACTCCATGCCGCGCAAAGCACCTTTTTGGCGCAGCAAACGCATGACCACCGCTTCGCCGTGCAACATCGGAATGATCGAAACGCGGATATCGACGTCGTTGTTATCGAGGCGAATCTTGATGCGGCCGTCCTGAGGAACGCGCTTCTCGGCAATGTTGAGGTGACTGAGAATTTTGACGCGCGAGACAATTGCCGGCTGAAATTTTTTGATCTGCGCGGGAACGGGAACTTCCTGAAGAACGCCGTCGATACGGTAGCGGATGCGCAATTCGTCTTCGAACGGTTCCAGGTGCACGTCGGAGGCGCGAAGCTCGATTGCGTCCTTCAACACCTGGTTCACGAAACGGATGATCGAAGCGTCTTCCGCGGCACTATCGAGGTTGTTGTCCTCGCGGTTTTCGTCGACAACTTCAAGCCCGGCTTCTTCCTGGAGTGTGCCGATGGTGTCCGCGCCGACGCCGAGGCGCTTCTTGATCTCGCGCTCGATGGCCTCGGTTGGGGCGAGGACCGGGAGGAGTTGCAGCCCGCTAATCGTTTTAAGGGAATCGAGGCCCTGCGTGGCAAAGAGACGGCTCGTCGCTACTTCCACTTTGCCATTAACGCGGCGCAGCGGGAGAAGTTGCTCCTTTAAAAGCACGCGAGCCGGAAACGCGGAGAGCACCTCCCGATCCGGCTCGACATCTTCCAAACGGCTGAAGCCTAAACCATACTCGCTGGCCAGCCAGCGGAGGGTGTCCTCCTCGGTAGAGCAGGGGGCACCCGCGTGTTTGAGAATCTCGGCATCCTGCTGCGAAAGCTGTTTGGTTTGCACCATTCGCTCCAGCAGTTGCAAAGGGTCTGCATTGAGAACTTCAGCCATGATCGTTACTATTCCACGCTTCAGTCCTCACGGCTATTCAAGGAGACCGAGCGAGACGGCCGCTGCTTCCTGACGGCCTGACAAAACTTTCTTCAGATCGTCCTGCGCCTTTGTCAGTTTCTCCTGCTTCGCTTTGCGGGATTCACGATATTTCGTAAGCGCCGCCTTCACGTCGTCGTTGGACGCTTTGTTCTCGAGCGCCTTATTTAGTGCTTCAGCTTCCGGGCTCGGTTCGCCACCGAAACCACCCGGGCCGCCACGACGACGGCCGCCGCCGTTTCCATCACCGGCATTCTGGTCTCCCCCGGGCGGGCGACGGAACATCGCACCCATATTTGCGCCTGAACGGACTTCGCGCTGGGCTTCCATCACTTTGGAAACGCGGTCGGAAATCAGCTTCCATTCCGAATCGTCTTTCACATCCATTGTCTCACGAACGCGCGCCATCATCCGTTCGCGGAATTGAGCCGGATCGAAGTTGCCCCGATTCGGGCGGTCCTGTGCCGAAATGCTGATCAGATTGCAAAGCGCTACCACCGCGAGCAGCGCACAATAACGAGTTAGTTTCATAAAATTTGTCCTACGTTCTAACTCTGAGACGCGGCGGGGCTTTGTTTGGTAACATTCGTCTCGGGAGTAAACATCTACGGTCGGCCCCAATCCTCGTTGGGACATTGGGCGGATTTGCCCATTTTGGGAATGAATAAGGTTTGCTGAACGTAAGAATCTATTGCCTCGATATTATCTAAGTAGCTCTATTTCTGGTATTGCCGAAAGAACTTATTCCGATAATCTCACCTGCAGATGTCGTTCGAATCCCGATGCGTTGGGGGAGGAGAAGGGGTCCTTGTTGGAAAACAGCACGGGACCACCGTCTCGTTTTCTGGCCTTTTTTCGGGGTTTTGCAAAAAATTCGGGACCCTTTTTCTGGGGTTGGGGCTGACCCTTTCGGCTCAAGCTGCTGCATCCTCTCTGACGGTCGGTTTTGAGCAACCGCATTATGAAGTCAACGTGGGACAAGCGTTTTCCGTGAACGTCGTTCTTCCACCGCTCGCCAATGGACTTTTCAGTTATGGAATCCGGTTGAACCTGCCTGCGGGAAAGGTGGTGCCGGGGGCTTCGGATGCGGTATTGGTTCCGTTTCCGATTAACTACAATGGAACTGCGGGAGCAGGTGCATTTCGGCAAATCAGCACCGATTACATTGGGGTAAAGGGGACGATTAATTTTGATGCGGCGTTGGAACCGTACAAAGGTGCGCTGCTGACGACGTTCAATCTAAAAAATCAGGCCGGAATGGGCGATACCTATACGTTGACGCTCGATTTGTTCCGGACGCTCGGTCCGACCGAGACGCTTTTTGTTGATGGGATTGGGGTGAATTTAGATCCGCTGATCACGTTTGGGACGGCGTCGGTCACGGTCGTTCCGGAACCGTCGGTGGCGATTTTGCTTTCGCTGCCGCTGGCCTGGAAGCTCGTTAGCCGGTTGACGGAGAAAGGAAGCCGCGCTTGAGAGGAATTGCTCCAGCGCCTTCGAATCGTTTCCAGTTGGAAACTCTGGAGCCTCGCGTTCTTCTTTCTGCGGCCCCCGTTGCGACGCCGGCGCCGGATGCCGGTGGAGCAGGGACGGCGCAACACGAGGTCGTCCTTACCGAGCATACTGTTGATGCGGTGGCCGACCAGATTCACGGCGGAGTGGAGGGAGCGGTCGACATCTTTGGAGGCATGGGAAAGGGCGAAGATATCCTGCCTGAGGATTTCGGCGCTGAGAGCCATAAGGCCGACGGCTCGCACCAGGAGACCGAAAACCAGAAGGCGCCGGCGAAATCCGATATCATTCCTGCGCCGGTAAAGGAGGCGCTGAAAACTGAAGGGCAAGGGACGAGCCTTGCCGTTCAACGCCCGGAAAAAGTTTCAGCCCTGGCTGTCTCGACCGTCAGTGGGACGATCAGCGCGGATACAACCTGGTCGGGAACAATTGCGGTTTCGGGCAACCTTACCATTGCCAGTGGGGTTACGGTTACGGTCAATCCTGGCACGGTGATCAAAGTTTCCGGGGGATCATATATTAGTGTATCGGGCACCCTCAAAGCGCTCGGCACCTCGTCGCAGAAGATCATTTTCACGACCTATCGTGATACTTCGGTGGGAGACGCAGTCCCTGGAGCTCCGACTGCGGCACCCAAGGCGGGTGACTGGCAGCAAATCATTTTTCAGGGTGGTTCCGACGGTTCGGTGCTGCAGTTCGTGGAGTTGCGGTATGTTGGGATGACCAACCCGGGAAACAATAGTTTGGTGGACGCAATTCTGATCCAGGGAGGGACGTCGCCGATCCTGCGCGATACGACCGTGCTGGATGCCGGGGGGAACGGCGTTCGGATCCTGAACGGCAATGCCACCCTGGAAAGAGTGGATGTGCAACGTGCGGGCGGTGTTCCATTCTATTTCGATCTCGCCGCCAATCCGGTGATTAACGGCATCACGGGGTCGTCCAATTCCAGGGAAGGCTTGTGGATCACAGGCGGAACATTGGGAGCAGATCGGACGTGGAACGTGACTTCCATGCCCATCATGCCGACGACCAATTTAGCGATTGCCGGCGGTGTGACTTTGCAGCTCGGCGCGGGAGTGGTGGTGAAGATGGCTCCCGGTGCTTATCTGCAGGTCAGTGGAACTTTATCGGCCAAAGGCACCGTCGCTGCACCCGTCATCTTTACGGCGCAGGACGATGACTCGGCGGGAGGAGACACTTTTCACGATGGAAATGCCGGGACCAAAGCGCCAGCGAAGGGTGACTGGCAACAGATTATCTTTGAAGCGGGTTCAAGCGGTTCGGTGTTGGAGAATGTGGAGGTGCGCTATCCGGGAATGACCAATCCTGGCAATAACGATTTTCGCGACGCCATCCTGGTGCGGGGCGGAAGTTCGCCCACGTTCCGAGGCGTAAAGGTTCTCGACGCGGCGTCAAACGGCGTGCGGCTGTTGGATGGCAAGGCCACCCTCGAACGGGTAGATGTGCAACGGGCCGGGAACGTCCCGTTCTACTTTGATCTGGCTGCCGACCCGGTAATTAACGGAATCAGCGCTTCCAACAACGCCACCGAGGGACTCTGGATTACCGGGGGAACGGTGGTCGAGAATCGGACTTGGAACGTGACCTCCATGCCGTACATGCTGACCAGCAATCTAGCGGTGGCCAGCAATATTACTTTGCAGCTTGGGGCCGGTGTGGTGGTGAAGATGGCGCCGGGCGCCTACCTGCAGGTGAGCGGGACACTTTTGGCCAAGGGCACAGCGGCAGCGCCGGTCGTTTTTACGGCTCGGGACGATGACAGTGCGGGGGGCGACACGTTCCACGATGGGGTTGAAGGGACCAAAGCGCCTGTGCCAGGAGAGTGGCAACAAATCATTTTCGAAGCCGGTTCGAGCGGTTCGCTGCTGGAAAATGTTGAAGTGCGGTATCCGGGAATGACCAACCCCGGAAACAAAGACTACCGGGATGCCATTCTGGTCCGGGGCGGAAGTTCGCCAACGTTCCGGGACTTAAAGGTTCTCGACGCGGCGTCCAACGGTGTGCGGTTGTTGGATGGCAAGGCAACGCTCGAACGGGTGGATGTGCAACGCGCCGGCAACGTCCCGTTCTACTTTGATTTGGCTGCCGACCCGGTAATTAACGGAATTACTGCCTCGAACAACGCCACCGAGGGATTGTGGATAACCGGGGGAACTGTGGGCGAGAATCGGACGTGGAATGTCACTTCCATGCCGTACATGCTGACCACTAATCTGGCGGTGCCTGCTTCGGTCACTTTGACGTTGGGTCCAGGTGTGGTCGTGAAAATGTCGCCTGGCGCGTATTTAACAGTAAGCGGTACGCTCCAGGCCAAAGGCACCGTTGACGCTCCGATTTACCTGACATCGCAGAAGGATGACTCCATTGGCGGCGATACGCTGCATGATGGGAAAGACGGCGCGGCGGCGCCGACGCCCGGTGATTGGCAGGCTTTGTATCTGGAGCAGGGGTCTGGCGCATCGGTTCTGGAGAATTTTGAGCTTCGTTATGCCGGGATGACCAATCCGAGGAATAACGATTTTCGGGATGCGATTCTAATCCGCGGAGGCAGTTCGCCCACTTTAAAGAATCTCCGGATCCGGAATGTAGCCTGGACTGGGCTGCGAATTCTGGATGGCCAGGCGGCTTTGGATGGAATCGATGTGCAAGGGGCGGGGAACGTTCCTTACCATTTTGACATTCCGGCTGACCCAACGATCCTGGGTATAACTGCGTCAAACAACAAGGCGGAGGGCTTGTGGATCACTGGGGGAACCTTGAGCGCGAAGCGTGCCTGGAACGTTACGACCATGCCGTACATGCTTACCGGCGATTTCCGGATCGGCACGAACGGCGGCGAACTGGAGATCGGGCCAGGTGTGATGGTGAAGATGAATCCCGGCAGTTGGTTCGCGGCGGATGGCAAGCTGACAGTAAAGGGAACACTCGCCGCCCCGGTGGTTCTGACTTCGCAGAAGGATGATCAGGCTGGCGGCGATACGTTCCACGATGGCGGCGCGACGACTCCCGCAGCAGGCGATTGGGAAAGTCTCTATCTTGAGAACGGATCTTCGGATTCGGTGCTGGAACATTTTGACGTTCGATACGCGGGGCAAACCAATCCTGGAAACAACGATCCGCGCCCGGCAATTGATATTGCCGGCGGGCAGGCACCTACGCTCAGGAGCGTGAGAGTCCTTGATGCCTTCAGTAACGCTATTTATGCGCATGGGGATAGTGCCCCGGTATTCCAGGACGTCCGGGTGGAACGCGCGAACGGATTCGCGCTAGTTTTGGACCTTGCGGCGAATCCCATCGTTCAAGGTTTGAGCGGAGACGGAAATACATACAACGGCATTTACGTTGCTGGTGGGACACTCGGGGGGGAGCGGATCTGGGATTATGGAGCTTTGCCCATCCATCTCGGTGGCGATTTTCGAATTGGAAGTGGAAGCAAGCTGACGATCTCTCCTGGGACTATCGTGAAGATGGCACCCGGCGCGTGGTTCGCGGTCGATGGTAATTTGCAGTCGGTTGGGACTGCTGAGCGGCCTGTCATTTTCACCTCGTCGCTCGACGATACGGTTGGGGGCGATTCCAATGGGAACGGCAGCGCAAGCGGCCCGAACAAGGGGGATTGGGAGTCCATTTACGTTGAGAATGGGTCCGCAGGAAGCGTTTTCGACCATGTTGAAGTCCGATATGCCGGCCAGTCCAACCCGGGAAACAACGACGCCAAAAGTGCGCTGGATGTTAACAGCGGCCAGGGATTGACCGTTCAGAACGTTCGGATCCTCAATTCATTCAGCCACGGGATGTACGTGCACCAGGGGAACAGCCCGCAACTGACAAATATCAGCGTCGAAAACGGCGGCGGATTCATCATGGTGATGGATCTTTTTGCCAACCCGGTGGTGCAGGGTTTGAGCGGTTTTGGTAATCCGAATAACGCGGTCCTGATGGGGGCGGGCACGTTGACGGAAGATCGCCTGTGGGATTACGGCCTGCCGATTTATCTGAATGGGGATTTCAGGTTGGCCAAAGGATCGACTCTTACGCTCCCTCCAGGAGCGATAATCAAGGAAGCCGACGGCGCGTGGTTTGCTGTCAGCGGCAAGCTGCAGGCGGTCGGGATTCTCGCCAAACCGATCATTTTCACCTCGGTTCATGACGACTCTGTAGGGGGCGACACGAATGGGGATGGCAATAGCGTGGCTACGCCCGGGCTGTGGGAGGCGATCTATTTCCAAAATGCTGATACGGGTTCAGTTCTCGATTCGGTCGAGGTTCGTTATGCCGGGCAGAGCAATCCAGGCAATAACGACCGAAGAGCGGAAATCGACATCGATAGCTCAGATGTCACCGTATGGAACAGCCGCATCATTAACGGATATGACGCCGGGATAGTTCTCCGTTCTGGTTCTCTCAATCTTTCTGGAAGTGTTCTGGGTAATTTGGGCGGCACCGGGCTGGTGGTTCTCGGCGGGAGCGCGACTGTAGCGAGCACCGCGTTTACCGGTCTACCGGAAGGAGTTTCGATCGCCAAAAACGGCTCGGCTTCCGTCAGCGGTTCGTCATTCACAAACATCAGTGGGCTTGCCGCAAGAACGGGGAACACTGATTTCGCCGCGGCAGACTTCAAGGGTAACTGGTGGGGAAGCTCAGGCGGTCCCAATGATCCCGGACCGGAGGACGGCCGGGTAAACATTAATCCTGCGGGCGAAGATGTTTCGAATTTCATCGATTATGGGACGTTCCTGACCAATCCAGTGTCTTTGCCACTGGCGGGTTTGGCGGTGGTTTCGTTTACTCCCGCGCTGAGCGGTGGGGCTCTCAGTTCTTTCGACCTGACCTTCTCGGATGCCATCGACGGTGCGACATTCACGGCGGGCGATGTGACAATTTCGGGACCGCAGGCGGCGAGTGTGTCCTCAGTCAGTTTGGTTACGGGCAACACTTACAGGATCACGTTGTCCTCGCCTGTATCCACGGCCGGAACCTACCAGGTTCGGATTGGACCAGGCATTTCGGCGACATCCGGATTCCAGATGGACCAGAACCGGAACGGAGTGCTTGGCGAAGCAGGGGATGTTTTTATCGCGTCCGTTTTGATCGACCGAAACGGTCCGCGCGTCTCGGGCCAGAATCCGTCCGGAACCTTGGACCGCCCAATTGATTCGATCACAGTTACATTCAATGAACCGGTGGCGGTCAATTCCTTCACGACGGCGGACGTTCACATTTCTTTACCGAATCCGGATAGCTCGCCGTTCAACGGTTTTTCAGTTTCGACCTATCAGTCACGGTACGGGTTGGGAGACCTGGAAACAGCCCTCACGGTGCTGGCGGGGAATTGGACACGGTTGACCACTGTGAACGCGCCGTTCATCGATTACGGCACCGGAGGCAATTTCTCGAACAACCTGGCCTTTCCGGGCGGAGTGGCCGACACCTTCGTCACAGTTGTTAGGGGCAAAGTCACGATACCATCGGCGGGCCAATGGACCTTCGCCGCTGCTTCGGACGATGGTTTCCGGTTGAGAATCAATGGGCAGGAGAAGTCCTTCACCGGGCTTCGCGGGATTACTCCGGATTTACTGACTGTGAACTTTGCTCAGGCTGGGCAATACGATCTGGAGCTGGTCCACTTTGAAAATGGCGGCGGGGAAGGATTGGAGTTATCGGCGGCACAAGGTGCGCCTGCGGCGTTCGATGCTACATTCCACCTGGTGGGAGATGTCGCGAATGGCGGCCTAGCTGTGACCTCTGCGCGCGCCCCGGTCGATTCGAATCAAATTCTTTCTGTAACGCCGGTAAACCCGCAGACGGTTCAAATCCTGCCGCAACAACCGGCAGCCTTTGATGGAAAGGGCTTCGCTATCCGGGAGGTATTCGCAAACACCACCTTTACCAACCTGGCCACGGCGCTCGAAATCCTTTCGGATCCGCTGAAGCAGTCTCAAACGCTATTTGAGAACGCCCCCACCATTAACTATTACGGTAATTCGGAGGGACTCTTCTCGACTTCCAACCGAGCATTTCCCGGTCAGACTTTGGGGCAGGATGCGAATTTCTTCGTCATCAATGCCACCGCGCGCGTGACCATTCCGGCGCCTGGCGAATGGACTTTCGGGGTGAATAGTGATGACGGGTTTTCGTTGAAAGTGGGTGATAACGAAACCTCGTTCACGGGGTTGCGAGGCGCGGCGACCACGCTCGCTACATGGACGTTTGCCCAAGCCGGCCAGTACGACCTCTCATTGGTCTATTACGAGTATAACGGGGGAGCTGAGGTGGAGCTTTTTGCCGCACAAGGCAAGCACGACGCCTTTGACAGTTCTTTCCGACTGGTTGGCGACACTGCGCTTGGCGGTTTGGCTGTCACGGCTGATGCCGTTCCCGCTGCGCCGCCCGTTTCGCAAAGTGGACAGGTTGCGACGCAATTCGTCATTACCTTTGAACCGATTTCGAACAACGGGACCTACACGCTTGAAATCGGACCCAAAGTTGCGGATGCCGCTGGAAATATCATGGACCAGAATGGCGATGGGGCTAACGGCAATCCCACGCTGGATGTTTACACCAGCCAACTGAAGATCGATCGGAAGCCTTTCCAGGTCACAAGTATTACTCCTGGTCAGGTGGCAGTAGGGGCTCTCAGCCAGTTCGACGTGACCTTCTCAGCAGCCGTCCAGGCGGGAAGTTTTGATGTCGGAGATGTTGAAGTGTTCGGCTTGGGTGTCTCTGCCAGAGTTCTCTCGGTGGAGCAGTTGAATCCCACAACCTACCGGGTCAAACTCGAGCCAATCACTGGAGAGGGTGATTATCAGATTCGAATTGGGCCGGCGATCACCGACATCGGCGGTAATTTGTTGAACCAGGATGGTGATCTGACGGGCGGTGAGTTGGAGGATCGCTTTGTCACAACTCTTCGGGTCGAAAACGTTCCTCCGACCGTTCGTTCATTCTCGCCCACCGGAACCCGGGCTGCGCCGTTCTCTTCGTTCGACCTGGTATTCAGTGAGGCAATCAACCTGGGCAGCTTTACCCCAGCGGATGTCGTGTTGTCCGGACCAGCGGGAAATATCACTGTTACCGGGATTACATTGGTGAGTGGGACGACCTATCGGGTTTCCTTCGCGCCGCAAACAGCAAGTGGCGTTTACAATTTCGTGGTCGGACCGCAGATCACCGACGTGGGCGGTTTGCAGATGGATCAGGATGGGGACGGCACTCCGGGCGAAGCGAATCAGGACGCATTCGCAGGATCGATCACGGTCGATGCTCAGGGGCCACGGATCGTCAGTGCGGCTCCGCAAAATGTTCAGGGGCCGTTCACTCAGATTCGAATCGAGTTTAGCGAGGCCATTGATCCAGCCAGTTTCACGGCATCAGATGTCCTCCTGCAGGGGCCTAATGCCGCGATTTCAGGAATTTCGATCCGCCGGGTGGACGCCACCCATTATGAAATCAACTTTGCGCCCCAGACCACCGCGGGAAGTTACAAGGTGACGGTTGGTCCATCGGTGAACGATCTGGTGGGGAACGCCATGGATCAAAACGGCAACGGTGTTTTGGGCGAAGCGGCCGATGTATTCACCAGCACGATTCCTTTGGTTCTCCCCAATCTCGTAATCGATTCAAAGACCGTTCCGACCACCGCACGGAATGGAGAGAACATCTCGATCTCCTGGGTGGTGAAGAACAATGGAACGAACCCGGCATCTGGGTCATGGACCGACCGGGTAGTGCTCTCCAAGGACGATGTTTTTGGGAATGCCGACGACGTTCTCCTGGGCGACGCCACCGTGACCGATGCGCTCGCGATCAACGGCGCTTACACGAAACAGATTTCCGCTGATGTGCCGTTTGGCATTCAGGGTGCCTACCGCATCTTGATTCGACTCGATGTTGGAAGTGCCCTCCTTGAGGCGAATGAAACCGATAATACATCGTCGAGTTCGATCTCGATTGCTGCTGTCCGCCCTCCCAATGATCTGATTATCGGCAACGTGACCTCCCCTGCGGCGGCCGCCAGCGGCGCGAACGTGAATGTGGCTTGGCGCGTCACGAACCAGGGGAGCGCGACGACCACGGCGCCGACATGGTCCGATCGGGTTTATCTTTCCTCGGACGATCAGTTCGGCGGGGACACGCTGCTTGGAACATTCGTGCGGAACGGAGTGCTGGCGGTCGACGCATCGTATGACGCACAACAAGCGGTGGCATTGCCGGAGAATCTCGCCGCGGGTACTTACTGGATTTTTGTTCAGACTGACGCCCTGAACCAGGTCACCGAAGCTGGCGCTGAAGATAATAATATCGCGCGGGCCGCGCAGGCGATTCAAGTGACGCTCGGGCCGGTTGCAGACCTCACGGTGAGCCAGGTGACGGCTCCTGGCACCGGTGCGATTGCGCAGAACATTGCCGTCTCGTGGACGGTCAAAAACCAGGGCGGGGCCGCTGCCAAAGCGCCGTGGCTGGACCGTGTTTACCTTTCCTCGAATGGGACAGTAAATGGAGCAACGGTATTGGGCTCCTTCTTGCGCAACGATGATCTGGCCGCGGGATCGACCTATACGAGAACCGAAACTGTGACGGTGCCGCTCACCAGCGACGGCACTTACTCAATTATTGTCGTGACCGATTCGGCATCGCAGGTGTTCGAGCGCGACGCAGAAAACAATAACACCCTCAGTTCTTCCCAGCCTTTCGCCGTAACGCATCCTGATCTGGTGGTGAATTCGGTGAACTCGCCGACGGTTTCGCAATCCAATTCGGATCTGGCGGTGAACTGGATCGTGCGGAATGCCGGCACGGGACCGACCACGCAAACCTGGGTGGATCGCATTTATCTTTCGCGTGACGACAAGGTTTCGAATGACGACGTGTTGCTGGCGGATGTGCCGCGGAACGGGCTGTTAAACATTTCTGAACCGTACACCGGTTCGGCCACGGTTCATCTTCCTGTCTCGATTGAAGGCAGCTACCAGATTTTGGTGGTGACCGATGCGACAAATCAGGTTCAGGAAGGCGCTGGAGAAGATAATAACATTGCAGCATCGGCGGCGATTTCAGTAGCGCTTCAACCCTATGCGGATCTCACGGTTAGCGATGTAACGGCCGATGCGCTGCTCGTGGGTGATCCGGTGGATCTGAATGTCTCGTGGAAAGTATCGAACCAGGGAACGGGCAGTGGGTCTGTCGATACCTGGGTTGACCGGGTTTATCTTTCGACCGATGACAAGTTTGGCGGGGACAGGCTGATCGGCGAATTCATTCATAATGGGTTGGTTCCCGTGGGCGCGTCTTACACGGCGAGCAAGATCATCTCGCTGCCGGCGGCCACTGAAGGACGATTTACCCTATTCGTTCAAACGGACGCCACCGACGTCGTTTTCGAACATGTCGACGCGAAGAGCAATGTGGGTCAGGCAAACCATCCGGTGGATGTCACTCGGCAGCCCTATGCGGATTTGACCGTTGGTGGCGTGACGGTTCAGGCTTCCGATTCCGCTATCGGCTTCCGGAATGGCGCACCGGTTCGAGTGAACTGGATCGTGACCAACAGTTCTCCAAACGGCATTGGACCGACAAATACCGCGAGTTGGACCGACAATATTTACGTGAGCGCCGATCCGAATGGAGCGAATCAGCGCTTCATCGGGAGCCTCACTCATTTTGGTGCTCTTGGCTTGAAAGAGAGCTACACTGCATCGACCGAAGTGAATCTGCCGATCGATACGGCGGCGGGACAACTTTACTTCTTCGTCCGAACGGGTGGTCCGTTCGAGTTTATCTACACCAATAACAACTCTGGCCGCTCGACGCCGGTGCAAGTCACTTATGTGGCGCCGCCGCGCGGGGACCTCACGGTGGAAAGCGTAAGCAGTGTTGCGACCGCTCTCGATGGTGATCGCATTGACGTGAGCTGGACCGTTCGAAATATCGACCCACAGGGCGATACGGTCAGCGGTTCATGGGTGGATGCGATTTACATCGCGCCGGACGGCAATTTCACGAAGGCGATTCGGGTCGGCGAATTCCGCCAGGCACAAACGTTGGATGCGGGCAAATCTTATACGCGCACCGAATTGGTGAACCTGCCCATTCATGTGCAGGGGAATTACCAGATATTCGTGCGGACAGATGATATCAACGCCACCAACGGCGGCGAAGTGGCTGAAGAGAACGAAACGAATAATCTGAATTTCGCCCAGAATCCGACAGTGATTTCGCTGCGACCGCGTGCCAACTTGCAGGTCACGCAACTCCAGGTGCCGGTAAGCGTGACGAGCGGCGACGTGATCGATGTCGATTTCGTCGTGTCGAACGTCGGTTCTGCTCCCACGCCGACGGGCGGCTCGCGCTGGGTTGACTACATTTACCTTTCGACCAGCAATTCGGCGAACGGAGCGGTCCTTTTGCTCGGAAGCGTTTCGAACGGCAGTGCGCTGGAACCGGGACAATCTTATAGCACACACGCTACCTTCCAGATCAAGCGAGAGGCGGCCGGTAACTTTTTTGTCGTGGTCGTGGCCGATGGCGGCAACCAGGTCGACGAGTATCAGGGAACCAACGGTGCGGGACAGGACATTGGGGAATCTGACAATTCGCGTGCAGCTCCTCTGGCGGTCGACGTGACTCCGGTCCCGCCGCCTGATCTTGTCGTCCAGAGCGTCAACGGACCACTTAGCTCTTTTGACGGCAATTCGATTACGGTTCGTTATCGCGTGGCGAACGCTGGCGCCGGCGTTACAAATCCGGCGAGTTGGGGTGACGCCATCTGGCTCGTGACCGAACCCAATCGCCGGCCAGGAAAGCTGGGCGATGTATATCTCGGTACAGTCGGACACAATGGCGCGTTGCAAGTGGGCGAATTTTACGAGAATACTGCCACGGTAAAAATTCCACTGCTGGCGAATGGTGGGTTGTACTATCTAATGGTCTGGGCGGACAGCGGGAACAATGTTTTCGAGCTAGCGTTCGACAGCAACCTGAATCCAGCAATTCCGAACGATCTGGAAAGCAGCAATCTCAAAGCAACGCCGATCACCATTCTACCCACGCCACCCGCGGATCTTGAAGTAACGAACGTTCAAGCACCGGCGAACGCGCAAGGCGGGTCCGAAGTCACGATCACATATACGGTCGCGAACAAAGGCGCAGCGCCCACAGATGTGGACCGCTGGGCGGACCTTATTTATTTGTCGACCGACGACACGGTCGGCCGCGCAATTCGAGTTTTTGGGGTGCCCCATTTCGGCGCCTTGCAAGTCGGTGAGTCCTACACCGAAACCGTGACCTTTCTGTTGCCGCCTTCCGCCAGGGGAACGAATTTTATTGTCGAAACCAATGTTGATCCGAACGCGATCCTGACCGCTTCGGATGATTTCCTTAGTCAGGTCGCTGGAATTATTCAGCGGGCGGAACAACGTCTCGGAAAACCGCTCGCCGAGGTGCGCGGAGTGGATCTGCAAAACCTTTCCCAGAATGACATTCTGAAAATCCTGACCGGCGACGATCAGCCAGCGCCGAAGCTCGTTTTCGAACGCGGTCTGACCAAAAATAACACGCGTGCTGGTGCGAGCAATGTAACCGATATTCCCGCGGATTTGATCGTGACCGGAGTTACCGCGCCAGCGACTTCCTTCTCCGGCGAACCGATTCAGGTATCGTGGACCGTCAAGAACCAGGGACAGTTTGCAGTGTGGGACGGGACACAACACTGGACCGACTATATCTTCGTCTCACCGGACCAACAGTTCATCGCGGATCGCGCGCAACTGGTGGGTTCATTAGTCCATGTGCAGACCGATCCGCTGCAGCCTGGCGGTACTTACACCGCCAGCGCGACAGTAAACGTGCCGGCCGGAGTGGATGGCAAATGGTATGTCCACGTCTTTACAGCCGTGGGAATTGATCGTTACGGACGTCCTATTCTGGGTCCGCAGTCGCCGGGCAGTTTCCCGAATTGGCCCGCCCAGTTCCTGGACGAAGTTTGGGAACAGCCGGATCGCGCGAACAATTTTGCGACGTCGAGCGCTGTGCAGGTTACCTATCGCGAGGCGGACTTGCAGGTTTCCAACCTGGTGGTTACTCCCGGACAATCGGGCTCTGGCTCGTATGTGAATGTCTCGTTCACCGTGAAAAACGCGGGAACGCGCACGACACGGACGGATGCGTGGGTGGATCAAGTCTACATCTCGCAGGATAAGACCCTTGACCTCTACGATGCGCAATTGGGAAGTTTTCTCCGCAAGGGAATTTTGGCTCCGGGAGAGCAGTATCAGGTCAATTTGGAAGTACGCTTGCCGGATAACTTCTCAGGAAGCTTCAACATCATTGCCTACGTAGACTCGCCGTTTAATGGCAGCGGCGAAGTGACGCTGCCCTATCCGATACAGCAAGGACCTGCACGATTGCGCGAAGGCGCGAACGGAATGGTTCTTGAATATCGGGACGAGTTCAACAACTCGGGGAACACTCCTTTGGTCGTGACACCTGTGATCCCTCCGGATTTGCGGGTCACCACCATTACGACGGTGGAACGAGTTTTCACCGGTCGCCAGTTCCAGGTGAGCTACACCGTGGCGAACAAAGGCGCAGGCGCAGTGCCAGATCGGCAAGACACCTGGTACGATTACGTTTACCTTTCACGCGATCAGTTCTTGGATGCACGAGGTGACCACTTCCTGGGAGAGATCAAGCATGTGGGGGCGCTCGCGGTGGATGGCACTTACACGGTAAATGTTACCTTCAATGTTCCTCGCGATCTGCTCGGGCCGTACTACGTGATCGCGTTGGCGGATCGTCCTGATGGACAGCGGCCGCGCGGATACGTCTACGAAGGGAATGGCGAGACGAATAACAGCACATCGACCGCTGTACCGATGCTGATTGAATTGCCACCGCCTTCGGACCTGCAGATGGAAGAGGTGAATGTGCCGAGCGATGCCCGTGCCGGGCAGCACGTGACCATCAGTTGGAAAGTGACCAACAAAGGGACCGAGCCGGCTGTCGGACGTTGGGCGGACGCCGCCTTCCTTTCAAAGGACGCGATTTGGGATCTGGCTGACCGTCTGATTATTAATCAGGACTTTGCACAACGGACACTTGGCCCAGGTGAAAGCTATACGTTCACCACGACGGTGCAGTTGCCTGTCGCATTGCCCGAGAATTATCGCGTCATCGTTCGCACCGACATTTTCGACGATATTTACGAAGGCTCGAACAATCGCAATAACACGACCGCTTCCGCCTCATCGATTGCCGTTACGGTTCCAACCTTGCAACTGGGCGTTCCGCTGGGCGATCAAATTTCGGATGGGGAAGATTTGCTTTACCGAGTGCAGGCGCCCGCGGGTGAGACACTGCGGGTCGAATTGAACAGCGCCAATGATGGGATCGCGAACGAGTTGTATGTCCTGCACGAAGGGTTGCCGAGCTCGCTGAATTACGATGCTGTTTACCAGGGTGGTTTGCAGGGTGATCAGTTTGCCGTCGTTGGCAAGACCGAAGGCGGATTCTATTACATTCGTGTTCGCAACTTCCGGGATCCGAATTTGCCGAAAGATACGCCCACCCGCTTTAAGGACGTGCCGATTACGATTACCGCGAAGCTCGTGCCGTTCGGAGTCACCGATATCACACCGGATACGGGCGGAGACAGCCGTTACGTCACGGTGACCGTAAGTGGTGCGAAGTTCGATCCGAGCGCGACATTAAAATTGATCCGTCCGCAATTCGCCGAATTCGCGCCGATTTCCTACAGCGTGCTCGATGCGACGCATATTCTCGCCACGTTCGATCTGCGCAGCGCGCCGCACGGTTTGTATGACGTGCAGGTTACCAATCCGAATGGGGCGATTGCGGTGTTGCCGTATCGATTCCTGGTAGAAACGGCCAAGCCGCTCGACGTCACCGTTGGCATGGGCGGCCCAAGTGAGATTCCGGTTACGAAGACCGGAACGACGCCTGCAATTTATCAGGTTGGGCTTCTAAGCCTCACGAACATCGATACCCCATACGTTTATCTATCGTTCGGCGTGCCACGATTGCCGAATGGCACGTTTATTCCGGGCGAACGCCTGGCTTTCTCTACCAATCTCGCGGGCGCGCCGACCATCGACGGTGTTCCGTGGGCTGAACTCAACCCGGTCATTAACCGTGATGGAATTCTGACGGCGGAAGGATTTGCCTTCGATCTGCACAACCAGGGATTTGGCGCTGTCTCGTTCATTGTGGATGTCTATCCGGAATTGAAGAACATCCTGAAGAAGGATCCGAAGTTCCTCGAAAACCTCTCGCCTTTCGACCTCGAGCAACTCGCGTTCAAGTTCTACATCTTTGCAACTGCGACTGCGGTCACCCCGAAAGAATATGTCCAACTGCAAACGGACAAGGCCGCTTCACTCCGAACGGCGATCCTGGCCGACGCGAATGCTCCGCAAGCGTTGAAGGCCGCGGCGGCCGATGCGGTGGGTTTCACCGACGTGTACCTAGCGGCGCTTGCGGATTCAGGGCAATTGCGCGCGGAAGATCTTCCGCCGGGCGTGCGTCAATCGCCTCAGTTTACGGGACTGGTTGCGACAATGGCGGGTGGCTTGCTCGATCCGTCGACGGGGCGCTCGTTGATCAGCGTTGGGGATCTGAGCACGTTCTTCAGGCTGTTGCGCACCTGGGCGGGTGATAAGCCGGACGCGTACGGTTCGGCTGAAATCCCGGACGCATCCAAGTTCAACCTTGGCACCTCGCGACCCACCCATTTCGAAGCGTTTATCATCAAGGTTGGCGTTGGGGATTTGGTCGAGGAAGAACAGGATCAATCGAGCGCTCAAGATGCGAATCTCGGAAGTCTGTTCGGTTTGACTGGCGAGCGCAGCACGCTGGTAAGTCTGACCGGACCGAGCGGATTCGGAAACGCGAACTACGTTCCGATCGGGTTCGATCTCCCGTATTCCATCCGCTTCCAGCAACTTGGAACGGCGACCGACGCCATTAACGAAATCCAAATTATCCAGCAGCTTGATACGAAGCTCGATCCGCGGACGTTGCGTCTGAGCGACATTCAACTGGGTGACCTGCTGCTTGATATCCCGGATCGGGCGTCGTTCACCGGTGAATTTGATTTCATTGAATCTCGCGGATTCGTTGTGCAGGTCACCGCGGGTGTGGATGTGGAAGCCGGCATTGCGACGTGGCTAATTCGCGCGATTGATCCCGATACTGGATTGACCTTGCGTGGCCGAAATCTCCAGACAGGCCAGCCACAGGGGCTGCTGCTGCCGGGCGGTTCGGGAACGGTAGGCTACACTATTCAAACCGGTGAGACTGTTGTCACTGGGGACGTGATTCATTCCGCCGCGCGTGTGATCTACAATGCGGATGCGCCGCTTGACTCAAACATTCATGTGGCCACAGTCGACGCCGTCGCTCCGACTACCACGGTGACGACCACGCAAAACGGGTCCACCTACGTGGTGAATTGGACCTCGGTGGATGATTCGGTCGGCGCCGGAATTGCCTATTATTCGGTTTACACCTCGCTGGATGGTGGTGTTTACGTTCTGACACAGGATCGCTATACCGGCACGTCTCTGGTCGTGAACGGCGCAGGCAGCCAATCCGCCTCGTTCATCGTTTTGGCCCATGACAATGCAGGCAATGTTGAGCAAGGGCCGGCGGGGGTTTTGCTCCCTGCAACGTTGCCCTCGGTGAATCTCGGCACGCTGCCGAAGGCGCCCGAAACTCGCTCACTGCCTGTGGTGGTGCCGCCCGCTGTGCCGCCCACGAATCCGCTCTTTATTCAGGCGCTACTCCAGGCCGCAGGAATTCAATCCAGCTCGCATCCTTCAGGTTTCGCGACAGTGTTCGACCCATTCACCGCTTCGGCGTTCGTCTCCGGAATCCCGCAATCGGGCGCCGGAATCGGGCCTTTGGGAATTGCGTTCGCGCCGGATGGCCAGACGGTCTTCATCAGCGGCGGTCCAGGGCGTAACCAGATCTGGCGCTTCAACCTCGCGGGTGGGACAGCCGGCGCGCCGCTGGCGACGCTCGACACGCCGATCTATGACATGGTGTTCGATCATAACGGCCGGCTCTGGGCAACAACAGGGGGCGGGCCGCTGGTGGAGATCGATCCGGCCACCGGTCAGATCCTCAAGCGATTTGCCGACGGGGTGAACCTTGGATTGTTCGCCGATGCAAGCACCAATCGGCTGTTTGTCTCGACGCGGAACGGCGTCGAAATTTTCGATATTGACAGCGGAACCTTCTCGCCATTTTCTAACACACGCGTGGATGGCCTCGCGCAAGGCCCGGATGGCACCGTTTGGGGTGTTGCCTGGCCGCGCGGCGGTCAACTGTTGCGCTTCAACTCGCGCGGTCGGGCGGAGATCGTTTTGACCTTCGATAATGACGCGGATGGCCTCGCTTTTGGCGAGCCCGGCACCTCAACTGAAAATCTGCTGTTCGTCAGCCATGGGAGCGCAGGGACGTTGACGGTCGTGGATCTGACCTCGTTCCAGTTTGTTGAGTTGGCGACAGGCGGGACACGCGCCGACTTCCTGCATGTGGACGGGCAAGGCCGGCTCTTCGCAACCTTAAGCGACCAGGTTGCGTTATTCGATCTGGTGGCGGTTCCGCGAGTCGTGGCCACAACACCGGTGGACACAGCGACCGTGTTGCCGGTGCTCACCCGTGTGACCATTACTTTTAGCACTGACATGCTGCACGACGGGTCGGATGGTTCGGTCACCAACCTCACGAATTACACGCTGCACGCTGCGGGTTCGAATCGTGATGTCGCGATAACAGGCGCCATTTACGATCCGCTAACGCGCACGGTGACGCTCACTTTTGCGCCGCTCTTGGGAGATGATTACGAGTTAGTGGTGAAGGCGGGAGTCCAGAGCGAGTTTGGCGTTGCGATGACAGAAGACAGCCGAATCGGCTTTGCGCTGCTCGAAGATCTGTCGGCGCGCTTGCCGGTTCAACTGACCAACACCCGCACCAGTCAGAGTAGCGGGACCATCACCTTCGATCTGACCCTGCGGAATACCTTGAAGTATCCGCTGCTCGGACCGATCCGTGCGATCTTTGCCGGAATCAACACAGGCCTCGGTGGCATCAGTGCAGACGGTTTTGATGGCGCGACCGAGGATGGCCGTCCGTTTGTTGAATTGTCTATTTCCGGCGGGGAGCAGCTTGCTCCAGGTGCAACAATTACGCGAACGGTGACCATCACGAATCCCGGTGGGACGAGCTTCAATCCGCTGGTGAGCGTGCTCGCGCGAATACCGGCCAACCAACTTCCTGTCTTTACCTCGACACCGTCGGCCAATGCGACCAGCGGACAGGTCTACAGTTATATTCCTCAAGCAAGCGATCCGGATGGAAGTTCGTTGCGCTACATTCTGATCCGCGGTCCCGCGGGAGTGCAGACCAATCTCACCACCGGCGCGATCAGTTGGACGCCAGCCGCAACCGATGGCCCAGCGGCGAATTTCGAGCTGCGCGCTTACGATGATCGCGGCGGGTTCAGTGCGCAGTTGTGGACCGTGAATGTCGCCCAGGCGAATCGCCCACCCGTGTTGGCGCCGGTGCCGGATCGAACAGTGCGCGAGGGTGATCTGGTCGAAGTGCCCTTTGCCGCGACTGATCCAGATGGAAACGCGCTGGTTTTCGGCGTGAACAATCTGCCACCCGGAGCGTTCTACGATGCGCACGACAATCTTTTGCGCTGGCAACCCGGCGCGCAAGCCGCGGGACGGTATGCGAATATTGAACTTTTCGTAACGGATGGCGTGAATCGCGTTTCACGGACCTTCCAAATCGTCGTTGCAAACGTCAACCAAGCGC
The DNA here is from genome assembly GCA_044226545.1 of Limisphaerales bacterium. Classification (GTDB taxonomy): domain Bacteria; phylum Verrucomicrobiota; class Verrucomicrobiia; order Limisphaerales; family SXQI01; genus DASVNK01. The sequence goes on from JBGAGW010000002.1 coordinate 537,274, forward strand.
CGGTTCTCACACCACCTGTCGCGCAAACAATTCGGGAAGGCGATCCGTTCGTGGTGCAATTGCATGCGACCGATCCGGATGGCGACAAGATTACCTTCAGCGCCACCGGGTTGCCCGTCGGCGCGTTGCTGCATCCTGACACCGGTGTGCTCACGTGGACGCCGCGATACGATCAACACGGGACTTACACGATTACCGTGAAGGCAAGTGACGGCGAACTAAGCCAATCGCGCGCGCTGAACGTCACCGTTACAAATCTGAACGGTCAGGTGCAGATCGTGCGTGTCGATCCGGTCGTCGTTTTTGAAGGTCAAACGGTTCAGGTGCGCCTGCAGGCGAACGATCCGGATTATCCGGAAATCGAATCGACGGTGCTTGCGGATGGAACGGTGCAACTGGAAGGCGTGATCGCACCATTGACCTGGACATTCACTACATTGCCTCAGGGAGCCACTTTCGATCCGCAGACCCGCATCTTCCGATGGGTGCCGACGTTCTCGCAGGCGGGAAATTATACCGTGACATTCACGGTGAAGGATGACGGCGATGGGACAGGCACGCAGACCACAGACACCGCGACCCTCGCGGTGCAAGTGAAGGATGCCAATGCTGCGCCCGTGTTCCAGGACGTGCCCAACCAAGTGGCACAACCCGGGCAGAGCGCTCAATTAAGTGTTCGTGCGACTGATGCCGATGGCAAAGCTCCAGTTCTTACTGTGCGAGGTCTCCCGAGTTTCGCCACATTCACTGCTGGCACGGAGGGAACCGCCACACTTCGCTTCAACCCAACGGTGTTCAACGGCGGGAACTATGTCATCACGCTGGTCGCGACGGATGACGGCAATGGTGACCCCAAGAATATCCTGAGCACGGAGGAAACGTTCGTTCTCAATGTGCCTGTGCCGAATTCGCCGCCTGTGATCAGTTACGTCGGTGACCGTGTCGCGGTCGCGGGTGAGGATTTTGTGGTTCGCGTTCAAGTGACGGATCGCGACGAGGACCCGCTCACATTCAGCGCAGATAATTTGCCTGCGGGTGCGACTTTCACGGCCACTCCCGTCTATGGGGTGGCGGAGCTTCGTTGGCACCCAACGGCCCAGCAGGTGGGATCGCAAACGATTGTTCTGCATGTCACGGACAGTGGTAATGGAACGGCGAATAAACTGACCGACAGCCAGACCGTTAAGATCACGGTGCGAACGACTGATGCTGCGCCGGTGCTAACTGCAGTGGGCCAGCAACAATTGACGGAAGGACAGGTTTACCAGCTTACCCTCGTCGCGACCGACGCGGATGGTGATGGCCTATCGTTCTCAGCGGATACCTTGCCACGCGGGGCGACACTCGATCCAAAGACGGGAGTGTTCCGTTGGACTCCGGACTTTACGCAAGCCGGTTCCGCTCGCGTGGTTTTTACCGCGAGCGATGGACAACGCAGTTCAAGCCAGGCGGTAGTTTTTGGCGTCGCGAACGTGAACCAACCACCGAAGTTTGTTGCTTACCCTGGATTGGTCGCTTTCGAAGGGGTCGAGAGCAGCTTTACAGTCGTTGCCAGCGATCCCGATTCGGATGCGTTGTCGTTCTTCGTGGACGGCACGGTGCCGGCCGGTGCGAAATTTGATCCACAGACCCAGACGTTCACCTGGACCCCCGGTTTCGATCAGGCTGGAACGTATACCATTAGAATTGGCGCGCGCGACACGAGCGGAGCGACAGCCTTCACTGAAGTTACGATTCCCGTTGCGAACGTGAACCGAGCGCCTGTGCTGAGTGCATTGAGCGGACATGTCGCGCTCTTCGGGCAGCCATTCAAAGTGAAGGTAACCGCGACTGACGGAGATCCGAATACTGTTCTTACTTATTCGGCCGAGAACCTCCCGGTCGGCGCGACGTTTAACCCGGCGACGGGCGAGCTGAGTTGGACACCATTGGCAGTTGATGCGGGCGAGCACGATATTCTGATCACTGCGACAGACGGTGATCTCTCGGTCAAACGGACGTTGCGCATCCTCGCTGCTCCCGCGGCTATCCCGCCGGATGTTTTCATCGATCAGACGCCGAGCTTCCCGGTGCCTCTCGGACAAAGCGTGCAGCTTCAAGTCATTGCTTCTGGATTTACTGACATCGCGGGAATCACACTGGCGATCAACGGCCAGCAGCAGCAACTCGATGCACAAGGGCGGTTCCGCTTCACGCCGATCCGCGCGGGACATTACACGCTGACGGCGAGGGCAACCAATATCGACGGGGTTTCGAAGACGATTACGCAGACTCTGAAGGTGCGCGACACGACCGATGTGAATGCGCCGATCGTCGCGATTTCTTCACCCGGTGAAAGAAGCATCATCCGTGGCACGGTTACGGTGAGCGGCAGTGTCGCGGATACGAACCTCGACGAATACACGCTCGAATTGATTTCGGTCGGGGCAAGCACCGGCACGGTTCTCGCGCATGCTCTTGAACCGGATAGTGGCAACTTGGCCACGCTCGACCCTGCGCGCTTTGCCAATGGCGCATATTTGTTGCGCTTAACCGCACGAGATATTTCTGGTCAGGTTTCAACGGCGACTCACGCCATCGAGATCAACACTGCGACGAAGGCGGGAACCTATCAGTTACGCGTCACGGACTTGACCACGACTGTTGGCGGCGTGCCATTCTCCTTAGTGCGGTTGTTTGACAGCATGAATGCCGGCAGCAACGGCCTGCTCGGGTCGGGCTGGAGTTTGGCGGGCACGCAGTTGCAATTCACCACCGATCTTGCACCGACAGGCGACGAGGGGGCGAGTTCACTCAATCCGTTACGGCAGGGCAGCCGCGCGTTCGTTACGTTGCCGAACGGACGCCGCGTAAGTTTCACCTTTGCACCGTCAGCGATCACTCTCTCCGACGGGGTCCAACTGTACCGTCCCGCCTGGACCACAGATGCCGGTCGTGAGATGTTCACCCTGCTTTCGACGAATACAGTTTTGCAACAGGCAGGTGGAGCGTTCTTCGAGGCCAGCACCGGGTTGCCATACAACCCGGCGAGTTCAGCGTTCAAAGGTGGAGACGCCTTCGTTCTTACGGCCGGCGATGGGACGCAATATCGGTATGACCACTCGGGCCAACTGCGCTCAACGCGCAGCGCGAGCGGCCAGGAATTGACCTGGAACAGCAGCGGGGTGGTCAGCGCGGGCGGTGAACGAATCAGCTTTGATACCGACGCTTCGGGAAGACTGGAACGCGTCCTCACACCGGGCGGAGTGCAGATCGTCTACCGCTACAATGCGGAAGGCGATCTCGAGACAGTGACCAATCTCGCGACCGGTGAGCGCAGCACCTACGTCTATTCGGCGCATTTGCTTACCGCGGTGATCAATTCGAGCGGGCAGGGCAGTCACGTCGTCCAATATGATGCGCAAGGGCGTTTCGTTGGCACATCAGACATGACGAAGGATTTGGGCACGATTCGACAGTTTGGCGGCGTTAACAATCCCTCGACGCTGTCGGCCGGTGAAACTCAGACGTTCGCGCTGACTGTTACGCAAAACGAGCTCGATAGCAGCAATGGTCAACTGACGCTCGGATTCGAAGCGCGCGGAAATGCAGGGCTGAATCTGCCAGCGCCAACTCTGCGCGGATTGAACTCGGCCGCGGAGAATGTGCAAGCGGGCAGCAGCAGGGCTCTCTTCACCGTTACCGCTCCGGGAACGTATCTGCTTGAGATCAGAGGGGCATCGAGCACTGCCTCAGGCACCTACACGCTCGAAGGTTATCTCGTCGGCGATACTGATGGAAACTTCGTGGTGGATGCCGCCGATGCGACGCGCTGGACATCGGCGCAGGGCAGCACCGCCGGGCAGGGCAACTATGTGAAGGCGGCCGACGCAAATCGTGACGGCACGATCAACCAACTCGACCTGACCTTTAACCGAAGCAACCTGGGATTCGCGGCGAATCGCGCCCCGAGCGCCCAAAATGGTTCTGTTCAAACGCACTTGGGCTTGCCGGTTCAGATTGATCTTGCCGCCTTTGCGCAAGATCCCGAAGGAAGCGGACTGCTCTTCCGCGTTACGGGCAGCACGGGTGGCACGGTCCGCTTAAGCGATGACGGCCACACGCTCTGGTTCGAACCACAAGGCGCGGCTGCGGGAACGATTTCTTTTATTGCGGATGACGGCCATAGTGCGTCGCAGGCCGCCACGATCACGGTCAATGTCAGCAGCGCGGCGCTGCTTCGCGTGAATCTGACCAATCAAAACATCCGCCTCGATATCGGTTCTGTGGAACGCATCGTGGCGACGGGTGATTTTGCGGATCAGAGTGGAGTGCCTCTCTCAGGTTCTTATCTGTCGCTGGCCACAACCAATCCGAACGCTGCATTGGTCACTCCATCTGGCTGGATTGTCGGTCTGGCCAACGGCACCGGCGCAGTCACGATTTCGCGAGGCGCTCTGCATGCTACGGCGGCGTTCCGTGTCGGACCGACGGCAGGGACAGAAGCAGATCTGCTCGAAACTCAGGGTATTCTTTCGCAGGCAGATCAGGTTGCCGTGGCGATCAACGGAGGCACTTTCTCTCTCCGTTTGCGCGATCCCAGTGGCAACGATCTCATCCTGCCGAATAGCGGCGCGCAATTCTGGATGGGCGACGACAATCTTGCATCGATTTCGGCGGACGGGATTGTCACGGGTAAAAATGAAGGGAACACCACTCTCACCATTACCTATAATGGGAAGGAGCTCCGCCTGCCTGTTCGCGTGGTTCGTCCAGTGTCGCTGCCCGCGCAGATTGGGACCGATGGCGGTGTGGTTCGCGGAGGTGACGGAGCACTTGTTACAATTGCACCGGGTGCACTTGATGCCTCCACGGCAGTGAGCCTCACGGTCGTTGGTCAGAACGAACTTCCTTATGCACTCCTGCCCGGCCAAAAATTCATGACCGCATACCGTCTGGATGCTGGTTCACAATCACTGCATCAGCCGGTGCAGTGGGCGATCCCGGCGACAACGCTGGCCGCGGGCACGGAAGTGGTGATTTATCGCGCAACGACTTTGACCGGACCGGATGGCAAAGAGGTGAACGTTTGGCTGCAGGTCGACACCGGATCGGTTGGCACTGATCGTATCGCGCACAGCGGCAGCTCTTCCGTTTCGAGCGGCGCGCGAGATTCCGGCGTGTATCTCATCAGTGTTGTTGATAAGACTGCGACTGGCGTCCTGGAAGGTGAAGTTGATCCGGCCAATCCTTTGGCACCCACGAGCGCTGGTTTTTACGTTCTCTTTGATTTGCCATCGGGTTCGACTGGTCAACCGCTTCATGCGGCTGCCGTGGGAAGCGCGGTCATCGCGGTGCAACTCACCGTGACCCAATTTACCCAGGACCTGATCACTGGCGCTGTCGAAGCCATCCTGAAATTCATCGCGCGACTCGCGCCAGGTAATCACAAGGTGACCACGATTGAGAAAGTCATCGCGTCGCCGTTGCCCAAGTCGACCGAAACCGTTGCAGCGATCGCGGCAAATGCAGTGACACGCGCCACCGCAGTATTCAACAACACGGTACTGGGAAACAACGCTCCGAGCAGTGCACCCGAAATCAAAGAAGCGAAAGTCGAGCTGAAGAAGGACGCGAAGCCGCCGAAGCCGATTGGCTTTTACATGGGCGACATTCTCGGCGCGAGTTCTTTCACCTTGAAGCTCAAGGCGGGCGCTGATCCTGTCTCGAAGTATCTCCATGACCAACTCACGCCTGCTGTGCGCAAGTTGGTGGACGCTTATACGGGCGGTTTTGACGGCTTCCTTACTCAGTCACTGACCAAGGAACTGGACCGCATCATCAAAGGGCCGGGCATTTATGATGGCGCCCGTTTCGCGGGAGTTACCTTGTCGCCGCAGGCCCAGGCTTTGCTCGCGCAGCAGCCGAAAGGATTGGGCCTGGTCAATCTGAATCGGACGCTGATCGAAGACGCGTTCCCGACCGAAATTCCGAAGAAGGCAATCGCTCCTCCTAGCCCTGAGGCCAAACCGGTCGTTACTCTAAAAGTGGATCGTCTGCTTTGGGCGGATGCGATTGGCGGCGTCGGCGCCGTTCTTCAGGACATTATTATATTGATCCGCCAGTCCGGCTCAGCGCTGCCGGTTCAAATTGACGGATCGAGCGCTGACTTCGCCAATGGCCTTCTCAGCTTCACCATGCCGGAAGGAGTGGCGATTGGAGATGCGCAAGTGTCCCTCGCGCGCGTCCAGCAAGTGCTCGCGCCTAACCCGCTGAGCGGGGTTCCTGAACCGAAACGGGAAATTGTCGAGAGCCAACCGGTTCGGTTGCCGGTCGAAAATCGTTACATCTTCACCGGATTGACCGGCCATCCGGCGGTCGGTGTGATTGATGCCCAAACGAGTGAAATCGTCGCCCGTATTCCGGTGAGCAACGGCGTTCCGCGCGGCACTGCTTTGAGCGCCAATCTGGCCAAGTTATATGTGACCCTCGCTGGAACAAACCATGTCGCTGTGTTTGACCCGGTTGCCCTGCGCCAACTCGACATGAATCCAGCCACTGTCGAGATGGACGATCTGTTACTGCCGCAGGGTGCCAGCGCGTTTCTGATCGCGACTGATCCGGCGAATGATTACATCTTCGTAACGGACGAGCACACCAATGCCGTTTATGCGGTTGATGTCCGTCCCGCCTCCGCGAATTTCGGCCTGACAGTTCAGACTTTCTACGTCACACCTTCGCGCGGCGGTCTGACGGGCGTGGCAGTGGATGCGGATGCGAGCAAGGTTTACATTGGCGCCCCGATCTCCCATATGTTCGACGGCACCCGCGATCACATTGCGGGGAACATTATTGTCGCGTCAATTAATCGCGCCACACCGGACCGCCTGTTGCAGGCCGTCGCCATTGTCCCAGCCGCTAACGAACCCTATAGCGTCACTGCCGGCCTCAAGCCTGGCCAATTCGTCTTCGTGAATCGACAGACAGACGGGAGCGGGTTTGGCGCATTCACCGGCAATAAACCGGTTTACGCCGACCTCAACCTGGGAATTCCGACGGACGCTTTTGATGTGAACAACGGCATCGGTGTCGCGGTACTGCCGGACGCGCGCTATGCGTTTGTGACGGGCTACGACCAGTTTATTCCAGACCTGCCTTCGCATGATCCGAATATTCCGCCGTTCACCGCCGGCGGTAATATCGGCGTGATCAAGGATCCATTCGGCGCGCCGGTGCTTGTCGCAGCGACCCTCACCGTACCAATGAGCTTCCCGGATAATCTGGTTCTTTCACCGGATGGTAAGCGCATTTACGCGGCGTATCGCGGTCGACCGAGCCAGGGGATTTACGTTTACGACGTCGAGCAGATTATCAGGACGGTCGAGAACTCCTCCGCTCAGGACCTGAGCCGTATTCCGCTCGATAAACTCAATCCCGCCGTATTCATCGGCAAGATCGATACCGGCACCGACCGTCCTCAAGGGCTCTCATCGCGCTTGAGCGTCGGAGCGGACCTGGCCGCGAGCGTTCCGGTCGGGCAAAAATTCCAAACCGGCGCGAGTGGCACGGCGCGCTACCAGGTGACGATCAATCAGGGTGCATCAACGCAAGGGCTCTCATGGGTGGAGCAGTTGTATCTGGTCAATGACAATGGCCTGCGCCTGCTTCTGGCAGAGGGGACTTACAATCAACCTGGTTCTCGCGAGATTTCGATTGTCTTCCCGGCTCTTGGCCCGACTCGCAGCGCGAGCACCATCACGAACGACGATTTGAACGGTCTGCGCTTCGAAGTAAAAGTCGATGCGACTAACCTGTTGATTGAGCCGGACAAAGCGAACAACACTTCGAGTGCGGAAGTGGAAGTTGCGCTGCCTGACTTTTCAGTCACGAAGTTCGAGACGCCCTGGCTCTTTTTCAACGATCAAAGCCGGAAGTTTACGATTCTCGGTGAACGTGAGGACGTCAGTTACACCGTCAAGAATATCGGCGAGGGCCGAGTGCAGCCGGATCTGATCTGGAACGAGGAGCTCTGGATTGGCACGGACGAAAACGTGACCGTGGCCAACGACATCGCTCATGGCATCTGGCACCAGAAGATCAAACTGGTGCGCGGTGCGGAGACGACCGGCCCGATGCTTCCCGGTGAAGAACGCGTCCGGACCGTGGCCATTGACTTTGCGAATTTGGTCATTCCGCAAGGCATCTCGCCGGAGAATCTCTATTGGATCGCCCTGGTGGATACGCCGGACCGAAACAACCCGGGTCCGCGGGCGTTGAATGTTCCGGCGCAAAACGGCGGAAGCGTTCCAGAGAATAACGAGAACAACAACAACCAGCAGCAGAATGCTCCTTACGGGGATACTTCGCCGTTGCGCTTCGAACCGGACGGTAAATGGATCACGAACGATGAGAACAAGACCGCCAAGTTCAACGGCATAGTCAAAGTTGGATTTGAACCGCCGGACGGCGAGGCTTTCAAACCGCTGTTCCAGATTAACGGGACGACAACGCTCGATTTCAAGAACGCTTTCGTGTTGTTGAGCGGCAAGGCATCCACAACGATTGGACCCGCTCAGGACATTTGGGATGGCGAAGTCATCTTCAAATATATCGATGGAAAACTCGACGTGACCGGCAAAGCCGTGAGCGGGCCCGGTAATCGCGTCGGCCGTGTGCAGGGATTGATCAGTCTCGGTGGGTTTCAGTTCGACTTCTACCAGATCAGCCTTGCTCTGGATAACGTGGCCAAACCAACCGGAACAGAGAAAATTTTCGGCACGCCTTACCCTGGATTCCTCTTCCTGTCGACTTACGTAAAACTGCCCGACTCACTGGGAGCGAGCGGCCCGAGCGAGTTCAAGCTGGATCCGATTCCCAACGGAATTTCGTATCACAACGCCCTCATTCTGCGCCCTTACCAGGACAATCTCTACACTGACTTCACAGCGGAGATTCAATCGCCTGAAACAACGTTCGATCTGGACGGGTTCAAATTGAAGCCGAGCAAGATCACGCTCGACGGCGCGATTCTCGAAGAAGCCGCACGCGGGAGAGGAGACGACTTCGATTCCTGGATGATCATGCGCGGGCAATTCGAGTTGCCGCAATTTGGTGGCGCGAAACTGGTGCTGGATGGAAAACTGCCGAGCCAGAGGACGCCTTCCACTCTGCGGGGCGGATTTGGGCCGAACCTGCTCTTCACGCAGACTGGAAATGCGCAAACGGTTGCGTTGACCGATTACGGCAAAATTCCTACTGCCAAGATCAACGAAGACTGGCAGGTCAAGGACATCAAGCTTCAGATGCAGCGGACCGCCGACGGACATTGGGACGTTTCGGGAACTGGCAAGATCGCGGACAAAACAGGCAAGGAGTGGTTTAACGCGAAGTTCCAAAAGGTCACGCAGAATGGGAAGACCACCTTCCAATGGACGATCGAACTCATTGGCACTTCGGTGAAGGTGGCGAGCATTGAATTAAATGAAAATCTGAAATTCTCGTTCATACATGACCGGAACGATCGCGATGAGAAGGCATGGGATCCACAACTCGAAATCTCGGGCAAAGGCAAGCTCCCGAAAGATCTCGTCGGCAATGACGGGGATGTGAGCCCTGATCTGAAGGTCGAGTTCCCGGATCAACCGGGCAAACGGCTGACGATCAACGCGGATGGCTATCAGCCGACTGAAGAGCAGGCGCTGAAGAACGACGCAGATGCGAAGATTTTCCGCACGTTCAAGGCAAAATTGGAGAGTCCTTCCATCCAGTTCGGAAAGGAAACGGTCAATGGTCAGACCGTATTCTTCGCGAAATTCCGAGGGAAGATTACGCTGACGGAGATTAAAGAAACGCCGGAAGGGCAGTCGGAACGATCAGCGGTCATCGATTTCACGGGGAGTAATCGCTACGTCAAACTTACCACTGAGGGAATCACCGTGGTGGGCGACGTTGATATCACAGGTCCGTTGAACATCACCAAGGACGGCGTGTGGCAGTTGAAGGACATTCACCTTAAGGTCGATAGCACCAAGGGACTGAAGATAGAAGGAAGCGCTAAATTGCAGGTACCCAAAGTACTCAATGGCACCGCGCCGCCCGGCCAGGCGAATACGGCGGAATACAAGCTCACCGCCAAGATCACTCCGGCGGACGAGAAGAACAGTGAGAAGATTGAGTTCGGACTTGAGGGACAGGGGGCGACCTTCCAGTTCCTGGGCTTCCAGTTCACCATCGAAAAATTTGATTTCACCAATGACCGTGACACGACCAAAGCGCCCGGCTGGGATCCGGAAGTGCGGCTCAGAGGCAAACTCAAATTACCGGAAAAACTGACTGGTAGTGAGCCAATTGAAATCAAGGTGCAGGGCAACGACGCCGTGGTGATCAATGGTGATGGTATTTCGGTCACGGGCGGAAAGATCGAGTTTGGTGAACAAAGGACGTTCAACCTGCTGGGTGTCCTGAAAGTTGAAGCGACAAAAGCAGTCATTAACTTCGTCTACACCGCTGATAAAAAGGAAGCGACTCTCACCGGTAAATTCAAGTTGCCCGGCCTCGGCAACATCGAGGTGGATATTTCAGGTAACGATGACGCTGGTAAACCACGGCAGGTGACCGTCCAGGAAACGAAAGATGGCAAGATTCAATTCGCAGCGAACCTCCTGCTGAAAAAAGAAAAGCTGGGGATCTATCCTCTGAAAGATCCGAGTATTTTCCTGGAGAACATCGAGGTGAAGGTAACGAAGGAATTCACCAAAACGACCGCGGACATTGAAGCCAAGGCCCGCCTGCACGCCGACGATGATTTCGTAGATGTCAAGATCGTCTTTAAGAACGGACTCACTGAATCGATTGAATTCACGAAGAAAGATGGAGTGAAGCTCAGCCTGTTCGGCGTGCGCATTGAAATTACGTTCGTGAAATTCATGCCGGATCGTGATCCGACGAAAGGGGAAATCTGGGATCCGCAAATCGAAATGCAGGGAAAACTGATCCTGCCCGAGAAATTTGGGAAACTGATTGGGGCAGGCCAGATCACGGCTGAGGTGGGCGGCTCGAACAAACTGGTTATCAACTCCGAGCAGGTTTACCTCACGGGCGGTGCGGTCACTTTTGGTAATATCAAATTTTCGCTGTTCAACGTCCTGAACGTGGATGCGAAGGACGTGAAGCTGACGATTTCTCACGATGTGAACACCGGCATCGACGTGTTCATCGTTACGGGGGCTTTCAACTTCAAGATTTGGAAGGTGAACGTCGACTTCAATCTCAGCGAAGCCGCGGGCAACTTCATTCGGATCACGCGCCAGAATGGTGTGAACGTGGTTGATTTCAAAGGAGAGATCAGCATTTCTGAAATTAATCTGGTTCCGGGAATGTGGGGGCTGAAAGGATTTACCCTCAAAATCGACACAACGAAGAATCCGCCGGACATTTCCGCCACTCTGAAAGTCATCGTGCCGCCTGGCATTGAAGTGGATGGCACTCTCGGTTTCAAAGACGGGCTGTTGAATGAAATCGGCATTAAATCGAACTTTGCCAGTACACCCATTCCGATTGGGACCACAGGATTCGAGCTTATCGGGATAGAGGGTGGAATTAAGAACCTCTCGGATGGAACTAAGCCGTTAATCTTCACGGGCGGGGTGACCTTCGCGACGGTCGGTACGTTCTCCGTGAACCTCCCGAGTTGGGTGGGGCTGGGCAGCCCCGTAACCGGCACTCCGCTCGCTGTGCATCTGGTCGCGAGCATCGATTCGACTCATATGACAGGCCATGCGGATTTCGTCGTGGTCGGCACGGTCGAAGGTTTTACGGGGCTGGCAAACGGAACGGGTGACATGGATTTGAATTGGACCACCAAGAAATTGACGCTCTCGGGCACGCTTAACGCCTTGGCTGGCCTGATCACGGAGACGGGCACGTTGAAGGTTGTAACTACGCCCACCGCCTTTGTTTACATGAGCGGTGCCGCCAGCATACAACTTCCGAGTGTCAGCCCGATCCCGGGATTCCTCCAGGGCAAACAGTTTGCGAACTCAACCGCCCGACTGTTCTTTAAACCGGATAATTTGAGCAGCAGTTCCATCAGCGGTGAGACGACCGTCAGCATAGCGAACAAGAGTTTAACTCTCTCTTTGCAGGTTTTCTTCGATGGAACGGCGGTGCTGACTGTCGGTAGCGAGGTCTTCGCGATTGGCAGTCGACCCGGCCTTTCGTCCTTGGAAAATCGGACTTTGGTTGCCATGCAACAACCCGGTAGCGGGACGTTCCAGGTTGTGCCCGGCAAAGATCTGCTTTTTGGCGCTACCTGGACGAACGCGACGGTCGAAAACGTTCCTCTGATATTGAAGGATCCGAATGGTGTTACCATTACTGAGGCGGAGTACGCTGCGCATGGTATTTCGGTTGTCGCTGGGCTTTCTGATTCCAAACACAAAGTTCTGCTTTTGAGTAACGCGATAGCCGGTGCGTGGACTGTCACCGTTGCCAACCCCGCACCACTGGGCCAATTGAATTTCGACGCTCTCCCAGTGACGGAGAATCCGCCTGTGCCCGTGATCCAGGTTTCTTCGGTGACGAGTTCCAGCGTCACACTGAAGTACAATGGCGTTGACCCCACGAAAAATCCGGCGTTGAGTTTGTTTTACGATGATGACGCTGCGGGCTTGGATGGCACCCCGTTCGGCCAATCCGTCGCCTTAACGCAGGCCTCTGGAGAAATCACTGTTGCGCTCGATCAACTTCCAGCCGGCCAATACTTCATCTACGCGGCGCTGTCGGCTACCCACGCAGTTCCAATCTTTTCTACTTACAGCGCCACGAAAGCCGGAACACCACCTCCGCAAATCGCTTTGTCCGGGAGCGTTTACGAAGATGTGAACGGCAACGGAGTTCGAGACGGGGGCGAGCAGGGCAGCGCCGGTTGGACGGTGTTTGTGGATGCGAACTCGGACGGCGTGCTCGACGTGGCTGAAACGCGGGTCATAACCAACCCGCAGGGTTCCTACACACTAAGCGTTGATTCCGGAACAACCTATTCAATACGACTGGCCGGTCAGGCCGGTTTCGTTCAGACACAACCGAATCCGACAACGCTGCCGACTTACGAAGGCGTGGCTAATGGTTCGCAGTCCTCGCTGGACTTTGGAGTCTTCAGAACGGTCAGCATCTCCGGATTTGTTTTCCGTGACGTAAATGGAAACGGGGTTCGAGATGCGCAGGAAGATCCCGTGGCCAACGGTTCCGTATTCGTCGATGTGAACGGGAATTCCGTTCGTGAAGCGAGCGAACTGCTGATCACAAGCGCTGCGGATGGTTCCTTCACTTTCAACGACATCGGCCCGGGCGCTTTTCGAATTGTGGTTGACGACTCAGTTGGAGGTCTCGCTGGAACGACGATCACACCGTTAAGCGGAGCGAACATCACGAACATCGCTCAACCAGCCCGTGTTTTCGGTTCGATCACCGGAAGATTGTTCCAGGATGGAAATGGTAACGGGCAGTACGAAGCTCCGGAACTGGTTTTTGCCGGTTTCGAAGTATTCCTCGATCTGAACGGGAACAGCGTTGCCGATCAGAACGATATTTCCGCAATTACGGACGCTCAGGGACTCTACACGCTGACAGGCGTTCCGGTCGGCGGGTATCAGCTCAAGACTTCGTTCGATCGCGGATTGGTCCGGGGTGTTTCAGTAACGCCAGTCGTGCTGAACGTGACGACCGCGGATTTCGCCATTCGTCCGCCGGGACTTTACAACGGCAGCTTCGGTCAGGGCGATCCGGCGCAGTCCGGCTTTTCGTGGGTGATTAAAGGAAATGCTCAAGTGAGCGCCGGCCAGATGGTCCTGCGCACGTCCAACGACTTTTTTACCGTTGTCTCACAATTGTTCGAACTGCCGCTCAACGCGACCACGTTGCGCTTCAAGCTTACTGGCTTGAACCTCCAAAGCGGGGCTCCAGGTGTTCTTTCGGACACGTTTGAAGTGGCTTTGCTCGATGCGCAAGGCGGTCAGGTGCTCGCGCCGATCAGCTTATTGTCCGCCTCCGATGCTTTGCTGAACGTTCAGCCTGATTCGAGAATTTTCATCAGCAGCGATGTCAATGTGCCGGGCGTTAATGCCTCCGGCGATACAGTGCCACTGCATCCGCCCGTGGAGGTAACAATTAAACTCTCGGGTCTCGATGCGGGGACACGTTTGACGTTGTTCTTCAAGTTGACCTCCTCGGGAGAAGAGAGCCTCGTCTCCATCGACGATGTTCAACTGATTTCCGGTCCGAACCTCGACTTCGATCTCGATCAAGCCAGCGATTCCGGCATCCGCGGCGACCAGGTCACCAACGTGTCCAAAGTGACGTTCGTCGGCACGTCGAATCCCGGCCAGGTGGTCAGTCTCGATATTGACGGAAACGGCTTCAATGACGGAACTGTGACTGCGGATGCGCAAGGCCGTTTCACCTTCGCGAATATCACGCTAAAGGCCGGCGATAATCTCGTCCGCACGCAGGCGATAGACACGGTCGGCACAACCATTGTCGAGCGCAACTTCGTTCTCGACCAAATCGCACCGACGGTTGTGTCAATTGTCTTGAATGACGGCCAGGTTCAGCGGTCAATGCTGAGTTCGATCACCATCAAGTTTAGTGAAGATATACCCGGTGCTATGCAAGGTTCGGATTTGGTGATCACGAACACAGGAACTCGCCAGCTTCTCGACACAAGCGCTGCTGTCGTCGCCTTTGACCATACCACCAACACGGCGACCTGGACCTTCCCGGCTCTGCTCGGTGCCTCCCTGCCTGACGGAAACTATTCCGCCTCCATCAAACTAAGCAGTGTCACGGATCGCGCTGGGAATGCTCTGCAAACGAGCGCAACGACGCCAGTGACTACGCAGAGCGGCGAGCCATTCTTCCGCTACTACGGGGATCTTGACGGCGACCGCGACGTTGACTTCCTTGACCTGTTCTCCTTCCAGCGCGCTTATGGAAGCACCACCGCCCAGGCCGCGTTTGTCCCGGCTCTTGATTTCAATGGTGACGGTCTGATCTCCGATGCCGATCGCGCCGCTTACAACTCCCACTACCTTACGGTGCTCGCTCCACCAGCGGCCGGCGGAGCGCGTCCTTCAGTAGTGAACGCGACATTGATCCGCGGTTCCGTGACGACGACCACTGCTCCGTCTCTCGGGGTCGTTCATCTGGCCGAACCCAATCGCAGCTCGCCAGCTCCAGTGAGTACTGCGGTGGCGCGACCAGTTGTGGCGATAACGGCGCGGTCGGTGATGTTGCGCGGAAGTGTGGCTGTCTCTCTCTAACTATTTCGCCAGCGACCGCGAAATAATGCTGCCCTTTGGAATCCGATTCGGACGACGCGCTGCCAGCAACCCCGCGGCTAGAACACAAAGACTGCCCACACTGGCCAGAAGGTAAACGGGAGGAAACTCAGTCGGGCGCGGGTCAGCAGCCGACGCTTTCACCACGGAAACGATGTTCGTTCTGGGAGTGACTGCGGGGGAATTCGTTGGCAACGCCAGCGTGACAATCGCCTGCGCGATCACTTGGGTCGTTGCGGTTGTTGGCGGGGTGGTGGCCGTGCCTGCAAGCGCATTAGTCAGAGGAGCCGAATGTGGCACTTCCGGTTCCGGCGCTTTGGTGGGGATGACTGTTGTGGTTTGCACTGCGGCGGGAGGAACGGTGTGGACTGGCGTCAGACGCTCGACGGGAGCACTACTCGGCATGATCTTCGCTCCCGGAGGATAATTGAACACAACAGGCGCAGGTGGTTCGGGCTCGAGTGTTTTTTCGACCGTGGTGGTTTGCTCCGTCTTTGACGCGAGGACTGGTTCTGGCGCTGGCTTCTCTCGTTTGGGCAAGTGTGGCAGATCCGGTTTGTCTGTTCCGAGTTTTACCTTCCAGTCGGACCATTCGCCGTCGACGGCGCTTAGAGCCACCATGATGGGTCTTTTGGTTTTCGCGGCATCACGTCGAACTTTGGCCACTTCCTGATTAAGTTCCGCATCGAAACTAAACCCTGAAATCGGCTCCTCGCCATCCGTGAGCACAATGACCATCAATCCCGTTGTCGTTGGTAACACAGCCGTGAGTTCGGCCAGCGCGGGTGTGATGTGCCCTCCGCGATGAAATTTCTTTGAACTGACGTACTCGCCGGCGCGGATTGAAATAGCTCCTCCTCGTCGCGCAAACCAAAGCAAGGGGTCGAAAGGATCGGGATCTTTCGGGGTATCGCACGTCCAAACGTCAATTACATCGCCATCTTCTATCTGTCCGGCAAAGGAGGACCGGCAAAGATCGCGCATGGCAGAAAGCACAGCAGATTTCCTGTCCGCCATGGAAATAGAAGTATCAACGATGAAGACAAAGTGATACTGCGGCGGTGACTCCTCTGATTCCTGAGCGCACACCACCAGAGCAAACATTAAGGCAAGAAGGCATCGGCTCATGGCCGTTCACCCGGCCGGTTCTATTCATAACGGAGTGACTCGATTGGATCGAGATTGGCCGCTTTGAACGCCGGGTACGTTCCAAACACAATTCCGACCACTGAACAAATCAGCAGGCCGAACGCTGTCCAATCTATCGGAATAATCGGCGGAACCTTGAGGAAGTAAGCGGCGGCATTTCCGGCGGCGATTCCAAAAATCACGCCGACCACGCCACCGACTTCGGAAAGAACGACAGCCTCCATGACGAACTGAGCGAGAATGTTCCGTTTTTTCGCGCCGACCGCGCGGCGAATACCGATTTCCTTTGTGCGCTCTGTCACTGACACGAGCATGATATTCATGATTCCGACTCCGGCCGCGAGCAGCGCGATGGAGCTGACCAGCGCGACGCCTGCCCGCACTTTGAAGGTGAAATCGCGAAATTGTGAAATCATGCTGTCGTTGGAGAACAGTTCGAAATCGTCCGGTTCCGAAGGACGAACCTTGCGCAGGGTTCGTAGAATTCCTCGGACCTGCTCGACTGTATCGTCGTAAGACTGTTGGTCTTCCGCTTGCACCAGGATCGAGAGACTGCGCCAGAACCTCCCATACCGATTCAAACCTGTCGTGATTGGGATGACGGCAAAGTTATCCTGATTTCCTCCGAGGCTTGCGCCCTTAGGTTCAAGGATGCCGATGACTGTGTAATTGATACCGTTGAACTTTACTCGTTCGCCGAGCGCAGAGCCGTGTGGAAAAAGCGTTTCTGCCAGTTTGTTGCCGAGAACGCAAACATCACGAGAGCCTTCGACATCGGTTTCCGAGAGAGCGCGGCCCTCCGCCACGGTCAGATTCTTCGTTGGAAAACTTCCCGGGGTTCCGCCCATCAATCGCACGTTTGGAGGCGTTCGGGCGTATTTCGAAACCACTTCGCCGGCCCAAAACTGATCTTCGATCCCAATGTTTTTCGCGAGGGTAGCCTTCTCCAGAACGAGCCGAGCTTGCTGCAAGGTGATGTTCTTTCGCCGCCAAAACTTTTCAAAGCCTTCGTTGCCGCCGAAATAAACTCCCGGCCATTTTTGCACCGCAAAAGTGTTTGCGCCCATGGATTGAAAGTCTTTCTCGATGTTTGTTTGCAGCACGCGCACCGCGGTCATGACCCCCATGATGGAGAAAACGCCAACGATGACCCCAAGGAGGGTAAGGCTCGAACGGAGTTTGTGCGCGCGAATGGCATTTAAAGCCATCGACAGGCTCTCTCGCAATTCGGCGCTGAATCTCGCCCCTTCCCGTTTCATTTCCGCAAAGGCATACGGGTTAGACCCGGCAACACAAGGATTTGTTTCATTTGACTGACCTGATACTCTGCGAAAAATGAAGTCGCACGAACTGCTGCGCGAGGTATTCGAGAAGTGCAATCCGAAACAGATCGCTTCCGATCTCGGCGTGTCCGTTTCCCTGGTTTACAAGTGGGCTGAACCCGAGGAAACCGGCAGCGGCACGACTAATCCGCTGGACAGGATCGAGGCGCTCCTCCGCTGCACCGGCGACGACCGGATTGTTCAGTGGCTTTGTGAGAAATCGGGCGGTTTCTTCATCAAGAATCCCAAGGCACATTGGCCGCACCCCGAGTTTTTAGTTCCCGCCACGAACCAGATCGTGCAGGAGTTTGCTGACATGCTCGCTGCGATCGCGCTGGCCGCGGGGGACAATCATATCAGCAAGCAGGAGGCAAAAAATATTCGCGCCCGGTGGGAAGAATTAAAGCAAGTAACCGAATGCTTTGTGCATAGTTGCGAAGAGGGCAACTTCAGCGCCATTCGTGAGCAGGTGAAAGCGGAGGGGCAGAAAGTTGCCGCCTCGAAATGAGTTTCTACTTTGTGCTCGCCTCGATTTTCTCCGGGGATTCTGGCGGCTTGGCTACGACCTCCGCCTTTGGGGCTTTATCGGCCTCGGAGCGTTTCTTCTCCAGGTTGCGCTTAAGGCGTTCACGGAGCTCGAGCATTTCCGGATCTTTCACCATGGAGAGATGCTGGTCGGCATCGGCGAACCGGCCGGAATTGAGTTCGACGCGCGAAAGGTGAAGGTAAATGCCTTCCTTCTCGGCGTCGGATTTGGCGAGAGTCAGTGCGTGCTTCCAGGCGGCGACGGCATCATCAGCACGCAGCGGTTTGATGCCGTAAAAGCTCTGGGCGTAATCAGTGGCGAGCAAAATGTTGTCGGGATCGAGCTTCATCGCGCGCTGATAAAGTTCCAGCGCTTTCGCGAAGACTCCCTCTTCATCGATGCGGTAGGTCTCAGCGGCGTCTTTGCGGAAGAGGTACGTAGTTGTGGCGAGGTTTTGTAGGTAGACAGGTTCTTTCGGATCGAGCTCAATGGCTTTTTCGTAGTATTGAAAGGCTTTTTTAATCGGGCCGATGTGGGCGTAGACGTTCGCGAGATTGTTCCATGGGCTTGGGTTCTTCGGATCGAGCTCGCGGGCTTTCTCCCATTGCACGATCGCATCTTCTTCCTCGCCCAATTCGTTCAGGAAACTGCCGTAAGCGATTCGGCCATCGACATGGCTGGAGTGCTTCAGAAGAAATTCTTCATACGCTTTCCGAACTGGTTCCAGCGTTTGGTCGATCTTCCCTGCGAGGATCGCTTTTGAACCGGCAGCGCCTTTTGAGTTGAACTTTTCGTATTCGGCGTTCAGGCGCTCGACTTCCTTCAGCGCGGCTTCATCCTGTTCCAGAAGTTTCTCGTATTCCTCATCAACCGGATCTTTCTTTTGTTCACCCTCCGCGGTCGTGGCCGGCTTAGGTGCCTTGGAAGCTTTCTTCAATTTCGGCTCCGGGCTTGCCGCGAAAGCCGCACAAATCAGCGCGACGAGAAAGTAGTTCACGGTCGCCAGCCTACTCTGAAGGGGGGAAAACCACAACTTTGCGTAATCGACGCTTTTGGAGCACGCCGCTTTTCAATTTGCGGCGAGTGGGTCATTATGGCGGCATGAGGAGGGGACTGGCGTTTGTATTGGGGCTGCTTTGGTGCGTGCGAGTTATCTCGGCTGAGGAGTTCTTGGTTTGTGTCAGTAATGAGCGCGGTGGAACGGTCTCGATTTTCGGAGGATCCGATCTGACGCTTGTGAAGGAGATATCCGTGGGAAAAAGGCCGCGGGGCATTCACGCCTCGCCCGACGGCAAGTATTTGTTCGTGGCGGTGAGCGGGAGTCCAATCAGCGGACCGCCGAAGCTGGACGCGAAAGGAAATCCGATTCCAGAGAAAGAGGACGATGACAACGCCGACCATGCTGCGGATGGAATTGCGGTGGTGGACCCGGGCAAGCGGGACCTTGTGCAAAAGTTGCCTGCTGGATCGGATCCTGAGGAGTTCGCAGTTCTAGAGGATGGACAGCATCTGGTGATTTCAAACGAGGATGTGGGAACAGCGAGCTTTTTGAATGTAGCGACCAGGAAGGTGGAGACGATTGTGCCCGTGACACGAGAGCCTGAGGGGGTGACGCTCTCGCCCAGTGGCGAGGAAGTCTACGTGACCTGCGAGGCTTGCGGCGAAATATTCATAATTGGAACTCGGAAGAGGGAAGTTATAGGGAAGTTCGTGGTGGGGAGGCAGGCCTCGTTCAGTCGCGTTTCTGCCGGATGGATCGCGGGCGTTTGTGCCTTCGGAGAGTTCGGGACAGTTGCATTTGGTCGATACCGGGACCTTCCGCGTTCTCGGTTCGTTGCGGTTGCCGTCTGGATACCGACCCATGAAGTTGTTGGTCGGCGCCGATGGGAAAAGGCTTTATGCGAGCACTGGACGCGCGGGGCTTATCGCTGTGGTCGATACGGCGAAGTTCGAGTTGGTGAACAGTATCAAGGTCGGTCCGCGTCCATGGGGAATGGCAATGTCGCCCGATGGAAAACTTCTATATGTGGCTAATGGTCCGTCGAACGATGTTTCTGTCGTTGATTTGGCGAGTGAAAAGCAGATAGGGCGCATCAAGGCGGGCGCTAGTCCTTGGGGAATAGTTGTGGTTCCGCATACAAGGAGTGCGGCGGTGGGAAAGTGACGCGCTTTTTCACCTGTCATTATTGCCAGTTTGAGTTTAAAACAGCCGCTCGTAAATACTTGGAATCGATGAAGAAACCGCCAGCCAAGCGGATGTAACGCACTGTTAATAAAATTTCAGAAAAACCGCTTGTGAAAAATTTCACGATCTGGCAGGGTGCGCCCGGTTCCGGTAATTGGAGTGCGTTCGGAGAGGGTTTTCTCCCGCGAATCTAATTTTTTGTCCGATGCAATTTTGTAAAATTTTGCTGATGGTGGCGGTTTTTTCTTTACTGCCCCTTTCTGTTTTTTCCGCAGAGCATGGTGCGGCGGCTGCGGTGCCAGCCGGTGAACATGCGGCGGGAGAGCATGCCTCTGGTGGCCACGAAGGTCTGACGTTACATCCCGTTGATCTCTTCAATATCGGCGGATTTCGTGTGACCAATTCGATGATCGCCTGCTGGATTGTGGCGATCGGGTTGATCGTGTTCGCGCAGATGGCGACGCGCAATATTCAAGCTGTTCCTTCCGGAGCTCAGAATTTTTGGGAGTGGCTTGTGGAGAGCCTGTATAATTTTCTGGAAGGAATTGTGGGGAACGAGTTGGTGAAAAAGACGTTTTGGTTTTTCGCCACGATTTTCATTCTGATTTTGTTTTCGAACTGGTTTGGGCTTATCCCGGGGGTGGGGACTCTTAAGTGGAAGACTGAAGCGGGTGCGTGGGAACCGATGCTGCGCGGCGTGAACGCGGACCTGAACATGACATTCGCGATGTCGATGGTCTTTTTCCTGTGTTGGACTGTTTGGGCGCTGCAGACGAACGGAGTCGGCGGTTTCATGTCTCACATATTCGGCGCGAAGGGTGATACCAAGGGCGCGTTGAAGGCCCTGATGGTCGTGGTTTTTCTCCTGGTCGGCGTCCTCGAAGTGGTTTCGATTTTGTTCCGGCCGGTGTCACTCAGCTTCCGTCTGTTCGGCAATGTGTACGCGGGTGAAAACATGCTGGAAGCGATGTCGACGATTCTGCCGGGGTGGTTTGGGTCGGTGGTGATTCCGATCCCGTTTTACTTTTTGGAAGTGCTGGTGGGAATGGTGCAGGCGCTGGTGTTTATGTTGTTGACGGCGGTGTTCACGCTGTTGATCTGCCAGCATGACCCCAGCCATGACGCGCACGATGCCAAGCACGAGCATCATTAAACAATTTCGACGGTTTGACCGTGTTCAATCGCGGGAGCCGTTGAGACAACGAAAGGATAAGTATGTTAACTCCTATGCTGGCCGAAATGACCGGTAATTTGCACATCGGTCTCGCCGCCCTTGGCGCTGCTCTGGGCGTCGGCCTGATTGGGATGAAAGCGTCAGAAGCGGTCGGCCGCAATCCTGGCGCTGCTACGCCGATTCTGGTTCAAGCAATTCTGAGCACCGCCTTCGCTGAAGGTATCGTGTTCTTTGCTATTTACCTGGCGGGCAAGTAATAAAGCCGATTATGCGCGCGGCGGTTCGCCGCCCGCGCCGTTTTCCAGTTAGTTAGCTGATATGAATTCGATCTATATGTTCGCCGCAGCGGAAAATCCGATCACGGAGATCTCGCGCACGTTCGGTTTGGATGTGCCGCATTTCATTTCGCAGGTGATCAGTTTCGCGATTGTGGCGTTTTTGCTGCACCGCTTTGCTTATAAGCCGATCTTGAAAGTGTTGGAGCAACGGCGGCAACGGATCGCCGAGGGCTTGGCGAACGCGGATAAGATCAAGCAGGAGTTGGCCAAGGCTGAGGCTTCGCGCCAGGAGATTATGGCGAAGGCCAGCCAGCAGGCGAACCAGTTGATCGAAGAGGCGCGTGCGGCGGCGGCGAAGGTGCAGGAGTCCGAGACTCAACGCGCGATCAAGCAGGCCGAAGATATCATCGCGAAGGCACAACAGGCGGGCGTCGCGGAACGTCAGCGCATGAAGGACGAGTTGCTTAAGGAACTCGGGCAATTGGTCGTTCGCACCACAGCACAGGTGACGGGCAAGATTTTGACCATGGACGATCAACGGCGGTTGATCGACGAAACGAACAAGCAATTGGCTGCTTAAGGAGACACAGAGCCGCGACCGTTAGGGAGCGTTTTATGAAAGCAGGCAAACAAGTTCGACGCGAAGCGAAGGAACTGTTCCGCTCGACGATTGTCAACGGCGTGATGGACGAAGGGAAGGTCCGAACGATCGTTCAAAAAGTTTTGCAGGCGAAGCCGCGCGGTTATATCGCGATTCTCGATCAGTTCAAACGCTTGATCAAAATCGAGGAAGCGCGGCGCGCTACGAGTGTGGAGAGTGCGGTGGCGCTTTCACCCGAGCAGCAAAGTTCCATTTCAGGAAATCTGCAGCGGATCTACGGACGCGGATTGAACGTTTCATTTCAGCAAAACCCGGCGTTGATCGGCGGGTTGCGTGTGCGTGTGGGCAGCGACGTCTATGACGGGAGCGTGGCGGGACGCCTCAAAAACCTCGCGGAGTCATTTTAATTTTCAGATCGAATGAGCACCTTACTACAAGAAATTGAATCGCAGATTAGCGGCGCAAAAACGAGCGTCGCGAAACAGAATGTCGGCATCGTGCGCGAAATCGGCGACGGTGTCGCCAAGATCGAAGGGCTGACCGACGCGATGTTGAATGAGATGCTTGATTTCGGCAACGGAGTGGTCGGCCTCGCGCTGAACCTCGAAGAAACCGAAGTCGGTGCGATCATCCTCGGTGACTACACCGGTGTGCGCGAAGGACAAGAAGTCCGCACCACTGGCCGTCTTCTGCAGGTGCCGGTCGGCAAGAGCCTGCTCGGGCGCGTGGTAAATACGCTTGGCCAGCCGCTCGACGGCAAAGGTCCGGTCAAGGGCGATACTCAATATCCTGTTGAAAAGATCGCGCCCGGCATCATTCGTCGTAAATCCGTTAGCCAGCCAGTCCAGACCGGTATTATGGCGATCGACGCGATGATCCCCATTGGCCGCGGCCAACGCGAACTGATCATCGGTGACCGTTCGACGGGCAAAACCACAATCGGAATCGACACGATCATCAGCAACGCTCGCCTCAATCGCACGGCCGAAACTGCGAAAGATAAAGATTTTCGTCCCATCTATTCCATTTACGTAGCGGTGGGTCAGAAGCAATCAAACATCGCGCGCGTGATCAGTGTTCTTGAAAAGGAAGGTGCTCTTCCATACACGATCATCGTCTGCGCCAGCGCTTCCGACTCCGCTTCGAACCAGTATCTAGCTCCGTTCGCGGGCGCGGCCATGGGCGAATGGTTCATGGATAATGGCATGGATGCGTTGATTATTTTCGACGATCTTTCCAAGCACGCCGTCGCTTATCGCCAGGTTTCTCTGGTATTGAAACGCCCCTCGGGTCGCGAAGCGTATCCCGGTGACGTTTTCTATCTGCACAGCCGCTTGCTCGAGCGCTCGGCTCGTGTCAGTGAAAAATACGGAAATGGTTCGTTGACCGCGCTGCCGATCATTGAAACCCAGGCAGGCGACGTATCCGCGTACATCCCGACGAACGTCATTTCAATTACTGATGGTCAGATCTATCTGGAAACTGATTTGTTCTACCAGGGCGTTCGTCCTGCGGTCTCGGTCGGTCTCTCCGTGTCGCGCGTCGGTTCCGCCGCGCAGATCAAGGCGATGAAACAGGTCGCCGGCCGTATTAAGCTGGATCTCGCGCAGTTTCGCGAACTCGCGGCATTCGCGCAGTTCGGTTCCGATCTCGATGCGAAAACCCAGGCGCAATTGGAGCGTGGCAAACGCATCGTCGAAGTTTTCAAACAGCCGCAATACAACCCGATCCCGGTCGAAGTTCAGGCCGCGATTCTCTGGACCGTGCAGAACGGTTTTATGGATGACGTCGCGGTGGACAAGATCAAGGATTTCCAGGGCAAGCTCACCGACTTCCTGAATACCCGTAAGGCGAACATCCTCGCGTCGATTACGAAAGAGAAGGCGATGAGCGACGCCATTACGAACGATCTGAAAGCTGCGATTACTGAATTCAAGCAAACGTATAAATAAGGTTGGGATCGGGAATTGATCTCAAACAGCTAATACGAAATGCCCAGCACACGCGACATACGCCGCCGAATCAAGTCGGTCAAAAACACGGCGCAAATTACCAAGGCGATGCAGATGGTTGCTGCATCGAAAATGCGCCGCGCGCAGCAATCTGCCTTGGCAGGTCGGCCGTACTCGACGCTGATGAACACGGTGCTGGAAAGTGTCACCGCGAACGCGGGCGACTTCACCCATCCGCTCTTTGAGGTGCGGAATGGCAAAACCCGCGCCGTGATTCTGATCAGCAGCGACAAAGGTTTGGCTGGTGCGTTGAACAGCAACTTACTGCGTGAAGCTGCAAAATTTGACAAAGCGACGACGACATTCGTTGCGGCGGGACGCAAAGGCTCCCAATTTCTGGCGCGCACCCAACGTAAACTCGCCGCTGAGTTCACGTACAAGGACACACCTACATTTGCCGAAGCTCGCGCAATCTCGAAGTTCGCGCAGGACATGTTCCTTAAAAAGGAAGTCGATCAGGTGGATATTCTGTTCACGAACTTCATCAACACACTCAGCCAGAAGCCGGAAGTGCGCAGCTTGCTTCCGATCGCGGAAATCAAAGGATTTTCCGGTCAGCTCGAAGGTGAAGGGGCAGGGGAGAAGTTGGCCGCGCCGACAACAGAATACATCTTCGAACCAAGTGCTGGAGGCGTGTTTGAAGCGTTGGTTCCGCACTACTTGAACTACGTCGTTTATCAGATTCTGCTCGAGGCGAAAGCATCGGAACACAGCGCACGCATGGTGGCGATGAAGAACGCGACGGATAACGCGAAGCAGTTGATCAAGGATTTGACGCTCGAATACAATAAGCTTCGCCAGGCGAACATCACCAAGGAACTGCTGGAAATTACCAGTGCAACCATGGCGATGGGGCAGTAAGCTAGCGGCATGAGTGTTCAAGAGATAAAAGAAGAAGCTTTGAAGCTCTCGACCGAAGACCGGGAGTGGCTCGTGCAAGAGTTGTGGGCGAGCGTGGATGACGATGATCCCGAACTAGTTGCCGAATTGAATCGCCGTTGGGATGAGATCGTTACGGGGAAGGTCGAAACGATTCCTTGGGAACAGGTCAAGGCGGAGTTGGACGAACGGTTAGCGAAAAAGCGTGCGGCACGTCAGGTTACATCCTGAAGCTCGCATTGAGGTGTTCACCGCGAGTGAATACCTGGAAGATCATCGGCTCAACTACGGTGAGATTTTTGAATCGGAAGTCGATGCTGCTCTGGCGAGTTTCGTTCAGTGGCCTGAACGATGACCAGTGCGGGAGAATGGGTTCCGCAGGTATGTGGTCCAGCGGTTCGGATATTTGATTTGGTATCGAGAGAGTAACGAAGAGATTTATGTGATTGCGGTGCATCACAGCAGTCGTAAGCCTGGATATTGGAAAAAGAGAATTTTAGATGAACAAAGGTAAAATAGTTCAAGTGATCGGACCGGTAGTGGACGTGGAGTTCGCAGACGGGAAGTTACCGGCCATTTACAATGCTTTGACCGTGGACTTCACCTCGCAAGGCACGCCCACCAAGCTCACGCTCGAGGTGCAACAGCACCTCGGCGATAACTGGGTGCGCGCTGTAGCCATGTCCACGACTGAGGGCCTGAAGCGCGGGATGGAAATCCTGGACCAGGGAGCCCCAATTTCCATGCCCGTTGGCGAAGCCGTCATGGGGCGAGTGTTTGATGTGACGGGCGCGCCGGTCGACGAGCAGGGGCCAGTCAAGGCCGACAAATACCTGCCCATCCACCGCGCTGCTCCGCCCCTTGTGGATCAGTCGACCAGTCCGCAGGTGCTCACCACCGGAATTAAAGTCATCGATCTGATCTGTCCGTTCTTGAAGGGCGGCAAGGTCGGTGCGTTCGGCGGCGCTGGCGTCGGCAAGACCGTTGTGATCATGGAGTTGATCAACAATATCGCCAAGCTGCACGGCGGAATTTCCATGTTTGCGGGTGTGGGCGAGCGCACGCGCGAAGGCAACGATCTTTACAACGAAATGATCGAAGCCAACGTCATTAAGGTCCAGAAGGATGAAAAGGGTCATGCCAAGAAAGGCGCGAATGGTTTGCCGATCATCGAGCCTGGTTCAAAAATCGGACTCGTTTACGGTCAGATGAACGAACCTCCAGGCGCTCGGCTCCGCGTGGCGCTGTCGGCTCTTGCGGTTACTGAGTATTTCCGCGACGAAAAGAACCAGGACGTGTTGCTCTTCATCGACAACATCTTCCGGTTCTCACAGGCCGGGTCCGAAGTATCCGCGCTCCTAGGCCGAACTCCGAGCGCGGTCGGTTACCAGCCGACTCTCGCTGCGGAAATGGGTGACCTGCAGGAACGCATCACCTCGACCAAAAAAGGTTCGATCACCTCGTTCCAGGCCGTTTACGTGCCAGCGGACGACTTGACCGACCCCGCGCCCGCGACCACGTTCGCGCACTTGGATGCCACCATCGTGTTGGAACGCTCCATCGCGGAATTGGGAATTTTCCCGGCGGTCGATCCTCTGGCCTCGAACTCGCGAGCTCTGACGCCCGAAATCGTCGGTCAGGAACATTACGATGTCGCACGCGGCGTGCAGAAGGTGCTGCAACGTTACAAAGACTTGCAGGACATCATCGCGATTCTCGGTATGGATGAACTTTCGCCCGACGATAAGCTGACTGTGTTCCGCGCTCGCAAGATCCAGCGCTTCCTCAGCCAGCCGTTCACCGTCGCCGAAGTGTTCACCGGTCGCCCTGGAAAACAGGTCGCCGTTGCGGATACCGTCAAGGCCTTCAAAGAAATTCTTGAAGGCAAACATGACGAAGTCGCCGAAGGCAACTTCTACATGAAGGGCAAGATCGAAGAGATCAAAGAATAGTATGGCCGAGACTCTAAAGCTCGAAATCGTTACCCCGGAAGCCGTCACCTACTCGGAAGATGTAGATATGGTGACGCTTCCTGGCGCCGAGGGCGAACTGGGTGTTTTTCCGAAGCACGTCCCGCTCATGACCCAGGTCATGCCTGGCGAAGTGATCGTCCGGAAAAACAACCAGGATTATTTCCTCGCGATCGGCGGCGGTTTCGCGGAGATCACTGGCACTCGCGTTGCCATCCTCACGGACATGGCAATCAAGGCGACCGACATCGACGAAGCGAAAGCTGAAGAGGCCCGCCGCCGGGCC
The DNA here is from genome assembly GCA_044226545.1 of Limisphaerales bacterium. Classification (GTDB taxonomy): domain Bacteria; phylum Verrucomicrobiota; class Verrucomicrobiia; order Limisphaerales; family SXQI01; genus DASVNK01. Next base: position 564,970 of record JBGAGW010000002.1, read on the forward strand.
GAAGAGCGTTTGCAACAAAAGCTCTCGGACGAAGAAGTGGCGAACGTGAGCGCGGCCCTTGCACATTCGCTCGCGCAGCTCAAAGTGAAGCGCCGCGGACGTTCCTGAGAATAAACATCATTTTCTAACTTTCACGCCAGTGAATGGCATGCTGCACAAGCTCAGTCGAATTTTTAAGATTGAGCTTTTCTTTTATATGGGCGCGATGCGTTTCCACCGTTTTAATGCTCAGGTGAAGCTTGTCAGCGATTTGCCGGGTCGTGCAGCCTCCGCCGATTAAAGTAAAGACCTCCAACTCACGATCGCTTAAGTCTTCAAGCGGCGATCCGCTGCGCGTTCCGCCTCTCCCGAGCAATTGGAACATCGTGCGCTTGCTCATCGCCTCACTCAGATAGACTTCACCGGATAAGACCTGGCGAATGGCATCCAGGACCTGATCCACTGCCTCTTGTTTCATGATGTAACCCTGTGCCCCCGCTTTGAGGGCTCGCATGGCGTAAAGGTTTTCGTCATGCATTGAAAGCATCAGCACCTTCACGTGAGGTAAGTGGATTTTCAGGTTCTTCAGAACTTCAATCCCATTGGCGTCTTTCAAGGTGACGTCGAGCATGATGAGATCCGGTTCGAGCTTTTTGGCCTGATCCAAAGCCAAGTGCCAGTCTTCAGATGCGCCTACCACCCGCAAGTCTCTCTGATGGTTAATCAGCTCTCTCAAGCCCTCGACCATAATGGGGTGATCATCAATAAGATAGATTTTGGCCTTACCTCGATCCGCTGCATTTGAGCCTGCCATCTCCTCTCTTTCCAAAAACTTCATACGTGCCGCCGTCGCACAGAAAGATGAATACCGAAACTGCGCGGTCATCCGCTGTTCACGGGTTATTGCCTACCGTTTTGCGATGGAACAATAGGTACATATCTCTGTACCGATATAGGCTTTTGCACGAGCGTGCGTCAGGGTCGGTACGAACGTGACGGCGAACGCGGGTAGTGGCTGGACTCCCCGCGGAATCCGAAGGCTCGCTTGTCCTTCTTGTCTCGTCTCCCCGCCCGAGACGCGCTTCGCGTTCCGACTTCTCAAGCCCCTTTGAAGGGTGGTGAGATGAGAAATGAGACCGGATTCACCCAAAATCGGCACTTGGCACAGCGTTGAACTGGTCTCTCTCCGAATTCACAGAGTCCGAATTATGAAAGTGACATTCGCGTGAATTCGCATCTTGTCATCGCCATTCGCCTCGCTATCGTTTCGGGCACGTGAAGACCCTTATCCACAAGATCATCATGGCGGCGCTTTGTGCCTGCGCCCTCCTTTTTGTGCCGAAAACGCAAGCTCAACATGGACTGCTTCGTGAAATCTACTCAAATCTGACCGATGTCGGCATTCCTGGTCTGCTGAGCAATCCCGCTTACCCGAACAATCCCGCGTCCGTCTCGGTGATTTCCGAGTTCGAGGCTCCGGACAGCTTCGGTGATAACTACGGGCAGCGTATTCGAGGGTGGATTCTGCCGCCGGTGAGTGGCGCGTATACCTTTTGGATCGCGAGCGACGATCAAGGCCAACTGTTCCTCAGTAGCAATGATCGGCCCGAAAACCGGCAAAAAATCGCGGAGGTTTTTAATTATACAGATCCACGCAATTACGACGTGGAACCAAATCAGCGGTCTACCCCGATCACGCTCGAAGCAGGCCGGTTTTACTATATCGAAGCTCTCACCGTAGACGGCGGCGGAGCGGATCACATTTCCGTTCGGTGGCAACTCCCGGATGGCACACTGGAAGATCCGATTCCGAACGAACGGGTCTACGTTGAACTCATCCCGCCAGTTATTTTGCAGCAACCGCGCAATGTTACGGTTGATGAAGGAAACCCGGCGAGCTTCTCGTTCCAATTGGCCAATCGCGGTGCGGTGGGCATCCAATGGTTGCGCAATGACGTTCCTATTCCGGGCGAAACGAATCTCACCCTTAAGCTTCCGCTCACCACTTTGGCGGATAACGGCACGCGTTTTCGCGTCAGCTTGACTAACGAGTTCGCCACCAACGTGGTGCTGAGCAGCCCGGTCTTTCTCACCGTTCGACGAGACGTGACCCCGCCCACCCTTTTAGCGGCACAGACCTCGGGTGAAAATGGTCTTCTCACGCTCTCCTTCAGCGAATCGATGAGTCTGGCCACCGTGACAAACATTGCCAACTACAGCATTTCCGGAGGAGTGCAGGTTCTCGGCGCAACGCTCGATCCCTCTGGCAAGACTGTCATTCTGCGAACGACGGCGCTGGAATTTGGCGGTGATTACTTCGTAACGATCAACGACGTCACCGACCGCGCAGGTCAGCCAAACCCTGTAGACCCTGACACTCAAGGGGAGTTCACCTTCGGCTTTTCTCCCCTGAGCAGCGACATCGTCTATGGACGGCCCGAGACACCCGGACCTTCCACTCGGCGCACCGGCCTGACGATTTCGGAAATCATGTACCATCCGTCTCCGCGCGGAGATGGCCGGAAGTTGAAGTTCATCGAAATTTACAACAGCGAGGCGGAGATCGTGAACATTGGTAATTATCGCATCACCGGGTCCGTCGATTTCCAATTTCCAGACGGCGTGTTTCTCCCCGCGAACGGTTACGCAGTCGTCGCCGCGTCGCCCATTGACGTGCAGACGCTCTATGCGTTGCCCCGCGTTTATGGCCCCTACGACGGTGATTTGGGTGATACAGGTTCGTTGCGTCTTTTGAATGACCAGGGGGCGGTGCTTCTGGATATTCATTACGAGTCAAGCGGTGAGTGGCCTTCCGCTCCAGACGGGACCGGGCCCTCCCTTGTTTTGGCGCGGCCTTCCTATGGCGAAGCCGATCCGCGCGCCTGGGATGCCAGCCAGGTGGTCGGCGGTTCTCCGGGAAAAGCCGAAACGGTCGGCATCAACCCGTACCGCGGACTGGTCGTTAACGAATTCCTCGCAAATACCGACGCAGCCACCGATTACATCGAGCTCTACAATTATTCCGATCAGGAGATTGACCTTTCCGGCATTTACATCACAGACGACATAACAACGAACAAGTTCCAGATTCCAAATGGCACCCGTATTGGGTCGCTTGGCTTTCTGGCGTTCGATCAAAACAAGCTGGGTTTCGCGTTGGATTCGACAGGTGAGCGCATCATCGTCCGCAATCCGCAGAAAACTCGCGTGATTGAATCGATCAAATTCGGTGCGCAAGCCAGCGGCGTCGCGACTGGCCGCTTTCCAGACGGTAGTCCGCGTTTCCGGCCGCTCAGCCAACCTACGCCCGGCGCACCGAACACCCGGCCGTTGGCCGCGACAGTTGTCATCAATGAAATCATGTACAACCCGATCTCGGGCAACGAAAACGAGGAATATGTCGAGTTGTACAACCGCAGCGCGGCTGCGGTGAATTTGAAAGGGTGGCGCCTGGCCGAGGGCATCAGCTACACGTTTGCCCAAGACACCATTCTGGCACCAGGCGCTTATCTTATTGTGGCCCGGGATATCAACCTTCTGCGGACGAACTACGCTGGTACGCTTACGGACGCGAACAGTGTAGGAAACTTCAACGGGAACCTCTCAAATTCCGGTGAACGAATCTCCTTGCAGCGTCCGGAGCTCTCGATCTCGACCAACAACAACCAGCGCGTGACCAATGTTCTGAACATTGTCGTGAGCTCCGTGCATTATCATACCAGTGGACGCTGGCCGCATTGGGCGGATGGCGGCGGCAGCAGCATCGAACTGATTGACCCGAACGGTGATACCGACGAGGCTTCTAACTGGGCGGATAGCGACGAGACGCAAAAAAGTTCATGGGTCACTATCGAGCGGCGCGGAATTCTCGACCACGGCTCTACGAATTACGCCGTTACCAATCCAAGCCGCAATCTGCATGTTATTCTGCTCGATGGCGGAGAAGCGCTACTCGACAACGTGGTTGTGATGCGTGATGGCGGCGCGAATCTGCTGCGCAATCCGGGTTTTGAGAAAGGCCTGGCTGATTGGGCCGCTGGCGGAACTCACGAGGATACGACGCTTGAACTTGGCACCGGGCGGAACGGCGGCAACGCTCTGCATATTCGCGCGACCGAGCGCGGGGATACTTCTTCCAACCGAATTCGCGCCCGCCTCAATGACGGTTTGACCAATGGAACGATCGCCACGCTTCGGGCGGACGTGCGCTGGCTGCGTGGCACCCCGGACATTTTGCTTCGCCTCCATGGAAATTACCTGGAAGCCCGCGGAACGATGCCCGTGCCGAAGAATCTCGGTACGCCGGGTGCGCGGAATAGCCAGGCAGTGCCGAACTCGCCTCCGACAATCACCGGGGTGTTACACAATCCGATTCTTCCGGTCGCCAATCAGGACGTGGAAGTAAGCGCACGAGTAGACGATCCCGATCGCGTAGCGGTGGCCGGCCTTTTCTATCGCGTTGATCCTTCCACCAACGCCTTCACTCGCGTTCCGATGGTCTATCGTGGCGCCGGGTATTATTCGGGAACAATTCCCGGGCAAACCAATCTCTCGACGGTGGCGTTCTACATTGAGGCATTCGACGCGTCAGGCAGTGTCGGACGCTTTCCAGCCAATGCGCCGACTAATACAGGCGTCGTCCTTTTCGGTGACGGCAAACCTTCCGGAACGCTGGGAGTCTATCGTCTGTGGCTGACGCAAACGAATATCAATCGTTGGACGACTCGCGAGCGTTCCAGCAATAAGCCGCTGGATGCGACATTTGTTTACAACAACGAACGGGTTATCTACAACATGGGCACTCTTTACAGTGGCAGTCCATTCCATTGGACCGGCTATAGCGGCCCCCTCGGAAGCAGTGCTAATTATCTGATGACCTTCCCGGACGACGATCTGTTCCTGGGACAAAACGATTTCGTCCTCAATCTGCCTTCCAACATCGGCAGCGATGGGACTGGCATTCGCGAGCAAACCTTTTTTTGGATGGTCGATCAGTTGAACATGCCCTTCAACTATCGTCGCTATCATCACCTTTTCCTGAATGGACGCAACCGCGGCTTAAATAGTGCCGGGACGTTTCGCGTCTACGAAGACTCGCAGCAGCCGAACGGTGATTTCGTGAAGCAATGGTTTCCGAATGACTCCAACGGTGACCTGCATAAAATCGAGGACTGGTTCGAGTACAACGATGCCGTGAACGGCTTTTTCAACCAGGATGCCGAATTGATCGCGCTTTGGACAACCAACGTTGTGACCGGCGCGCGGGAGTTGAAGCAGGAACGTTATCGTTGGTGGTTCCGCAAGCGTGCCGTGAGCGGGTCAGCTCACGATTATTCCGAACTCCTTAAGCTGGTTCAGGCGGTCAACGATCCCGATCCGGCGAAGTTCGTCAAAGAAACCGAGGCGCTCATTGATATCGACGAATGGATGGGTACGATCGCCCTCCGCCATGCCGCCGGCGATTGGGATGCGTTCGGCTACGAGCGCGGAAAAAACATGTACGCGTACAAGCCGCAAAACGGCAAATGGAACTTATTGCACTGGGATATCGCGTTCGCGTTCGGACTGGGTGATTCTCCACAGAGAGATCTGTTCTACGTGACGCACTTCGATGGCAGCATCGATACGATTACCAAGCGAATGATGGAAACGCCCGTCTTTAGGCGGGCGTATTATCGTGCGCTCGATCGAATAGCGAACGGCCCGCTGATTGCCGCCCGCGTCAACGCAGTGATCGATGCGAAATTCAGTTCCCTGGTGCAAAACGGCATCACGGTCACCCCGGCGGACGAGGTCAAACAGTGGATCGCGGACCGTCGCGAGTTCATTCTTGCGCAACTCGCCAACGTGAGCGCTGGTTTTGCGATCACGAGCGATAGCCGGACGAGTTATTCGACGAACCGCAATACTTTGACCCTTTCTGGCACCGCGCCGGTAACGGTGAAAACGATTAAGGTGAACGGATTGGAATACCCGGTCACTTGGACCTCGGAAACTGGCTGGGAATTGCGCGTGGCATTGAGGCAGGGCGCGAATGTGGTCAGGCTCGACGGCTACGATGCGAACGGGCAGTTGATCGCGGATGCGAACGATACCATCACGGTGACTTACACCGGTTTGCCCGAAGCCATTAGCGGGCGGGTAGTCATCAACGAGATCAACTATCACCCGGCAAATCCGGACAGCGCCTTCGTTGAGATCCACAACTCTGCGAGGACGACCTCTTATGATCTTTCGGGTTATCGTTTGAACGGCCTGGATTTTACATTCCCAGGTGGTTCCGTGATTCCGCCGGGCGGCTTCCTGGTCGTGGCGAAGGATCCTTTTGCCTTTGGAGAACAGTATGGCTTCACGATCCCGGTGATCGGCTCATATAACGGCACGCTGCAGAACAATGGGGAAGCGATCAGTCTGATCGGCAAAGACGCGACCGGCACAAACGACGTGGTTGTTTCGGCCGTTCGTTACAGCGATCTTGCGCCCTGGCCAGTGTTGGCCGATGGATCGGGCGCTTCACTTCAATTGATCGATCCAACTCAGGATGCCTCACGCGTCGGTAACTGGACCGCGGTGAGCGGTTCGGTCACGCCGGGCGCTACAAACAGCACGCGTGCAACTCTCACGGCTTTCCCGCTGCTGTGGGTCAATGAAGTTCAGCCGAACAACCTGAACGGAAAACGTGACGCCGCCGGTGAGACCGATCCGTGGGTTGAACTTTATAACTCAGGAACCACCGCGATCTCATTGAGCGGTCTTTATCTGACTGACGATTTTAAGAATCTTACGAAGTGGGCTTTTCCCGCTGGCGCGAATATCGCGGCCGGAGAGAGAATTATCGTTTGGCTCGATGGACAGGTGAATCAAACCTCACCCACTGAGCTGCACGCCAGCTTCCGTTTGGACCCGGTTACCGGGGCCATCGGATTGGTCGGCACGCAACGAAGTCAACCCACTGTCTTCGATTACCTCGCATATGATCAAGTCCCCGCGGGTCAATCCTATGGCGCTTTTGCCGAAGGGCAGGCTGTCCAGCGTGAAATCTTCTACCAACCTTCTCCAGGCGCCGCCAATACGCTCAGCACTCCGCCCGCTCAGGTATTCATTAACGAGTGGATGGCGAACAACACCCACACCGTTCAAGATCCATCGGACCTGCACTTTGACGACTGGTTCGAGCTTTACAATGCCGGAGCGACAGCAGTGGATCTCGGTGGCTATACGCTGACCGATGATCTCAGTAAGCCGGATCAGTTTACGATTCCCGCAGGCACTTCCATTCCCGCGAAAGGATTCCTGCTTGTCTGGGCGGACAGCGACAAAGCAACCAATGGTCAATTGCATGTAAACTTCAAACTCGCAGTGGAAGGCGAGAGCATCGCGCTTTTGGCACCCGATGGCTCGGTGATCGACTCGGTCACGTTCGGCCAGCAAGCGGCCGATGTCAGTTCGGGACGCACGCCAGATGGCGGAACGGTCGGAGTGCTTTCCTCCGCGACACCCGGTGCGAGCAACAGCGGTGGCGCGGTCGTTGATCCGAATGCCCTGCAATTCACCAGTGTGAGCGTTGCACAGGGACAGATCTCGCTCACGTGGAACGCCAAGCCTGGCGAAACGTATCGCGTCGAGTACAAGGAGAATCTCGGCGATGCTGCCTGGACCTTGCTCCGAAACGTGCCCGCGAGTGGTTCTGCTGGCGTTACGACCGACCAGGTGAGTGGTGGTCATCGCTTCTACCGTCTGGTGAAGTAGCAGCTATATTGCCTGCGTGAATAACGATCTCGTTGCACGCAAAGAACGCTGGGCCCGCAAAGTGGCGGGCCAGGAGCAACCGGTCCTGCGCTCACAAGACCGGTTGCCTCCCGGCCAGAAGTTAGTCCATAACTGGCCGGTGCTCGACCTCGGTGTTCATCCCGAGGTCAGCCTCAACAAGTGGGAATTAAAAATCCACGGGCATGTCGAGAATCCCGTGACCTTGAATTGGGAACAGTTCATCGCTCTGCCCCAATTCACGGACGTGAGCGATTTCCATTGCGTCACGACGTGGAGTCGCTACGACATGGAATTCATCGGGGTCGCGTTTTTCACGATCGTCGATCTGGTGAGGCCCAGGGCATCCGCTTCACACGTTTTCTTCAAGAGCTACGATGGCTACTCGACCAACAATCCGCTCTCCGTCTGCCTTGATGACGACGTGTTAATCGCGCACACTGCTGACGGACAGCCTCTCACGGTCGAGCATGGCGGTCCTGCTCGCGTGATCATCCCCAAACGTTACGCGTGGAAAGGAGCCAAGTTCATTCGCGAAATCACCTTTCTCGACCGCGATATTCTCGGCTTCTGGGAAGTGCGCGGTTATTCGAATGACGCGGATCCCTGGCTCGAACAACGTTTTGCTCAGTACGACTCCCGCAAGCTCCCTTAGAGATTGCGCCAGCGGATGAGGCGTTTTTCGAGCGGGGCGAGGTTCGAAAACTGCGCGTTGATGTTTGGGAATTCATGCAGGATTTCTTGGGACGTTGGGACCTGGCCCCACGCAGTAATGGTAAAGAATTCGTGGAGTCGATCGACAGGCAGGCCCAATTCGCGATTCCGCCGTGAAAAACGGTCACGCAGGACTGCTCGCCAATCGTCCATCGAACGCGGGATGGGCATGGAGTGGCGGCCCACCCAGGGAAGCCATTCTGCGATTTGGGATTGGTGGCACCAGGCTTCGGCACAGATCGTTTCGAAAGCTTCTTCAACATCGATGGCGAGATCGAAGGCATTTTCGCCCGTCATGTAAGCGTCGTAAACCGTACAGATGACTGGCACTTTGCACGGTTCAGACTTCGTTTCGTCCGCCGGATATTCGGGAGTGAAGGCGTGTGGGACGTTGATCATGTAAGCGACTTTGCGGACGGCCTCTGCGACCGCGACGTGATCGACGTGAATTCCTGCGCGAGGATCCGAGGCGTACGGCGGAGCGAAGATGTAGTCGGGCTGGAAATCACGAATTTCCTTCCAGAGTGCGGCAAGAAGAGGAGTTGTCACTTGCAGGCAGGCTTCACGCGGAACTTCGCCGTTGGGGTAGCGGAGGAATCGAGCTTCAAAATGGCCAACCCTCGCGGACGCTTCCTGTTCGCGCTGCCGCATGGCGAAGGTTTCCTCCCGACTCCGAAAATGGTGTCCTGCTTTGCCATCCGTGCAAACAAGGACGCGCGCCCGAAGAGTGGAAATTTTGCGACGCCACATTTCGAAAAGGCCGGCGGCGGCAAATTCGAAGTCGTCCGGATGGGCGTGGATCGAGAGAATTTTCACGAATCAATATGGAGTCGAGAAGTTTGCGACGAGGCGAGCGACAATGCTTAGGCCAGGTACGGGATCGTGAGGGGACCTTGAGGGAGAACCGCAACGCGGGCGCCCGGCCCAGCCTGAGCGAGTTTTTCGCGGACGGTCGCGCCAATATCTCTGCAGGGTTTGAGATGTGCTTTGCTGAGGACATCATCGGAAAGCGAACTGTAAACGAGAACCTCGGCGCGGCGCTGGATGAGGGCCTGGATTTGGGCCTGCCATTGCTCGGGACGGACATGGTTGGCGGTGGTGAGCATGGCGAGGACTTCTTCGGAACTGCTGGCTTCACGCAAGAGTTTGTCAAGCGGGCTGCCGGTTGGAACGCCCTCGCTGCATTCGCAGGCCAGGATGATCGTGCCGCGCTCCTGCACGATCCGGGCGGCCGCGCTCATGCCTTTCACGCCCTGGTAAAGATTAAGATCAAGCGGGTAACCGCTGTTGGTAGTTACCACCACGTCAAAGGGAGCTTTCACCTTCTGCATCGCGGAATGGCGGACAAATTCGTAACCATTTCGATGAGCTTCGATCAGGTCGCCCGCAAAAACGCCGGTGATCTGACGCTGCTCGTTGAGGCTGACATTCAGAAGAAAACTTGGGCCAATCCGGAGCGCGATGTCCCGGATTTCCTCCCAGATCGGATTGCCGATTGTGATACCGAAGGCGGAGCGGGGATCGCCGATATTACGCGCGTCGTGGTTGCTCATCACCGTTTCGAGACCGGCGCAGCCGGGCATGATTCCCTTAGGCCCACCGCTGAAGCCGGCAAAGAAATGCGGTTCGATAAAGCCTGTAATGATCCGGACATCCGCTTCCGCGAGCGTCTTATTGATCAGCGCGGGTGTGCCGCTATGGGTGACGCCGAATTGCTTGAGCGCCGCTGGATTCTCAGGTTCGTGGTTGATGACGCGGTAATTGTGAACGACCTCGGGCGTGAGAAGCTTCTCCAGTTCGGCTTGCGTATTCGGACGATGGGTGCCGAGTTGATTCAGAAGGGTGATTCGTTCGCGAGGAACGAAGCTGAGATATTCGAGCAACCACGGGATGAGGCGATGATTCGGGGTAGCACGGGTCAGGTCCGTGAAAGCGATGCAGATCTTTTGACCCGGCTTGATCCAGTCGCGCAGCGGCTTGGTCCCTACAGGAGAGCTGAGCGCACGGTGGACCGCGCCTTTCTCGTCCGGCAGCGCAGGATTATGCGCCGGTTCGATCACAGTGGTGACTTCGTCTGGCAGATCGACCGTGAGATGGCCTTGTCCATACGCGAGCTTTACTTGCATAGGCGCAGCTTAAAGGAGCCTTCCGCCTAAAACAACCAGGTGATGGCAGTTCACCGCTATCCACAGGATTTTCACAAGGCTCTCTGGACAAGAAAATGTTGCCGCGACGCTGAGAGTTTTCTTGAATGGCCTGGTGATCGATCGGCTCCCCACAGCGAAGAATATTGTTTATTTTGACCTGGAAACGCAGAAATCCGCCGAGGAGGTGGGCGGTTGGAACAATATTCGGGATATGCGAATGAGCGTGGGTGTGACGTACAGCACCACGCGCGGTGATTACAAGATCTATGGCGAAAAGCAGGTCGATCAATTAATCACTGAACTGCTACGGGCCGATCTGGTCGTCGGCTTCAACATTTTGCGCTTCGATTACGACGTGCTGCACGGTTACACCGTGTTCGATCTGCGTCAGACCCCGACGTTGGATATGTTGATCGAATTACAGAAGACCATTAATCACAGACTGTCCCTCGATTCCATCGCCACCACGACGCTGGGTGTGGAGAAAACGGCGGAAGGAATGCAGGCGATCGAGTGGTTTCGGCAAGGGAAGATGTTGGATATCGCGGAGTATTGTTGCTACGACGTAAAGATCACGAAGTTGGTGCACGAATTCGGCAACATGAACAAGACGTTGTTCTACAAAAATCGCTTTGGAACGAAGCTGAGCGTGCCGGTGAGTTGGTGAGCCTGAATCGGTTTGTCTTTACAGTTTTCGGTTGCTCTCTAGAGTTTTTGCATGGCTTCGACTTTCGACGAATCTGAGTTCATTGATACGGATTACGAGTCCTCCAAGCAGAGTCTCGGTCTCGGCGCAGTCACCACCACCACTACCATGTCCGCGCAACCCACGCCCGCGTCGCGCCCCCCCAGTCGCGAGGAAATTGAAGCCAAAGTTTCGGATGCCCACAGCAAGCTGGCCGAATTAAAGCGCGCGCAGGAGCAACTTGAGCGGGAAAGAGCCGCGCTCGAAGAGGCGCGCCGCCGTCGTGCGGAATTCCAAAACGGCCGCGAAGAAATGCTCCGCCATCTGACCCGCGGGTCGACGATGCTGGAAGAGGCCGTTTTTGCAGCGAAGCGGGATGCGGAACAAATGTCCAAATCACTGACGGATATGCGGGAAGCGTTGACGAAAGTCGAGGCATTGCGCGAAGAAACCTGGACTCAGGAGAATTGGAATACAGAGCTGACCCGCGCATTAACCACTCTGGAGAACGCCCGAATGGAGTGGAATTCCGCGCGGTTGAAATGGCCAGTGCTCGACGGAGCGCAGAAGACGGCGGCAGCGGATGAGGCTGATGCGAAGGCAGCCAAAAGCAGCCAATTCCAATTCCAGGGAAAAGGTTTTATGGAGTTGTGCGAGCTGGGGTTGGCATTGACCTGGCCGGTGGCGCTCGCGGCGCTGCTCGGTTCTGGAGTCATCGCCATCCTTTTGCTTCGGCGGTAAGCCAGTGGTCCGATGCCGGTCTTCAAGAAGAAAGCGGACCCGATTTCCGCGCGCTCAAAAGAACTGAACGAACAGATTCGCGCGCTGGAGACGGAGATTAAGCAGCTCACGGCAAAGGCCGAGCATGCAAAGGCGAATGCGCCGCGATTGCGTTCAGCGACAGCGCCCCAAAAGCCGGCGACCGAGCCAAAGGCAGCACCAGTCCTGCGCGATCCGGTCTTTGAAAAGCTCAATTACCAAAGATCCAAACAACAGCCGGAGATCGAATCGGCGCCCGACCGCTACAATGATTTAGGTGTCCGGAAATACGATCTGATTGGAGCGATTCGTCGCTTACAAAACCATTTCCGAGGAAATCCGGCGGCGAATCCAAAGCTTGTAAGTTATCTCGCGGCTGGAAGCATCAAAGGACTGCGCCCCTTGCGTTACGAAAAACGGATCGCGCGCAACCGTTTCATTTTTCTATCGCTTTTTTTCGCGTTAATCCTCTGGGGAATAATGTCCGCGTTCATGAGTTCGCGCTAAGAGTTGCAGCCATACTTTGCCCTGCAATCCACCCTGTGGTCCAGGCGGCTTGAAAGTTGAAGCCGCCCGTGATGCCGTCGATGTCGAGCAACTCGCCCGCGAAATAAAGGCCGGGGCAGAGTTTGCTTTCCATAGTCTTAAAATTCACCTCATTTAGCGGAATTCCGCCGCAAGTTACAAACTCATCCTTATTCAGACTTTTGCCGGTGACGGGAAGTTCGGTATTGGAAAGCGTGCTAAAAAGTTTTTCGAGTTCCGAGCGGGGGAGAGAACCCCAGCGGCGTTCACGAGCGATTCCACTGAGAGTGATCAGAGCGTGCCAAGTGCGCTGAGAAAGGGGCGGGAGGGGGGCGTTCGCGACCAGTTTGGCTCCATTGGCTCGCACATGTGAAAGAAGATCGCCAAGTTGAATGGCGGACCATCTTACCGACAGCGGAAAGTGATAGTTTTTCTCGTTGAGCAGTCGAGCTCCCCAGGCGGAGAGGCGCAGGACCGCCGGACCGCTGAGCCCCCAATGCGTAAAAAGGAGGGGACCTTTTGATTTTAGTTTCGTCCCCGGAATCGAGAGTTCAACCTCCGGCACACTGGCCCCGGCAAGTTCGCGAACCCAGGGCACTTCAATGTTAAATGTGAAGAGTGAGGGGACCGGGGGGACCAGCGTGTGGCCAAGGGAGAGGGCGAGTTGACCAAGCGCAGGGGTGCGGCAACCGCCTGTCGCGAGCAAGAGTTGATCGCAAGCGAGAGATTCTCCGGTTGAGAGAGCAAGGTGGAAACGGCCTGCTTCCCCCCGGGAGGAGTTTACACCGCAGTTCTTTCGGATTTGCACCCCCGTCCGTTTCGCCTCTCGGAGTAAACAGTCCATGATGGTCTGGGAGGAATTAGTCACGGGGAACATTCGGCCGTCGGACTCTCTTTTTAGTCGAACGCCGCGTTGCTGAAACCAGCGAACGGTGTCTTCAGGTTGAAAACGGTGATACGGGCCTATCAGTTCGCGCTCACCGCGCGGGTAGTTTCGAGTGAGTTCGCGAGGGTCGAAACAGGCGTGGGTTACATTGCAGCGTCCTCCGCCGGAGATGCGGACTTTTTCCAGGACCCTGGCTGTTTTTTCCAGGATGAGAACCTCGGATGAAGGACTTTGTTCGGCACAGGTAATGGCGGCGAAGAATCCAGCGGCGCCTCCGCCTACAATGACGACGCGCTTATTCATTCTTCAACTCAGCCAGAAGGCGCTGGCGTTCGGCCGCTTTGGCAAAGGGATAGTAAATGGCCATCGCGATCATGAGCGAGATGAGTCCCCAGACCGCGGCTTTCCAGTCGCCTCCTGAGACGAGGTAGTGGCCGATGATCGGCGGAGTGGTCCAGGGGACGTTAATAAAGGGGCGCTGAATGATGTTCCACTGCATCAGGAGGAATGTGCCTGTTGTGAGGATCAACGCGTTCAGAATGTAAGGAACCATGAAAACCGGGTTCAGGACGATCGGAAATCCGAAAAAAATCGGTTCGTTGATCTGGAAGATTTGGGTGGGAAGGGAGAGTCGGCTGATTTTGCGAAATCCCGGATCTTTTGAGTTCAGCATTATGAGCGCCAGCGCAATCGTTGCTCCAGTTCCGCCGACGTTCACGAAGGTGGTAAAGAAACCGTTGGCAGTAACGTACGGTAGTGCCTGGCCGGCGGAACGCGCCTGAACGTTCTCGGCAAGATACTGGAGAAAAATCGGAGCAACGATCGCGTCCATGGCATTGTCGCCGTTAATTCCCACCGACCAGAGGAGAGTTACGAGAAACGCGTAAACCAGAATTCCCGGGAGCGTGTTGAGTGCGAAAAGGAGCGGTTTGAAAATTTGCTGGATGCCGTTGTTGATGTCGAAGCCGACTGCAAAACGGACTACCCAGAATAGAACGACGAGAAAAATCATCGGCACCAGAGAAAGGAACGATTCATAAACCACGTGCGGAACATTCTCGGGGAGTTTGATGACAAGATTGCGGTCGGTGAAGAACTTCTGAATTCGCACGCAGAGGAGCGCGATGATGATCGCGGTGAACAATCCTTTGGAACTAAGTGCTTCCATGTTCAGGGTCAGGTCATCACGTTTCAGTGAAATCATCAGAAACACGAGTGTGGCCAGGGATGCGCTGACGATCGCTTCTTGCTTGAGTTGTTTTCCGAATTCGTAAGCGATGGAGAAACAAACAAACACCGCGAGCAAACCAAAGGTTGCGGTGACAGGAATTTGAAGAACCTGGAGATAGGGGCTCACACGCGCTTCCCAGCCGGGCAGGGGAAGATAGGCAATGATCATGAAAAGTCCGCCAACGATGGTGAGAGGGGCGACCGAGACCATTCCTGCCCGGATCGCAGAGAGGTAGATGTTTTCGCTCAGCGCAGTAAGGGCGGGAGCAATCCGTTTAACGAAGGCGCTCATTTCAGGCCGCGCAGTGAATCACGGTTTTCGTGAATCTTCTCAAACGCGTTTGCGATGTCGTCCATATCCGAACGAGGACCGAGAAAGATGCTTTGCTCAAGCCAGATCGCTTGTTCCCGGCAGAGCAGATCGGAATTAGGAACGGGAGCCTTAGAGAAATCGAGACGGGTTTTAGCGTTGGCGAGATAAGGGCCAAACGCTTTGTTTCGGAAGAGCGGCTGCTTATTGAGCGAGTAACCGTAGCCGGCAGAGCAGGGGATGCCTTCGCTCTTTAGGGCTTTGACCACCGTGGTGCGATCAACTCCGAATTGCGTCGCGTCGACGCGCATCATGAAAAGGTGGTAGCTGTTGCGAGTGTGATCGTCGGTCCGCTTCTGCGGATAGAGTCCCGGAAACTGCACGAGCTGTTTTGCAAGGTAGAGACCATTCGCATCGCGCTTTTTTGTTTGCTGAGCGAGGCGGTCCAGTTGGGCGTTGAGAACAGCTCCCTGAAATTCGCCCAGTCGATAATTGCCCGAGATCACGTGGTGTTCGTACCAAACACCCCCGCGCACACGTCCGCAGTTCTGGATGGAGCGGCATGACTCGGCGAGAGCGTCGTTATTGGTAGTGATAATGCCGCCCTCGCCTGAAGTCATGTTCTTACTCGACTGAAACGAGAAGGAGCCAAAGTGCCCGATCGAACCGGCAGCCTTCTGTTGATAACTTGCGCCATGCGCGTGAGCCGCATCTTCCATGACGATCAAGTTGTTTTTCCGGGCGACGCGCGTGATTTCCTGCATCTCCGCCACTTGCCCGGCAAAATGGACCGGGATAATAGCACGCGTGCGTGGCGTAATGGCTTTTTCCACCGCGCCCGGGTCAAGGTTGAAGGTGTCGAGAGAAATATCTGCGAAGACAGGAACGGCATTGGCTTCGATAACGGCCGTGGCGGTCGACAGGAAGGTGTAGGGAGGAACGATCACCTCGTCCTCGCTCTGAATTCCGGCCGCTACAAGCGCGATCCTGAGCGAGACGGTTCCGTTGACGACAGCGATGCCATGCTTGCACCCGTGTGCTTCGGCGAAGCTCTGTTCGAAGCGCTCAACTTCCGTGCCCTGAAGTCTGCCCCATGCACCGCTCCGCAACACCCGCAGCAGACGCGCTTCCTCTGTTTTGCCAAAGACGGGCCACGCGCTGAAAGGTCTCCGACGTACCGGTTTTCCGCCCAATATTGCCAGTCTTTCTCCCATGTTAAAATTTCTTCCCCATGTAAACGACTTCACTATTGCCGCTGCCGACGCGGATCAGTTCGACAAAGCCGAGGTGCTTGTAAAACTCGAAGGCCGTGGCGTTCGCCGCACTTACCCCGAGATGGGCTCCCGGCGCGCCGCGTTCGCGCAACCGACGCATCACTTCTTCCAGCATCCGTCGACCGTACCCGTGCCCCTGCGCACGAGGTAGAAGATCGATGTGCAGGTGTGCAGGATAATCAAGGTAGGGCTCCGGGCAAAAATAATCGGGCTGATGGTACCAACTGTGAACCTGCTGAACGCGTGTCCATTGAGAGGGATCACCTTCGGGCATCGGAAATTCCTGGCAGAGTTGGCGGCGCCATTCTTTCTCGTATCGTTGATAGAAAGCATGCGAATCGAAAGCACCGAGCGCATAGCCGCAGATCCCATCCTGATCTTCCAGAACCAGGCTCAGTTCCGGTTCGAGCACGAGATATGGTCCGACAAAGATGCGACCGAGAGCATCGGGATCTTCTCGGTAAAAAGGCTCCCCGTCTTTTCCGAAGTCGCCGGTCTTGAGGCAAACGTAATACGCCCCGGCTTCATCACCCGGTCGTGCATCGCGGATGACGAATTCGTTCTTATCGCTTGCTGCTGTGAAGGTGCCATCCTCTTTCTGCGCGAGCAGAGTTTGCAGACGACGGATACAACCTCCGCGATACGTCCTGGGTAAATGAAAGTCCGAGGTGAAAGATTGTGTGGTCGAGTGCGGTTCTCGATTGAGGTAACGCTCCAGAAGGTCGAGTTCCTCGCGCAAATCCCAAATGCGCTGGGCCAGCGCGTAGAATAGCTTCCGATCGCGCAGTTCGGTGGCGCGCTGGCAGAACTCGCGTAAACGGGTTGCGCGGTCTCGAAACTCCTTGACCGCAGTTGCGCCGCCGCGGTTGATGGCAAGAGCGCCGTTCGAACAAAGTTCTGCGGCCTCAGGCCCTTCCTCGTGAGGAAGATAGAAACAGTCTGCGAACGCACGAAGATGATCGAGAGTGATAGGATCACGGACGGTAGCAAAGTGCGGCTCCCATTCGCGTAACGCTTTGAGAAAGGCGGTGCGTGAGTCCCACTGTCCGCGAGTGCGCACGAAGTGCGCGAGCGTATGCAGGGGAACGAAGTTCAGTGGGAACTCGTTGTTCGGATTACTGAGAATTCCCCGCACGTGCGAAAGGATTTGCGGGTCCCGTCCTGAATACGGGCCGCAGAAAAATCGACTGCGGTCGTAATCATTGGCGTGAAGGTTGTCCCAGAGGATCGGTTTGCGGCCGAGAGTTTCCGCCGGAATATCCTGAACGGTGATAGAACGCGAAATGATCTCCGGCCCGGTCCAGAGGACGTCTATTTCCGGCAGCAGGAGGCGGCCGATGGTTTCAAGATAACCGGGGCCGCCGAGTTGCCGCATTGCCATCCGCGCGCAATAAGGAGTGGGACAGAAAAGAAACCGGGCATTGGGCGAGCGGTGGCAGGTCCATCGATAAAGCTCATTGGTTAACCTCGCCTGTGCCTCGGCGAAGGTGCCGAACTGGGTGTGATCGTCCGGGCTCATCGTGTCCGGAATGTCGTCAAACAAGAGAGCGAAATGCTCGCACCCGATCGAAAGCAATTGATTGAAACGGTGCTTGATCGCTTCGCTGTCCGTCACGCTCGAGTAGTGAACGTCCAGACCAGGCGCGAGGGCGTAAATGAACCGAATCTTTCGTTGATGTGCTCGGCGAATCAATTCGCGCATCCCGAGAATCTCTTCCGGGGAGTAAAGTTCACGCCAGATAGCCCGATGTTTGAGATCATCCTTGGGCGCGTAGAGATAGGTGTTCAGTCCCCAGTTTTGAAGCAACTCAAACAGCTCGAAACGCTCGGCAGTGGACCATGGCTGACCATAGAATCCCTCCACCACTCCCGATAAAAAGATGCCATCAGCAGCCATACGGGAGTCAACTCGGACATGTTTGTTCGCGCGATCGCGTCACGCGCGAAAGATTGCCGTGACAATCGTCCAGCGCAATCCAAACCTCTTAAATTGCAGCATCCGTGTAATCAGACTCGCATTCGCGCACGATCAAGGGATCTTCGCTACTTGCGCAGAAAGAATCGTTGGCAGGGCTTTGACGACAATTCCGGCGATCACTTCAGCGCCTGCGAGGCTAAAATGTGTTCGATCGGCGGCACTCCAGGTTAGGCGCGCTGCCTCGGTCGGACCAACTTGGTTGAAGTAATCCTCGCTCAGTTGATTCAAATCGATCAGATAGGTTTGAAGTTCTTTCGAAACCTTTCGCATGCTCGCGCTGACATCCTTCAGCATTGAAATGACTTTTCCTCCTTCGAAATACCCTGGAAGAAGAGGTGTAATCAGAATAGGCGTTCCCTGAAAAGAACGTATAATTTCGACGATCGATTTCAGATTCACTTCGTACGTGTCCAAAGAGATCGGATTACCCGGGTCGTCCGAGTCCTCCATGCCAAACTGCACCAGAACGAACTCCGGCCTGATCAGGAGCAAAGCGTCGCGCTGGCTAGAGGAGAGGAATGCAGTGCTGCTCTGGCCGGGAGTGGCGAGGTTCACGAGGGTGACGTTCGCCTCGAATTTATCGTGCATGCCCTCTCCCCAACCGTAGAACCGTTCCGAATTTGAGGAGAAGTCGGCGACTGTAGAATCTCCCAGGATCACGATATTGATTGGCAGGTCGTCGGTCGGCCAGGTGCGCAGACGAAAGAATCGCTCGCGGTGAATTGTTGGATCAATCCAGTAGGTGAAAGCTCCGGACGCCTGATCACTGAGGTCGAGCCAGTTCTCCGCATCGGCGCTTGCTTGCACCCGATAAGCGAAACCGAGCGGAGAAGTTGCGGTGATCAACGCTTTACTCGTGCTTTCGAGTCCAATGGACAGAGACTGAGCGGCCCCGCTACTGGACAAGAGGCCAGAGAAGCCGAGGACAAAGAGAAGGAGTTGGATGCCGGCACTCCGCACAAATGTTTGTCCCATACCCTGCTATTTCCCGGCCGTCAGCTTCAGCTCCTTCGGCGGAGTGCCGGTCGCGTGCTGAAACAGGAAGGGATTGAAAATGCCGAAGCGCGTTTGGAACGTGTCCGCGATGCTGAGGGCGACGCTCTTGGCCTCGTTCGCATTCGATCCGACGAAGAGTGAGTCCACCGTTTGGCAGAAGAGGGAAACCCAGCGCTCGAAGTGCTCCTTCCGGACGGGCAGAGGCGCGTGCTTGGGCCACGGCCGGCCTTTGTAGGTACCGGTGCGAAAAAGCATGGTGCTCCAGAAGGAATACATCGCGGGAAGATGATGCTCCCAATCGACTCGGGCGATTTCGTTAAAAACAGGCCCGAGCAGTTCATCCCGCCCAACTCGCTCGTAAAAGCTATCAACGAGCTGCTTGATGTCGTTCTCTGTTGTGATGTCCTTCAATAATGCAACCTAGCGCACCGGAACGCTCTTTCAACTGACGGTAGTTACGGTAATGCCACCCGGAAGAAATGCTTTTGCGTCGGGGCGACGGTCGCGTTTGCGCGTATGGCATTTTGATTTTTCTGGAACGTTGGCTGTAACCAGCTGCCATGATTGCAGCTCAGCCCGGTATTGCCTCCCGTGGAAAGAACGCAAGAAAGGCGGCTGATCAATCAAAAGCGCGCCATTTGGTAACGACGCGCTCTTTGCAGCTAATGTTAGAATTGTTTACCGGCTGATTCCCGAGCTGGCACCAGAAGAATCGCTGGTGGTTGCAGAACCTCCGCTGGCGCCCGAGGCCGAACTCGGCAGCACGGTTGAACCGCTGCCGCTTGAGCCGGATGTTCCGCGACGCGGAGTGGACGAGGCACCCGGGGTGACACTGTCACCTGGCGTTCTTGATGAACCTGAAGAACCCGAATTAATCCCGCTCGATCCGGCGCCACGTGTGCCCGACGCCGGCGATCCCAACGCGGGCGACATGTCAGGCCGACCGACTCGATTTGTGCTGAACCGACCAAGGCGATTGGTACCCAGGCCATTGAGGCCGGCATCTGGGGTCAAATTTGGATTCAGGTTAGGGCGCAGCGGATCCACCGATCGCGCTGGCGTCGTTCCTGTAGTCCCGTTGCCTATTGCGCCGACCGAATTCTGACCGGGCGTCTGCACTGAGGAAGAGCCCAGACCCGTGCTTCTTGCGGGTCCGGCAGGGTTTCCAAGATTAGGACCTGCATTCCCGATGCCGGGTGTTGCGTTCCCAATACCGGAAGCGGAATTACCGATGCCCGAAGTTTGGCCGCCAATTGCCGAGCCAGCGCCGGGCGCTCCTGAGATGCCGCTCGAAGCGGCTCCTGATGCGCCGCCTGCCGCGCCTGAGCCGGCACTTCCTCCGCCCGCCCCACCCGCTCCGGCACCTTGGGCGTATGATCCACATGTTAAAATTAATGTCGCTGTAATAACTGCAATCTTTTTCATCACTCTTCTCCTTGTTCTAAACAGAATTTGAGCCCGCGAGCGTCAAGCTCTCCGGACGCTTCAAGTAACCCCTGCCTCGGTTATAAAACCATGGGTAACAGCCCGCTCGTTCCGCCAAGAGGGGAGCAGGAGCTGTGTGTCGGAGAAAAGCGGAGAGCTCGAACCAATTCATGCGATGGGTGGTTTGTCCGAACGAAGTAATTGGATGGCCCCTCTTCTATTTCAACGAGCCGAATGCATGTATCCGCTTGAACTTCTCCCGGTGATTCCATCACAGAGATCATCGGTACCAACTTTGTACAGCGCGCTTGCATTTCCTGTTGCCCGAAAGCATTGTGGAGCTTTCTTTGAGGAGCTCAGAAGCACCGAATGAGTATCGAGAACACAGACGAAGAATCGTTTACGCCGGAACAGCCCGAGCAGCCGCGCAAAAAGGCAAGCGCGGACACGGGACTGGATTTAGATTTGCATTTCCTTCCTGCCTGGGCCCAGCAGGGGGCTAACGCCAAGCTTTACGAGAATTTCACTGGGGACGAAGGTGGCGAACGCCGCGAGCGTCGTGGTGGGGGAGGCCCTCGTCGTGATTTCGGTGGCGGTGGTGGCGGCAATCGTGACCGTGGTCCGCGCCGTGATCGTCCGCGTCCAGAAGGCGGGCGTCCTGGCTTTGGTGGCGGGCGTCCCGGTTTCGGTCAGGGTGGTGGTCCTCAAGGTCAGCAACGCCAGGGTGGCGGCCCACGAGGTGATCGGCGCGAAGGCGGACGATTCGGCCGTGGCGGCCCGCGTCGTGATCACGGTGGGCGTCCTCCGGAAGATCGTCCGCAGATTAAACTGCCCGATCTCGAGGTCTCATTTATTCCCGAAGATAAAGGCGTCGAGTCACTCGCACGCCAGATCAAACTTTCCGGTCGTGCGTATCCGCTGTTCGAGATTGCTTATCTCGTCCTGAAGAAACCGGAGCGTTACCACGTTCAGCTTAGCTCGAAAAAGAAGGAAGACGGCACCCCTGTTCAACCGCTCTTTATTTGCGCGCTCGATGAGACTTTGTGGCTCGATGAGAACGAGGCGATGCAGCATGTACTCGACAAACATTTTGGTACCTTCTACGCCAGCGAGAAAATTCCGACCGATCCCCCGAAGGGCGTCTACACTTTCGTGGCTCAATGCGGCATGAGCGGTACGATTCTTGGTCCGCCGAACTACCACGATTACCAGAACAAGCTGCGCAAGCTGCACCAGGAACGTTTCTCCCGGATGCCTTTCGAGATGTTCAAATCGCGCATCCGTATCGTGAAGGATGAAGCGGTGGTGAAAAAGTGGCTCGAAGAGCAAAGCTTCCGCAACGAGTACACCGCGCTGAATGTTCCGGAGACCATTAAATTCAACAGCCGTGAGGAAGTTGAAAAGCATTTCCGGGAGACACACCTCGCGAATGTCATTAAGGCTGTCGATACTTTCACTCTCGATGGCGCCGAAGTCGCTGACGTGCAAAATCGCGGCCTGCAAGGCTTGATGCGGCGATCTTACGACGAGCAAATGCGTTTCCCGCTCAAAGTGGTGAACGTGCTCAGCGGCCAGTTCGCGCGCCAGGGACTTCAATTCTTCAAAGTTAACAAGAGCGTCACGCATGTCGCTGTCGCGCGGCCTCGTTACTTGGACATGGATGCAACGCCTGTTTCAGAAGGCGTGAAAAAAATTGTTGAATTTGTAAATACGAATCCGCGCTCAACGCGCAAGAAACTGCTCGATGCTCTGGCTCCCGGCGCTACTGCAGCGACTGCTGCTCCGGCGCCCGCTGCGCCTGTCGAAGGTCAACCTGCGGAAGGCGCTCCTGCAGCCGAATCAGGCGTGTCACCTGAAGCTCAGGCTGTCATCAGCGATCTGCATTGGCTGATTCATCAGGGGCACGTCATCGAATTCGCGAATGGAATTCTCGAAACGGCCAAAAAGCCGCTCCCACGTCCGCCTCGTCCAGAGAAGCAACCCAAAGCAACCGAGCAAGGTGCTGCGGGAGAGCAGGGGACCGAGCAGCATCCTGAGGCTGAAGTGACCACTCATGAAGGTGTGGTCGCTGGCGAAGGCGCGGCAGCCGAAACGGCTGGCGCACCCGCGCCGGAAGTCGCTTCGGCACCGGAGGAAGCCGCGCCTCCTGCCGCGGTTGAAGCTCCTGCGTCGGAGCCTGCCGGTCAGGTCAACGCGAACCCGGCGTAACAAGACCAGTCTGGAGCCGCTCAGTCGCAAGGCTGTGCGGCTTTTTTTTGCTTTACGCTCCCCGGTGCCACACGCAATTTTTCTGCCATGACACCGCCGGTCATCCCTCCTGAAGTCACCGATCCTCCCTCCGCACCTCGGCGGTTCGGTTGGCTTCTTTTCCTACTCGTGATCTTTCTGCCGACCATTGTGACTGTTTTAGCAGTTCAGATGAAATCGAAAGATCTCGCTCCTGCCGTCGCAATGCTCGGCGGTGGTTTTTCTGGAATCTTCGGTGGCATTCTTCTGGGCCTTCGGATGGGACGTACACCCGGTAGTCGCGTTGCTTTAAGTGCGGTATGGGTGATGGTGCTGAGCGTTGCGTGCGTCACCATGAACTGCTTTGGTTGTCTTGCGAGCGGTTACAGCCTTAACTTCCATTAGAGACACGTTAAGCGAAAAAGCCGTGATCACCTCCTTTCCGACCGAGACGCGCCCACCGGTTCTCCTGGATCAGCTTCTTAAAAAGACTAACTCGCGTTGTCCGGCCTGCCAAAAGGAACTGCCTGCGGAAGTCTGGAGAACAGGGGGCATTCCGTCGAAAGTGCTTCTGAGACGGCGTTGCCCTGAGCACGGCTACTTTGAAGCTGTCATTGCATCGGACGCGCGGTTTTATTGGCTGGCGAAAGGCCGCGGATGTGGCGCAATGGGTTGTTGTTCGGCAGACGGTTCGAACGTAGGCACGCTGGGCCGCAACGCTGATCCTGCGGATGCACTTGGGATCCAGGAGAAACTCTCGACCTGCCTCGCGCTGATCGAGATCGTCAATTCCTGCAATCTCGCGTGTCCCACCTGCTATGCAAATTCGCCCACTGGGAGTGGCGGACACGTGGACGCAGTTCCGATCGAAGAATTACGAGAGCGAATCCAAGGGGTGATCAATCGAAAAGGGGGAATTGAGATTCTCCAATTGTCGGGCGGCGAACCCACGTTACACCCGCACTTCTTTGAACTCCTGCGCTGGCTGCACGCGAATCCGGGCGTCGACTACGTTTTGCTGAACACAAATGGCGTCCGTATTGCGCAGGACGACGCGTTTGCGGAGGAACTCGGCCGCACTTTCCGTTACGGCAAATTCCAGATCTATTTGCAATTCGATGGGATACAGGAAGCCGGTCAGCGGGTTTTGCGTGGCGCCGACTTGCGTTCGTTACGCGAGCGCTGTCTCGAACGCTGCCGCGATTTGAAAATTCCAGTGACGCTCGCCATGACCGTCATGCCTGAGAATCTTTCCTCGGTCTGGTCTGCGATTGAGTTCGGGCTCACCTGGCCGAACGTTCGCGGTATCACCTTTCAACCGATGTTTGCCAGCGGACGCGCGCCGAATAAGTCTCCGTCAGCGTCTCTGAACGTGGCGGACATAATTCTTTCGGCTGTGGAAGAGTCCAGGGGGCGGCTTCGATATGATGATTTCACTCCACTGCCTTGTGGCGACCCGAATTGCGCTACAATTGGGTACTTGCTGAAAGTCGGCGGGGCGATCCGCTCCGTGAGCGACTTTATCAACTTCCAAAATGTGCAAGGCTTTTTGGGTACAAAACTGCGCTATAGGCTTGAAGATCTTTTGAAGTGCGGTTGCGAATCGGAACCGCTGGGCGCTCTCCTCAAACAGTTTGAGCTGGATGAGACGCACACTTTTCGGTTGTTGGTCAAGCCGTTTATGGACGCCTGGTCGTGGGATGAAGACCGGATCGACCGCTGCTGCACCCATGTTATTCGACCGGACGGCAAACTTGATTCGTTCTGCCGCTATTATGCCCGCCCCCGTGCTTAACGCGGCTTACGGCTGGCTCATGCTTCTGGGCATCGCGGTAAGCCTGGCGCTGTGGATTCGGCTGGCGCGAAAAGATTCACGACTCGTCATTATCTATCTCGCCGCGTTGCTCGGAGCGTTTTTCGGCGCGAAGATTGTTTATTTGGCGGCCGAAGGATGGTTGCACTGGAACGATTTGAACCGCTGGGTCGTGTTCGCCACTGGAAAATCAATCCTGGGCGCGCTGATCGGCGGCTACGCCGGAGTTGAATTCGCAAAGCGTGCGGTGGGGTGGGTATCGCCGACGGGCGATCTATTCGCGTTGGTGGTTCCGGTTGGAATTATGTTCGGTCGAATTGGATGCGTGCTGCACGGCTGTTGTCTCGGGAAGGTTTGCGAGTCAGCGTGGTTTACGATTCGAGATGCGGAAGGGCTTAATCGCTGGCCGGCTGCGCAACTGGAATTCTTTTTCAACCTTCTCGCGCTTGCGAGTCTCGGCATCTTGCGAAGCCGGTGCCTCGCCCGGAACCAACTCTTCCATATTTATTTGATTGCTTATGGGCTGTTCCGTTTTATGCATGAAATATACCGAGACACACCGCGTGTCTTCGTCGGATTGTCCGGCTACCAGATCGCTGCTTTGCTGGTCGCTTTTTTAGGTGCCTTCGGTTTTGTGCTCCGTTTTCGGCAGCAGATTTAGCCGCATCTCGGGCCGTTATCGCGGGGCCTAGCCGCCTAATTCGAGCCTTCGAGACCTATGCAAGGTCGACGTATTCAGGGTGCTTTGACGTCGTAGCACCAAAGGACGTTGTGGTCGCGAATGTAAAGGCGGCCGGCGGCGAGGGCGGGGTAGGCCCAGGATTTTTCCATTTGGCCGCGGGTGTGGGCCGGTTGATCGGGTGGAGTGAAACGGCCTGTTTGGCGATAGGCTTCGGCGGAGGGTTCGACGAGCGCGATTTCGCCATTTTCACCGTGGAGGTAAATGCGACCATCCGCGTAGAGTAAAGAGGCGGGGCCGAGGGCGCGTTCTTCCCAAAGAACTTTGCCGGTTTTGAAATCGAGGCAGAGCATCGCGCTGCCCGTGGTGCTGTAGAGATGATCTCGGAGGATGAGGCCGCTGCCGATAGCAGCGGGGTTTTTGGAAGTGAAGTAGATTTCTTCCGCCTCAAACTTTCCTTCCTTGGGAACAATTTTCACTGCGCCGCCACCGGTGCCGGCAGATGCGACGTAGATGTAATCGCCGGAGGGGAGGGGAGTGGGAATGTTCGCGCCGTAAATGCTGACGGGTTTTGGGTAGTGCCAAAGAAGTTTGCCGGTTTTCGGTTCGATTCCGAATAGACCTTTCTCCATGAGCTGGACGTATTGTTTGCCTCCCGAGAGATCAAAGGAAATGACCGAGGAAAACGCGGCCTGGCCGGCCTGGGGCAGAGCGGACTTCCAGATGACTGCGCCGGTGTTCTTATTCAAAGCCACGATGGTAGCGTCGGGTCCGCCGGGAGTGACGACGAGAGTATCGCCATCGATCAGAGGCGATTCGGCGTAGGCCCATGCGCCGGGCTGCCCAGCGAAGTCAGAGCGAAGGCTCTTCTGCCAACGGATTTTGCCGTCGGCTGAGAGAGAGGCGAGATCGCCATCGGAGCTCAGGACGTAAAGGAAATCGTGATCGAACGTGGGAGTGGAACGGGCGGCGGCGTAGTTGGCTTGAGGGGTGTTGGGACCGACCTTGCCAAGGCGTGTTTTCCAGATGGGTTTGGCGTCTTTGGCGCTGCGCGCTTCAACGAATTCGCTCTCGTCCCCTTCGTTGCCGAGGGTATAGAAGCGGTCCGCGACAACGGCGAGAGAGGAGTAACCACGCCCGAGGTCGGTGGCTTTCCAAAGGAGTTTGGGACCTTCGGTGGGCCATTGTTTGAGCAAGCCTGTTTCCTTGGATATGCCGTCACGGTGAGGCCCGCGGAATTGCGGCCAGTCAGCGGCCTGGGCGGAGAACGTCATGAGCAATAATCCAAGGGCTGCCGTGCGGCGCATTTGCATAAACCGAGCATGGAGGTTTCTTCTTCAATGAGAAGAAAGAAATAATCTCAACAAGCAGAGTGATTGGGAAGAGCGGGGGGCGCAAAGCAAATTTCCTATGCATGTGTCTCCATGAGAAAGAATCGAAGTAGCGTCGGTGTGAAGGTGGGTTGATCGCGTGCTTTCTTTGCGTAAGCAGGGAAATCAGCAGCCACTTCACAGCGGCTGCTACGTTTTCGCCCGGCGGAAGAATTCTTTCCGCGCCCGGCGGAACAATTTGCAGAAATTTTTACTAGCAAAACGATCGAAACGAGTGCACAGGTTTGCCCTTTCATTCGATGAACGAGCAGATCGTCATTCTCGATTTTGGATCTCAGTACACACAGGTCATCGCGCGCCGCATCCGCGAGTGCAATGTGTATTCGATCATCCTGCGGTACGATACCCCGGCGGCGGAGATTGCGAAGCTGAACCCGCGCGGTTTGATTCTCTCCGGCGGGCCTTCCAGTGTGTATGCGGCGGATGCGCCGCTGCCGGATAAGGAAGTGTTCAAGTTGCGTGTGCCGATCCTGGGGATTTGTTACGGCACGCAACTGCTCGCCCAGTATTTGGGCGGTAAAGTTGAGCCCGGCCAAAAGCGAGAATACGGGAAGGGCACCCTTACCATCCGCGACCAGAGTTGTCCGCTGCTGGGCGGTCTGCCCGAGACGATGCAGGTCTGGAATTCGCACGGGGATAAATTGACGAAGATTCCGAAGGGCTTTGCGCCGGTCGCGATTACGGAGAACTCACCCTACGCGGTGATTGAAAATCGCGAGAAGCATTTTTACGGGCTGCAGTTTCACCCGGAAGTGGTGCACACGCCGCGCGGGAAGGAGATCATCAGCAATTTCGTCCACAACATTTGCGGGTGCGGCAAGGAGTGGACGATGCGGAATTACGTGGAGCAGGCGGTGGAGGAGATTCGCGCGACGGTGGGGGGTGAGCGCGTTATCCTGGGATTGAGCGGGGGTGTGGATTCGAGCGTGGCGGCGGCGTTGATCCATAAAGCGATTGGGGACCAGCTCACGTGCATTTTCGTGAACAATGGATTGCTGCGGGCGCGGGAAGCAGAGGTGGTGCAGCAGGTGTTCGGCAGTAATTTTCACATCAAGCTGCAGTACGAGGAGGCATCCAAGCTGTTTCTTTCGAAGCTGAAGGGAGTGACCGATCCGGAGCGAAAGCGCAAAATCATTGGCAAGACGTTCATCGAGGTGTTCGAAGACGCGACGAAGCGCGCCGGTAAAGCGAAGTTCCTCGCGCAGGGCACGCTCTATCCGGACGTGATTGAGTCGGTGCCGATTGCGGGGAATCCCGCGGCAATGATCAAGAGCCACCATAACGTGGGCGGGTTGCCAAAGCGGATGAAGTTCACGCTGCTCGAGCCACTGAAGTGTTTGTTCAAAGATGAGGTTCGACAACTGGGGCTGGAGTTGGCCTTGCCGAAGGAAATCGTATTTCGCCAGCCGTTTCCGGGGCCGGGTCTCGCGGTGCGAATTTTGGGCGAGGTCACGGCGTCGCGGTTGAGCATTCTGCGGAATGCCGATGCAGTGGTGGTCGAAGAAATGAAGCAGAGCGGCTGGTACTACAAGGTGTGGCAGAGCTTTGCGGTATTGCTTCCGGTGAAGAGCGTCGGCGTGATGGGCGACGAGCGGACATATGATTACACAATCGCCTTGCGCGTGGTCGAATCACAGGACGGTATGACCGCGGATTGGGTAAAGTTGCCCTATGATTTACTGGAGAAGCTTTCGTCCCGAATCATCAACGAGGTAAAGGGAGTGAACCGGGTCTGTTTCGATATTTCGAGCAAACCGCCCGCAACCATCGAGTGGGAGTAGGGAATCGTTAATGAAATCGGAGAGAGTCTAGGTGTTTTCCCTAGCCATGTTGGGCAACATCTCCTGATGCTTTGATTCTGAAAATCAGGCAATTTCGTGCGGATGCAAAATAGAGTAGTTGTTCAGCTTTCGCCGGCTGAAAAAAAGACTGTGGGCGCGACCAGCTTTGTCGGCTTGCAAGGAAATTGCCGTTCTTTGGCGATGGAATTGCCGGAGGGTGCTTTGGGTCCGTTTAATTCGGCACCGGAACCGGAGGAGGTATCGTGGGAGAGATTGGCGGCGGAGGCTCAATACCGTCCAGTGCCGTTGGCTGCACTCTGCAATGTTTCGCTTCGAACATTGCAGCGACATTTTCAAAAAAAGTACGGGACGACGTTAAGTGCGTGGCTTAATGCACTGCGGCTTACCAAGGCATATAAGCGAATTCGATCCGGTGAAACGGTCAAGGCTGTGGCGATTGAATTGGGCTTTAAGCAACTATCTCATTTCTCGCGCGCTTTCAAGCAGGCACATGGCGTGGCGCCGCGTCTGGTAGCGGCGCAATATCAATCTCCTCTGGCGCGATTACTCTCAACAGAGTTGCCGCCCGCTGATTTCATGGGAAGCGCTCCGACAAATCGAATTCACCGCGAAGCCCCCCCATTGGTGGTTTGATTCTGATCGTTCGTCTTCGGCGCTGTTAGGGCAAAGCACCTCAGAACTTCTGCGACGCTCCACGCTTGAGCGATGCAGCCTCTTTGCGTGTACGGAGCTTCAGCGTCGAAGACTTCGCTGATGGAGCCGATGCACCCTTCGCTCAGATGCGGAATGAAGCCGTCCAGGAATGCGCGGGCTTCCGTGAGTTTGCTCGGATTGAGTTTGAGCCAGGCGTCAATAAACGGACCAATCAACCAGGCCCAGACGGTACCCTGATGATAGGCGGCGTCGCGCGATCGAAGGTCGCCGAAGTATTTCGACTTGAAGTCAGGGTGGCCGGGAGCCAGTGAACGCAGTCCTACCGGAGTGAGGAGTTGTTCCTGCACTACCTTCATCACGGAGGCCCAGTGTTCTTCGTTCAGGATAGGATAGGTGAGTGAAATGGTGAGCACCTGGTTCGGTCGAATTGCTGGATCGTTTCCCTGTTCGCCATCCACCACGTCGAACAGGCAATGGGTCGAAGAATTCCAGAAACGCTGATTGAAGGAGGTGCGGGCGCGTGCGGCGTGAGCGCGAAGGGATTCGGCGAATTCGAGGTCATGCTGCTCACGGGACCATTGCTCCAGCAGACAAAGCGCGTTGTACCAAAGGGCGTTGATCTCCACCGCTTTTCCGCGGCGCGGCGTTACGACCCAATCGCCGACCTTCGCGTCCATCCAGGTGAGTTGATAGCCTTCTTCGCCTTCGTGAAGCAGGCCATCCTCTGGATTAACGCGGATTCCGAATCTGGTACCGCGCAGATGGTGTTCGACAATGTCTCGCAAAATGGGGAAGAGTGCAGTGAGAGTCTCGCGGTCATCGGTCACCTGGAGGTATCGGTGCAAAGCCTGGAAGAACCAGAGAGTGGCGTCCGCCGTATGGTAAAGCCCATCGTTCTGGCCTTCTGGAAACATGTTCGGAATGAGCCCGTAACGAACGTAGTGCGCAAAAGTCCGGAGAATCCACGCCGCTTCTTGATGCCGCCCGGTCGTGAGAGTGAGACCTTCCAAACTGATCATCGTATCGCGGCCCCAGTCCGTGAACCAATGGTATCCCGCGATGACGCTGCGCAATTCATCACCAGCCGCACGGGCGCGAGCTGCGTCGCGAACACGTCCTGCGGGAGTCATGAGGAATTGATCTGCAGCGAGGACCAGTTCTGCGGCGGGCCCGCTCTGCACGCGAGAGTCTGCGATGCGTAAAAGCCGTTGGCGACGGTCCGATTCAGTGGTGTAAGCCGCTTCCGGATCGAGAGCAGAAATAACCCGCCATTCTTCGGTCGAGGCGATCAGCGTGACGGGCTCCTTCGCCTTGAGACCCGCGGTGAAAAAGCCCGGCGTCCAGAGCACCCCGCGCGATTCATAACCGCGATCAAAATCGCGCTGGTAGAAAATTTCACGCGTGGCGCCGCCGTCATCCGTAAAGGACGATTCTTTCGCGAGCACTGTCACCCGAAGAGGCGGATAAACTTCGCGGGAATCGATTTCGAATTGCCGGCCGCGCGCCCGGACTTCATAAGGAGAATTCAACGCGGCGCCGACATTTCCCTCGAATGGACGAAAGTGAACGGAGGGACGGAGTTCAAGTTCGAGACCCGCTGGACCAGAGAGCAGTGTGTAGGTGATGTGGATGGTGTTTTGGAGGTACAGCATGATGAGGCGCTTCTCGATAACCGCGCCGTCGACTTCATAGCGCCAGTATGGAAGCTGGTTGACCAGGCGGAATTCCGTCAGATAATTCGGTCCCTGCGGTTCATCCGGATGACTCGGTTCCACCCCGCCGAATTGGATCGAACGACCATTGGAAAAGCGAATCGTCTCGGCAAGATGATTGAGCATGAGCGTGCGGCCGAGCGGTTCGGGGAGTGCCGCGATGAGCAATCCATGATAACGCCAATCCACCGCGCCGGAGATGGCCGCGGACGCGTAGCCGCCCAAGCCGTTCGTCACGAGCCACTGCGTATGCAACAGCGTGTGAGCGGCGCGAGCATCGGCATTTCTGAGATCAATCGTTCTGACTAAGCTTAACTTTGGGAAGTTCGGTTTGTTCATCAGGCTCCATCAACACTGCGGAATGGCCGGGCAACATCCAGTTTGCCCGTGTTTCGAGCGGCGGAGTTCCACAGCCGCCGTAATCGACCGATTCGCTCGACCAGAGCACCCGCCAGCCGTGATTGGCCAGGGGCGCGAGAAGTGGTTCCGGTGCGGGGTTCAAGCGCAGATCATTGCCAAGATTGATGAGAAGAAGCCGGTCATCGCCCACATCGGAAAAATATCTGAGCACGAACGCGTCTGAGGATAGCACTGCGCCGTCAACGAATTCGGCGTCGTGGATCGTTTGATCTTCGCGGCGAATGCGCAGCAGGTCGCGGTACATTTTCAATGTGGCTGCGTTTCTCCTGCGCTCGGCCGGGTCGAGTTTGCAGCGGGTAAAGGTTTCAATATGGCCCGGCTCGGCCAGCACCTGGCGGCATTCGTCGCAGGCAATGCTCCGGAACTGGCGCAGAAACTCTCCACGGCCTTTGCTGACGAGTCGGTTCAATTCTTCGTTGTGATCGGCAAAGTAAAGAAATGGAGTCGAAGCTCCGAATTCATCCCCCTGGAAAATCATCGGCGTGCCCGGATGAAGGAGAGTCAACGCGGTGAGAGCCTTTAACTTCCCGGGGCTGGTCAGTTGATGCAGACGATGCCCGCGAAGCGAATTTGCAACCTGATCGTGATTCTGGAGAAAGACCACGAAATTATTTGGCGAGAGATCGAGCGCTGGGGTGCCGCGTCGTTTCTCCTGCCATTTGTACCATTGGCCCTGGTAGAGATAGCCGTACTTTGCCGAGGAGATGAACTCCTGCGGTGTGCCCCGGTAATCCGAATAATACGCTTCACTGCGACCGGTCGCGGCCACAACCGCTGCATGGTGATAATCATCGTTCCAGAGCGCATCGAGATCATAACCGCCAACCTCAGAACGCCGCACGAGACGGGTTTCCTGCGGTTCGTTTTCACCCACGATGTAGATCTTTCGTTCGCCCGCGGTTCGGCGTGCGGCTTTGCTGATCTCAGCGATCACATGAGTCTTGGAGTCATCAAAGATTTGCTGCGTTGCATCCAGGCGGAGGCCGTCGAAGTGAAATTCGTCGATCCAATAGCGTGCATTCGAGACGAAAAATTCCCGGACGGGACCAGAGTCTTCTCCGTCGAAGTTAAGCGCTTCACCCCATTCGCACTTGTACTTGGTGCTGAAATAATCCTTTGAGAATTGGGTAAGATAATTGCCGTCAGGACCAACGTGATTGTAGACCACGTCCAGAATAACCATCAACCCTAGCGCGTGGGCTCGATTCACAAAGTGCCGCACATCGTCGGGATGGCCGTAGAGTCGCGTCGGCGCGAACAGATCGACCCCGTCATATCCCCAGCCAAAGCGGCCGGGGAAATCTGCGATCGGCATGACTTCCAGCGCAGTGATGCCCAGATGCTTTAATTCCGCGAGATGTTCCAGCGCGGCGTTCCAGGTTCCTTCTGCGGTGAACGTGCCAATGTGCATTTCGTAGAGCACAACCTCTTTTG
The DNA here is from genome assembly GCA_044226545.1 of Limisphaerales bacterium. Classification (GTDB taxonomy): domain Bacteria; phylum Verrucomicrobiota; class Verrucomicrobiia; order Limisphaerales; family SXQI01; genus DASVNK01. Next base: position 597,776 of record JBGAGW010000002.1, read on the forward strand.
GTGCGAAGCCGGTCCATTTCTCGTCGGTCCACTGGAACGTAGTCGGGTCGATCACTTGAGACGGACCGTGCGGACCTTCCGGTTGAAAGCGCGAAGCCGGATCCGGAAAAGAGTCGGAGTCCAGCCGGAATTTGTATAGGTCACCTGGACGAGCCGAGCGGATAAGGCCGGAGAAATAGCCGTTCGCTTCGCTCTGTAAGGGGAGCGATTCGCTTTCGATTTCGACCGCTACTTTAGAACTTGCCGGCGCCCAAACGCGGAAGTGCACCCCTCCATCGCGCTGCGGTTCCGCGCCCACCGGCAGTCTTCTTTCGTTCCGTTCCGTCACAACCCAAATCCTTGGGCATGCAGTTTTCCGGAGTACGTAAAATCCGCAATACGGGCGTCCCCGATTCGAACAGTTACCAAGCACGACGGAGTGTGAGCCCCCGACGCCGAGGCCTAGTGCCAGATTGCCAGCGCAGTCAGGCCGGATTGGAGCAACGGCAGCTCTGCGTGGAATCGTAGCACAGGTTTTTGCATTCGAGATTCTACGAATATGGCTCGTACGAGGCTCGCAAACCCTGTAGGAGAAAGTTGAGAGAGGCATCACCTCTCTGAACTGTGACGAAATGGCTGTGGCGGAGTGGTCTCTCCGCTTATTTAAGCTTTTCGCTTGCGGCGCAGAATTTCCAATGTGGAAAAGCCCAACCCGAGAAGCGCAATGGTGCTGCCAGCGTCCGGAGTTCCATTCGGTGGATTAGGCGGGACCTGCACGCCGACGGGAAAGTCGAGTCCTTCGGAAAAGGCACCCGGCCCCGGAAAGCTGTAAAGGGTATGCCCGGTCAGATCCACTTTGGTTATGGAGCTGCCAACGGCAGCGATGAAGAAGCCGTCGTTACTGTAAGCCAGGCCAAGGGTGGTTCCTGCCACATCTGTATCGATCGAGCCCTGAAACGTTCCGGTGAGAGAATAAAGGTCTATCGTTCCGTCGATTCGCAAACCGTAGAGGGTATCGCTTCCGTTGGATGCCATCCCGTAAATGTTATGGGCGACGGAAACGAGGAAATCTCGGCGCCATTGGCTGGATTTAGATTTTTGATGACTCCAGAGTTTCCGCCGCCGACCCAAAGAGTGCCGTCGGCCAGTATGGTCAGCCCTTCAGCATCAAGAGCAACGTGATAACTATTTAAGACGCTCCCGGCGAGATCGATTTGATAAATGGTGCTGTCAGTTGAGCTATCGAGCACGTAAATGGACTTGCCGTCATTTGCAAATGAGAGCGCATCGGCATAAAGCCCTGGCCCGGGAAGACTGCTCAAAACGGCACCCGTCACGGAGTCCATTTCATACAGATCGGAGTGGCTGCCGTCGTGTGAATCGGAAACCCATATTGGAGTTGCCGCGTTGGTGTGTTGGAACAAAAAGAGCGCTCCGCTGAGCGCACTTATCTGGATAGTTAGCTTGAGTTCATCAGGACAGGAGAAGCATCTGGCGCGCCACCGGGCGACAACTGTTATCACTGCGCGACGAAGCGTCTTATGGCCTATGGCCTAAGCCTTACGCATAAGGAAAACCCCGACTGAAACGTGGCGCACAGCACATCTGTGTAAGAAAACGTAATGACGTTTTACGTTTTGATTAACTCTGAATTGCCTTCAGCCTCCACCAGGAATGAGTCGCGACTTGAGCTCATCCGGCAAGGCTGGCGCGCTTTGAATCCAGGTGCTCGCCGCCTGGCGGTCGGAGCGCATCCACATTTGAAGTAATGATTCGATTTCATGTGCCCGAGTTGCAGGATTGCTGATTTTGCCGGCCCACGTCAGTGCGGTTCCGGGAGAGGAAGGCGCGAGTTTGCGCGCATAGGCGCCCATGCCGGCATCTTTCACGGGACCGTCTTCGAGGCTGTTTATCCATTCGATTGGTTTCTCCGGATTTTTGTCCGACCAGATTTGAACGAGGTTTTCCACCGCCGCATCACGCACTCGACCTTCGGGAAACTGAGCCACCCAATCGGCCGCTTCAGCAGGCTCATTTTGAGCCCAGCGTTGGACGATGCTCACAACTGTATCGTCCTGCCGTCCACCGGGCGGTAATTTTTGAAGGGCGAGAGTAGCGGCTGCGGCAGGATCCGTTTCACTCAGCGAGATCGCGGTGTTGGCGAAGACCTCCTCGCGCAAGGCTGAGCTCTCCATCTTCTCGGCCCAGCCGGCGGGCGCGTCGGGATCCTGCGCCGCCCACTCGCGGACGGTGTGGGCGATGAGACCATCCCGGGCAGCGGTGGGAGCGAGTTCAGCAGCGAGCCAGAGTGCTTCCTTCGGCGAAGTGCGTGCTGCTTCGTAGGCCACGGCGATCAGGCCTTTTTCTTTTTCTTCTTCCGGCCAGCGGCGTACCCACGCAGCAGCGTCGTTAAGATTCTGATTGGCCCACACGATCGCCACGGAGCGCGAAGCTTCCTGATGCAGAGGACCAATGGGTTTTGTCGCCAACCATTCCGCGGCCGCCTGGGGCATTTCGTGAGCCCATCTTTGCAGAAGTTCGGTGGCGAGTTCGCGGCGCGGGGCGGTGGTCTCTTCGCTCCAGAGTTGATCGAGCATCTTCACACGCTCAGCGGTCGTCGCCCCTTCCACGATTTTGTCGATTTGCGGTTTTCGTTCCACCGTGTCTCCGCTCAGGGATTGCAAAGCTTGTTCCAGCGGAGAAAGAGGAACGCTGTTGGAAGGCGAGCTTTCCGCGACGGTATGCGGCGGATTTTCTGGTGCCGTCGATGCGTGCGTTGAAGAAAGCTGTAGAGATGTCGAATGAGAGGAAACTTCTGGTTGCTTTTCGACGCGTCGAGATCTCGCGGTGATCAAAAGGGCGCCGGTGATGCAAGCGGCGCAAAAAGCAATGCTTAGCCAACGGAACGATTTTTTCATCACTCAACTTTCATTATCGGGCTCCTCGGCACCGCCTTAAAGCAAAAAAGGCGGCGCTTCCGAGGGAAAGCGCCGCCCGTGCCAATTGTTTAGGTTACGGGTTGCAATTGACGTTTTCGAACGTCGCAGTGCAACTCGCGCTTGTGTTATGGCTGGTCACGGCCAGTCCGATGTAGCAGGAGCTTCCCATCGAGATGTTCTGCTCACCGCACTTGGTCCAGTTATTTCCGTCACTTGAACGGTAACCGGTGAAGGTGTTTCCGCGGCGAACCAGTTTCAGCCAGCATGGGCCGCTGTTCCCACCGTTCGAGTTGCCGCTGCTGCCGCCGGTCGTGCCGCGCCATTGGAAGGCGCAACCATTCGCTGGCGTCACGAAGCAAGAGGCATGTTTCGAATCGCTGTTGAGGGTCTCGCGAATCATGATACCCGCTTTCGCCCAAGGATCGGTGTTCCCGATGCTGGTGCACTTCACGATGATCGAGCAATCGCCATAGGCCGGCTGCCACTGATAGTGGAAGCTGTCCTTGTTATTCCAGATGTCGTCACCGCAAGCAGTCACGGTGTGGCAGTAGTTTTTGTATCCACAAGAGCCCGCTTTCGGGCAGGAGCCGTAATCGCAATCTTTCCACGGCGGCGGCGGTGTGCTGCCCACGGTGTTGCAGATGTTCAGCGCAGAGATCTTGAACTGATCCTCCGGACTGTCGTCCACCAGCCAGGCTGCAACGACGATCGCATTACCAGACACAAGGCCCGAGTTCAGGTCTGCGGTGCGAGGTTGATCTGAATCAGTCAGGCTCTCTTCGGTTGTGCCGAAATTGCCCAGGATCGTGTCGTTCAAGACCAGATGATTGTTGAACGGATCGTTGAACGTTCCGATCTTAATCGTCATATCGCTGTCCTTGACCACGTAGCCGAGCGAAACCGCATTCAGCACGACCTTCTGTGAGAACTCGAACAGGACGTAGTTGAATCGACCGATGTTATCCACCGTGTGCGAGTTACCCGTTCCGTCCTCGCTCGTATCGGTTACTCCCAACCCGCCAGAATACTGGCCGAGATAAGCCTTGGCCCAGTTTCCGCCAGAACCCTTGGTGCGGCTGAACGCCGTTGCTTTCACGGAGATACCGTTCACCGAGAAGGTGCGGACGTTCCCGCAGTTATTATCCGAGTTGTTTCCGTTTCCGGATGTCAGCGCGAACGTGGTGGTATCTTTGCATTCCTGCGGAGGAGGAGGTGGTGGTGTAGTGACGCAGACTGTGCAGGTCGCTGTGCCAGGCTTGCTTCCGCAAGTATCCATGACCGTAACCGTGTAGTTAAACGTGCCGCTAACGGTTGGTGTGCCCGTGATCAACCCACTCGCGCTCATGCTGAGACCAGACGGCAGACCCGTTTGGGTGAAGGTCAGACCACCAGCGCATCCACCTGAAGCGGTCAGTTGCACCGGCGTGATGGTCACGCCCTTCACCGCGTTAATCGCTTTGCAGTTGGCCGCAATCGGAGGTGTCGGCGGTGTGCAGCTTGGTTTGCAGAAGTTCAGGGTCTTTACCTTGAAGTAATCGAAGGTGCTGTCGCCCGGCAATGCGGCGATCACCAGCGTTTTACCGGCAATCTGTGCTCCGTTGAGAGGACCCGCTGTGCGAGTCGATCCTGCAGGCACTCCGCTGCCCGGTGCGTAGTTCTGCTCGGTGGCCATTCCAGCAAGCGTGGCATCGTTGAGAGAAGCTCCCGGAGCGAGATCCCCAATCCAAAGCTGCAGATCGCTGTCATTCTGAATCCAGCCGAGGAACGCCTGGTTAATGATCACTGAATCGGTGAACTGGAACACGAGATATTCCTGTGCTCCGTTGTTATCAAGGGTGTGCTGCGGAGACCCTGTGCTTTCGCCCGGCGACGTGACTCCGAGCCCGCCCGGATACTGTTGAACAGTTGCCGAGCTCCACGTGTTGCCGCTCTTGCTAAACGCCTTCACGGTTACCCCCACTCCGTTATCAGAGTAGAACACGCCGTTCCTGCAAACGGAGGTGTTGAAGTCGACTGTGCCCGGGTCGCAATAAGGGGCGCTACCGGAGATGGTCTGCTGGCAGCTTGCGGAATTGCCGCATGAATCGGTTGCCGTCCATGTGCGGATGATTGTATTGCAGGAGCCAGGGACGGTGGTGTCCTTGAAGGTGATCGACGGGTTCGGATCGCAGTTATCCACCGCGGTCGCGCTGCTCGAACCGCCGCTGATACCCTGGAAGTGCGAGCTGGCCCAGCCAGTTGTGGTGCAGTTATCGAACGCCTTGTTGAGGTTATCAACCAGATCGTTCATCTGCGAGATGCTGACTCCTGGAACGCTGCCGCCACCGAGCAGTTTGTTAGCCTGCTGGAGAATATAACTGACAGTTTTCCCGTTGAACGGCGAGGATCCATCTACCAGCACGAGGTTTCCATAAGCACCGCCTCCAATGATTCCAGCCGCGCTGAAATCAACACTCAGTTGCAGCGCCAGCACTTGGCCGCCGAAAACACCTGCCGGGCTGCTGCCAGGATTAATGAGATCAGCCGTCAGTGCGCCTGCGGTGCTTCCTGCCGGCAAATAAGCTTCAATCGCTGCGGGAGCAGTGAACTTCATAGAGAAACCGCCTGCGCCAGGGATACCAACTTCGACTCCGCTCGGATAAACCGCCGCGAAGTTATTCAGCAGGATCATTCCCGGATTGCCGCCATTCGGAGGCGCACCCCAACCACCCTGCGTATAGCTGCAGATCGCCAGGAGCTGCGGATTGGACGGGCAGGTAATTGTTGGCGGAGTCTTGTCGATCTTCCAGTAGTAAACAACAGTTTTTGGTGCAGCCGGATTGCCGCAGCCATCCTTCGCCGTAACGGTGAATGTCCGAGTTGGGTCGCAGGCAGTGCCACCATCAACATGTGTGACATCGACGGTAAAGGAGCAGTCATCGGTTGCCACTACAAGTGCTTTGACGCTCGCGTCGGTGGGAAGAGTTTGCGGGTTGCAGCCGAGATCGCCGCCAGCCGGAACGCTTGTGATGAGCGGCGCGCTCGTATCAACCTTCCAGCTATACACAACAGTTTTTGGCTCAGCCGGATTGCCGCAGCCATCCTTCGCCGTAACGGTGAACGTTCGAGTCGGGGCGCAGGCAGTGCCACCATCAACATGTGTGACATCGACGGTAAAGGAGCAGTCGTCGGTTGCCACTACAAGTGCTTTGACGCTCGCGTCGGTGGGAAGAGTTTGCGGGTTGCAGCCCAGGTCGCCGCCAGCTGGAACGCTTGTGATGAGCGGCGCGCTAGTATCAACCCTCCAGCTATACACAACATTTTTTGGCTCAGCCGGATTGCCGCAGCCATCCTTCGCCGTAACGGTGAATGTCCGAGTTGGGGCGCAGGCAGTGCCACCCTCAACATGTGTGACATCGACGGTAAAGGAGCAGTCGTCGGTTGCCACTACAAGTGCTTCGACGCTCGCGTCGGTGGGAAGAGTTTGCGGGTTGCAGCCGAGGTCGCCGCCAGCCGGAACGCTTGTGATGAGCGGCGCGCTAGTATCAACCTTCCAGCTATACACAACAGTTTTTGGTTCCGCTAAATGGCAGCCGTCTGTTGCGGTAATTGTAAACGTTCGAGTTGGTGCGCAAGGACTGCCCCCATCGACGTGCGTAACGTTAACGCTCACCGAGCAGTTGTCGGTCGCCGTGACCTGGGCTTTGACGCTTGCGTCGGTCGGAAGAGTTTGAGGGTTGCAACCCAAGTCGCCTCCTGCTGGTACGGAGGCGATGATCGGTGCTGTCGTATCCGCAATAGTTATGACTTGCTCGCAGGTCTTGCCCTTGACGCACTTGTTGCTATAAGTCCAAGTACGAGTGAATTGACGAACGCAGGCCGAAACGACACTGATGGGGCCATCCGAATAGCTTAGTTCCAGCGCGCAGCAGTCGGTGCCTGTAGTGGGCTTTCCAAGCAAAGGGTTCTTGTCGGGATCGAGAAGGTTTGCGAGGGTCGCTGGGTCGCTGGTGCACTCCACTGTGACGGCCGGGGGACAAATGACCGGCGGACACCATGGAACTTCAAAAAGAAGAATCTGAAGATCGTCCGATAAAACGTTATTCAAGTTTAGGTTTTCAACAAAGAGAACTCCGACCTTGTCCCCGCAGGTAAGATGCCAGCTTTCTGGAACTAGCCGGTTGGCAAGACAATTAACTACGGTATCGCGAAATTCAGGATACCAATAAAGCGCATCGTTAGGATCGGTGGCAGGGTTGGGGTGATTAGCGTGGTCCGGGTGAGGGAACGTTGATTGCCCGAGAATCAAAAAGACTGCCTGCTGCACCTCCCACATTGTTGGCGTCTGGCCAGCACAATCGGCAAAGCGGTTGTTTATAAGGTAATTGATTCTTCGCCATTGATCTAAGGAGGATCCTTTGAGACCCGAATGACCGTTCGGCAAATGGTTCAGGAACTCCAAGGTTGGGTCGCAGGTCGGATAGAGCTCAGATAGGTAAGTTGGGCCTGGAGCTGCGCCAGGGTCTATATCAGTATTTTTGTCCACGCACCACGCAGCATACCGCGCGTTCTGGATTGGCAGCGGTGCATCCGCAAGATCGATACGGAAAAGGCTAAATTCCGGAGAAAGGCCATTGCCGTAGTTCGGACTGCTTACTGTGCCACCGTAAGTTACGCTAACAGTCCCAAGCGCTTCGTTATCTGCTGGATCATCCAAGGATAAACAGCAGTCCGCAGCTTTCACATCACTGATCAAGTGAAGAAGCAATCCTACCAATAGAAGGAACAAACAGCTTCGTGATTTCATATTAATTGTTGAACTTTATTCCCGTGAGAGAATCCACCCCGACATGACTAGCCCAAGCCGAAGTGCTTTTGGCAGGCACAACCCGTTTGGCTAATCGCTCCCGAGTTCGCAGTAACGCGGGAGCGAATAACCGGAGAGGGCGCGTCAATGCACCCTCTCTGGCGCCTTATTCTTTTAAGGTTACTTCTTCAGGAATTTCTTCCCGACGAGCATGCCGCCGACCGAGATCAGCGTAAGGACCGCAGTGGCCCCGGCATCTGGTACGTCCAAGCCGGGAGCAGGAGCCGCAAAGAGTGGCTGGACGAAAACGATCGCGAGGGCCGCAAGTTTCATGAATGATTTCATAGTATTAGTGTTTACAGGCGGATCAGGTGATTGCAGCTTTTGTGCCGGGATCTAAGAATTACACAAGTCGTTGTCAGTAAGTATGGTGCAACCCTGATGGGAGAAACCATTAAGCGCCATGAGTGGTTTTTCGTAAACACTTTTGACGTTTCTATTCAGGGCCATTTATACACCGCGCCGTAGGGCCATAGACGGAAATCGCGACAAAAAGGCTTGCCTTTCGCCGACATCAAAACCTTTTGAATTCTGAAGGCTCAATCTGAACTTGCGCGTTGCAAAACAGATTAGTGCGGATTACGGTCTGCGCTCCTTTCGGGCGATTGGCGCAGTGGTTAGCGCGTCTGTCTTACACACAGTAGGTCGGGGGTTCGAATCCCTCATCGCCCACCATTTTGCCGAATTGGCCACGTTCGCGGCACACTTATCCGAGCGGCTGCGACCGAATTCTTCATTGCTGTGCTGGAGACTTAGCATCACCCTTTCTCTTGCGAAACGCATTCTCTCCCAGGATATTGCACCGCTGATAGAAAATGTCGCCTCTAGATACCGGAGAACTTGAGCGCTGCGATGATGGCCGTTTTCCCCGGCAGCTACCGCAAGGGCGCGGGCTGCGATTCATTTGCGGATGGCCGTGCCAAGGTCAAAAAATGGCGCGACCCACGCACCACTCCCAGGCTCGATTACAATCATGACATGGGGCTAAACGTTTCCTCCCCCAATAGCCCCGACGTTTTCTGGCTTCAATTCCACAGCACTCGTTTGTCGAACTATTGAGCGCGCGGATCAGCTCGTCGGGCACCTTTGGCTAGTTCGGGAGGTGGAGCCGCTCTTCGTGCATTTTCCTCCATTCCTCTCCCAGTTCCTGCACCGTTTTTCCGGCCCATTCTTTCCAAAGATCATCCTGGTACTTGCCTTCGCGCGCGGCCGCGTTGAGCTGGACGATCACCCTGTCGCCATATTTCTGCGCGATCCAATTGAGGAAGTTCGCGCTAATTCGGTAGTTGGCATCGTACTTGGCGCGCTCCAGATTGCGTGCGGTGATTTCAGCACCCTTCGTTCCCGGCTCGAACTTGAACCAGCGGATGTAATCTGGAATACCTTCGACGATCCAACCCGGAGTGCGGGCCGCGTTCGGGTTATTCTTCCGGCCCCAGCCGTAGTTTTGCACCACGTGAATCAGTTCGTGGATAACCGCACCTTTGGCTTCCCCGTTTAGATTTTTACGGAACCATTCTGCCGCGCAACGGATTCGCGTGCCACTGGTTGCCGCGACTCCTTTCATATCCTTGCTGAATTTGATGCTGACCTTTTCTGGAGCGTCATAGCCTTCACTCGGGAGCATCGCGACAAGTTTCGGATACCATTCCTTTACCGCGGGCGCGAGATGGCTTTCTACCCATGGCCGGAGGTCGGGTGTGTCGATAGTGTCGATGCTGATCTCATATTTGTCTGTTTTGACAATCAGCAGCTCATCACTCGCCTTTCGTTCGGCGGGCGGATTGTCTTCCGTTGCGTGGACCATGCTCAGAACGAAAGCGCAAACGAGCACGGTGAATAGTTTGAACCTCATCGACGAAACGATAACACGAAGCCTCCGTATTAACGAGCGCGCTTTGCGGTTGACGACCGAAACAGTGCAGGCAGATTTACCGTCCGGAACAATGAATGACGCCGCGTTGTCGCGCGTCTGCTAGGTAGATTTATGCTGATTAAAGGAGTGTTACTGGGAACGGCCTTGGCCGGAGTTCTGTCGGTCATCGGCGCAGATATTGATGTGAGCAAGCTGCCGCCGGCTTCCTCGAAGAGGGACCTAACCTTCGCGAAGGACATCAAACCGCTGTTCGAAAAGAGCTGCTTCAAATGCCACGGGAGCGAAAAGCAGAAGGGCAAGTTGCGCCTGGACAGCCTCGAAGCCGTGAAAAAAGGTGGTGAAGATGGGGAAGTGATCGTGGTGGGCAAGAGCGAAAAGAGTTCGCTTGTACATGCGATTGCCGCGCTGGATCCTGACATGACCATGCCGCCGGAAGGCAAGGGCGACCCCCTTACCAAGGAACAGGTCGGTCTCGTTCGCGCCTGGATCGATCAAGGCGCGAAGTAATACTTGCGGACAGGAATGTCCGCGCTCCAATATGGCGGCATGTCCCCCGTGGCCGCAGGCTCTCAACGAGCCAAGCAAATTCCGCTTGGCTTGCTTGCCTACTGCTTCGGCATTGCCCAGAAGGCCCACAACCAGTTTCCGAGCACGCCCAAATTCGCTGATCCTCTGGTTTTCATTCAGGAAGCAGCGCGGATTGGTGCCAACGCCGTTCAGATTCCGTTAGGCGTTCGTGATGCCGATTCCGTCCGCACACTGAGGGGGGCATCTGAGGCGCTCGGCGTAGCGCTGGAGTCGACGCTACCCTTGCCGCAAAATGAGCAGGACATCTCGCGCTTCGATGCCGAAATGTCCACCCTCCACGAACTGGGTGTAAGGGTGGCGAGAACGGTTGTTTTTCCCGGACGGCGGTATGAAGATCTGCACAGTGGCGCGGCTTTTGAAAAGGCGGTAAGCGATGCGCGCGCTCGTATTCGCAGGGCGGAACCGGTCGGGCGCAAGTACGACGTTCGTCTGGCCATCGAAAATCACAAGGATCAGCGGATCGAAGAGCGCGTCCGGTTGCTGAAGGAGTTCGACAGCGAGTTCATCGGCGCGTGTGTGGATGTGGGCAACAACCTCGCGTTGCTGGAAGATCCTGTGGAGGTATGCCGCGCCCTTGCGCCCTGGGCGATGACTGTTCATTTCAAAGATCAGGGCGTCCGAGAATATGAAGAGGGTTTTCTGCTCGCGGATGTTCCCCTGGGGCAGGGTTGCATTGATTTGCCAGCCGTTATTTCCGCGATCCGCCAGAAGAAGCAGGGCGTGCATTTTCAACTCGAATTAATCACGCGGGACGCCCTAAAAATCCCGGTGCTGACGGACGGTTATTGGTCGACCCTTCCTGATCTGAAAGCGACTGAGCTAAGCCGTATATGGGCGCTGATAAAGCAGCGTGGTTCGCGCGATCCCTTTCCTCCCGTTTCAAAGCTTTCGCTTCACGACCAAGTTGCGATGGAACGTCAGAATATCGAAGAGAGCTTCCGCTACGCGGGTGAACATCTGAATTTTTCCGCATGAAAAAGAACTCTGTTTCCAGACGAACTTTTCTGAAGACCACCGGCCTTGCCATGAGCGCACTCTCCGCCAGTCGTGTTCTCGGTGCGAACGAGCGAGTCAACGTAGGCGTGATTGGTTTCGGCTTGATTGGACAGATTCACACCAAATCGTTCATGGACCAGAGCGATGTCGAGATCGCTGGTGTTGCCGACGCCTACGCTCCGCGCGTGGAGGCCGGCGCGGCACTTGCCGGGAGCCGCTGCCAAAAATATGGCGATTTCAGAAAATTGCTCGAAAACAAGAGTATCGATGCGGTGGTAGTCGCTACGCCGGACCACTGGCACGCGTTAATGACAATGATCGCCTGCGCCGCGGGGAAGGATGTCTATTGCGAGAAGCCGCTTACCCTCTTCGTTAAGGAAGGGCGCTGGCTGATCGATGTTGCAAAGAAGAACAAGCGTGTTGTGCAGGTCGGCGTGCAGAATCGTTCCGGCCCGAATTTTCAACATGCGGGCGAATTGATTCGCGGTGGCAAAATCGGCGAACTTGTTTCGATCCAAAACAGTTACTACCGAAATGTCTCGCCCGGTTTCGGCAATCCGCCCGACCAGGAGCCGCCCGCCGATCTCGATTACGATATGTGGCTCGGTCCCGCTCCGAAGCGCGCCTACAACCCGAATCGTTCGTTGTATCATTTCCGCTGGTTCTGGGATTATTCCGGAGGCCAAATGACCAACCTTGGCCAGCATTCGCTCGATCTGGTTCACTTTTTCCTCGGGGTCACTGCGCCGAAATCTGTCTACAGCACCGGGGGACGTTTCCACCTCAAAGACAACTGCGAAGTGCCCGACACGCAGGACGCAATTATTGAATACCCGAATTTCAACGTGACCTGCCAGTACCGTGAAGCCACCGCCGGCGCGAAAGGCACCGGCATGGGCGGGCTCGTCTTTTACGGGACCAAAGGCTACATGCCGGTGGGACGCACCGGTTTCGAACTTGTGCCTGACGCGAAAGTGAATCCTGTGAACGCCGTCGCAAAAGTTCTTCCCGAAGGCCACCCAGTGGGCGGTCCTCAGCCGGTTCCTGAATCGGCGACAAAGGAGTTTTGGACTGAAGCGGTCAAAGACGATTCTGGCGACGCGATGAAAGATTATCGCCGCCACGCCCGAAATTTCCTCGACTGCGTCAAATCGCGAAAACAACCCATCGCCAACCTGGAAAGCGGTCATCAAGTCGTCACTGTTTGTCACCTCGCAAACATTTCTCTCAAAATCGGGCGCAAACTTATTTGGGACGCCTCGCGCGAGGAAATTGTCGGCGACAAGGAAGCCAATGCCATGCTCACGCGCCCCTACCGGGCGCCTTGGGACCGGGAACTAAAATCGTTGCTATAAGCGGACGGCTTTGCCCGGCATGCCAGAAATTGATATTTGGCGGGAGCCTTTTACGATGGCTTAATGTCTCTACAGGAGAATTATCAGCAAATCAGGGCGCGAATTCTTGGAGCGTGTGAACGAAGCGGTCGAGATCCGGCAAGCGTGCTGCTGTTGCCGGTGAGTAAAGGTCAACCGGCGGAAGCGGTGGAGCAAGCGGCACGGTTGGGCTTGCAAGTCTTCGGCGAGAACAAGGTGCAGGAAGCCAAAGTGAAGATCAGTCAATGCTCGGGAAGGCTACAGTGGCACATGATCGGGCATTTGCAATCGAACAAAGCGCGAGACGCGGTGCAGCTTTTCTCTACGATTGAAAGCATCGACAGCGTGGAGTTGGCCACTGAGGTGAACAAATGGGCGGACAAATTTGGCAAACGGGTTCCTGTATTGCTGGAGGTGAACTGTGCTGGCGAAGCTTCGAAGTACGGGTTTGCACCAGATGCACTGGAGGTCGCTGTGGAGCAGATCAACAAACTGCCGCGCCTTGAATTGCATGGGCTGATGACGATTGCACCGTACACTCCGACACCCGAACGAGTCAGGCCGCACTTCGCGAAGCTGCGCGAGCTAAATGACGAGTGCAGTCGAGTTCTCGGCGCGCCCTTGCGGCATTTGAGCATGGGAATGAGCGGCGATTTCGAGGTCGCGATTGAAGAAGGTGCAACCATAGTTCGAATCGGAACCGCACTGTTTGGCCCGCGCAAATCACTGGCTAGGACTGCAACGGAAACTTAGGTAAAGGTGCTTTACTGCTTCCGCGAGACTGGATCTTCCCACGAAGCAACTTATTTACTCCGACAGGCACTCGGAATAGCAACTTTCCTCCCGCGGGTTGGTCGACTACCTTCGGCGCGCGCGATGCTCGCAAAACGTGTTATTCCATGTCTGGACGTCCATGATGGACAAGTCACTCGCGGCGTGCAGTTCGGAAAAGCCGAGGCTGGCGAACTGCGAAACGTCGGCGATCCGGTCGAATTGGCCGTTCGCTACAACGACCAGGGGGCCGATGAAATGGTTTTTTTCGACATCACCGCCAGTGCGCACGGGCGCGGGACGATGGTGGATGTGATCGAACGAGTGGCGGACCGTTGCTTCATGCCTCTAACGGTAGGTGGTGGGATTCGGACAGTCGGCGATATGGGCGTAATGCTCAAAGCAGGCGCGGACAAAATCAGCATCAATTCCGCGGCTATCTCCGATCCCGATTTGATTACCGTCGGCGCGGAGAAGTTTGGCAGCCAATGTATCGTTGTCTCGATCGACGCGAAGAAAGTCGCTCCGGATCGTTGGGAGGTTTTTGCCCAAGGCGGACGGAAGGCGACCGGGATGGAGGCGATTGAATGGGCGGAGCGTGCGGTGCAACTTGGGGCAGGGGAGATCGTGCTGAACAGCATTGATGCAGACGGCACAAAGAAGGGGTTCGATCTGGTGATTACGCGGCGCGTGAGTGAATCAGTGCATGTGCCAGTCGTAGCAAGCGGCGGCGCGGGGACTCTTCAGCATATGGCCGACGTTCTGCTCGAAGGGAGAGCAGACGCTGTGCTGGCCGCGAGTATTTTCCATTTTGGGGAATTTACGGTTGGACAGGTGAAGGAATATCTGGCGGCGCAAAAAATTCCGGTTCGCATTGTATGAATCCGTTCCTGGAGAATCGGTGGCTGCCCATCATTCTATTGTTCTTCTCAAATATTTTCATGACCTTCGCCTGGTACGGGCACTTAAAGCACAAAAGTGCGCCCCTGCCGAAAGTGATTCTCGCCAGTTGGGGTATAGCCTTCTGTGAATATCTGCTGATGGTTCCGGCGAATCGCTGGGGCAGTTCTGTTTACACCGCAACTCAGCTCAAGATCATTCAGGAAGTGGTGACGCTCACGGTGTTCTGCGGATTTGCCATTATGTATCTTGGCGAGCGCATCCGTTGGAATCACATCGCAGCGTTTTTCTGCATTCTTGGCGCGGTGGCGTTTACGTTTTTGCCGAAGACGAATTGATCAGACGGAGCGCCGGTTCTTCAGAAGAAATGCGGTAATGATGAGCACGAAAGCGAAGAACCGTATGAGGTAGACGTAGGCGCGCTGTTCATGAATAAGGCTGTCAGGACCAATCCCGCGCGTAGTGAGAAGCAGGACGACCCGCTCCGCCGCAAGCACCCAAAAGGAAGCGGCGAAAACGCCAAAAAGGCTATCGCGCGTTTTCTTCCAGAAGCGGAAGAAGAAGAATCCGATGGCGAGAAATCCCACCATGATTCCGCCGGACATAAATTGGCTAATCAGGATGGCCATACCTAGGTGTTGTTATGAATCAGCCCATAAAGAAGGATGATTACTCCGCCAAAAGTGAATCCGTTTCGAAACAGCGCCAGGTCCACCTCTGGAAGGATGACCAGATCCACAAACAGCATGACATTAGTCGCAGTGAAACAAAGAAATGCTACGGCGCTCCAGAAGAGCAGATCCACCCGTGTCTTTCGATAGCGCGAGATGAGAAGCACGGTGCAGCCAAAGCTCGTCAGGGCACACAGAATGTAAACGATTTTCCCGATCATTTGTCCTTCCTGACTCGAAATGCTTTGGCGAACTCCTGCACCGCGTCGGGCGGGTTGGAGTAAATTGCCTGGACGACTTTCACCGGGCGCTCTTTATACGCTTCGCGCAATTCCGTGACAACCTTCCAAAGATTTGGATCATCCGGGGCAAACTGGTAACGAACCTCTGCGCCGGCTTCCTTCCGGACGACATTTCGTGTCGCGAGTTCTTCCAGGCGGGCTGCGACAGACGCGGGGCTGCTTTTGATAACTTCGTAGACGGTGGGCGCGCTCCACCACTTATGCGGATTGCCGGACAACAGCAGGAGAATCTCCAGTTGCTCCAGAGATTTCATTTCCCGCGCAATAAATGCGTCCAGTTCTTTTGAAAACGCGTTTTCGTTCACATCGAACCATCAAGACGCGGGCAGGCCCCCACGGTTATTTGGATTCGATTCCCACTCCTTGGGCGGGAACCAGTCGAATAGTAAACTCTGAATGGCTGCGGCACCAGAGCATTGCTCAAAAATTTTCAGTAGGGTCGCTTCCAGGCCAGGATTTGCTTTTCCGCAAGCAGTTGTTCTTTCAAGGCGGAAACGTCGATCTGCTGGACCGGACAATGCTGTTGAAGGGCAAGACAGGCAGCTGCGGCCGAGGACTGGCAAAGGACCATGAACACCGGCTCCATCCGAATTGAGCCGTAGGCGATGTGACTCGCTGAGAGACAAACCGGAACAAGAAGATTTTCGCATTCAGCCTGTTTCGGAATAATGCTGCGGAAAGCAATTGCGTAAGGCGGAAAACCTCCTACCTGAACGTCGCCTTCGTTTTCAGTGCGGCTGTTCTTTGCGAGTCGCTGGCAATTGTGAGAATCCATCGTATAGGCGGCGAGACCGATAGCGTCGGGGAGCTCAAGTGATTCGCGGCAATTCCGTTCAGTCATGACGTAATCGGAAATCATGCGGCGCGCTTCGCGAATGTAGAGCTGATGCGGCCAGCCCTGCGTGTCGAGGAACTCGTCGCGTGTGAGTCCCCACGATTGCATCTCCTTGCGGATGTTTTCCGGCACGCGCGAGTCCGTCGCAAGAAAGTGGAGGAAGCCGCGCGTGTAACTTTCGTGATCCTGCCAGATGCGCGCGCGGGCGGCGTAATCCGCCTCGGGATAATCGTAGTTTGCGCCGATGAAATCGGTCGAGAAAGCGCCGTTGTTATTAATATCGGTCTTGCCGTTCGGCATCATTTGAATGTGCATGAGGTCGCCAAGCGTTGGACGTTTGTTGGTCGAAGCAATCCACGCCTGGAGGTAGCGGGCGAGAAGCTCAAAACGGGCCGCGTCGTAATCCGCGGGCGGTGTGATCGGTCGTCGATTAGCGGGATCGCGGGTGAGCACCAGGCGGAAGTTGTATGCCTGAACGGATTTGTCGCCCCCGCCTGGAACGCCGCCATCTCCTGGCTGGATCAGGGCAATCAATCCGGAGTCAGATTTACCCGGTGTGAGATAGGGATCGACGGACACGAGGAATTGATGTTTCGGCGTCAGCGCTCGCACGCCGTTCAGAGTTTCGCCGTAGGTTGAGTTCGATTCCCGCCCCACGGTGTAGCTCACACCGGCTTTCGCCATGAGATCGCCTTCGTACGAGGCATCAATGAAAATTTTAGCGCGGATAGTGCGGCCGCCTTCCAACGTGATCGATTCGATGCGCACCCCGCTTTTACGCACTCCGCGCAGCCGCGATTGAAAGTAAACCGGCACCTTTGCTTCATTGATCATTTCGAACAGGACTCGTTCGGCCACGTGCGGCTCGAAAATCCAGGCTTCCTCCCTGCCATATTTGGCTCCCACACGGCGGTAGAATTCACGCGAAATGCCGCCGATTGCGCCCTTGTTGCCGATGTCGGTTTGTCCGAGGCCGCCGGACGTCATACCGCCAAGGTGACTCCCGAATTCGAGCAGGACCACTTCTTTCCCGAGTCGCGCCGCCTCCACCGCCGCAACTACACCGCCAGCCGTGCCGCCGTAAACGCAAATGTCTGTTTCGAGAGTTTCTTGTGCGAGGTTGCTGACCGCAAAGAGCGAAAAAAGGACGAGCGTGACGAACATGGCGCGCGCACATTTGTGTCCGCAAGCCTCTCGTGATTGGTGAACTTGCGCGCAGGAATGTCCGCGCTCCGCATTTTGGTGGCTCATTTGGTTTCAGTTGAATCTTTCGTGTAAAGGTCGATGAACCAGGTGAGCGCTTTCTTCAGTTCAACCTCAGATAGGGCATGGCCGCCTTTGAAGGTTTCGAGCCGCACCTGGCCAAAGCCATTGGACAGCAGGCTCTCCTTTACTTGTTGATGCTGCTCCGGCGTGGCGATTTTGTCGTCTGTGCCGCTGCTGATGTAGAATGGCACCTGCTTGAACTTGATAGCGGGATCGTAAACTTTGGCTGCCTCGCTCGCGAAATCCTGATTCACGCCGCCCATAAAGACACCGATCAGATTGTATCCCTTCTGCGAAAGAACGGCGCCGATCACTCCAGCCCATTTGCCGCCGCCCGAGATTCCCGCCGAAACCATGGGCCAGCGCCTTGAACCTGGCCACGCTTTGTTGATGTGCTCGAGCAACGAAGAAATCATCGCCCAACGCCAGGGCGGGCTGTCATCTACCGGCTTAACTGGCGGATCGGTCGCGACCACGATCCAGCCCAACTGAAGCGCAACGTTTGTGAAGGCAACCATCGGACGAATGCTCGATCCTGAAAGATCACTTGTGCCGTTGATCAGCAGAATCTGGGTTGGGATTTCGGGATCGAACCCTTGCGGGACAGCGATCGCGACTTTGGCGTAATCAACCGGCGGGTTTTTGGTGTTCAGTACTGAAAGCCGCGCAGTTTTTGACAGAGGAACATTGAACTCGATAATCCTGTTTTCGGGAATTTTGTAGGGCGCGTTCGTTGTGGCCGAGACGGGTGGAGCAGGGGAATTGGTTTTCGCGCGCGTTGCGGGGGCTTGTGCGTACGTTGAAAGCAGGACCGTCCAGCAGAACAGTGCAGACACTATGCGCGTAACGGTGCTCATCCGAGTTCGACAGCCGAAGACTACGCGCGCTCAAACGATTCGGCGAGTTTGAATTGGTTTTACAGGGAATTTGCGAGCCCTTACCCTCGAAGCGATGTCGAAAGCAGGATCGAAGAAGGCCATCATGGTGGGTGTCGGTTTGGACTCGGACGGTCACAAACGAGTCACGACCGGGCCGAACTTCCTCCTTGCGGGCGGGTCGAAAGAGACGCATGAGGTCATGACCGAGAAGACCATCAAGATTAACGAGAAGCTCGCGGCGAAAGGCAAAACGCTAAACGAGGTCAGTCGCGAAGAATTCGATGACATTGCCCATTCCGTTGGTCTGGTCCGCCCCAAACCGGAGCGGAATTAATCCTCGTGTTCACGTGAATGTCCGCGATGCAGGACAAATCCGCGTTTGCTCGACTTCAAGAATTCCAAAAAAATCCGCGCCGGGGCCGAGGTAAATTCCCTTTCCAGGTCCCCGACGATTGATTTGAAATTCTGATCGCCTCGCAGAGTGAGCTGATACAGTCGTTTCAATTCGAGACGATCTTCACTGCTAACCCCCGCCCGACGCATACCGATAATGTTCAGGCCACAGACGCGGTTATGCATCGCCGCGATGGTGTACGGAGGCAGGTCCTTGCTAATCGCGGCGCTGCCCTGCATCAGTGAGAGGGTTCCGACCCGCACAAATTGGTGAACCAGACAGTTGCCGGAGATAAAGGCGCGATCACCCACTTCACAATGTCCCGCCAGTAAGGCGCCGTTCGCAATGATCGCATGATCACCGATTCTCACGTTATGGCCCAGGTGACTGTTCACCATCAGCAGATTGTTCGAACCGATGGTGGTTGGCTCAGTCGTCTTGTTCGAACGGTGGATTGTCGCGTGTTCGCGGATCACGTTGTTGTTGCCGATCCGTACGCCCGTGAGTTCTCCCGAAAAGCGGAGGTCTTGCGGCAGGTCACCGATCACCGCGCCAGCATGAAATTTGTTGCCGAAGCCGATGCGGGTTTTGCCGGTGAGATAAACATGCGGACCAATTTCGCAATTGGCGCCGACCTGCACATGTTCGTCGATCACCGCGTAGGGACCGATCTTCACGCCTTCACCAATCTCGGCGTTGGGATGAATGACTGCGGTGGGATGAATCATCTTAGGGGTAAAACTGGCCAAGCTCGCGCAAGGAGACGTAATCTTTCGGTCGATCCTGGCTCTTCGCTCCGATGATCACATGATCGAGCACATCGATCTTAAGAACCTGCCCGGCACGGATCAGATCGCGTGTGGCCCGAACGTCCGCATCTGAAGGCGATGGATCACCGCTCGGATGATTGTGGACCAGGATAATTGCGGCTGCGCTCGCGGCAATGGCCGGTTTGAATACATCCCGCGGATGGACCAGGATTGTATCGAGTGTTCCATTGGAGATTTTTTCTATGCGAATCAAACGGTGACGCGTGTTGAGCAGAAGAATGTGAAAGGTCTCCACCGGATAAAAGCGCATCTCCTCGCGGAGCAGATCTGCCACGACATCCGCCCGCTCCAGCACAGGTGATTCAATGCGAATTTCCTGAGCCATTCGCTGCGCCAGAGTGAACGCACTCTTCAGGGCAATCGCCTTGTCGCGTCCGATTCCTTTTACCTTCTGCAAGTCGCTGAGCGGCGCGCGTGCGAGCCGATCCAAGGTGCCAAACTGTTGAACAAGCCGTTCGGCAATGTCTACCGCCGAGAAACCCTTCGAGCCGGTGCGCAGCAAAATAGCCAGAAGCTCCGAATTGCGGAGACTTTCAGCCCCATTTGCGACCAACCGCTCGCGCGGACGCTCCTGGGCGGGAAGATCTTTGATTCGAATGTAGTTTTCCTGGGCCAACGACGGCTTCAGGATGATTTGGGGAAAGACTGAATTCAATGCAAAAGCTCAAAAGAACAGGTCGAGGAGCAGCACGCATCCAAAGGAAATCAGCGCCAGAACGGTCTCAAGAACAGTCCAGGTGCGCAGTGCTTCGGGCACAGAGAGATTCAGATACTCTTTGACCAGCCAGAACCCCCCATCGTTGACATGCGAGAGCAGAAGGGAGCCGGCGCCCATGGCGAGAACGAGCAACTCGAGATTTGTTCCTGGTTGCGCGTCCGCGATCGGTTTAACCAGGCCGGCACCAGTCGTTATGGCCACGGTCGCAGAGCCGGTCGCGACCCGAATCAGAGCAGCCAGCGCAAAACCCATTGGCACTGCCGGTAAACTCCAGCGCGTGGCAATTTCGGCGACCGCCTTGCCCACGCCACTTTCGATCAACACGCGGCTAAAGCCTGCGCCCGCTCCGATGACGAGGAGCACGATGGCGATTGGTCCCACGGAACTTTCGCTCATTTTGAGGAGTTGCGGGCCGGAGAAGCGTCGGGCCAGAGTAAAACCTGCGAAGAAGAGCCCAGCCAGCAGCGCCGAAACAGGATGCCCGAGTAAGCTAAAGACAGGCCGGAGCTGATTATTCCAATCAAGAAAGACATCCGAAACTGACGAAGCCGCCATCAGCAGGATTGGAAGCAGAATCGCGCTCAGCGCCATAGCGAAAGAGGGCAGGGGGCCCTCTGCTTTGGAAACGTCGAGAATTGGGGCTCGTAAGTCTCCCGGCGTTGGCAGAAATCGAAAAAGAATCGGCCCGCCGATCAACCCTGCGATTAAAGCTATTGGGATGGAATAGAGAATTGTTATGCCGATGTTCGCGTGCAGCAATTCGATTGCAGCCAGCGGACCGGGATGGGGCGGTACGAGTCCATGCGCGGCGGAGAGTCCCGCGACCATCGGAAGTCCGAGACGGATCATCGATAAACTGTGCCCCTTGCACGTGGCATAGAGAATCGGTGCGACCAGTACGAGACCCACCGCGAAGAACACCGGCAAACCGACGATCAAGCCCACGACGAAAAAGGCCAGCGGCAGCCGTTTCGGTCCGAACAATTCGACTAACCGCAGTGCGATGATTTCCGCGGCGCGAGTTTCGCCGAGGATCTTGCCGAGGATTGTGCCGAGGGCGATGACCAGCGTTATCGATGCGAGCACCGCGCCAACGCCATCCTGAAATGCCTTCAGAACGCCGGAGGGAGCCAGTCCAGCGACAAGGCCAAGGAAAATAGAGGCGAGTGTCAGCGCGATGAATGCGCTGATTTTATACCGGACAATCAGCAAAATCAGTCCGACGACGGCGAGAGCTGCGTAGATCAGCAGTGCGAAATTGGAATGCGGCAACTGGCTGAATGGATACATGGGGGGGCTAATCAACGGTTCGCATTTGAATGGCATCGGCGTGACCTTCGCCAGCCGCAATGGAACTCACAATGACAACACCGTCGCCTTTCTTCAGGCGTTTCGATTCCACAAGCTTCCGAAGAGCTTCACCAATGAGGGGTTCAGATTCCCGATGAGTGAACGGCAGGACGACAGGGTAGATTCCCCAATTTAGCGCCATTGAGGCCGCGACTTCTTCACTCGGGCAGACGGCAAAGATTTCGGAATAGTGCGGACGCATCCAGGCCGCGTAACGCGCCATCGTACCGTGGACAGTGAATACGAGCAGGCCAGGCGCGCGGACCTCGTTCGCCATAACTACCGCGCTCTTGACCAGTTTTTGCCGGGAGGTAGTCAGTTCAGCGGCCACCTGGAAATTTGCACCACCACTCTTTTCGATCCGCTGTGCGATTCGGTCGAAAACTTCGACGCACTTCAGCGGATACTTGCCCACCGTCGTTTCACCGCTGAGCATGATCGCATCCGCTTGTTCGTAAACCGCGTTGGCCACGTCCGTAATCTCCGCGCGTGTCGGCATCGGATTTTCGATCATGCTTTCCAGCATGTGAGTGGCAACAATCACCGGCTTGCCATCTCTAAGGCAGGCCTTAACGATGCGGCGTTGGACGATGGGCAGCTCTTCATAAGGGATCTCTATTCCGAGATCTCCGCGCGCTACCATCACCGCGTCCGCTTCGACGATAATCTCGTTCATGTTTTTGACCGCCTCCTGATCCTCGAGCTTGGCGACGAGCGTCGGTTCATATTGAGCGTTCTCCACGACGGCCCGCAATTGGCGGATATCTTTTGCTTCGCGCACAAAAGAAAGAGCGATGTACTCGACCTTCAGCTCCAGCCCAAGCGCGATATCGGCCAGGTCTTTCGCCGTCAGCGCCGGCAGATTGACCTTCACTCCGGGCAGATTGATATGCCTACGGCTCCGTAACGTGCCTGGCGTCATCACCTCGCACTCGATCTTATTCTCGTGCTTCGCGAGAACCCGCATCTCGATTTCGCCGTTATCGAGCAACACTGTGTCCCCAACGCTGATGTCGTTGATCAGGTTGTCATAGTTCACGTCGACCGAATGCAGCTCCTCGCTCGTTTCTCCGCGAACGGTCAGCCAGAACTTTTGTCCCGGTTTCAGTTCCAGCGCCGCCGGAAGATCGCCGGTCCGAATTGCGGGTCCCTGCGTGTCCATGAGAATCGCCACGTAACTGCCCGCATCCTTTGCTGCGCTCCGAATATTCGCCACAACCTTGCGAATCCAGTCATGCGCTCCATGCGACATGTTCAACCGAAACACATTCACGCCCGCGGCGATCATCCTGCTGATCATTTCCGGCGATTCCGTGGCAGGTCCGAGCGTGGCGATAATCTTGGTCTTCCTCATCCGCGAGCGCAGGGTAGGGGAAAGGGAACGCGCTTCGCAAGCCATGCGAATTTCGCTTGCTCCCCAAAACCGGGAGGAATAGAACCGACCATAACCCGCGCGTCGGTTGTGGACGCGCCAATGTTCACGACGTTATGGAGAACGAACCGCTTTCACTCGCGAATATCAAAATCCCCTGCCGCCATTTGCGTTCCAAGGAGATGTACTACCAGGACTACGGATCGGCGGATGACGAATTCTCCAGCGGCGTTTATTGGTGCGGGAAGACGCAAGAGAATTTCGGCCCGGACGGCGAGCCCTGCAGCCGGGGGAATTGCGCCGCGGAGCGCACTTGTTATCTGGCGTAATGAGTGATATTTTTCCGAGATCGTCGAAATCCCTATGAAAAAATTGGCTTTTCTTTCTGTTTTGGGCGTCGCGGCCTCAACCGCGTTCGCAGGTTCCGTGACCGGTGATTACCTCGAAGTGCGCTCGTGCGATGTCTACACCGGCCCTTGTTTTGCCAACGCTGAGATGAACCTCACTGGCAAGGAAGGAATGCTCTTCTGGTCAGTGAAGGAAGGAAGTTGGAACGGTGTCGATTTGAAAGGTTTGAATGTCATGGCGGTCGTTCGTGCTAATGGCACACTCGGTGATCTGCATTACAGTCCTCGTTCTGGGGACACTGTCCTGATCGTCGACGCGAAAGCCGATCCCGCGCAAAAACAGGCGCTGGCGGATTTCGCGGAGAGCCAGGCCGGCAAACTCATTTCGCATGTGGTCGACGTGAAGAGCGCGCCTATCGAATCGAGTCTTGGCACTTGCGCAAAGAGGGGCTGCGCTTCAGTCCAGGCAGGCGATTTGGTTGAAATCACCACCTCCTGCCTTTCCGCGAAGCACGATATTTGCGGCAACGAAGACATGTTTTATCCGCCGCTGTCAAAAGTTGAGGGCGCATATCCGGTGTTTACTGAAGTGGCCAGCTACACTGGTTCGGGCCTGAATGCGACCTGGCAAATCTCCGGCACACGCAGCGCTTTCCTCGCCAGGTTCTCCGCTGATTCTGTGAAGAACCTCGCATCGCGCTAAGAAGGTTCTTTTCAAATCAAGGGCTGCGGGCTTGTTCGCAGCTCTTTTTTATGTACCTTGCCCATGCGAATAGACGCTGCGCTTCGCGCGTCACATGTTCGCGCTTATGATGAGGGGAGCTTTTGCCATCGCCGTTTTAGCGTTGATGCTTCGGACTGTTTCAGCTGGCGAGTTTTCGCTAAAGACCGGGAATCTACCGCCACCGGCGCCGGTTGCTGAACTAATTCGCGCCACGCTCTCTCCCAAGTCGATTCAATTGCTCGATGGCGACAAGCCCATCCTCCAGATTTGGTTTCGGCAGGAGCTCGCGCTTAAGGCAAAACCGTCTTCGCCTGCCAGTTCCGTGGAAAACCTCGCCGAAGCATCGCTGGTCGCCGCTTTGTCGGTCGAAGGCTCGGGATTGAAGGACTACAAGGACAACGATATCCCGAAAGGTGTTTTTACCGCACGCTTTGCAATGCAGCCCCAGGATGGCGACCATCTTGGGACAGCAGAGTTCAACACTTTCCTCGTCCTGGTCGCCGCAGAGAACGACAAAACGCTCGATACCTTCACGAAATTTACTCCTCTCGTGAAAGCCAGTGGCAAGCTTACTTCCAGTGGCCATCCGGTCGTCATTAGCCTCCGTCCCATTTCATCAACCGACGGGAAATATCCGTCCCTGACTGAGCCTGCCGCCGAACATAAAGCGATTCGTTTAAAGCTCGCGAGCAAGACTCCCGACGGGCAGGCGAGTGACAGTTTTTTCGAGCTCGTGTATCAGGGGCACGGACATATTCAGTAGTGTCCTTTACGGACGCCCGCCGTGCTCACCAAGTCACCGGATTCCTTTTCAGGAGAGCTTTTCCGTCGTCGTTGCGTGACCGATCATCAGCGGATTTAAAAAGCTTGATAAACCATCTGTTTCGTTCTCTCAAACGAGAGTTCCCACAGTGCTCGCGTAAAAAGAAAGAAACTCTATGCTTCTATCAAGCCCATCTTCGGACCGCGCAGCCGGTCCTTTCGTTCGACGCACCGCCTTCACTCTAATCGAATTGCTCGTGGTCATCGCCATCATCGCGATTCTTGCGAGTATGCTGCTTCCTGCGCTGGCGAAGGCCAAAACGAAGGCCCAGGGGATCATGTGCATGGGCAACACCAAGCAACTTGGTTTGGCGGTCATCATGTATGCCTCAGACGCGAACGACTGGTTTCCGCCAAATCTGAATGGAGGAACGAAGGACACGAACGCGAGTTGGGTCGCTGGCTGGCTCGATTGGAACGGCGGCAATACGGACAATACCAACCGGCTCTTCCTTTTAAATGGCCGCCTCGGCAAGTACAGCCAAAGCACGGCCATTTACCATTGCCCTGCGGACAATCACCCATTGAAGACTCCCAAGGGCGCTGTGCAACGAGTCCGTAGCGTTTCTGCCAACGGCTTTATTGAAGGGGGTGCGTACAGCAAGAACGCGTCTGCTGGGTCGACCTGGTATCCCGGCTACTTCGGTTACAACAAGACTTCGGAGGTGATACGCCCTGGTCCCAGCGACGTTT
Organism: Limisphaerales bacterium; assembly: GCA_044226545.1. Lineage (GTDB taxonomy): Bacteria > Verrucomicrobiota > Verrucomicrobiia > Limisphaerales > SXQI01 > DASVNK01. Next base: position 623,246 of record JBGAGW010000002.1, read on the forward strand.
GGCTCATGAACGACGAGCACCCGGACAGCATTAACGACGGTTGGGAAATCATGAATCCTACCGATCCAAACTCATGGGTGGACCTGCCCGCCAGCTATCACAATGCGGCCTGCGGCTTCAACTTCGCGGATGGCCACAGCCAGATCAAAAAGTGGCTGGAGCCCAGCACCGTCGTGAAGGTGAAATACTCGCAATACAATGGCTTTACTGCGCCAAAAAGCCGCGACATCGCCTGGATCATCGAACGCTCCACCGCGAAGCGGTAAATCCACCGCCGAAATTTTCTGCCGAGCTTACTCAGCGCCCCTTTACCCGGCGCGTCGGAGGCGTTATTCGTAAGGGCACGCCAATGAAGATTGTCGCTTTTGTTTTTCTCGGGGTCGTTTGTTCGTTTGTCAGGGCTGCGGAGCCGGCAGCGGAATCGAACGAGTTCAAGGTGGTAGCCGATCGGTTCGCCGACATTCAGGTGTTGCGTTATCGCTCGCCGGGTTTCGATCAACTTTCGCTACAGCAGAAGAAGCTCGCGTATTTTCTCACCGAAGCCGGACTGGCGGGCCGGGATATCTTTTACGATCAGAAGTACAAACACAATCTCACCATTCGCAAAACGCTTGAAGCGATTCTGAGCAGCTACAGCGGGTCAAAAGAGAGTGACGACTACCAAAAGCTTCTCGTCTATGCGAAGCGAATGTTTTTCGCGAATGGCATTCACCATCACTATTCGAACATCAAGTTCGTGCCGGAATGTTCCGCGGAATACTTCCGGGCGGTGCTGAAAAAGACGGAGGCCGGCCGGTTACCGTTGCAGGGTAAGACGGTGGATGAATTTGCGGACTGGATCACTCCGATCATTTTCGATCCAAAGCTCGATGCGAAACTGGTTGATCTCTCACCTGGCGTGGACAACGTGAAGAGTTCGGCGGTCAATTTCTACGAAGGGGTCACCAAGGACGAGGTAAACAAATTTTACGAGGATCAGAAGGCGCAAAGTCCAAACAAACTGATTTCCTTCGGCATGAATTCGAAGGTCGTCAAAGAAGAAGGAAGAGTCGCGGAGCGGAAATGGACGACGAAAGAAATGTATGCGCCCGCCATGCAGAAGATTGTGTACTGGCTCGCGAAAGCGATGGAGGTGGCGGAGAATGACCAGCAGAAGGCGCACATCCGCGAATTGATTGGTTTTTATGAAACGGGTGATCTGGAGCGTTTTGACCGCTACTGCATCGAATGGGTGAAGGAGACCCAGGCGCGGATCGATGTGGTCAATGGATTTATTGAGGTTTATCAGGACCCACTCCATCGGAAGGCGAGCTTTGAGTCTGTTGTATCAATGAAGGACATGGAGGCCAGCAAACGCATTGCGGCGATTTCCTCGCAGGCGCAGTGGTTCGAAGATCACTCACCGATCGCGCCCGAGCACAAAAAGAAGAATGTCGTTGGGATCTCAGCGAAGGTCATCACTGTTCTGGGCGAAGTCGGAGACTGCGCACCGGTGACGCCGGTTGGAATCAATTTGCCGAATCCGGATTGGATTCGCGAGAAGCATGGGTCGAAGTCAGTGATGCTCGGGAACATAGCGGACGCCTACAACTATGTGAAAGCGCGCAGTCCTGCGACGGAGGAGTTTAATGCCAGCCCGGATGTGATCGCCCGCGTCAAAAAGTTTGGCGCGCTCGCTTCCAATCTTCACGTTGATATGCACGAAGTGATCGGCCACGCCTCCGGCCGCATCAACGAAGGTATCGGCACGCCGGACAAAACATTGCAAATGTATGCCGGGACTCTGGAGGAAGGGCGCGCGGACCTTGTGGCTCTGTATTACGCAATGGATCCGAAACTCGTCGAAATCGGCGTGATGCCCTCGACAGAAGTGGGCAAAGCAGAATACGACCAATACATTACAGGGGGATTGATGACGCAACTCTATCGAGTCAAACCAGGTGAAAACCTGGAGGAAGCCCATATGCGCAACCGCCAACTTGTCGCCGCCTGGGCGTTCGAAAAAGGCAAAGCCGACAACGTGATCGAGCGTCGCATCGAGAATGGCAAAACCTATTTCCAGATCAATGATTACGACAAACTTCGCCAACTCTTCGGCCAGTTGCTCAAAGAGATTCAGCGTTTGAAATCAGAAGGCGATTTCGAAGCCGCGAAGAATCTTGTCGAGAACTATGGCGTGAAGGTCGACCAGCAACTGCTGAGCGAAGTGCATCGCCGTTACGAGAAGCTCAACATCGCTCCCTACCAGGGTTTCATTCAGGCAAAACTCGTCCCAGTGATGCAGGCCGCGGAAATCACGGACGTGCAGATTGAGTATCCCGAAGACTTCGTCGCGCAAATGCTTGAGTACGGAGCGAAATATTCGTTCCTGCCGTTAAACCACCAGGCGAACGCGAAAGCCAATTGAGACTTGCGCGGCGACGCTCTTGTGCGAATGTTTGTGCCCTGAGCCGGTTCGGCTCAGCAGCCGAGTGCCCGCGTGGCGGAATTGGCAGACGCGCTAGATTCAGGTTCTAGTGAGTAACATCGTACAGGTTCAAGTCCTGTCGCGGGCACCATCTCTCCTTCGACCCTCGCCTCCCGGATTGCTCGATGAATACGCCAGCCCGGCCAACCATCCAAATGAGCAATATGAATAGAACCTTTGCTGCGATCATCACGGGGCTTGTCCTCACCGTTTCTGTCGGGGCTTCCGAGGCCAAAATCACCGGCGTCCATCTCTGTTGCCAAAGTTGCGTTAAAGGCGTTGAGAAAGCGGTCGCGGATGTAAAAGGCGTCACCGCAACGGTCGACAAAGATGCCGAAACCGTCACTCTTTCCGGCGACAAGGCTGCAGTGCAAAAAGCCGCGGATGCTCTCACGTCTGCCGGCTATTTCGGGAAAAGTAGCGATGCAGAAGTGAAACTCAACGTGAACTCAGGCGCGAGCGGCAAGAAAGTGCAAACGTTGAAGATCGAAGGGGTCCATCTGTGCTGCGGGAAATGTGTTTCTTCCGTGGACAAAGCCGTTAAGTCGGTAGCAGGCGTCAAAGCTCATACGGCGAAAAAGAATGAGGACTCCTTCGAAGTGACCGGCGACTTCAATGACAAGGATGTGATCGAAGCCTTACATAATGCCGGATTGAACGGTAAAGTGGCGAAATAATTCGCCCACTAATCTTCGTAACGAATACTTTGCACGAGGCGCCTTTATGCGTGCCCTTAAGCTGAAATCTTGTCTCTGCCTCTCCGCGCTGTTTGTTGCTGGCTGCGCTTCTTCGCATGAGCATCCACCCACGGTTTACCGCAACGAGGCTCCGCCGCCAGTAGTGGTTCAAGCGCCAGCCTCGCCGCCTCAGATTGTATATGTCCCATCTCCCGTAGCGCCCCCCGTCGCTCAGGTTGCGGTGGCTTCTGTCCAGCCCAGTCCAGTCGTACCGGCCCAACCGCCGGTGGTGCAACAACCTCAGCAGGCTGTCGTGCAGCAACCACCTCAACAGGTGATCGTCCAATCCGCTCCCCCTGCGCCAATCGTGGAGACGATCCCTGCGGCGCCCAGCGTCGAGTTCGTCTGGACGCCAGGCTATTGGGCTTGGAACGGACGGTGGGTGTGGGTTTCGGGACGATACGTTCGGCCGCCTCGGCCCCACGCGGTCTGGGTGCAGGGACATTGGACTCGCCATGGTCACGCCTACCATTGGGAAGGCGGTCACTGGCGATAGAAGTTTCACTGAGCAAAACCGGGCGCTGAGCGGTCAGACATGAATATGCGCCCAGCAACTCACGTCCATTTCGCAAACGCGGAGCCGTTTTCCGCGATGCAAACGGGATCGTTCAATCGAGCGGTTTTGCCGCTTGCCTGGCGATTCGCCTGCCCTACACTGTGCAGCATGAAAAACCTTGTGGCATTACTCTGCTTGTTTTGCGCGAGCAGCATTTACGGCCAGGCCATAAAGGTCGAACTGGAATTCGACCAGGAAACGTATCTGCCGCGCGAGCCGCTCTATGCCACCGTTCGTATCTACAACACGAGCGGCCGCACGCTCGTGTTGGGCCGCGACAACGAATGGCTTTCTTTTTCCGTCGAAAATGTCGATGGCTCATTCGTTAATCAACGCAAACCTCTGGACGTGCGCGGCGAATTCACTTTGCCCTCATCTTCACGCGCGAAGAAGCTCCTGAATTTGGCGGAGGTTTACGACCTCGGAAAATTCGGCCGTTACGTCATTCGCGCGGACGTAAAGATTCCGCAGTGGCAGGAGACATTTTCCAGCAAGACAATGCCGTTAGGAATCGCAACGGGCGTGAAACTCTGGGATACGACCTTCGGAATGCCGTCGGAGGATCATCAAGGCCGGCCCGAGCTGCGCAAGTATCAACTCCTTTCGGCGAATCACCTCAAGAGGCTGAGTTTGTATGTGCGCGTAACCGGCGAAAACGAAGCAGATACAATTGCAATTTTTCCCATTGGGCGCTTACACGGGTTCAGCAAGCCTGAGCCGCAAATGGACCGCTGGAGCAACCTCCATGTTTTCTACCAGGACGGCGCACACGGCTTTGCCTACAACATGATAACGCCGGACGGTCTTTTGCTTGCGCGGCAGTTCTGGGACATTTCCGGCGAAGGTTCCCGCCCTTTTCTCCGAATCGGTGAAGACGGACATATCGTCGTCGCTGGAGGTGTGCGCCGTGTGACTCCCGATGATCTGCCACCGCCCGACCTCCTCGCTGACAATGCCGAACCGCCGCCCGCGGCGAATCCCGTCGACAAACCTTCGGATGCTAAAAAGTCTGCGAAATGATTTATGGCGGCTGCACGCCATCCTGTTTGTGATACTTGTTGCGCTTTTCGCGAAAAGCTACGGCGCGCAAGTCATTCTGCATTTGAAGAACGGTGATCGACTCACGGGCAGCGTCTTTTCTGAAAGCACCAATTCCGTCACGCTCGCTACTCCGTTTTTTGGAAATGTTTCTGTCCCGCTGGGCGAGATCACCCGTCGCGAACCGGTCTCTGAACTCGCAACGCAAACGAATGTTCCTCCGGTTGTGAGCAGCGCCGCCGCAGCCACGAACATAGCGAACGCAAAACCGGAACCTCCGAAGAAACCGCCTATGAACCCGGCCAATCCCGAAGCTGCACCCATCGCTTCCACTCCAAAGTACTGGAAGCACGACATTCGGTTCGGCATGAACACTCGTTACGCAACAAAAGATTCACAGGAGATTTTGCTGCTGGGAAAAACCACCTACGCCAGGCCACCTTTTCGCCACATTTTCGATGGCAGCTTGAAGTATGGGAAGATCGAAGGGGTGGTCTCCGCGAATAGCATTGCGGGCTCTGAGAAGACTGAATATCAACTCAGCCCAAAGACTTACCTCTTCAGTCTTGTCGGCACCGGTTACGATGAGGTGCGGCACATCGATGCGCAGGTGGAAGTGGGTCCTGGCTTCGGCGTGGAGTTACTTAAAATGACGAACTTCGTCTGGAAAGGGGAAGCTGGGTTCAACTTCCAACAACAATATTTCTCAGACAACAATGAACACACCGCGTACTCCATCCGTATTGCCGAGATTTTCGCCTGGCGCGTGTGGGATAAACTCACGGCCGATTTGAAGTTCGAGTTCTTTCCGAATGTGGCAGAATTTGGGGAATACCGCTTTCGCCTGGAGAGTAATTTGCGATATCCCGTGTCGGACCGCCTTTCGCTTAATCTTGACTTGATCGATATCTACGACACCCAACCGGCGAATGATGTGAGCCGGAATGACCTGCAGATCCGGTCCACCATCGGCATAAATTTCTAGGGCTAACTCGCGAAGCTGAGGGCATTCGCCTTCTGCAAATGCAGGATTCTCGCCGCTGCGATTTCGCAATTCTGCACAATGAAATCGTGATGGCCGGTCCCGTTCCAAGGCGATTCAAGCAAAACCGAAGTGCATCCCGAGTTCTGGGCGGCCTTCGCGTCCTGCCATTTGTCACTCAAGACAAAGGAGTGATCCAAAGAGAGTTGCCACTTGAAGGCAGCTTCCCGGAAAAGGCCCGGCTTAGGCTTCCGGCAAGGACAGTGATCGGCATCGTCATGTGGGCACATCAGGATTTCGCTGATTGGAAAGGCTTTCATCAGCAGAATATGCATCAAATCGATCTCACGGCGGTTTATATGACCGCGCGAAATACCGGGCTGATTCGTCGTGGCAATGAGAAGGAACCCTGCCTGGTGGAGCTTCTTTAGCGGCTCAATCGCTGCGCGGTTGATCTTTAATTCCGCGACAGTCCGCGGGGCGATTTGAAATTTTCCTTCGACCTTCGGCAGGTTCAATATCCCGTCCCGCTCAATAAAAACTGCACGCTTCATACTCTGGACAAACTGTTAAGCAACTAGTCTGCCAACGTGAAAGGAACCCAAAACCGCAGCGCTATGGAAACATTAGAAGAGCGAATGGCTACGGAAGGTGGAAATTCCTTCCGGTAACGGTGTCAGACTTGCCTCATTGATAATTGAGCGGTTTGGGGCGCGGTCCTCAAGAGTGGTGCGCACCACCCTAAACCGAGCCACGCTGGCGAGCCGCTTCGTAAAGGAAAATCGCGCCCGCCGTCCCTACGTTCAGCGAATCGACTTCGTTCTGCATGGGAATGGCAACGATGTCGTCACACATCGCGAGGACTTCTTTGGAGAGACCGTTCCCTTCACTGCCGAGAACGACGACGGAGTCGGTGAGGAAGTTCGCCTGCGACAAACGGCGTTTGTCGGTGTGCGGATGGGCCGCGACGATCTGGAACCCGCGCGCTTTCATCGTCGCAAATGTATCGACGAGTTGCTCGCTCTCCAAGGCCGGGATCTTAAAGATGGTGCCCATGGATCCGCGCACTGCCCGCCGGAGGTACGGACTGCAGCAGGTCTCGCCAGTTATAATTCCGTGAGCGCCGAAGGCCGCGATGTTTCGAACAAGACCGCCGAGGTTTTGCGCATTCGAAACCGCTTCGACAGCGACGAACAAAGCCGGCTTCGGCGCTGACGCGATCAGTTCCTCAAGGTTCGGACGGTGCGGCACGCGGCCAATCGCCAGCACACCTTGATACATTGTGAAGCCGGTCAATTCCTCCAATGCCGCTTTTGTCGCCGTATAGGCTCGAATGACCGCCTCGGGACGCTTGGCCAGAAGGTCGGCGTAGGTTTCCAACCAGGAGGGCGGGAGGAGCAGTGAGATGACTTCCATATGGCTTTCGAGAAGCCGGCGTACAACCTTCTCTCCCTCGGCAACGAAGATCCCTTGCTTACGATGTTCGTACTGCCACTGCATGGTGCAGTAGGGCTGCAGATCCGGCAGATCGAACGTCTGGACTGGAATCACTTCGATCACGCCTGCAACTCTCGGGAACTCCAGCGCTCACCCGCACGAAGCACGCGATAAGGGACGCCCAACTCACGAGCCTTGCTCACAAAATCATGCGCGTCGGCTGTATTAAACTCGAACATTTCGAAGTGGCACGGTATCACCAGTCGTGCGCTGATATCTTTCGCCAATTGCGCGGCTTCATGCCCGTCAAGATTCCCCGCCACGCGCCGCTCCGGTTTTGTGCCGTTGATTGGGAGCAGCGCTACATCGATCGGGAACTGTTTCAGAATTCCCGCCATCTCTGGATATCGCACGGTGTCACCGCTGTGGTAAACGGTCCAGCCACCAAACTGAACGACGTACCCGAGAAACTTGCAGCGCCCCTCTTCATCGCGCTCGATCGTTTCGTGCGCCGCCGGCACACCATGAATATCGAAGCCTTTCACGTTCGTGTGCCGTCCGGCATCCAGTCCAATCGGAAGTTCAACCATGGTTTTCACACGGTCCGCGGCAAAAACGCGATTCGCCTCGGGAATAATCAAATCGATTTTTGAATTTGCGTGCATCAGAGGAATCAACGTTTCGGCGTCAAGGTGATCGGTGTGATTGTGAGTCGAGGTGACCACATCGATAAAGGTCAAACGCTCCGGAGCGATTACCCGCTCGGTCATGCGGACGTGCGGCTTGTCCGTTCCCGCATACTTTTTGGTCAGCGAGTCCGAGAGATAGGGATCGAACAGCAAATGGCGTCCATTCCATTGCAGGAGAAAACCGCTTTGACCTAACCACCAGAGATGGAAATGGTCGAGTTCGCTTTGCGCCAGTCGCACATCCGCGAGGAAAGCATCCTCCTGGAGGACCGGCTTGATCACGATTTCATTCCCTTTTCGGTCCGAACCCTGAGAACCCCCTCGACCATGTTTCGCAATTTCTGTTTCGCTGCCCACCGCGCGGTTTGGCTCAATCCACAGTCGGGGGCAAAGGAGAGTCGTTCGGGCGGTGCGTGCTTCAGACAAAGTCGGACACGATTGGCTACATCCTCGGCAGTTTCCACGTAGTAGCTCTTCACATCGATAATTCCCACCGCCACATCTTTCGTTTTGGCAATCTCTGCGATCACTTCAATCTCGGCGAATTCGCGGCTGGCCATTTCGAGATGGATCTCGTCGACCTGCATCTCGAGAAATGACGGAAACATCGGAGCGTAACGACGCGGCCCAATTGCGCGGGCTTTGTAATTACCGAAGCAGAGATGTGTCGAAAGGTGGCAACGCCCAACAACGGGTTCGACGGTGCGATTGAAGATTTCCACGAAACGCTTCGGATCCTCGCGGTGCGCGTAGCAACTCATGGAGGGTTCGTCCACGGTGATCTCGCCGCAACCGGCAGCCACGAGATCTTCCAGTTCGCGACGGACGATAGGCAAAAGCGCTTCGGTCAATTCGTAACGATCCAGATATTGGTCGTTGGGGAGCAAGCGACCGCTGAGCGTGTACGGCCCCGGCACACTGGCCTTCAGTGTGAAACCGGGGGGAGCGAGACGTTGCAATCGCTTAAAGTCATCGACCGCTCCAAGGCCCCTTGGCGCGGAGATCGTCCCATTGACCTGATGTTTGCCACGCTGATCGTGAGCGGGAGGGCCGAATTGCCGAGGTGAAGCCGATTCCAGTTCGATTCCTTCCAGGAAACCATAAAACGAGAGGTTGAAGTCGAGGCGCGTTTGCTCGCCATCCGTGATCACATCGAGCCCAGCGGTGGTCTGATCCGCAATCGCGACGACTACGGCATCGTCGATCATCTCGGCGCGATCGGCGGAGCCGAAACTCTCCAGATGCTGAACACAATACTCCAGCCAGCCTGGAAACGGGTAGCTGCCGATAACAGTGGTTCTGAGAGGATGCTCTTTCATAGTCCGACGTTTTCGTAGAGTTTTGCGAGACGGCGCGCATGTTCGTCATACGCGCTTTCGAAAAGGTCTGTAGCTCGCTCTTTGCCAATGACCGCAGAAGCGGTCAGCACTTTCGGCGGGGCTCCAGCTTTGGTGAGGCGCGCGGCCAGTTCCGCTTTGATCGAGTTCACCAGCATGCAACCGCCTACCGTTGACCCAGGAGCGACCGGGGTTTCCAATCCATCCACACGCACCATTGCATCGCCGACCGGCGCGCCCGTATCCAAAACAAGGTCGGCGAAATCCTGTAATTTCTTACCCGCCGGATGTTGGCTGCGACTCGCCTCAGAATGTTCCCGGCTGATAATCGCGACCACTTTCACGCGCCGCTTCTTCAGTTCCTCCGCAATTTCAATCGGTACCAGGTTGCATCCGCTCGAAGAGGCGACGAGCGCGGAATCCTTATTCGATATTCCGTAATTCCGCAAAATCCGCGCCGCCAGACCCGAAATATTCTCAAGGAACATGGCCTGACGCTGACCGTTCGCTCCAACCACATTGTTGTGAAAGGTAAGTGAGAGTTCCACGATGGGATTAAACCCTGGAAACGAGCCGTACCTCGGCCACATCTCCTCCACAAGGATGCGGCTATGCCCACTTCCAAATAGATGAACCATTCGTCCGGCAAGGATGGTCTGCGCAAACCACTCCGCCGCGCATTCGATCGGCTCGCGCTGCGCTTCCACGCGTTCAACCAATTGTCTACACTTGTTCAGATATTCCGTTGCCGGAGTCATGAAGCCCTCAGTAAACGGCTTCGTAGCGCTGGGAGCAAGAAAACTGGAAATGCTTCCGTAGAGAGACCATTCGCTGCATGGAACAGCGTTCTTGAGACTCCGCGCAGAAAGCAATGGAATGAACTGTCCCCACTTTCGGAGTGCGTACGGTTCATGTTCTGCACGGTGGAGGATCCCGGCGCACAGCGGCGGGTGGGAGAGCTTCACCTGCAACTTTTGCAACGAGGGGTTTCGAATGAAGCGTAGTTCTCGCGAGCGGCCCGCATGGAGTGAGTTTTCGCGCAAGGCGAGCCTGCGCTTGGGACGCGGACGGACCTTTTGTTGAATTGGATGCGCGGGGAGAAGCGGTTGAGAAAGATAGGTAGCGCATTTGAAGAGGTGGGCATCGTCGCGGTAATATCGTTCGACTCTGCCGGACCTTGCACGATTCGCGACGGTGTCCGTTCGCGTCACGCCCGAAAACGCGTCGAATCTGCGCATCGAAGTGCGGGATCCGTGAGGCGGGGCTGCCAGAAAGACGTTTTCCGAGAGAACAGTTGAATCGACCACGCTCGAACGGTAATGTCAGAATTTCGAATTTATGAGTCCTGAAAGTTCAAATCCGAGCCTTACCTGGTTATTTTATTCATTACTGACGGTGGTTTCGTGGGGTGTGTATGGTATTTTTCTGCACTCCGGCCAGATCAATATGGCCGATCCCGTCAACGGGCGATATAAGGCGTTTCTCTTTGTCGGTGTCGCTTACTTCCTCACCGCGGTGCTCGCGCCGCTGGCAGTGCTGGTTGCCAAAGGCGCCTCCTGGAATTTTCCTTCCTCCGGTCTGTGGTGGTCCCTCATCGCCGGAATTGTCGGCGCGATTGGCGCATTCGGAGTTTTGCTTGCGTTTGGGGCCAAGGGGACTCCAGCGGTGGTGATGTCCATTGTCTTTGCAGGAGCACCGGTGGTCAACGCAGTCTACTCACTTTATCTGCATCCGCCTGCAGGCGGGCTCAAGAGCATCCCGACACCATTTTATATTGGCATTCTTCTCGCGGCCGTCGGGGGTTGTTTGGTTACGCTTTACAAGCCGAATCCACCAGCACGCAAAGCCGTGGCAGCTGCTCCTGCGGCGGCCCAGAAGCACTAAATGGAGGAAACTCTCACGAGCGCGGAAGAAATTCGCCGCGCCCAACTCGCGTCACTGAACGAGTTGCTGAAGACGGTCGTTCCCGCGAATCCGTTTTACACCCGAAAAGTTCTACAGGCGGATATCGTGCGGGAGTTTTCTTCATTCGAGGAATTCACACGCGTCTTCCCATTCACGACCAAGCAGGAAATTGCGCATGACCAAATCGAACACCCGCAATACGGGCGTAATCTGACTTTCCCGCTCGATCAATATTCGCGGTTGCATCAAACAAGCGGCACCACAGGCAAACCAATACGCTGGCTGGATACGCCCCAAACATGGGACATGCTCGTGAACTGTTGGATGAAGGTCTATCGCGCCGCGGGGGTAACGAACAAAGACATCTGCTTTTTTGCCTTTTCCTTTGGTCCGTTTCTTGGGTTTTGGCTCGCTTTCGATGCCGGTGGGCGAATCGGATGCCTCTGCATACCGGGTGGCGGGCAAACCAGCGTCGCGCGATTGCAAACGATTCTCGATCTCCAAGCGACAGTGCTATTATGCACACCCAGTTACGCCATTCACCTCGCGGAGGTGGCGGCGCAAGAGCGGATTGATCTCTCGAAAAGTTGCGTCCGCTTGATCATGGTGGCAGGAGAGGCGGGCGGGAGCATTCCGGCCACTCGTCGGCAAATCGAGCGACTCTGGCCCGGAGCGCGAGTTTCGGATCATCACGGGATGACCGAGGTCGGTGCCGTGAGCTACGAATGTCCAGCTCATCCTTGTCGTTTGCACGTGATCGACTCAGCCTACTTCGCCGAAGTGCTCGATCCTGAAACGCAAGCACCCGTTCGGCTCGGAGAGGCGGGTGAACTCGTTCTGACGACGTTGAAGCGAGTCGGTTCTCCTCTGTTGCGCTATCGAACGGGCGATCTTGTGAAATTGGCGACAAGTTCGCCGTGCGCGTGCGGAACCTTCGACACTACATTGGAGGGCGGAATTCTTGGTCGCACCGATGACATGGTGGTGGTGCGCGGCGTCAATGTGTATCCGAGTGCTATCGAGCAAATTGTCCGCGAATTCTCAGACATTGCAGAGTATCGGGCGCACGTGCACAAAAAGGGAGCGATGACCGAGTTGCACCTGGTGGTCGAACCAGCGCAAAACGTGAGAAACACAGCCGCACTCGTGGCCGCGGTCGAGAAATCTCTTCAGGCCGCACTTAATTTGCGCATTCCTGTCACGAGCGCGCCGCCCGGTTCGTTGCCGCGCGCAGAGTTGAAGGCGCGCCGTTGGGTGAAGGAAACATGAGCAAGAAATCCGTAAAGATCGCGGCGATGATTGCCAGCCTTCGTGGGTACGATCTGGATGCGCATTACCTGGGCTATTTTGAATGCTTCAACCGTCAACTCTTTTATGAAGCGCATGATGTGCTTGAAGAATTGTGGCTCGCCCAACGGAAGCAGCCCAATGATCTTTTTTATAAAGGGCTGATCCAGCTTGCCGGGGCTTTCGTGCATTTGCAAAAAGGCCGGCTTCAACCTGCTGGAGCTTTGTTTCGGCTGGCACGGAGCAATATCTCCCAATATCCCGCTGAGCACGAGCGGTTGAACCTCACGGCTGTTCTCGGTTTAATTGAGGATTGGCTCGGGCGTTTGGACTCCAGCGCCGAAAACCCGCTCAAGCCAGGCACTTTCCCCGTGCTGAAGTTAACTGTTGCTTAGATACCCGCTCTCCACTTTCGAACGGTGGCCTTCCTGTTGATCCCGGAATGAGTCGCCGCTTTTGATCACTTTCGAGAGATCGATGAAGGCGCTGGCGGCGATGCGTAAGTCTTCACCGAGGTTATGTTCAAAGGCCGCGACCTCGACGCGGATGCCATGACGCCGCAAGCGACAGGAGACGAAGCCGAAATCGCCGTCGCCAGTGACCAGGACAATGGTCTGCGGGCGAAGTTCCATGGCCAATTCCATGGCTTCCGTAGCCATCATCACATCGACATTGGCCTTGTAGGCCTGCGCGGTGGTTGGGCGACCTTGTTTGCGCACAACATAAAAACCTTCCGCTTCCAGCCAATACAGGAAACGCTCCCGTTTGCCGCGAAATTCGGACCACTCGGGGGTGGTGGGCGGGAGACCGGCGTAGACGAAGGTTTCGATCAGGTTTTTGTCGCGGGCAAGGAATTCGCGCAGCTTGAGCCAATCGATCGAGCGATTCAGTTTGCTGCAAATCCCGGTGAGGTTTCCCTCGTCGATGAAGATCAAGGTCCTGTTCACACTCAATTTCTCCCCGTTGCGGCGCCGGCGGCAGGCGCCCTTTCCTGAGTCACCTTGATGATGTGGGCACCGGCGGAAAATCGCAAGGCGGAAGCGCGGATGGCTCTGGAAATTCACGGTAGTTAGGTAGCGTCTCACTTTTTCCTCGCGAATGGGCACAAGGCTGGAATAAAGTCCTGAAACCGAACCAGAGGTGTTGTATGGATATTTTATTTTCTTGCCCAAACTGCAAACAACAGCTCGAAGCTCCCACCAGCCTGGCTGGCACCGCGATCAACTGTCCGGCCTGTAACCAGCAAATCACCATTCCAGAAGCGGATCCTGCCAATACGCGTGCGGCTGCGGGGCCCTCGGCCGATGGTAACGCGGCTCGGCTGGAGGAAAAGCACTTCGTCGTGCCGGTGAGTGAGTCCCCGACTCAGAGCTTGATCAAAAAGGCGCTTCCTCCACTGGAGGTCGCGGCGAGGACTGACGGTGCCAAATCGCTGAAGGTGAAATGCATTCGCCACAGCGATTGCGTGGAAGTTGGGAAGGATCGGTTCGACGAAATGGTGTCCGACCTCCTGAACAAAATCGGCGAGCCGAATGTGGTGAACGTCAGTGTTTTCAACTACGAACACCTCGATCTCGGCACGCGGCAAATGGTTACGGACTACGGGATAATGATCGTTTACCGGGCTTGACCGGCTTGCGACTGTTGCGGGCCTCTGGTTGAGCCTTGCCGTTTGTGTGGGAACGGCGCGAGGTGTCCAGCGCGATGGCGAGGACATCATCGACCGTTTCCGCAGGGTAAAAGGTAATTTTCTTTTTCACCTCTTCGGGAATTTCGGGCAGATCCTTCTCATTCAGTTTGGGAATGATAACCTTCTTGATGCCGGCACGCGCAGCAGCCAGACTTTTCTCTTTCAAGCCGCCAATGGGCAGGACCAATCCGCGGAGGGTGACTTCGCCCGTCATGGCGACTTCAGAGCTGACCGGCCGGTCGGTGAAGAGGGAGGCCAGGGCGGTGAACATCGCAATTCCGGCGGAGGGGCCATCTTTTGGAATCGCGCCAGCCGGGACGTGAACGTGGATGTCCGTGTCGCGAAATTGTTGTGGATCAATTTTGAGTTCTTTTATGCGGCTGCGGACCAGGCTGAGGGCAGTTTGCACGGACTCTTTCATCACGTTTCCGATCTGCCCGGTGAGTGAGAGACCGCCCTTGCCTTCGTAACGAGTGGCTTCAATGTAGAGCACCTCGCCGCCGACTGGCGTATAAGCGAGGCCGGTCACAACGCCCGGTGCGCTCGTCTTGAGGGCGGTTTCGCGGACGAAACGGACGGGACCCAAATGCTCGGCTACGATTTCGGGTGTGACGGTGACATGTTCCTTTTCCCCCTTGGCGATTTGCGCGGCCACGGTGCGACAGACTGCGCCGATCTGCCTTTCAAGGTCACGAACGCCCGCTTCTCGGGTGTAGTCGTTGATGACTTTGGTGAGAGCGGTGGGGGTCCATTTGCACTGAGAAGACTTGAGACCGTTTTCCTCCAACTGGCGGCGGAGGATGTAGCGGCGCGCGATTTCGAGCTTCTGATGTTCGGTGTAACCCGGGATCTCGATCACCTCCATGCGATCGCGCAGGGCAGGGGGCACTGGATCGATGTAATTCGCGGTGGCGATGAAAATGACCTGCGAAAGGTCGAACGGGAGATCGAGATAATGATCGCGGAAAGAATGGTTTTGTCGCGGATCAAGCACTTCGAGTAACGCGCTTGCGGGATCGCCACGAAAATCGGCGGCAAGTTTGTCGATTTCGTCAAGCATGATGACAGGGTTGCGGGTGCCGGTGCGGCGCAGTTCCTGAATCAGGCGACCTGGCATGGAGCCAATGTAGGTGCGGCGGTGGCCACGAATTTCGGCTTCGTCGCGGACGCCGCCAAGACTGATCCGCGCGAATTTGCGGCCCAGAGCATCGGCGATCGATTGCCCAAGGCTGGTCTTGCCAACACCGGGAGGTCCGAGAAAACAAAGAATGGGACCTCGGCCGGTGGGGTTGAGCTTGCGGACGGCAAGATACTCGATCAAACGGCGCTTGACCTTCTCAAGGTCGTAATGGTCGCGGTCGAGAATCTCCTGCGCATGTTTCAAGTCGAGCTTGTCTTCGCTCATCTTGCTCCAGGGCAGGTCCGCGACTGTTTCCGCATAACTGACAATTACCGAATACTCCGGACTGGCGGGAGAAATGTAAGTCAGGCGCTTGAGCTCCTTGTCGACCTGCTGCATGACCACTTCAGGCGGTTTTGCTTCTTCGAGGCGTTTGCGGAGTTCAGCGACTTGTTCGTCCGTGCCGGCTTCGCCTTCACCCAACTCCTTTTGGATGGCCTTAATCTGTTCGCGCAGGAAGACGCGCTTCTGCGAGTCGGAAATCTGGCTGGCTACATCTTGCTGCAGTTTTTGTTGCAAGCGCGCGATTTCCAATTGCGCCGAAAGCCGTTGCTGGACGGTGTTGATCCGTTTGGAGAGGTCGAGTTCTTCAAGTAGATCCTGTTTGTGCTGGAGTTCGATGGAGAGGTTGCTCGCGAGGAAGTCCGCTAGCTGCCCGGCGTCCTCGATGTTCATGATCATCTGCCGCGCTTGCTCAGGCGCGTCCGGCGTCAGATCCAACAACTGAATGGCTGCATCACGCAAATTCTTCACGCGAGCCTGCCATTCTTGAGATTGTTCTGGGCCGGTTGTCCTTATTACTTCGACCTCAGCGCGGAAATAGGGATCGGTCTGAACAAACTTTTTTATCCGAATGCGATGGGAGGCTTGGACAAGGATCACCACGATATCATCCGTCTGTCGGATGAGTTTGAGAACGTTACCGGCTACACCGACCGAATAAAGATCATCCGGACCGGGATTGTTATTCTCCTCCTGCTTTTGGGTAAGCAGGCCGATCGTTTTATTCTTTGGCAGCGTTTCATCGAGCATCTTCAGCGACGCGGCGCGCCGGATGCTCAGGGGGACGACAGTTCCGGGGAAGATAACCATGCCACGCACGGGCAGCACGGAGAGCAAATCAGGTAGAGACTGTTCGTCTGAATCCTTCTTGGTGACGGCGATCACGTTAGGATTTGCAGCCGGGTTGGGCTCCTCCGCTTTGAAGACCTGAGTTGGGTTTTCGAAATTCATGAGAGTAAAATTTAGGCGGCGCAACGAAAAGGCAGGTAAATCCAGAGATACCCTTCTTTATGTTCAGCGCGGACACACGCGGGATCGACATCGGCCGGAAGGGCAATCTCGCGGGCGAAATTTCCAGAATCGATTTCCATTGAAAGGATCTGGACAGCTTCCTGGCCTTGATCCTTTGGCTCGGGGACCTCACGGCGTCCTTGCAACCGGACTTTTCGCTTTTCCACTTCGAGCTGAATCGTCTCTTTTGGCACACCCGCCAGCTCCACACAAATTGCGAATCCCTGCGCGCAGCGATAGGCATTGATTGCAGGTGACCATACCTGGGCTGCAGGGGAATGGGAAAACTGCACTCGGGTAAATTGATAAACCAGATCGCCCAACCGTCCGTGCAACTGTTTCAATCGAATATTCGGTTTGTCCGGCATAAACCTCGCTCCGCAGGCACAGTAGCATCTGAGGCGGCGGAAGGAAACAGGTTGGATCTTTGCAAATTCTGCATTTGCGGTCGCTGTTTTGGTTGTGACTGCTTTTTTGAAGGGACGAGTTAGTCTTCAGCGCGCTCGCCGTGCGGCGCCATTTTGACGAGTTTCGGATCGAACTGGCCCAGGATTTCAACGAGGTCTCTTTGTGCATTCATGACCGTGTGAATGTCTTTGTAGACCATAGGCACTTCGTCCAAACCGGCGGAGATCAGTTTCACGCCGCGCTCCCGGAGGAATTGGTTCACTTCTTTCCAGTTGAAGGTTTGGTTCGCCCTGGTCCGACTCATTACTCGGCCCGCGCCGTGGGATGCGGAAAGGAGTGCGGCAGCACTTCCTTTGCCGCGCACGAGAAAGCCGGGCGAAGCCATTGAGCCGGGGATGATTCCCAGGACGCCACTGCCGGCTGGTGTAGCGCCCTTGCGGTGGACGACGAGTTGTCGCTCGACTCCATCAATAATGTGCGTTTCTTTCCAGGCGAAGTTGTGGTGGTTCTCGACATCAAGCAGCACGTCCACTCCGAGATGCTCTGCGACGTATTGGTGAATCAAAGCGTGGTTCGCCGCGGCGTACTGGCCCATTAACTCCATCGCAGCCCAATATTCCCGCCCGTCGGCGTCATCGAGAGAAAGCCACGCGAGACGCTGAAGTTCGCGCGGGAGAGCCTGGTGTTTTTTTGCGGCGAGTTTGCTGTAATAGTCGCAAACAGCCGCGCCGGTCCCGCGGCTGCCACTGTGGCTTAAAAGGGCAGCATATTCCCCGGGAGGTAAGTTGCCGACCTGTTCGCGAGCCGTGAAGAGGCCAAACTCGACGAAGTGATTGCCACTCCCGCTGGTGCCGAGTTGCGACCAGGCCTTGTCTTTGTTTTGGCGCGTGATGGGGCTGACTGACCAATCGGCATCGAGCACCTTGTGCTGCCGTCTTTCTTTGAAAGTGGCACCCACGCCGAATCGCGTTTCCTTCTCAATCGCGCGGGTGAGGCGATCCGCGTTGTTCTCAATGGCCTTTGTCGGTAGATCGAGCACCGTCATCTTCATTCGGCACGCAATATCGACGCCCACCGCGTAAGGAATGACCACATTCTCGGTCGCAAGCACGCCACCGATCGGTAGACCGTAGCCTACATGCGCATCCGGCATGAGCGCGCCGGCCACGGCAACCGGTAACAGACACGCATTCTTCATTTGATTTACCGCCTCGGGTTCGAGACCTTCGCCCCATTGGCGATAGTTGGCTGGTTCGGTGCGCGTCGGCGGAGGTGAAGCAACGATCTTTTTTGCGAATTCTTTTCTCAGCGGGTCCTCGGCATAAAGCGCAGGACTCGCCACAACCGCGCGAATCTCCTCTTCGAGTCGATGTTTGTCGCCGCCTTTGAGAAGAAACGCCGCGATAAAGTCGATCGCTTTGCGATGCGCATTGCGCGGCACGCCGAGCCGGATCAAGTCATGCGAGTTCATTTCTGCAATCTAGTCCAAATAGCAGGTTCGCAAGGCTCCGCATTCTAAAGCAAGTCTGCGCAGGCGCAATGAAAGGCAAATTGCGGATAGCCAGTATACCAAACAAGGAGTGACAGCGCAGATGGAGTTGCCTACTTTCAGGCATCGTGTCGCCTGATCGCCGTGAACGAATTTTTTGTGGTTTCTCAAGCGCGTCCATCCTTGCTGCGGCCATCGCCTGGACGGTTGCCGGATCGATCCCACGCAGTCTGGCGGCGGATCAAATCCTTCGCGTCGAGTTGAAGCCGCAATGGCTGATGAAAACCTGGCAGGCGGAAGATGGGCTGCCCGAAAATTCGGCGACGTCGATGGTGCAGACGCCCGACGGTTATCTTTGGTTCGGAACATTCGAAGGGCTGGTCCGTTTTAACAGCGTAGATTTTAAAGTTTTCAATCCGCAGAACACGCCGCAACTCCCGAGCGGTGGAATTGTGCATTTACACCTGGACCGAAAAGGCAGGCTCTGGGTGAGCACTTATCGAGGGTTGGTCGTCAAGGAAGGGGAGAAATGGCGCCTCCGATCTGAATTGGGAGATGAAGTGGTTCGAACTCTCACCGAGCGGGCCAATGGAGACTTTTTGATCACGAGCTTTGATGGAAAGCTTTTTGAATATTCCAATGATCGATTTTCTGAACTTCCCGCGCCCGGCGAGAAGGGGTTTGGTTACTTCGGCGCGGTCGACGAAGAGGGACGGTGGTGGGTTGTCCAAAACCGGTTTGTCGGGCGCTGGGTCGAGGGGCATTGGGAGTCGATGCTGCCCAAGCAGGATCTAGGACGTGACCAGGTCGCGTGCGGTGCGGCGCGTGACGGAGGAATGTGGCTCGTTCTGGGTGAGCACCTGTTGAAAATACGAAATGGGAAAGAGGTTCAACGGATCAAGCTTTCCGAAATGCCAGGAGGAGTTTGGACTCTCACCGAGGACAGCGGTGGTGATGTTTGGATTTCGACGTATAACCGGGGCGTCTGTCACGTCGCTGCGGACGGAAAGGTAACTCGCTGGGACGGCTCCAACGGATTATCAGACAATGGGCGGTTTCTTTTTGAGGACCGGGAAAGGAATTTGTGGGTGGGGACGAGCGGCCACGGATTGACGCGATTAACACGGCGCCGGTTTCAGCAATTGGGAATTGAAGAAGCAGGGGCGGTGGCCGTGCAATCGATCGCCGTCGATCATGAAGATCGTCTTTGGGCGGCAACCTACGGGCAGGGCCTCTTGCGGTTGAGCGGCAGCCAGGCAGTGAGAATTCCTGTGCCGCCTAAGGATTCTCAGTATTTACAGAGTGTGTTGGTAGATCGGAAAGGCCGTGTTTGGGTTGGCACGTTCCAGCATGGATTGTGGGTGATCGACCACGAGGGAGCGCGCCGAATTCCTGACGAACAAACCGGGACTCAAAATGTTATCGCTCTCTTCGAGGACTCCGCGGGCCGGCTTTGGGCCAGCGCCGGAAACGTGGTCGCCGTTTCGAATGGCGAAACCTTTCGTCGCTTGGGTCCCGAGGACGGGTTTCTGCCCGGGGAAGTGAATTGCTTTGCCGAAGACAGCGCTGGATCCCTTTGGCTGTCGAACGGAAGCGGCATTTATCGACGCAGGACCGGCCGCAAATTTGAGGAGGTAAAAGGGATGGATGGCGGACCGATACAGAATGTAATTTGCCTGAAGAGTGATCCGGATGGAACGATGTGGATGGGTTCTTCCGATCGCGGGCTTTTGCGCTGGCGCAAAGACGCGCTCGCGACGGTCGCGTCCGAAGCCAAGTTTCCGGATCAGCCAGTGCAGAGCATTTTGGAGGACGGTTCCGGTTTCTTTTGGATAACATCCGCGCACAATGTCATTCGAGCGCACCGGGATGATCTGAATGCTTCGGCGGACACGGGAGTACGTTTGAAGTGCCAGATCTTTGCTCAAGGCGACGGACTGCCCAAAGCCAATTTCAGCCGGGGGCGCCAACCATTATCAGCGAGAGACGCGGAGGGAAGGCTGTGGTTCGCGGGATCAAAAGGAGTGATTACCACGAAACCGTCTGAACTCAAACTAAACGAAAAACCCCCGACGGTTCGGATCGAGTCGCTGGTCTATCACGCGCCTTCTGATGGCCAGAGTAACAAACGTGCCGCGGAGATGCGCCTGGAATTTCCATTCACAAACAAAGTGGTTCTCCCCGCGGGCAGTCGCCGGATTGAGGTGCATTACGCAGCGCTCAGTTTCAGCACGCCGGAGAAAGTGCGGTTTCAGGTGAAGATCGAGGGTCAGGATGCGGATTGGCAGGACCTCGCGGGACGTCGCACAGCCTATTTTGATGAGCTGAGCCCTGGCAAATATACCTTCCAGGTCCGAGCAGCCAATGGCGATGGCTTTTGGAGTAACGGGACCTCTGCTCTGAGTTTCGTTGTCCTTCCTTACTTTTGGCAGACAACATGGTTTCGCGGGTTAATTGTCTTTTCCCTCTTCGGCGAGGCTGGATTGATCGCGCTGTTGTTGGCGAATCGAAGGAGATTGGGGCGTACTCAGTCCGCCTTGCAAGAAAGCCAGCGTCGTATCGAACTGGCGACAAGCGCTGCGCGACTTGGCCTCCTGGTCTGGGACATCGAGAACAATGGCTTCTGGATTAATGAAGAAGGACGCGCTCTGTTTGGATGGACTCAGCGGGAACATGTCGACATCGACCGCTTTGTGAACGCGCTTCATCCAGATGATCGGGAGCAGGCCCGTCGCACAATCACGGGTTCGATGAAGGAGGGGACAACTTACGAAGAGGAATACCGATTGATAGTGAATGGCGGAACTACTCGATGGGTGGCTGTCCGCGGGCAGGTCGAATTCAACCGGGCGAAAAAAGCCCCATTCCTAATGCGCGGCGCACTGGCCGACGTCACCGCGCGCAAAGAAGCCGAAGCTGACGCCCAGCGGCAGCGCGCGGAACTGGCGCACGTCGCACGCGTTTCGACAATGGGAGAACTGGCCGCCTCACTCGCCCACGAAATAAATCAGCCGCTCGGTGCCATTCTGAGCAATGCGGAGGCGGCCGAGATACTCATCAATCAGAATCCGCCTGCATTGGACGAGGTCCGGGAAATTCTTGCAGATATTCGGACCGATGATGAGCGGGCGGGCGAAGTTATTCGTCGAATGCGGGCGCTTCTCCGCAAGCGCGAAATGGAATTTCAGGAGCTCGATCTCAACTCCGTTGTGGAAGACGTGCTCCGTTTCATCAGCGGGGATGCGGCGTTGCGAAAGACTTCTATTTCAGCGGAATTATCTCCGCGGCTTCCGAGGGTCCGCGGCGACCGCGTTCACTTACAACAGGTTTTGCTGAACCTCGCGATGAATGCGATGGAAGCGATGCTCCGGCAACCCGCGGATAAACGAAGGCTGATCGTTCGCAGCAGTGCGAATGGAATGGACAGCGCATCTCTGGTGGTATCCGACACAGGTGAGGGTATCAGCCCGGGACAGCTTCCGCATCTTTTCGAACCGTTCTACACGACCAAGCCGAACGGAATGGGCATGGGGCTTTCCATCGCCCGTACCATTGTGGAAGTGCATCGCGGGAGAATTCAGGCCACCAACAATCCTCACGGCGGCGCGACATTTACCGTGACGTTACCGACACTGCCGCCACAGGGCCCGATATGATTACTCGCCAACCTGTTGTGCATGTCGTCGACGACGATGCTTCATTCCGAAACGCTGTCACACGTTTGCTGCGCGCCGGAGGATACGACGTAAAGTGTTATTCCTCAGCTTCCGAATTTTCGAGTGCGCGCACAGGCGAAATGCCGGGATGCATCCTCCTGGACTTGCACATGCCGGGGCCGAGCGGGCTCCAGTTGCAGGAGACTCTGTGTCACGTGGACAATTCGCTCCCGATCATCTTTTTGACCGGCCAGGGCGATATCCCGAGTTCCGTTCACGCGATCAAACGCGGAGCTGAAGATTTTCTGACCAAACCCGTGAACAAAGAGAAGCTGTTTTCCGCCATTGAGCGCGCACTGGCTCGCGATGCCCGCGACAGAGTCAGGCGCTCGCACCTTAGAGAATTGCGGGCCCGCTACGAAACTCTCACGCCGCGCGAGCGCGAAGTGCTGTCTTCGGTTATCGCCGGGAAGTTGAACAAGCAGATTGCCGACGACCTGGGAACGGTTGAGCGCACTGTGAAAGCACACCGGGCGAAAGTGATGGAGAAAATGCAGGTGACCTCGATTACAGACCTCGTGCGCGCCGCAAGCGCTTTGGGCCTTAACTGAGGCGCGCGGACCTGTTTCACTAAAGGACAATAGGAGCAACCTCTGAGAACTCTTACTTTCAGACCGATCCCTAAAGGGAACCGGCCTGATGTGCGCGCCTAAAAAAGAAATTGTCGTAGTCGATGACGACGAAAGTTTCGGGCGTGCCATCGGCCGGCTCCTGAAAGCCTCCGGTTTTAAAGTAATGGTCTATCCCTCGGCCGAAGCTTTTTTAGCCGCGTCCGAGGCCACTCCGGATTGTCTCGTCCTCGACGTTGAGATGCGCGGCATCTCAGGTCTTGAATTGCAAAGGCAACTGCTCTCTGTCGGGCGCATGGTACCCGCCATTTTCGTCACAGCGCACGAGGAACCAGAAGTGCGTGAGAAAGCGACCGAGTTAAAATGCGCGGCCTACTTCCGAAAACCCGTGAATGGGAAGTTGTTGATTGACGAGATTAGCAGATTGCTTAGCGAGACAAACGTTATTAATAAGGAAATACTGTCGACCGAGAAATTATGAAACAGATGGCGGCGTATTTCTTCTGCCTCCCGGTTCAAAACGAGGCAAGCGCGTGAACGTCAGAGAAGCTATAGCCATGTTTTGCGCCTTTACGAAGAGTCCATCAGCGGCGCCTCGTCCCGCCGGTATTTCACTAAAGGACAATATCCATTCAGTCAGTGAAGACTTAGCGTTCTGGCGATTTAAAGCGCGATCGGAACCGGAAGAATCATGCCGCTAGAACTTCAGATCATTCGAGCCAGCGAATTCGTTCGCCTGGGCGCTCGCGATCACCTCGACTTCGAAACCAGCAAAGCTGCCCTCGCGTTATTGGCAGGAGCTTGCCGCAAGCGTGGACTCGATGTGGCCATGCTGGATCTCCGCGAGCTTCCGATCGGTCAGAAACCGTTCTTCACGTCATCCGAGCTTGCGGCATTGGTTAATACGTTTCGCGCGGCGGGCTTTGCGAAGCGGCAAAAGCTCGCAATCCTTTACAAAACCGATCCCCATCACGGAGCAAGGTTGTTTTCCTTTCTGGGCCGCTTGAAAGGCTGGCAGGTCCGGGCATTTTCCGAATTCGAAGATGCACTGGGCTGGCTCTCTACCGAAAACTCTGAATCTGTCGATGACGACCCGGTGAAAGAATGGGGCACTGCTGACCGAGGGAAGATAAATATCATTTTTAAAAAAGAAGGCTCTAAACCTGTAAAACAGAAAAATGAAATTACTAGCTAATCGACTTCGCGGGGCTGTTGTCCTGCTGGCCATGTTTATCGCGGTGTGCGCCGGGGCAGCACAAAAGCCCAACATTGTCCACATCGTGGCCGATGATCTTGGATGGAAGGATGTAGGGTTTAACGGTTGCACCGACATAAAGACTCCAAACATCGATGCTTTGGCCATGGGCGGCGCGAAGTTTACCCAATTCTATACGCAGCCGATGTGCACACCCACTCGTGCGTGCCTGATGACCGGTCGGTATCCCTGGCGCTATGGCCTGCAAACAATCGTCATTCCCGGTCCAGCAAGTTACGGCCTCGACACGAACGAATGGCTGATGCCGCAATGTCTGAAGGACGCCGGCTACGCTACGGCCATTATCGGTAAATGGCACCTTGGCCACGCCGACATGAAGTATTGGCCGAAGCAACGTGGCTTTGATTACCAATATGGGGCGATGATCGGTGAACTCGATTACTACACGCACAGCGACGCTGGTGTGCTCGACTGGTTCCGCAACAACAAGCCGGTTCGCGAAAAGGGTTACACGACGCAACTCATTGGGAAGGACGCAGTGAAATACATCAATGCGCAAAGCAGTGAGAACCCGTTCTATCTTTATCTCGCCTTCAACGCTCCCCACACACCATTTCAGGCGCCAAAAGATTACATTGATCGCTACGCAGACATCTCAGATCCGACTCGACGCACCTACGCTGCGATGGTCGCTTGTCTGGACGACGAAATTGGTCGCGTTATCACCGCGCTCGATCAGAAGGGATTGCGCGAAAACACGCTGATTCTTTTCCATAGTGATAATGGCGGCACAAGGAACGCCATGTTCGCTGGCCAAATGACCGATTTGTCGAAAGTCAAACTTCCTTGTGACAATGGTCCTTACCGCGATGGCAAAGGCACGTTGTTCGAAGGGGGGTGCCGGGTCGCCGCTTGCGCTAATTGGCCGGGCCACATCAAGCCCCAAACCGTCGACGGCCTGATCCACGCGGTGGATCTCTATCCGACACTCGCTGCGCTGGCTGGTGCATCGACGAGCAAGTGCAAGCCGCTCGATGGCATGAACGTCTGGTCGACCATCGCCGAAGGCCAGCCGTCGCCGCGCACCGAACTCATCTACAACGTCGAACCGTTCCGTGGTGCCATGCGTCAGGGCGATTGGAAGCTCATTTGGCGCACGTTGATCCCAACGAGCGTTGACCTCTACAACCTCGCCCAGGATCCGTACGAACAAAACAATCTTGCCGCCTCGAATCCCGACAAAGTCGCGGCGATGCAAGCGCGTCTGAACGCGTTGGGCAAGGAGTGCGCCAAACCGCTCGGTCTGGTTTATGTCGCGGGCGTTGGTCTTAAACACGGCAAGCCGCTCATGGGTTCAGAACGGGGCGCCAGTTCAGCCCCTGTGGAAGCGGACGGTCATTCAATTACGGACGAAGGGATAGGCGAGTCGGACCAGGTTCATCCTTAATGATTGCAGATAACGAAGCAGGAATTCACCCTTCGATCAATCAAACCTATGAACGAAGATAGATCGCTCACGATTCACTTTAATAACGGCACAGAAATGCAGGTGGCCTTTCCCGTTCAGATCAAAAATTCACTGGGCGCCCTCGTTGAGTCCCTCAAAAGGCTGCTGGAGGCGGACAAGTTGGTCATTCAAACTGAGGACAAATTGTTTGTCATCCCCTGGTCCGCCGTCAGTTATGTCTCGGCGAATGGCGTCTCTCCCAGTGCTTTGCCGCTTGGGAGCATCAAAGGCGCCCAGGTTCAGATCGTGCATGCCAAACAGTCTTGATGCCGAAGAATAGACTCCGATGAAAACTGCGCGCACATTTCTTCTCCTTAACCTTGCTTTCGTGCCGGTAATGGGAGAGGACGCTGGCCGTTGGCGTTTTGACGGATCGTTCAACCTATTTCTTGCAGGTATGAGCGGCGATGTCGCGGCGAAGGGTATACCGGCGAGCGTCAACGCGAGCTTTAGCGACATCTTTGAGCAGTTGGAAGCAGGGGCGGCCGGTCGATTTACGGTCGGGTATGATCGCTGGTTCGCCTCCACCGAATTCAGTTATTTGAGATTGAGCGCATCCCCTCCGCTGGCTGACATCGAACTCGATCAATGGATGGTCGAGCCCTCCATCGGTTACACCTTCTGCAAATACTTCGATGGCTTCATCGGCGTCCGCTATAACAATGTCGGCGGAGACATGACTTTCCATGGACCCGCTGGGCGTGTTCCCACCGGCACACACGACTGGTGGGACCCGATTATCGGTGCGCAACTCCGCCTTCCTCTCTATCGCGATAAGTTGAGCTTCGACGGTCGATTTGACGTCGGCGGTTTTGGTGTGGGTTCTGACTTCACTTGGCAGGCCTTTCCCTATCTGAATTGGCGTTTCACCAAATGGGCTTCGGCCCAGGCGGGATATCGTTGGCTCGGCACGGACTACGAAAGCGGGAGTGGCACGAGCCTGTTTCGCTATGATGTCATCCTTCAGGGGCCGCAACTTGGCCTGAGCTTCCATTTCTAAAGCTGACTCGTCTACCTCTTGAGAAGTGATCTTTCGCCGTTCCACGCTCCTTTCACTTCTGCTCGGCCTAACCTCGGGATTTGCTGCGGACGAATGGCTTCCACCCGCGCCTACGGACGAAAACGGGTTCGATTGGATTCAACTCAAGTCGGGTGAGTGGCTGAAGGGGCGAATCAACTCGATGCAGGATGAAAAATTGGAGTTCAATAGCGAGGAATTGGATCATCTCACGTTCGAGTGGAAGAAAATCCTGACGGTGCGCTCTCCGAGGATGAACAGTATCCGCATCGAGAACCTCAAGCCGATGGACGGTTCTGTGCTGGTCACCACCAACGAAGTGCAGATCGTCAGCGCCACAGAAACAAACACCTATCCCCGGAGAGGGCTGTTGGCGATAACACCGACCGGTAGGCGCGAACGCAATAAATGGACCGGGAAAGCCATGGCCGGCGTGAGCTTTCGGTCGGGTAACACGAAGGAAACAGAAGTGAACAGCCATCTGTCACTCGAGCGCCGCACTCCCGATACCCATCTAAATTTCGATTACCTTGGCAATTACAGCAAAGTGAACGGCGTCGATACCGAAGACAACCACCGTTTCATCGGCCAGTTCGATTACTTTCTTTCTCGGCGTCTTTACATGCGCCTTCCGGACTCGGAATACTTTCGCGACCCGATCCAGAATGTTGCTCATCGTGCCACAGTGGGAGCCGGCGTCGGTTACGATATCGTGAAGACTCCGCGAACGGAGTGGAACGCCACAGTCAGCCCTTCCTGGCAATTCAACTGGTTTGATTCGGTTGCTCCGGGCGAAAGCACATCCGCGAATTCAATGGCGATGGTTCTAGCGACGCACTTTGATATCGAACTCACGCAGCGTCTGGACTTCATCTTCGAGTACCGCGCGCAACTCGCTCGCAAGGAAACCGGCGACGACATGCACCACGCCGTCACCACCTTTGAGTTCGAGATTCACAAGCGTCTCAAGCTGGACGTTTCCTTTACCTGGGATCGCATCACCAGCCCAAAAACGGAATCGACCGGTATGACTCCAGTACCGGACGATTTTCGACTGATCACCTCGTTCGGAATGGAGTTCTAGCTAGCTACTGGCCGCGAGTTTGCCGTGAAGGTGCGTTGTGCAGGGGCTCCGCAGAATGTTGCTGACGGGGCGCGGGAGGCGGAAGGGCAGGGGGTTGGAGCAGAAGGCTTCCTCCGCTGTCTGCCCCAACGACCATCGGCGAACGGCCATTCCAATTCTGGACCATCTCCAGTTTTACGAATGCCGGATTGGCGCGTAGGGCTTCACCACGCACACCGATTGCTTCAGCTTCCCCTTTCGCCCGAATGATCGCGGTGTCGGCTTCGATCTGCGCCTTGAGCTGCGTGAATTTCGCCTTCGCAGCTTCCTGCTCCTGGACCATCTTTAACTCGATGGCCTGTTCGAGCTCTGGTGAGAGAGTGATGTTGTAAAGAACGAGGTCGACCAGTTCGAGGAAGTTCGTACCAATCTTTTTCCGCGCAAGGTCCAGTGCGTTGAGCTTCACCTGTTCCCGGCGTTTGACGATTTGCTCGGCGCTGTGCGTCGCGGCCACTTCCTTGATCGCTTCCTGAACCCGCGGGGCGATCAGGTTATCGAAGGGTTCGCCCGCATACTGCTGGAAGATCGTCACAACGGAACGCTCCGGAACGCGATAAAGCGCCTGCACCTGCATTTTGACCTGTTGCAGATCCGAAGAATAACATTCCGCGGGCATGGTGCGAGTTTGTTGGCGCACGGACATGAAATGAATCGTGGTAAAGAACGGCTGCTTGAACCCGAAGCCTTCCCCTTTCGCATCCGGTGAAACCTTTCCGAGAGTGACCGCCACACCGCGGGTGCCTGGGTTGACAATGTACGTGCTTGAGGCAAGCACGATGAGAACGACGAGCAAAACGACGATGGCCGTTACAACGCCAACGACCCACCGGGAATGAACCGTGATCGTTTGCGAATTTGTCCTCCAATTGTTGTTCATCGAAGCGCCTCCTGATTTGTGCGAATTCCCTGAAGCGGCAGCAACACGCTGGCTCCCGCCGCTTGCGGGCCAACGACTAACGGCACGATACCGTCCCACTTCTCCACGACTTGCAGGTCCAGCACCGAAGGATTTTCCATCAAGGCTTTTCCGCGAAGATGGATCGACTGCGCTTCACCTTTCGCCTTGATCACGGCAGTGCTGGCTTCGACTTCCGCTTGCTGTTGCGCGAATCTGGCGCGGGCCGCCTCCTGTTCCTGCACCATCTTTGCTTCGATTGCCTTCTCAAGAACGTCAGTCAGGCCGATGTCCTCCAACACGAGATCATCAATAACGAGGAGGTCGTTGATCTTCTTGCGGGCTACGTCGAGTGAGCCAATCTTAATTTCCTCTCGCTTCTGCACGATCATCTCGGAGGTGCGCAGAGCGGTCAGTTCTTTAATCGCTTCCGCCACTCGCGGTTGCACCAGGCTTTCGAAGGGATCGCCGGCGTAATCCCGAAAAACCGTGACAACTTTGCTCTCGGGGATCCGATAAAGCACACGTAGCGCGATCTTCACCTGCTGCAAGTCTGAGGAATAACATTCGGCATCGAATTTTCCCGCCTGCTGCCGAATCAACACGGGATAGATCCGCGTGACAAAGGGCATCTTGAATCCAAAACCTTCCGGCTTCGCTACGGGCGAGACCTTTCCGAGCGTCACCTGCACTCCGCGATAGCCCGGATTCACCACATAGGTTGCCGAGGAGGCACCCATCAGAAGCACCAAAATCAGGAGCACTCCGACAACCAATTTTCCTGCAAATCCACGCGACATTTTCCCGGGGACGGTACAAAATCGACGTAATGAGCGCGATTATAAATTGGTCATCATTTTCTAACGCTGAGTGACCTGGCCAAAATCGCCTTCTGCAATCCCGCGAAAGGAAAGATCTTCGTCGAGGTCCGGCCAGTGGAGCCCGAAGGGAGAGATTTCAATGTTGTTAAGCTGAACGGAAGTGCCCTTCGCGAGACGCGGATTTTCCGAAGCCCGGAAGGAATATTCGGCGCCTCTGACCATCTTGAGAATGATATATCCATTCTCGTAGAACGCCGCGCACGCTTTGTCAGGGATGACGCTCATGCCACCTCCGTATAATAAAGTCTTTGTATTCCTCGATAAGCGCTTCTGCTTTCGCCAGTTCTCGAACTTTCAGACCTGCTGATGCACGCACGCGACTTTGTTTTCAACCTCGAACACAGCTTCACCACTACCGTAACGTGGATTGGTCGTTGCTCATTGCTGTAAAAGAAAAAGCGAAGCCATCACGTTCAAATAGTTTCGGCACCGTCCGACTGTATGAATTTGAGAAATCGATTGAAAGCGGCTTGTCTCAACCGCTGCGGTGCTGGACCGATTCTTACTGGCGCGCTCGCCTCAAAAGGTGAAAGCTACGGGCAATTAAGGGCTCTGGAAGGGCCCCCGGGATGGACAAGGATGACTTAACACCACCGATTTCGGAGTCGGATCACGTTAGAGGCCCGTCGTTTGCTGCTGTTACATTGGTTCAATATGGCGATTATGAATGTCCGTTCACGGCTCAATCGCATTGGCAGATGGAGTTGCTCTTGAAGAACTTTCCGAGGGATTTTCGTTTCGTCTTCCGCCAATTTCCCCTGATCAAGAGGCATCGCTTTGCGATGCGTGCCGCGGAATCCACCGAAGCGGCCGGTGCGCAGGGCAAGTTTTGGGACATGCACAATGGTTTCCTGACCCAGAAATTCCATCTCGGTTGGGAGGGCATTCTCGATGGCGCCCGCGCCTTGGGCCTCGACCTGCCGCGCTTTGAATCTGAAGTGCTCGATCATGCGCACCGTGCGCGTGTTCAGGAGCAGATTAATGGCGGAATGCGCAGCGGCGTTGCTTCCACTCCCGCTTACTTCCTCAACGGCGCCTATTACGACGGCCCCGATCAATACGACGATTTCGCTGCCCGAATCGAAGAGATTTTACGCTTTCAGAAGTAGGTATGCCTAAACCGATCATTTGGACGATTGACGACGATCCTGCCGTCCTTCGGGCGATCGAACGCGATCTCCGCCGCCAGTATTCCAACCGCTACCGGATCATGGCCGCTGATTCGGGTGAATCCGCGCTCTCCGCGCTCGCTGAGCTGAAGCTTCGCAACGACCCGGTCGCACTTTTCCTGGTCGACCAACGGATGCCCAGCATGAGCGGCGTTCAGTTTCTGGAAAAAGCGCTCTGCGTCTATCCGGAAGCGAAACGTGCTCTCCTCACTGCCTACGCGGACACCGACGCGGCCATCCAGGCGATCAACTCCGTGCAGATTGACTACTATTTCATGAAACCCTGGGACCCACCGGAGGAGCGGCTCTATGATATCGTAGACGATCTGCTCGATGATTGGCAGCAGGATTACCGGCCTGCGTTCTCCGGCATTCGTGTGGTGGGGCATCGCTGGTCTGCTCTCTCGAACGAAGTTCGCGATTTCCTCGCGCGGCACTTTGTGCCTTACCAATGGCTCGATCTTGAACGAGACAAAGAAGCCCAGGAGCTCAGCGCGGCCAACGCAGTCGATCCAGCCTGTTTGCCGTTGGTTTTGCTCCCGGACGGTCGACGCCTCGTCAAACCGAGCACTCAGGACGTAGCGCGCGCGATCAATCTCCGGATAAAACCGGAATCACCTCTCTACGATCTCGTCGTGGTCGGTGGTGGCCCGGCCGGTCTGGCTGCCTCTGTTTACGGCTCGGCAGATGGGTTGAAGACGCTTCTTATCGAGCGTTCCGCTCCTGGCGGCCAGGCCGGGCTCAGTTCGCGAATCGAAAACTATCTTGGATTTCCCTCCGGCCTCACTGGCGGCGATCTCGCTCGTCGCGCCGTCGCGCAGGCTCGACGATTCGGCGCAGAAATTCTTGCTCCGCAGCAGGTCGTCGGAATCCGTGTCGAAGGCCCTTCGCGCGTCGTGACATTGGCCGACGGCACCGAGGTCTCGGCGCGTGCGGTTGTCGTGGCCTCAGGCATTGCCTATCGCAAGCTCGACGTTCCCGGGATCGACCGTCTGAATGGCGCGGGCGTCTATTATTACGCGCAAATGACTCCCGCGATGACCGACAAAGATTCGGACATTTACATTGTCGGTGGTGCCAATTCCGCGGCGCAAGCCGCTGTGTTCTTTTCCGGGCACGCTCGTTCGGTGACGATGCTGGTTCGGGGTAGATCGCTTTCGTCCGGGATGTCTCAATATCTCGAAGACCGCATTGGTCGAACACCGAACATCAAAGTGCGCCTGAACTCCTCAGTCGTTGCGGTTGAGGGCGAGGAGCGCTGCCAAACGATCACCGTGCGCGACTCCAGCACTCAAACCGAAGAGAAACTCCCCGCCAGCGCGCTTTTCATCTACGCCGGCGCGGTTCCCTATACCGACTGGCTCTCCAGTGTGGTTGAGCGCGACGAACAAGGTTACGTCATTACGGGGCAACACCTCACTCGCGACGGCAAAAAACCCCCTGGCTGGATTCTCGACCGCGATCCTTATTTCCTTGAATCGAGTGTGCCAGGCATCTTCGTTGTTGGCGACGTCCGTCATCGTTCGAGTAAAGGAGTTTCTTCCGGCGTCGGCGAAGGTGCGATGGCCGTTAAACTTGTTCATGAATATCTCGCTTCCACGTAACGCCTATGGATCCCGAATCACTTAAAGTCGTCCGTGCGCTGCCGCTCTTCTCCAGTCTTTCTGATGACGATCTGGGCTGCCTCGAAGGCGGCGAAATATTCGACTATAAAGAGGGGGACGTTCTCGCCACGGAAGGCGACCCCGCAAAATATTTCTACGTTACGGTGGAAGGCGAGATCGTGATCCATCGCACCTACGACAACCAGGAAGTGTTAATGGCGACCAGCCGTCCCGGAAGTTTCATGGGCGAGCTTTTCATCCTTCTGGAAATGAATTGGATGTCCAGCGCCCGCGCCGTCAAGCCCTCGCGCGTCTTCCAAATGCCTCCCGACGCATTTTGGCGCATGCTCGGCACTTGTCGCACCGTTTCCCGCGAAGTGTTGCGAATGGCTGCTACCCGCTTGCGCAACGTGGCGAGTTATTCGAATCAGCGCGAGAAACTCATTTCCCTCGGAACCATGGCAGCCGGTCTCGCCCACGAGTTGAATAATCCCGCTGCAGCGGCCAAACGCGCCACGGCGCACCTTCGCGACACGGTCGAACAAATCGAATGCCATACCTGCAATCTCAGCAGAAAGCTCAGCCCGGAAAACTGGCAGGTCCTTCTCGCTGCTGAAGAAGAAGCCTCGAAACTCTGTTCCATTTGCCGCGCCCTTTCCTCCGTGCAACGCAGCGATCGCGAAGAAAAACTCGCAGCCTGGCTCGATGCCAACCAAATCGCCGAATCATGGAAAATCGCGCCGACTTTCGCCTCCATCGGGCTTCAGATCGACGAGTTGCAAAGTTTATCGGACAAACTCCCGTCCGAAACCCGCAATGACGCATTCCTGTGGTTGGAAGCTCAACTCACCCTTCATTCCCTTCTGCGGGAGGTGGAAGATAGCACGACCCGCGTGAGCGAACTGGTCAAAGCCATGAAGTCGTACACCTACATGGACCGCAGTCCGCTCCAGGAAATAGATATCCATGAAGGGCTCGGCAGCACCCTCACCATGCTCAAGCACAAAATGAAGAACGCTGTGCTCGAAACCAACTTCGCCGTGAACCTGCCCCGCATTCAAGCGTATGGCGGCGAACTGAACCAGGTCTGGACCAATCTCATCGATAATGCCATCCACGCTGTCAAAGCGACGGGTCGGATCACCATCACCACCCGTTCCGAAAACAGTCACGTCGTCGTCGAAATACAGGACAACGGCGAAGGCATCCCGCCTGAGATTCAAAACCGTATCTTCGAACCCTTCTTCAGCACTAAGGGTGTCGGCTCCGGCACCGGATTGGGTCTTGTCATTAGTCACCGAATCATCGCTGACCGTCATGGAGGTGAAATCGAATTCGAATCGGAGCGCGGCAAGACAGTCTTTCGGGTGCGCCTTCCTGTCCACGCCCGCACATCACGCGCTCTGACCCCGGAACCCGACGCCCGCTCACTGACGGGAATTCGTTAAGTCAACGGTGCAGTACCCGCCTGATCATCCTTGACCGGGAAGTTCGCCTCGCTACCGTCGCAGCCATTCGCCATGTCTCATCGTCGTCTTGCCATATGCGCCAACGCTCTTCTGATTCTCTCTTTGCCTCCGGGCACCGCCCACGTTTTCGCGCAGAGCACCGCCGTCTCTTCCGTGGCGCCACCCTCGACGGTTTATCAACTTGAACCACTCGGTGCCAAACCCGACATGCTGGAAGTCAAACCACTGGTCGACTGGCTGCCGATCTGGGGCCGGGAAGCGCGGGAGAAGGGTTTTGATCTGCCGCTGCCTTTCGGTGTTGGCCTGACCTACACCTATATTCACCAAAATATGGTGGTCTCTGATGTGCGGATCAACGGCAATCCTCTTAATCTGAAGATTCGCGACGCGGAGACAACAACCCACACCGGCGTTTTTAGAACGGACGCCTGGGTCTTGCCGTTTCTGAATGTCTATGCGCTTTTCGGCGAGACTGGAGGTGTCACGAAGCCCGCTCTGGAATTCTCCAACGGCGATGTGCTCGAATCTTCAGTTGAGTACAATCGCTTCAGTTACGGTGGGGGCCTGACCCTCGCCGGCGGATGGAAATCATTCTTCGCCACGCTGGACGCGAATTGGACGACCGGTGACATCGTCTCGAAAGAAAAAGGTCAGGTGGGTGACGATCCGATTCAGTCTTTCACCATGGCGCCGCGCCTTGGGATGCTATTCAGTTCGGGCCGGTTCGGCACCGGCTCACTTTGGATTGGCGGCATGTACCTGCTCGCCACCTCCGAGATCCGCGACAAAGTTGATCTCACCGATCACCCTCGCCTCGCCAACCTCGTCGGGCAGGATTCCATCAGCTACTCCGTCAAGGTCGAACCGAAGGACAATTGGAACCTCCTGATCGGCGGCAATTGGGAAATCACGAAGCGCTGGTGCATCACCGCTGAAGTCGGCGGCGTGATGGACCGTTTCCACACCATTGGCTCTGTCATGTTACGGTTCTAAAAGGCGTCACCTGGAGTACGAAGTGCCTACGATTTTCTGTGCAAGCTCAGGCGATGGCCGCTAAATCGCTTGGATTTTGTAAACCCATGTTACAGTGTTACTAATAGCTCGTTTCTTTGAACTCCTCCTAACACCTGTAGCTCAAGTGATTAGGCAGATTTCTTACATTGGCCCGCACTGTGCTAGACGTGAGTTCGTTTGCCTGCCTGCAGAAAAGACATCATGAAAAATTACTTATTCCGCTCCGCGGGCATTCTGGCCTTTGGAGCTATCGTTGCGATCAACGACGTTTCGGCCGCATCAGTGGAGTTCGGAAATCCATCGTTTAGCGGGAATTCCTTTCCTTTTACAGGCGATGGATTCGACGTCAACACTCGTTACCAGCAGATCTATGATGGAGATAAATTCTCCGGACCGATGGCGATCACCTCTGTTACCTTTTTTAATTCCGTGCTTCCAGGCGCGGTGTTTGAAAACGCAGACTACACGATCAGCCTCTCCACAAGCCCAAAAACGGTAAATTCTTTGGATACTTCGAATTTCGGCAATAATCTGGGCGCCGACAACGCTCTTTTCCTCGCGGTTCATTTAGCGGGCGGCACGGGTCCGACGGTCACCTTCATCGGAACTCCTTTCAATTATGATCCAACGCTTGGCGATTTGCTCGTGGATATCCAGCGGGCCAACGCTGTTCCGGGCAGCGGCTCCGGGTTTCTGGATGCGCGCAACGGCGACTTCGGAACTGACTCGAGCCGTGCTCACAATTTCGGCACGGGTTTTGAAAGTTTCGGCCTAAGAACTCGCTTCGATGGTGATGCGCTGACCGCGCCAGATTCTGGTTCGATGGCGTTGCTGTTGGGATCAAGCGTCGGCGGCCTTTTGGTCTTCCGACGGAAATATTCCAAGTAGAATCCGCTTGAATTACAGTGTGGGCCGCCCGTTGATAGGGCGGCCTGGGACTTCGCCCCTGTTTCCGTTTCGAAAGTCCAATTAGCGTTCGACCGTTCGGTGCTCCTCACCCACCGGCGAGTTATACCAAAATGGCTGGTGTCCTAGTGTCCTCGTTGCCGCTAAACGTAGTATTTTCTTCTTACTTCGGCGGTGCGGGCTTCATTACATTTTACCCGTGCAGCGCGGGAATCCCCACGTCTTACTCGTTGAATGCCCGGACCAACGTGGTCTGGTCCACAGCATTACAGGAGCATTGCTTCGTCACGGCTGTAACGTCACTGCGAACCAGGAATTCGTTGATAACGAAGCCGGACGCTTTTTTATGCGCACGGAATTTACGGGCGATGTCGATCGGGAGACGCTACTGCGCGACGCGAACCAGGATCTCCCTGCGGGCGCACTCGCGCGACTCGCCACCCACGGGAAGCGACGCGTCGTCGTTTTCGCTTCGCGCGAGCACCATTGCCTCGCAGAACTTCTCGTGCGGCATCGTTTTGCTGAGATCAATGCCGAGATCGTCGCCGTGGTCAGCAATCACGATCGCCTCCGCGCCTTCACCGAAAAATTTGATATTCCGTTCCATTATCTTCCTCACGAAAGCCTTTCCCGCGATGAACATGAACAGGAACTCCTCGCCTTGACCGAGTCTCTTCGCCCGGAATGGATCGTTCTCGCGAAATACATGCGGGTCCTCACGCCGAAATTCGTCCAACGCTTCCCGCGCCGTATCGTGAACATTCATCACTCGTTCCTGCCTGCCTTTATCGGTGCAAAACCGTATCTTCAGGCGTGGCAACGCGGTGTAAAGGTCATCGGCGCGACGGCCCATTTTGTGACTGACGAACTCGATCAAGGCCCGATCATCATCCAGCAGGTCATTCCGGTGGACCATACCCATAGCCCGGCGGACATGGCTCGGGCCGGTCGAGAAATCGAGCAGGCCGTCCTCGCCCGCGCGCTCACCCTCCTCCTTGAAGATCGCGTTTTCCTCAGCGGCAACCGCACCGTGATCTTTGACTAATACCGTTTTTCTTTCTCGGTTCCCTTAGTCGCAAACTTTGTTCACAAAGTTGCTCCCTGTGCTGAAAAGGTAAGAGGATCGATTCGCGTTCTTTGGCGGCCCAACAAACTCAGTTGCGCTCGCCGTCACCTTCCACCCATAATCTCCAAATGAAATCTACCCTCGTTTTCTTTGCGGCTTTATCATTGGCCGGTCTGGTCGCTGCCGAAGACGGCTTCGTTCCAATCTTCGACGGCAAGACTCTGAACGGCTGGCACGTCAGCCCCAAAACCGGCCACAGCCGCGCGAGCAAAAACCAAACCGGTGGTAAATGGGTCGTGAAGGACGGCGCGATTATCGGTTCGCAGGACATTCCCGGGAACGGGGGCATCATCATTACTGACGAACAATACGGCGACTATGAGATCAAGCTCGAAATGAACAACGATTTCGGCCCGGACAGTGGCCTTTTCCTTCGCAGTACTGAAGATGGCAAAGCGTGGCAGGCCTTGATTGATTATCACCAGAATGGAAGTCTTATGGGCGTTTATGGTGAGGGTTTGGGAGCCAGGCCAGACGTCCGGAATTTTTCCTTTCTTAAGACACCCGAAGAAATCATTCCCGTTACCACGAACTCGCCCGTGGCTCTGCCGGTTTTGCCCGAATCATTCAAATACTTCTGGCGACATGGCCAATGGAACGAATTGCGCGCGCGTATTGAAGCAAATCCGCCGCACATCGTCACGTGGATCAACGGTGTGAAAATCATGGAATGGCAGGAGAAGGAACTGCGTCATCCCAACACGGGCGGGATCGCGCTCCAGGTGCACGGCGGCGGAAACATGACTAACGAGTTCGTCCGCTACCGTAACATTCAGGTGAAAAAACTGGAGAAAACCGTCAGGAAGTAATCCCTCGTCTCTCGCCATCGTTTGTTTGAAGATGAAAACCACGAATGCACACGAATCAATACGAATTGCATGGGCAGTGTTAGTGCCTGATTCGTGCTCATTCGTGTCCGTTCGTGGTTAGAATGGAAGTTTCAATGCAGCAGATATTTCGTCGGATTTTCGTTGTCCTTATCTTGGCAGCCGGTTGCGTTTCGGAGGAGCAGCGGGCCATTCACCAGATAAACCAGTTCGAGCCGGTTAATACCTCGCAAGCCGATACGCGGATCATTACCCCGGTAAACCAGGTCCTCACTCCGATTGGCATTCAAGTGGAACTGCCGGAAATGCGTCCCCAGGCAATTGCACTTAGTCCCGACGGTCGGTTGCTCGTAACATCCGGAAAGACGCATTCGTTGATGGTCGTGAATCCTGAAAGCGGCGACATCCTGCAAAAAGTCCCGCTTCCATCGGAAAAAGCTACGAACGCAGAGCCGGCGTCGGTCTCCACGCACATTCTCTCCCCGGACAAGGACGGTCAGGTGAGTTTTACCGGCCTGATCTTCTCGCGCGACGGCAAACGCATTTACCTCAGCAACGTCAACGGCAGTATCAAAATGTTCACCGTCGAGAACGGGACCGTCCAGCCTTCCATAACTTTCCATCTGCCGCAGACCGGTCTGTCCCAGCGCAAAGCGGAAATTCCCGCTGGCCTGGTCCTCTCCGCAGACCAAAAAACTCTCTACGTGGCCGGCAACCTTTCCAACAAGCTCCTCGAACTGGACGCGGACACCGGCGCGGTTCGCCGCTCGTTCGACGTGGGCGTCGCTCCTTACGATGTAGTAGTCGTTGGGAACAAGGCCTACGTGAGCAATTGGGGCGGTCGTCGACCCGAAGCGGGCAGCGCCACCGGACCGGCAGGGCGGGGGACTCGGGTGCGCGTAGACCCGGTGCGTTTCATCGCGGACGAAGGTACCGTCTCTGTTGTCGACCTGGCGGGAGGTAACGTAATCAATGAAATTATGGTCGGCCTACACTCGTCGGCGATGAGCATTACACCGGATGGCCGGTACGTTTGCGTAGCCAATGCAGCAAGCGACACCGTGAGTGTGATCGATTCTCGTACGGATACAGTAATCGAAACCATTAATTTACGCTGGCAGGCGGGTGACCCCTTCGGCGCAAGTCCAAATGCGCTCGCTTTCAATTCGAATGGCAAGGAATTCTACGTCTGCAACGGAACTCAAAACGCCGTCGCAGTGGTCGGCTTCCGGCCCGGTCGTTCGAAGATCAAAGGGTTGATCCCAACCGGATGGTTTCCAGGCGCCATCGTATTCGACAAACAACGTGATCGCCTTCACGTCGCGAACATCAAGGGATTTGGTTCAGGCAAACGTCTGAAGCCGGCCGATCCGGTAAAGTTCAATTCTCACCAATATTTCGGCTCTCTCTCTCTGATTGAACTCCCCACACAGGCAGGTCTCTCTCGCAGTACCGCAGTCGTTCTCGAGAATATGCGGCGTGCTGTTATTAAAGATGCCTTCTTGCCACCGCGCCCGGATCAACCGGCGCGTCCTGTCCCCGAGCGGGTCGGTGAGCCTTCGGTATTCAAACATGTCGTTTATCTGATCAAAGAGAATCGTACGTACGACCAGGTGCTCGGCGATATGAAGCAGGGAAATGGCCGTGCCGACCTCTGCATTTTCGGCGAGAAGTTCACTCCGAACCAGCACAAGATGGCGAGCGAGTTCGTCCTGCTCGACAATACTTATTGCTCTGGAATTCTCAGCGCAGAAGGTCACAACTGGACCGGTTCCGCCTTTTCTACCGACTACCTCGAGAAATCCTACGCCGGGTGGCCGCGCAGCTATCCTGACGGCATGGAAGAGAGCGACATCGACGCACTTGCATATTCCCCAGCGGGATTCATTTGGGACAACGTACTCGCTCACGGAAAAACGGTGCGCAGCTATGGCGAGTTCACCATGGGTCATGTACGTTGGGTAGACCGGACCAAAAAGGGCAGCCCGACCTTCAAACAGATTTACGATGATTTTGTGGAGCAGCGCGGCGAGATCGAGATCGGTTCGCAGCCCGCCATCGAATCCTTAAAAGGTCACATCATGACCAACACGATCGGGTGGGACTTGAAAGTGCCAGACATTTTCCGCGCGAAACAGTTCATCACCGAGCTCAAGCGCTTCGAGCAAAACGGCGGCTTTCCTGACCTTTCCATTATCTGTCTCCCGAACAACCATACCTCCGGAACGAAAGCCGGCATGCCGAAACCGGGCGCGCACGTCGCCGACAACGATCTCGCTTTCGGCCAGATTGTTGAGGCGATCAGCCACACCCGCTTTTGGTCGAACACCTGTATCATTTCAATTGAGGACGATCCACAGGACGGTTGGGATCACGTGAGCGGCTACCGAACAACCGCCTTCGTCGTGAGCCCTTACACCAGGCGGGGCGAAGTCGTGCGTAACAACTACAATCAAACGAGCGTTCTGCGCACCATTGAGCTGATCCTCGGTTTGCCGCCGATGAACCAAATGGACGCGTCCGCTTCGCCCATGAGCGCGTGCTTCACCGATAAGCCGGATTTTACGCCCTACACCGCGGTGCCCAATCGCGTTCCTCTCGACGAATTGAATCCGCCCGCCAAAGCCCTGCACGATCCGGTGCAGAAACACTACGCGCAGATATCAGCTACTCTGCCGCTCCATAAAATGGACGCCTGTCCCGAAGACCTTCTCAACCGCATTCTCTGGACGGCGCAAAAGGGCTCACAAGCGCTTTACCCCGCGTGGGCTTTGACGCATGTTCCTGAAGCACTCGAGGAGTTGGAGAAACGAAACCAATGAAAACGGATCGCGTCGTAGATGATTTTGAGCCGCACCTGGACGAAGAACACTCAGGCTTGGACGGTGCTGCCTGCAAGTCCGGGGGACTCGGCAGCCCGGAAGCTTTGCAGAATTTCGCAGACCTGGTGCGCCGCCAACTTAAAATGGTAGGCGAAGATCCTGATCGCGATGGCCTCGAAAAAACGCCGATGCGCGTTGCCAAAGCGTACGAATTCCTCACGCGCGGTTATTTTCAGTGCCCGAAAAAAGTCCTGAACGACGCGCTCTTCGATGTGCAATCCGACGAGATGGTTATCGTCAAAGATATCGATTTCTACAGCCTCTGCGAACATCACCTCCTGCCATTTTTCGGAAAATGCCACATCGCCTACTTGCCGAACAACAAGGTCGTTGGTCTCTCGAAACTTCCACGCATGGTTGAAGTTTTCGCCCGTCGCCTCCAGGTGCAGGAACGCATGACCACGGAAATCGCGAAGGTTATCGACGAACTCATTAAACCCCACGGGGTCGGCGTGGTTATCGAAGCGCAACACCTCTGCATGGCCATGCGCGGCGTGGAGAAACAGAATTCCTACGCTTTGACCTCCTCGATGCTGGGCGCATTTCGGAATGACGCTCGCACCCGCGCGGAATTCCTCGACTTGATCAAACACCATCGCGTTGGATAAAACGCGTTGCAGTTTCGTTCGATTCGCGCCATGTTAGGCGCGCCCTTTCGAGGCTCAGGAGAGATGGCTGAGTGGTTTAAGGCGCACGCCTGGAAAGCGTGATTAGTCAAAAGCTAACGGGGGTTCGAATCCCCCTCTCTCCGCCACCTTCGTGTCTTTCCTAACACGGTTCGATGATTGCTCTTCAGCGCCATCCCGTTGTCGTTCCGCGACATAGGCAAAGTGTTTCCATGCATCTCGGTTGATGAAAGTACACCGTACCGTCGGAAAAGCTTACAAACGTCTGAGCCAGAAAGAGCACGTTACTTCCGTCGATCTGAATCGGTTTGGGCACTTATCAATTCATCCTGAACGACTTAAGCGCATAGGGCCATTAGGCAGTATCAGTTGGTACGAGTTCTGCGATAGGGTGTGCGCAGACAGGACAAGCGCTAAAAGCAAAATCCGAATTAGAGAACCCATGAATATTAAACTGAATTCTGTCATTACCGCAGGCGTGCTGATCGCTGGAACAGCGGCGCCGATTTTCGCGATCCCCGCGACTCTCCCCATCGACTATCGAGTAGGAGGAGTTCCCGCAGGTTCCTCGGCGACCGGCGTTGTCGGCTTCAGCGGATTGAACCCGATCGTCGGCCCGGCAATCGTCACGCAAAACAGCGACGGGCTTGGCGTTAATTCGCCCTCGCCTTTGCAATTTTTTGATGACAATGGAGAAGTTGGACCGCTCGAAACGCTCACCGTTAAACTCGGCGCTCCCGTTACAGGAGCCTGGGTGCTTCAGCTTTTTGATGAACTCTCAGACGACGAAGGGACCGTCAAGCTGTATGATTCCTCTAACGTCTTGCTGAACTCTTTTAATTTCAGCGGGGCGGGGAATTTGGCTTCCAATGGTGAGAAGTACATTGATTTCCTCGGAGCAATTGCCGCTGACCACGCGACGTTCAGTGCTCCCGGCGGGATTGGAGCAAATAAAGATTATTCCGTGGCCGGGTTCACTACCGCGCCGGACGGTGGAACCAATGTGATGCTTTTGGGTTCCGCTCTTTCTATGCTCGGTCTGGTGCGCCGCAAACTCTTGAGCTGAGAGAAAAATTGGAATCCGTGTTGAGGCGGGGCCGAAGCTCCGCCTTTTTCATTTTTTTACTTCCAGATCGTTCAAGCGTGTAAATCTGAGATTGCGTTCATTATCGTATCCGCAACCTCCTGGTAGATCTCCTTCAAGCGAGGCTTTGAACACGTTTCCGCCTCCTTCCGTAAGTTTCCAAAATCCAGAGGCTTTCCGAAGCGCACCACGACTTTGCTGGGGCGGGGGATGCTCTGTCGGCGGTTTAAGGCCCTGAACGTTCCGAAAACTCTCACGGGGACAACGGGCGCATTCGATTTGATGACTGTCAGTCCAATTCCCGATTTCGCTTTCTGCAATGCGCCGTCCGGCGAGCGTGTGCCTTCCGGGAAGAGAATGATTCCGCCGCCCGCCAACAAGCGGTCCAGGATCGCGCGAAGACCGGCAGCACCGCCGCCTTCACGATCGACGGGCACAGCGTTTACTCCACGAAGGATGCTACCGATAACCGGAAAGCGAAAAAGCGTTTCACGCGCCATGTAATTGATCTCACGCGTGGTGGCAGCCCCGACCAGCGGTGGATCGAGAAAGCTGGCGTGGTTCGACGCAAGAATGGTCGGCCCAGACACTGGGACGTTTTCCGAGCCGTACACTTCCCAGCGATGATAAAGGCGGAAGTAGATTCGGAAAAAGCTCCAGCCGAGAAAATAGAGCGCCTTCATCGCGCTACGATTGAGCTCCCAGCTTTTTGCGAACTTCGTCGAGAATCAATCCGCTCGATTGCTGAGGATTCATCTCCGAGGTGTTAATGACCACCGCACCGAGAGGCACCATGAGGGGAGCAGTTGCACGCTGGCTGTCACGTTGATCGCGGGCCGCGAGATTCTCCTGTACGCCATCAGCGGCACGGCGGCGCGAACGCTCATTTAGGCAGGCATCCAGGTAGAACTTCAATTCGGTTTCGGGAAAGATATTCGAACCA
Source organism: Limisphaerales bacterium (assembly GCA_044226545.1). GTDB lineage: Bacteria > Verrucomicrobiota > Verrucomicrobiia > Limisphaerales > SXQI01 > DASVNK01. The sequence goes on from JBGAGW010000002.1 coordinate 666,316, forward strand.
ATGTCGCGACCTTCCATCACCAGATTTCCAAATTTCACGCACTCGCGTTGGATGTCCTTCATCCAGTCGCGAACCTTGGGGACGGCGGCCACGTGAGCGACGGCAGCGCTCGTTTGTTCGGTGCGAATCTCCTTTTCAGGATAGTACCCGTCCACCGTGAGCATGACTTTGCTGTCCACGCATTCGAGTTTTGCGTTCCACTTCCGGCACGCATTGCTGACGGCCTTTTGATCGTCCACGTCAATTTTGTGCTGCAGGCAGTACCAGGCCAATGTGCGATACATCGCGCCTGTATCGACGTAAATGTATCCAAGTGCTTTTGCGACGAGCTTCGCATTCGTGCTCTTGCCGCTCGCACTTGTTCCATCAATGGCGATGACTATCGGGTCTTTCATTTCAATCCGCTTCCAATTCGGAAATGCTCAGCCTGCGTCTGTTCGCATCGAGAATGGTCGCGCCCAGCCCTTTCGGCGGCTCCGCGGCGAGTTTTTGGAAAAAATTCGGGAACGTCTTTTTCACGCACGCCGGATTTTCTAATTTTATTCCGGGGACTTTCAACGCCAGAGTTCCAAAACACATCGCCATGCGGTGGTCGTTGTAGGTGTGAATCGTTGCCCCATGCAGCGGTCCAGGCATCACCCGCAAGGTATCTCCGCGTTCCTCGATGTTTGCTCCGCATTTTGTCAACTCCGTACGTAAAGCTTGCACGCGCTCGCACTCCTGCATGCGCAGTCGTCCCAATTCGATGAATTCCTTCGGTTCCCGAGCAAAGGGCGCAAGGACGATGGCCGTCATGATGCTGTCTCCCAATTCATCCTGTCGCGAAATGCGTGCTGGAAATCCTTTGATGACATCCGGGAAGAGTGCGTCGATCTGTAACGACTTTTTCATCCAGCCTGTCACCGCGATGTCGGATTTCAGGAGCCAACGCGCGGCCCAAATGTAACTCGCGCTCGAAGCGTCAGGTTCAATCTCAAACATCCCGCCACTCCGCGGAAACTGGGCAATGAGTTGCGTGGTCATTGTCACATAAGGCGATTCTTCAGAATTTTCCCCAACGATATTCACTCGCCACCGTCCGCAACCACCGCTCAGCAACAAAGCGGATGCAAATTGCGAACTTTCTTCAATCGAGACGAGGCACTCTGCGTTGCGTGGTCCCGTCCCGCGGATGACAGCAGGAAGCTTGTCGTTCGTGCTTGATATTTCGTACCCGAGTTGCCGCAAACTTCGAAAGAGCGCAGCCTGTGGACGTTGATGCATGCGCGGAATGCCGCTTAACCGGTAGAAGCCTTGGCCGAGACAGACCATTGCCGCCAAAAAACGCGCTGCTGTGCCGGCGTTTCCGACAAACAGGTCCAAAGGTTCATCCGACCTGCCGGCCTTGGGTATCGTCCCGCCAAGTCCAATCACCCGAATGTGCCGGTTGCCTTGCTCCAGCGGATCGGGTTCGACTTCCACACTGAAACCTAGCTTTCGCAGGCAGTCCACCATCACCTGCGTATCTTCGCTCCAAAGCGCATGGCGCAGTTCTGTTACTCCTTTGGCGAGGGTCGCCAAAACAAGCGCGCGATTGGTGATACTCTTGGAACCGGGGATGGTAACGCTCGCCTGCGAAGGGCGGAGAATGGGTTGAATTTCAATCAGATCGGGCAGGGCCATCTTGGGTTATTCCAGGGATTGCGCTTCGCACCGAGCTTCTCCTTCGCATCCCGCGTGCGGGACTGCCCAACTGTCGCGCAACTGCTTGGCCGCTTGAAAAAAGCTTTCAATTTGCGCCTGATCGCCTTTATCAAGCAGTGACTCAAACCGATTCAATTGTTCCTGGTATTCTCTGAGCGTCTGTTTCAAAGCTGCCCTATTCATCAGCACGATGTCGCGCCACATTTCTGGGGACCCGGAAGCAATTCGAGTGCTGTCGCGAAAACCATTCGCGCAAAGCTGCGCTTGCTCCCTCATCCGACTCGCATCCAAAACGTAGCGTGCCAGATGCGCCGCCAGAACATGTGGCAGGTGGCTCGATCGTGCTACCAACTCGTCATGAGTCTGTGGACTAAGGCGCAATGGCCGACCCCCAACAGATTTCCACAACTCTTCCGCGCGCAAAACAAAATGCTCCGGACTTCGCTCGGTCGGGGTGACGACACACACCGCCTTTCGAAACAAATCGACTCGCGCAGCGCTCACGCCCATTTTTTCCGAGCCAGCCATCGGATGGCTTCCAATGAACGTCGCCCTCCGACTTGCGAAAAGAGGCTCCAGGTCCGTAACGAGTTGGCCCTTCACGCTCCCAACATCTGTGATAAGCGCTTCTTTCGAAATATTCTTCAACGCCGCCTGCGCCAGCGCCTTCATCTGGGCCAGTGGCGTGCAAAGCACAATCAAATCCGCCCCTTGGACAGCTTCGGCCAAATCGGTCGAGGCACTATCCACCGCGCCCACCGCCAGGCATTCCTGAATGCTCGCTTCTCGCCGAACGAACCCATGCACCCTGTCGGCCAACCGTTTCTCGCGCAAAGCCATGCCGAGTGAGCCGCCAAGCAGGCCCACACCAAGCAACGTTACTTTTCGCCAAAGCATGCGGGCGCTGATTAAACGGGAAGCCGCAGAAAATAAAAGAAAATGTGAACTCAAGTGAGACAAGAGAAACGTCAGCCCTTCTTACGAATAAAGCGAGAAGGAAAGCCGAGCCCGATGCGCTCGCCATCGCTAACCCTTTGCAGCCAAGGAGTCGACAATATCACGGATCCAGAACGGGCCGATTGGTATTTCTTGTGCTGCATGGCTTCATTCGCGATGCGTTGATCCGGGAACCAATATTTGAGCCGGTGCATCCAGTTTTTCAAGGAGAACCAGAATTGCTATGAAATTTCTTTTCCATGCAGCAGCGACAATCGGGGCGACAACTCTGCTTTCGGGCTCTGCCCTGGCGCAACAGTTCACTGTGATCAACCTCGTTACGGACGATCAAAGCGTTAACCCTGCACCGATCACGGACACCAATTTAAAGAACGCGTGGGGTGTTTCTTTTTCCCCGACGAGCCCATTTTGGGTGTCAGACAATGGTGCCGGTGTTTCGACGCTTTACAGCGTCAACCCAAGCACGGACCTGCCGTCGAAATTGGGTCTCACCGTGTCGTTTCAAGGGGATGGCAGCGTCACCGGACAGACTTTTAACTCGCTCGGATCCCGCGCCTTCAACGGTGATCCGTTCCTTTTCGTGAGCGAGGATGGAACGATCTCAGGGTGGAGGAACACGCTCGGGACCACAGCCGAACGGTTCCAGGTAGGGGATCAGGCCAACGTTTACAAAGGGGCTGCCTTCGCGCAGGTGGGAGACCATGGCTACCTTTTATCGGCGAACTTCAAGTCGGGTGCCATTGACGTTTTGAAGGGCGACGTCGGCGCGCCCAATCTTGCGGGGAACTTCACTGATCCAAATCTCCCTGCGAATTACGCTCCTTTTAACATCCGTAACCTGGGTGGAAAACTCTACGTCACTTACGCGTTGCAGGATGGCAAAGACGATCTTCCGGGAGCCGGTCATGGGTTCGTTAATGAGTTCGATCTCCAGGGCAACCTTCTGCGGCGCATCGGCACGGCTGGCGACCTTAATTCGCCATGGGGACTGGAAATCGCACCCGCTTCTTTCGGCCCTTTAGCCGGAGACCTTTTGGTGGGGAATTTTGGCGATGGGAGAATTAACGCCTTTGACCTGGGCGTGACACCAACGTTTGAAGGACAGTTGCTCGGCGCCGACGCCAAACCGCTTTCCATCGATGGCCTCTGGGCGATTACCGTTGGCAATAACGGCAGTGGGGGCTCAAGCGATAAGCTCTATTTCACTGCCGGACCCGACGATGAAACGCACGGTTTGTTCGGCCTCCTCCAATCGGCTTCGGCCAATGGCACCGTCCCGGAAGGCGGAGCCACGTTGAACATTCTGGCCGGAGCACTGGGTATCCTTGCTTTAGGGCAAACCCTCAAAAAGACTTGAAGGGCAGGGGAGCGTCGGGGGTCACTGACCGATTCCGTCGTATCCCGGCGTATTAAGTTTTACCCGGAAGAATAGTTCGCTCCCGCCGGGATCGTCGATGGTGAGTTCACGACTCGTAGTCGCCTCGCCCGCTTTGACAAATTGGCCTCCTAATGAGGTGGCGCGCTCGACTGTATAAGAGTGCGCCTGGACTTCAATCTGGTTGACATCGTCCCAAAGTGTCGAACTCGGTCCGTCCCACCGGATAGTCAGCTTGCCGTTAGCGCGTTCAATGTTCGTGATTTTCGGGAGTGGATGAAACAGGATCACACCGCGTAAAGTCATCTCGGCAGCCCAAATCTGCGGACCCCACGTCGTCCAGCTTTCGTTTGCTTCGCCGCTGGCCCAGCTTGTGCGAAATTGGACGAGCTGGTCTCCATTATCGGTGACTACAAAATGGTAGGCCACCATCGCATGTATCTCCGGATTCGCGCGCGGCATTCCCGGTTTGTTGCGATAAAATTCGCCCGGGTTTTGCAACATCAGTAGAACCGGATAACCGCGCAGAATCTCGGCTTTTAGATCTTGGAAGGTAAACCCGCCGCCCGCAGGCACGCTTGGGTTAAAATCTGCCAACTGTGACGCCACATTGGCCTCGTAACCTCGGTAGCGCGCCCACTCACGGATTCCTGACTGAACGTCTTGCACGGGCGGTTGTCCGGTCATCGGCGCCGGTGTGAAGTTGGTTCGGACCGCGCCGGTCTTATCCCAAAAGTTAAACGTGAACGCGTCGATATTGCCATCGCATTCGCCATCGAGGTTCGTCCATTTCTTTTGGCTGGTGCCCATGAAGTCGCAGAGCGAATCCGCCGCATGCTCCGGTCGACCAGCCATGACGTACGGATCGTCCGCCGTGCTCTCGTAGCTGTAGCTGAAATCGTCGATCAAGTAGGTCCAGTAGTCATCCACATGGCCCGGTTTGTCCGCTGGCCGGCCGTCGAACCCGGCGCGCGACGCCCACATGGAACGAATTCCGTTATTGATCCCGACTGAGTTCAGCGGCGCGACACCGCCTGAGGTTGGGCCGGTATAAAAGTCCGGAAAACCGTTGCGGTCCCAATAGCCCATAAGATTTCCACTCGCGGTTCCAAAACAACCGGCATACCAACTGTAATCCGGCAACCCCTGGATCATGACATTTTCAGCGCCGCGCGCGGAAATCAGGATCGGTGCCACAGAAAGAAACAGACAAACTCGATTCATTGCAGGACTTGGAAAAACTTACCGCATGATTAGAGTCGCGCCACCGGCATTTGGTTGCACACCGGCGCGAGACGCACAATATATGTTATATTTAATTACGACGGGCGTGGGTCGACTCCCTAACCCCTTTGTGATTCCGCTCCCGAACTCGTCTCTCCTCGGCATCATTTGCACAATCCTGCTTCTGCCGCTGACTGGCTGCGTCAGCGCTCCCATGCCTCCACCTGAAGTCGTACAGCAGATCTCAGCGTTGCGATCGCGGTTGATCAATCTTAGTGATTCTATTGATGCGACCGAAGCCGGCACACTGGCCTATGCAGCCGTGACGGAGGCGCAGAACCTGGCGCATGAATATCGGGCCGTGAGCCCTGCTTGGATGCACAACGTCATGGTCAATTACGGCCTCCGTTCTCGCGGTCTCTGTTTTGAATGGGCCAACGATCTTTTCCTTCGTTTCCTCGATCTGAATCTTAAAACAGTCGACCTGCACTTAATCGTCGCGCACATCGATACGCCGCGCGAGCATAACGCGATTGCGGTTACCCCGCGTGACGCTCCCTTTACCACAGGAGTGGTTTTAGATGCCTGGCGGCATTCAGGGATTCTCTTTTTCGGTCCAATGTCGGGCGATAAGTATCCATGGGAACTGCTCGATCCGGAAAGATTCGATCCAGCGATACAAAAGCGGCTATCTGAAACCGTTCTGAATTAACGGCTCAGCGCATGTACGAAACATTTCGTATTGACACTACGAAGCGCTTCGTACATTCTCGATTCCGTCGATGCGAAAAAGGATTCTAAATCAGCCCACCAAAGCCGAACTTCGAATTCTCCAGGTTCTCTGGCGTCTGGGTCCGAGCAGCGTCCGGCGTGTTTACGAAGAACTGGGTGAAACCAGCGGTTACACCAGTGCGCTCAAGCTCATGCAAATCATGCTCGAGAAAGGCTTTCTCATCCGGAACGATGAGGATCGGACGCACATTTATGCGGCAGCCGTGCCGGAAACGGAGGCCAAGCGCGGTCTGGTTCTGGAATTGATCGACAAGGCATTCGGTGGCTCCTCGAAGGAACTCATCGTTCAGGCATTATCCACGAAGAAGACTTCCGCAAAAGAGTTGCTCGAGATCAAAAGGATGATCGAGGCGATGGAGGAAAGAAAATTATGATACTTACGATATCTGCACACGCGTTGGCGAATGCTCTTGGGTGGACCATGATCCACTCGCTCTGGGAAGGTTTGCTCCTCGCGGTTCTGCTCGTCGGATGCTCGCATCGAAGGTCCTCCGAACGCCGCTACATCACTCAATGTGTGGGACTGGCCGGGCTACTTGCAGCAGTACTCGTGACCTTCGTGCTCGAGATGCGCTCACATTCAACCCGTGGCATCGCCTTCGAAGTGCTTAAATCCATTAGAGCCAGCGAGCACCCGAGCGGACTCTACCAAATCTTCACACGCGATGCCTCCCAGGGATCTATCAGCTTCAATTGGGACGGCGTGGCTGCCGGCTTGGCGTGGTCATGGATTGGCGGCTTCGTGATGATGAGCGTACGTGCCGGTGTTGCGGCGTGGCGTGTTCGTTCTTTGCGCCGGAACGCGACTGAATGGGAAAACGATTCATGGCAGATCAAGGCGGGTCTATGGGCCAAAGAGTTAGGCATCACCCGTTCAGTTCGACTTTGTCTGACCGCGTTCAACGATGTTCCTGCCGTCATCGGTCATTTCAAACCGTTCATCTTGCTGCCGGCCGCCATCGTCACACATCTAAGCGTTGAGCAACTCGAGGCGGTAGTGCTTCACGAATTAATGCACGTCCGACGAAATGACTACCTGGTCAATCTGCTGCAACTCATTTGCGAGACGGTTTTATTCTTTCATCCGCTGGCGTGGTGGCTTTCGGCGTCCATCCGCGAGGAGAGGGAACATTGTTGCGACATCCAGGTGGCCAAGCGGGACTCCAGTCCCCTGCCCTATGCCAAAGCCCTTCTCGCGCTCGAGGAGTTGCGCGTGAATTCGCCAGAAATCCTCGCACTGGGCGCGGGAGGAAGTTCACTAAAGCGCCGGATCAAACGGTTGCTCGCGCCACCGCAGCTTGCACCAGGATTTGGAGGCTGGACCATTTCCATTTGCTCCCTCGTACTGGTCGCACTGCTTGGATTTTCCATTTGGCCGAAAGCAATCGCTCAACAGCCCGCCCGACCCAGCTTGTTTGAGATGCGGGTGGTCGTAAATGAAGGCGGTGAAGAATTGCCGTTTGCTCGGCGGAATGCACCCGCGAAATTACGTCTGTCGCCTGAGATCGTGTTGAACGAAACGCACGTGAAGAGTGCGAAAGTCGTTAAAGACCCGATCAGTGGTGATCCTCAAATCTCGATCCGGTTGAACAACGAAGGCGCTGAACGCTTCGCGAAAGCAACCCGGGACAATATCGGGAAGCAGTTGGCCATCGTCATCCGTCAGCAAGTTGTTTCTGCTCCCCGGATCAATGAACCGATCACGGGAGGGATGGTGGTGATTAATGGGAACTTCACCGAGCAGGACGCGGCTGACCTCGCTCGCAAACTGGATCCGTCGAGCAGCGCAGAAAAAAAAGGATACGAAATCCAGCTTCAGGCCTTTTTCATTGAGATCACCGGAGACCCTTCAAAACAGTTCAATTTGGGAACGAGTTTGGATTCTGCGAGTGACGACATCGCTGCCTGGAATCTTACGCAGGAAGGAGCCAAGGAAATACTCATGCAGGCTCATAAAATGGATGGAACGAAGCTTCTCCAAGCACCTTTGATTACCACAACCAGCGGAAAGGCCGCTCGGGTTGAGATTGGTGATTTGCCAGAACAGGAAGGCGTGTTCTCCGTAAACGCGAAAGGCTTTGTCACATCCAATAGTCCCGTGGATCAAGCGGAATCCAGGCTGATTGGGCAATCGATCGAACTGTTGCCGGAGTTGGGCGAGAACCACTTGATTGTCGCGGGTAAATTCTTGAACCGCGAGAAAGTCTCTCTGCAGCCTGGACGCAGTTTGGTTCGCACGTTCAATTCAGCCCCTTTTTATCTGAATCTGCCCACGGACGGCAGTTTTGCACTTGGACAGAAAAGCAAAGTTGATCCGACCAGGTACCTGCTGCTGGTCGTGATTTCAGACGTCAGTAAATGACACCCTGCTGTGCACTCATGGGAAGTGCGGAAATAGCCGGTGCGAATAAAATCTTCATTGAACAATCTCGCTCTCGAAGGTCCACGAGAAAGTCAGGGTGGACTCTGAGTTCGTCCCCCGTCGAATTCGGTAAAGTCCTGCGATACGCCTTTAGAAGAAACCTTCAGTACTGAAACGCACGAACCTACGAAGTTCCCGCACGGCTAATGAACAAGTCAACGAAAGCTGCGTCCAATACGTCAACTAATTTATGAGGAACCGCATATTCGCTCTGCTGGCAGCTCTGGGAATCGGCCAGACTTTCGCCACGGACTGGCCCCAATGGGGTGGTCCACGCCGGGACCACGTTTCGGACGAACAGGGCTTATTACAGGAATGGCCGGCCGAGGGGCCGAAACGAGTCTGGCTCAGCGATCACGCCGGCCTCGGTTACTCGGGCTTCGCCGTGGTGGGCAGCAAGCTTTACACATTGGGTTCGCGCGAGAACGCAGAACGTTTGATCGCCATCAGCGTCAACGACGGCAAGGAACTGTGGGCGGCCGAAGTGGGCGACGTCCTCAAGAACAATTGGGGTGATGGCCCGCGCGGGACCCCCACCGTGAGCGGCGATCAGGTGTTCGCGCTCGGCGGTCAAGGGACGCTTGTCGCGGCCAACGCCAGGGACGGAAGAATTCTCTGGAAAAAAACGATGTCTGAACTTGGAGGAAAAATTCCAGGCTGGGGCTACACCGAATCCGTTCTGGTGGATGAAGACAACGTTTACTGCACTCCGGGCGGGAGCCAGGGAACAATAGCCGCGCTCGACCGAAAGACGGGAAATGTGAAGTGGCAGAGCAAAGACTTTACCGATCCCGCTCACTATGCCTCCATACGCCTCGCCGATATCAACGGAACACAACAGTTGATCCAACTCACCATGCGGCACGTCACTGGTGTCGAAAAGACAAGCGGCAAACTTCTCTGGCAATCGGATTTCCCTGGTGCCACTGCAGTTATCCCGAGCCCCGTGGTTCGCGATAATTACGCATATGTCACCGCCGGCTACGGCGCTGGTTGCAAGCTCGTGCGCGTCACAGCCGGGAACAAAGAGGAAGATGTTTACGAAAACAAAGTGATGAAGAACCATCACGGCGGCGTGGTCCTGATCGACGACCACATCTATGGCCATTCCGACGGCCCCGGCTGGGTTTGCCAGAATTTCAAGACCGGCGAAGAAGTCTGGTCGTCAAAGAAGTTGGGCAAGGGCGCTGTCACCGGTGCCGGCAAGCTCCTCTACTGCCTTGAAGAAAAAAGCGGCACAGTCGTTCTGGCGGAAGCTTCCCCTTCCGGCTGGAAGGAACACGGTCGTTTCAAACTGGAAGCTCAAAGCAAACAACGCAGCCCCAGCGGCGCTATCTGGACCCACCCCGTAATCGCCAACGGCAAGCTTTACCTTCGCGATCAGGAACTCCTCTCCTGCTACGATATCGCAGCGAAATAAACCACTACTCGCTTAAGCAGTAGAGAAATTCGTGTCCTCGCAGGAAAAGCTCCTTTCCAGCGAGGGAGGGCGAAGCGTCGAACTTTTCGTCGAGCTGATTGGTGGCGAGCACTTCGAGTTTGTCTCCGCTCTTTAAGACGAGGGTCGTGCCGTTACGACCGACTAAATAGATGCGCCCATTCGCCGCCACCGGCGAAGCGTATACTCCCTGCAAACCTTCCAGCCGTTCGGCTTCAAACACGGGCTTGCCATCGGCGGCGTTGAAACAAGAAAGGATCGCGTTATTTCCGGAGTAGAAATAAAGCCGACTCTCGTAGAGCAATGGCGAAGGAACATAAGGCGTCCCTTTCTGCAGCTTCCAGAGAACTGCGTCGGTTTCGGTCACATCACCCGTTTTTCCAAGCTTGATCGCATACAGGGCGCTGCCGCGAAACCCGCTCGTCAAGTAAACCACGCCGTTTCCCGGCACGGGAGTGGGAATCGCGTTCGGTGTTAAACCGTTGCATTCCCAAATTTGTTTTCCCGTTTCGACGTCGTAGCTGCGAATCTTCCGTGTGGCGGCAGTAATAACCTGTGCTTTCCCCTCATGTTCCATAACAAGCGGCGTCGCCCAGGTGGTGTCTTCGTCCCGTCCGGTGCGCCAAAGTTCCCTGCCCGTCCGTTTATCAAACGCGGCAATAAAGTCTGCGCCCTCATGGTCCCAATTCACGATGATCTTGTCCTGATAGAGCGCCGGCGAACTCCCTTCGCCGAACGACATCTTCGTTTGCATGCGGCCGAGATCCTTTGACCATTTCGCATTCCCATTCAGATCGAATGCGTGCAACCCCCGCGATCCGAAATAAGCGAACACCTGTTCGCCATCCGTTACTGGCGACGATGAAGAGAATCCATGATCGGGATGATGGCCCTCATGAGGCACTTCTTCCTTCGCGACTTTTTGCCAACGAATCTTGCCGGTCTCGCGTTCCAGATCCATCAGCACGAATTGATGCACCTGATCCGGCTTCTCAGCACGCGGCGCTCCGCCACCAGGACCGCCGGGGCGCGGTCTTCGCTCCGCTCCACCCTGCTGCTGCGCAGTCGGGACGGAGCTGGAAACTGCGGAGGGGTAATCGGCAATCTTCTTCGCCGGCACAGCGGTCTGGATGAAAATATGATCGCCCCAAATGATCGGCGTGGCCGTTCCGGCACCGGGCAGGCGCACTTTCCATTTCACCCCTTGTTTCTCGTTCCAATGCAGGGGAGGTGTGGCCGTAGCCGCGGCGCCAGTCTTTAGGGGGCCACGCCATTGCCCCCAGTTCTCTTCCTCCGCGCCGGCCAACACGTTGAGAGAGAAAGCCAATATCAGGAGGAGACGCGTATTGTTCATCACGTCCGAGACGTTCAAACCAGCTCTTTGGTTACAATTTCCATTGAACCGGAGCGGCTCATCCGTAACTTTAGGGGCACCCTATGGGAGCCCAATGGAAACAAGCAGGCCGCGAACTGAATGCACAAAAGCGCGGCCAGATGGTCGTCAAACTGACGCGCGAAATTATGGTCGCCGCGAAACTCGGCGGTCCTGAAATCGATTTGAACGCCCGCCTCGCCGCGGCCGTCGAAAAAGCGCGGAAGGCATCCGTCACCCGCGACACGATCGAGCGCGCCATCAAAAAAGGCGCTGGCCTTACCGAAGAAAAGATCGTTTACGAGCTGGTGACCTACGAAGGTTTTGCTCCGCACAAAGTTCCTCTCGTGGTCGAATGCCTGACCGATAATCGTAACCGCACCGCTTCCGATATTCGCCGCATTTTCAAGACCGGCTCGCTCGGACAGCCCGGCAGTGTCGCTTTCTTTTTCAACCACGTCGGCGTAGTCGAAGGAAACCATCCGGATGCAAACCGGGATGCCGAGGGCGATGCAATCGAAGCAGGAGCCCAGGAAGTGGAGGCGCTCGAAGCCGAGGAAACCACCGAAGGCCACAAAGGCGCTCGTTTTATTACTGAAATTAAGGACCTCGACCACGTTTCGAAAGCCTTGAAAGCTTTAGGCTGGAACGTGACGGCTTCCGAAATCCGCTATCTCGCCAAGTCATTCCCTGAAATTGAGGAAACTGCCAGGAAAGAAGTCGTCGCATTCCTGACCGAACTTGACGATCACGATGATGTGCATCGCGTTTACGCAGCGCTGAAATAGTCACTCCGCCGCGACGGCCCAGTCCTGTTCAGGGGCGATTTCGCGCAGCAACGCAGCGGCGGTTGAGCGCAGATAAATGTCTTCCGCGTGAAGGCATTCTTTCAGGCTTGCGAAAACCAGGGAACGTTCCGCACCCGCGGCAGCGAGCGTCAGAGCCGTGACATTGCGCACTTCACTCTCGGGATCTTGGAGAAGCCTGGTCAGTTCCGGCACCGCGGCCGCCGCATGCTTCCCCATGAAATTGAACGCGAGAATCGCTGCCAACCGAACCGCGGGTCGTGGATCGTAGAGTACTTTTGTCAGCGCCGGGATGGCCGCTTCACGAATTTGACCGAGCGCGAAAGAAGAACTCGGCGGAGTCCGAAAGGCTCGCGGGACTTTCTCGCGCTTGAGCACCTCAATTAGAGCAGGCACCGCCGGAGCAGCCGCCGTTCCGATGTTTCCGAGCGCGTACGCGGACTGCCATCCTTCCTGGGTCGGCAAAACACTGCTCAAGACTGGCACAACAGTCGCGCTGTCCCGTGTCAGAACCCAAAAGGCTTTCGCCGCTTCCAACCGAACGATCGGCATCGAATCGTCCATGGCCCTTCTCAGCATTTGCTCCGTTTCGGCTGATTTGCTGTCGAGTCGTCCGAGAGCCTCGCACGCAGCCGCCCGAACTTCCGCAACTGAATCTTCGGACAACCGGAGTAAAGCTGGAGACACAATCTCCCCTGCCCTGCTGCAACTCCCCAGGGTGGCCGCCGCTTCTTTCCGAACGCTTGATTGCTCATCGCGGAGCGCCGAAATAAGTGGGCGAGTAAATTGATCCTGGTGCGCAGGAAACTCTTTCAGAAGCCGCGCGCAGTGCGCGCGAATTTCTGTGTGGCGCGACTTCAGCGCGGTGATCAGCCCAAACACCGCGGCATCGCCAACGTGCAAAAGCGCGCGCTCTGCTTCCACCCGCGCCTCCGGATAGACCAGCGACTCCGCCAGATCCGGCACAGCCGAGATTCCCTCAGGCCCCAGAAAACCAATCATTTCAGCCGCTCGTTGCCGATAAAACCCCGCGTCGGGTCCCCTCGATTGCAGAAATGGAAAATAGCTTGCTAGACGACCAAGATGCTTTTGCCACACCGGATCGCTTTTTCGCAGAAGTGTCCGGATTTGCGGAACGCCAGCCGACCGGAGCTGCAGCAAAGCGGCTTGAGCATCTCCGCGCACCTTGTAATCGGAACTGAGAAGATCAATTACCCACGCGCTGGCCGGGCGTCCGCGCACGATGGGATCTGCCGGCCGTTGATAGAAGAAGACCGAGGCAAAAAGCGCGGCGACGATCACGCCTGCCATGCCGATTCGCGTCCAGCTCTTCATCGGCAACTAATCTAGGGGGACTTTTACCGAATGCCAGCGAGCCGCTGCTTCCAGACGTGATACAAAAGGACCGTCGCCTGCACGTCGCGCAGACAGTATTCCGCAATCGCGCGGTTTTTGCCTTCGGCCAGGAGACGATTCACATCCATGCCACTGACGCCATGGCTCTTTGGCGATTCGATGCCAAACGATTTGCAGTAGAAATCGAGATTGAACCGTTTCGCCGCGCCATCGCGTCCGCTCACGGAATAAAAAGTAAATTGCTCCGCCAGATCGCAGTGCGGTTCGGTCTGGTAACGATAACCGAGCCAATCCTTGCGCGTAATCGGCACGTTCAACAACGCCGAACGCAGATAAATGAAGGGAACATCAAATCCGCGGCCGTTGAACGTTACAACAGAATCGTAATGCACCGCGACATCCCAAAACGCCGTCAACATTTCCGCTTCGTCCATGCACGGAACGAACTCCACGGGTGAGGCTTCGTTGCACTCCTCATAATCCTCGTCCGTGTAGAGAACCTGGCCGCGCTGCGTATCGGCATTGAGCATGGCGATGCAAACAATGCGCGCGGTAAAAGGATAAAGATTGAGCTGCTGTTCCAGTTCCGCTTTGCGGGCGTGTTGGGCGAGCGGATCGGAAAGACGGTTCGCCTCGCGGAAGAGATATTCCTGCTGCGCTTCATCGAAGTTCTCGATCGGAAGCGCCGAAGTTTCGATATCGAAGACCAAAGTTGCCATTGCGCGGATGGAATCTTCTTCGGGGATGAAGCTCCAGCAAGTGCCAAGCTCCATCCCCGGTGCATTAGAGCTCAGGGAAGTTATTTCTTCTTCGCTCCAGATTTCTTGGAAGCTGCTTTCTTTTTCGGTGCTGCTTTACTCGCTTTTTTCTTTGCGGCCACTGCTTTCACCTCCCATCGCGTTTTTCACTTCATGTAAATTCATGAAGTATTAAATTTTTTTGCCGTACATATTTTGGGTCGTCGCATCTCTTTTGTTTTTCTTTCGCGAAAAAGGCAATCAAAATCAGCAAAAAATTTCCGATTCACTTCACCCGCGCGGCGCGTAAAGTGGCGCAGCGATGGCCAGCGACAGCACACAACTCACGCCGATGATGGCGCAGTACCGCCGCATCAAGAGCGAACTGCCCAAGGATGCGCTGTTGTTATTTCGTCTCGGAGACTTCTACGAAATGTTTTTTGAGGACGCGCAGAATGGTGCGCAAATCCTCAACGTCGCCCTGACCAAACGCGGGATAGTCCCAATGTGCGGCATCCCCTTTCACGCAGCGCAGGGATACATCGCGCGCATATTGAAGGCCGGAAAGAAGGTCGCCATTTGCGATCAGGTGGAGGAGGCCAAACCCGGCCAACTTGTTAAGCGCGAGGTAACGCAGATTCTTAGTCCGGGAACCCATTTCGACGAGCGAATGCTTTCGGCGGAACGGAACAACTTCCTCGCGTCTATTTATCCGCTGAGCAAGAGCTTTGGCCTGGCAGTCGTCGATCTCACCACTGGCGATTTCAAGGTGACTGAACTCGAAACGGAAGCGGCGTTGCTCGCCGAACTCGAGCGTCTTCGCCCGGCGGAAATTATTTATCCGTGTGAGTCGACCGTGTTGCGTGACCTCCTCCAGAATTACTATTCGATTCTGATCGGTTACGACGATTGGGTCTTCGCGCCGGAGAATTCCCAATTCACGCTGCGCGAGCATTTCAAAGTCGCTTCGCTTGATGGTTTTGGGTTGAAGAAACGCGGCGCGGCTATTGGCGCGGCCGGCGCGGTGATTCATTATCTCGTGCAGCATTTGCGCCGCGATGTCGCGCATCTTACTCGGCTCTCCTGTTACGAAGCAGCGGATTACCTCGTGATGGACGCCGCTTCGCTGCGGAACCTCGAAGTGCTCGAACCGCTCCATCGCGATGCAGCCCGCGACGCTTCGCTCTTCGGTGCGATGAATCGCACTGTCACCCCGATGGGCGCGCGACGGCTTCGCGAATGGCTGACTCAACCCCTCTGCTCCGTCGCGGCGATTCGCGAACGGCAGGAAGCGGTCCAACGATGGATCGAGAATCCTTCATTGCTCGACGATTTCCGCCAAGCACTCACCGAAGTGCGTGACCTCGAACGCACTTTGAGCCGGCTCACCGTCGCGACCGGGAACGCGCGGGATCTCGTTTCCATTCGCCAGGCGCTTCAGCAAGTCCCCGCGATTCGTCGGATTGTCCAGGGTCTGCTCGGGGTCGCCGCGTTTCCTGGCGAAGGGTATCTCGCGGAAGAATTCACGCCCGCGGATACCACCTCTCTTCTGCGTTCACTCTGCGACGGTCTGGTAAATCTGCCAGACCTCGTCGAAACAATCGCGCGCTCGATCGCCGACGAACCACCGCTCGCCCTGAAGGAAGGTGGCTTGATTCGTGATGGCTACGACACCACGCTCGATGAACTTCGCTCCGCAACGCGTGACGGCAAAGATTGGATCGCACGACTCCAACAACAGGAGATCGAAAAGACCGGCATCACCTCGCTGAAGATCCGGTTCAATTCGGTCTTCGGTTACTTTCTGGAGGTCACTCGCAGCCACCTCGACAAAGTCCCCGCCCATTACATCCGCAAACAAACAGTCTCAAATGCCGAACGCTTCATCACTGACGAATTGAAGCAGATCGAAGGGAAGGTTCTTGGTTCCGAAGAACGGAGCGTGAAGCTGGAATACGAAATCTTTCTCAAAATTCGTGAGAACGTGCTCGCCTTTTTGCGCGACATTCAAAAAACCGCGAGTTCCCTCGCCCAACTCGATGTCCTCGCCGCTTTCGCCGAAACGGCGCGTCTGCACAGCTACTGCCGTCCCGAAGTCTCGGAAGAAGGGATTATCAACATCCACGAAGGACGCCACCCTGTGCTCGACCAGGCGCTCATCGAAGAACGTTTTGTTCCGAACGACACTGAGCTTGACCAAAGCGCGCAGCAAATCGCCCTTATCACCGGTCCAAACATGGCCGGTAAAAGCACCTTCATCCGGCAGGTTGCACTCCTGACTCTCCTGGCCCATACCGGATCGTTTATCCCCGCAACCTCCGCGCGAATCGATCTGGTGGACCGCATCTTTACGCGGATCGGCGCAAGTGATGACTTATCGCGCGGCCAATCCACTTTCATGGTCGAGATGAGCGAAACGGCGAACATCCTGAATAATGCAACGCAGCGAAGTTTGATCATCCTGGATGAAATCGGACGCGGCACCAGCACGTTCGATGGATTGAGCCTTGCGTGGTCCATTGTCGAGTACGTCCACAACCAGATCGGCGCGAAAACTTTGTTTGCGACCCATTATCACGAACTCACAGAGCTGGCGGCTCGACTCGGACGGGTGAAGAATTTCAATGTCGCGGTCCGCGAGTACAACGAGCAGATCATTTTCTTGCGAAAGATTGTTCCGGGCGGAACGGACAAGAGCTATGGAATACAGGTAGCAAGGCTCGCGGGCGTTCCGAAGCCCGTCCTTGAACGTGCGAAAGAAATTCTGAGTAACCTGGAGGAATCAGAACTCACCCCCGCTGGCCGCGCCCGCTCCTCCGCCCGCCAGCGCGAACGCGAAAAACTGAAGAACCTCGCACCACCGCCGCAGTTGGACTTGTTTCAGGGATGAATCACTCGTTACGCAGGGCATCTACCGGGTTCATGCGCGCAGCGCGCCACGCCGGCAAAAAGCCGGAGATCACTCCGGTCATTGCCGATACGGCGAGCGCCAGCAGCACAATGTTCAAAGACAACGTCGCTGGCATAACCTTCTTCAATAAATAGGTACACGGCACGGCAATCGCCAGTCCCAGTAATCCGCCGAAAAGGCAAATCCCTGCCGCCTCGAGGAGAAATTGCAGCAAAATCGCGCGCCGTTTCGCACCAATCGCTTTGCGGATACCGATCTCCCGCGTTCGCTCGGCGACCGACACGAACATGATGTTCATGATTCCGATCCCACCAACGAAAAGCGACAATCCTGTGATGAACAAGCCGCCAGCCGCGATCATGCCGGAGATACGATTGAACGTGGTAAGGAATTGCTCCTGCTGATTGATCGCGAAATCATCGGCCTCGCCTGGGCGAAGATGCCGTGCACGGCGCATGATTCCCCGCAATTCTTCGACCGCTTCGTCCAAGTTTTCAACCGACGCCGCCTTGACGTGGATTTCGTACTCAGGGAAAGCGCGAAGAGCACGGGCCAGATACCGGATCGGGACCACGATCCGATTGTCCCAACTGAACTCGCCGAGAAAAGTGCCTTGCGCCTGGAGAACGCCAATGACTTCGACCGTTTCTTCGCCGAGCTTCAAGTGCTTCCCGATTGGCGACTCGCCCACAAAAAGATTCGTCGCCACCTGATAGCCCAGCACCGCCAGCGGACGGCCCCCGTCTGATTCGGAAGCGGTCATGAAGCGTCCTTCGAGCACTGTCAGGCCCGAAGTGACCAGAAACTGCTCGGTCGATCCGATGATCGTCACCCGTTCCGAACGCCGTGTTTTATAACGCACGGGACGGCCGGTTCCCGAAATCGGCGCGACCGCTTTCGCCAAAGTCATCTGCTTAAGGACGGTGTCATATTGTTGCCACGTGATCTCGCGCCGGTTCGCGACCTTTATCCAGTCCTCGTAGGAGTCTATGAACCAGCCAAAGCGAGCAACGTAAAGAACGTCGCTCCCGAGCAATGAGATACTCTCTTTGAAAGCGCGATTGATGCCTTCAATCGCGGTGCTCATCAACGTGACCGTCACGATCCCGATCACGATGCCAATCGTCGTGAGCGCAGAGCGCATTTTGTTCGCCATCACCGCCCCGAGCGAAATCCGCGCCCCTTCCAGGATTTCGGTCGCGATGCGCATTAGACCGCCAGGGCTTCGGTGTGGATGGTCCGCTCGCGCACCTCATCGCTGGCGATCAAGCCGTCACGGATGCGCACGATGCGCCTGGCATGCTGGGCGATGTCTTCCTCATGCGTCACGACGATGATGGTGTTGCCTTTCATCCAAAGCCCCTCGAAAAGGTTCATTATTTCGACGCCCGTTTTTGAATCGAGATTCCCGGTCGGTTCGTCCGCAAGAAGGATCGACGGATTATTGACCAGCGCCCGCGCGACCGCCACGCGCTGCCGTTGACCCCCCGACATTTCATTCGGACGGTGGTGAATCCGATCTCCCAACCCCACATTTTGCAATGCCCCAAGTGCTCGCTGGCGGCGCTCCTCCGCAGGCATGCCAGAATAAATCAGCGGCAACTCCACGTTGTGCAACGCGTCTGAACGCGGGAGCAGATTGAAACTCTGGAAGACGAACCCGATCTCGCGATTTCGCACCTCGGCCAGATCATTGTCATTCATCTGGCTGACCCTCGTGCCATTCAAAACGAATTCGCCCGAACTGGGACTATCGAGACAACCCAGCAGATTCATCAAAGTCGATTTACCCGAACCGGAAGGACCCATGATCGCGACATATTCGCCCCGTTGAATCTCCAGCGAGACGTCGCGCAACGCGTGGATCGTTTCCGAGCCCATCACGTAACGCCGCGAAATATTCGTGAGCTGAATGAGGGCCACAACGTCAGGCTTTCTGGTCCTTGCCCTTTTTCTTTGCGTTCGGGTCTTCCTTCTTGATTTTCTTGCCGTCTTCCAACTGCCGGCTCACAGCCGCGTAACCTCCGGCGACGATCTCCTGCCCCTCAGTCAGACCTTCGGAAACCTCGATATAGGTGTCATCGCTAATCCCCGTTTTGACCACCGTCGATTTAGCTGTTTCGCCATTCACCAGGAAGACCACTTCATTGGCCTTTTTCGGCTCTTCCTTTTTCTTCTCTTTAGGCGGCGCTGATACGACTTGCTCTTTCGGAGGCTCCTTTACATCGTCCTTTTTCGTCCGGGTGGTAACAGCCATGATCGGCACGGCGAGAACGTTGCTCTTCGACCGGGTCTCGATTTCTGCTGTCACGGACATTCCCGGACGGAACGGCTCCTTCTCGGTGATCAAAATTTTAACCTCGAACTTGGTCGCCTCCTGCTGCTGCCCGCTGGAAGACTGCTGCTGCTGCGAACTGGCTGGACCGCGCGCCGCATTCGCAATTTCCGTGACGACTCCGTTGAATTTCTTGTCGCGGAACGCCTCGACTTCGAGATGCGCTTTCTGACCGAGTTGAATGAGGACGATGTCGATTTCACCGATGTCTACTCGCGCCTCCATGTTGTTCAAATTCGCCACGGTCATGATTTCCGTTCCGGCCATCATGGCGGTCCCGACAACCCGCTCTCCCTGCTGCGAACGCAACTTGGTTACGGTTCCGTCAATGGGAGCCGAGATCGTGGTTTTCGAAAGATCATCTTCCGCCCTGGCCATCGCTGCCTTGGCCTGTTCGCATTGATGGGCGCTGCTCTCGTAGGTGGCTTCCGCGACATCCATGGCCGTTTTCGCCTCCAAGTATTGGGAGTCGGATACAAGCTTTGTTCGATATAGTTCGTCAAAACGCTGATGTTCGAGGCGCGCCTTCTCCAGATTTGCCTTGGCGAGTTGGACCCCCGCCAACGATGACTTGTAATTTGCTTCGGCGGAATTGCGCTGGGCGATGTAGTTATCCGGTTTGATTCGCACAAGCAGGGCGCCCTTTTTGACCGCTTGCCCCTCCTTCACCGGCAACTCAATGATCTCGCCGCTCACCTCAGGATTAATCACCACCTGAACAACCGGCTGAATGCGGCCGTTCGCGACCACCATCTCGGTGATATCCCGCCGCACGACTTTATCCATCTGCACCGCGATCGGCATTTCGCGTTTGCGGAAACCCAAAAACGCTCCCACAGAGCAGATCAACAAAATGACCGCTCCCGCGAGCAGAATCCTGCCGCGCTTCTTTTTTGTTCCAGCCGCCATGTGCAATTTTGCTTAAGACACTACCTGGGTGCCGATTGTTGCAAATTTCCTCGAGGTTAAACGTCCGCCGAAGAATGGACAGCCCAATCAACGTTACGTTTCGCTGAAGTTTCAGAACGAGAACGTCGCGCTTTCCCCGCGGATTCGCTACCGTTTCCTGCATGGCCATATACGGAGATCTGAAGGACAAAGTCGTGCTGTTGACCGGCGGCGCCAATGGGATTGGCGCGGCGACCGTCCGCGAGTTCCATGGTCAGGGGGCTCGGGTTTACTTTTGTGATCGCGATAACGATGCCGGGACTAAACTGCAGCGCGAGTTCGCCGGCATCTACTTCACAAAAGTGGATCTGCAGAAGGAAAAGGAAATCGTTCGATGGGTTGAGAGAGTGAAAAAGGCGGAGAGCCGAATCCATGTTTTGGTGAACAATGCCGCCATTGATCCGCGCATTCCTCTGGCAGAACAAACGGTCGAGAAGGTGGACGAGCTATTCGCTATTAACCTCAGGCCCTTTTTCATTCTGGCGCGGGCGTCTGCGCCCTGGATGCCCGCCAGGCAGGGTTCAATCATTAATCTTTCGTCCATCACCTTTCATCAGGGGCCGGCAAATATGAGCGGTTATGTGGCGACAAAGGCAGCGATCATCGGCTTTTCACGGGCGTTGGCCCGTGAACTCGGCCCGGCTGGGATTCGCGTGAACACGGTCTCACCGGGATGGGTCATGACCGAACGACAGCTCCGCGAATATGTGAAGCCCCAAACGAAGAAGCTGATTTTAAAATCGCAGTGTTATCCGGAGTTGCTCCAACCCGAGGATCTGGCCGAAGTGATCTTGTTCCTTGCGAGTGAAGCGAGCCGGGCCATCACCGGGCAGGAGATTCTCGCCGATCGCGGCTGGTTCCATTCATGAATACCGGACATCTTACGCCGGGGCGAAGGGCGTGGCGGCGGTTCATGCGGAATCGCCCGGCGTTCGTTAGCCTCTTCCTGCTCGCCGCTATCGTCCTGGTCACATTGCTTTACCCGTGGGTTAGTTCCCAATCTCCCGTGGAGTTGAGTGATGCTTACGCTAATTCTCCCGATGCGAAACATTGGTTTGGGACCGACGTGCTCGGGCGTGACCTGATGTCACGTGTCTTTTACGGCGCGCGAATCTCCATCATCGTCGGCGCGGTTGGTGCGAGCGTGAGTTTGGTGATTGGAGTTTTGTGGGGCGCCGTCGCTGGATATTTGGGCGGGCGTTGGGATGAAGTCATGATGCGCTTCGTGGATATTCTCTATTCCCTGCCCTCCATCATCTTCGTGATCGTCCTCATCACGACGCTGGAAACGGTATTCAGGCGGTGGTTAACAGTGCATTTTTCTACAGAACTCGCGGGTTTCGCACGACTGCTCTTTCTCTTCGCAGGGCTCGGCGCTGTATCGTGGCTGAACATGGCACGCATCGTTCGGGGACAGGTCCTGACACTGAAGACGTTAAATTTCGTTGAAGCCAGCCGCGCACTCGGGGCCAGCGAAACGCGTATTTTGTTCCGGCACATTCTACCGAATCTCGCCGGGATCATCATCGTCTACGTAATGCTTAACGTCCCTGCGATCATCCTCTACGAATCCTTCCTGAGCTACCTGGGTCTCGGCATTCAACCACCCCAGGCGAGCCTTGGTTCGTTGATTGCCGAAGGCGCAGCACAGATCAACCCCGTGCGAACCTATTGGTGGATGTTGATCTTTCCGGCTGGACTTCTCGCGATCACGCTGCTCGCCCTGAACTTTACCGGAGACGGCCTGCGCGACGCCTTCGACCCACGGTCCGAGCGCTAATCGGCGACCGGTGCTTTGCTTCGGCGCGGAGCGACCTTAAGTCGTTTCGCCCGGCGCGCTTTCCGATCGGTCAAGGATTTGTCCGGTGTACTTTGGTTCGTCGCTTCCTGGCTGAGTCGAGCCATTGGATCTTCCGCATCAACTTTCTCCGTCGTCACAACTGAAGGATAGCGCCGAAGGAAACGTTCTCCATCCGGGTAGATACTTAAAGAGCCGGAGCAACTCGCCGATTGACGGGGGCAGCCGCTTTTCTTTACGAAGTGCGGCGTTGATTTCGCCAGTCTATCGAATCGTCCACGCATTTGATCAGGTTCTCTCAGCGGCGCAGCTTCGCTGTCACGAGAGAAGGGGTTCGCTGCTAACCTTGTTTTTCCATGGGTTGCTCACCGCGGACGAGTTGGTCAAGCGGGCTGCCTATCCGCAACAGGGAACTACGCCGCAGTTTTTCGCTGCGATCATCGAGTACTTTTTGAAGGCCGATTATCGTTTTATTTCGCCAGAGGAACTCAACGCTGGGGTCAATCCTCGCGGCAAGTACGCTATGCTCACCTTCGATGACGGGTACTTCAACAACAGCCGCGCCCTTCCCGTGCTGGAACGCTTCCAGGTCCCAGCGACAATATTTGTTTCGGCTCTTCATGTGAAAGAAGGGCGCGGGTTTTGGTGGGAGACGCTCTATCATGTTCGCGCCCGAAAGGGCAAAACGGATGAGGAAATCGGTCGAGAAATGCGGATGTTGAATGCTCTGCGAACGTCGGAGATCCTGGAGAGAATTGGCCCGGAACTCGGACACGAAATTTTCACCTGGCGCGGAGATGCAGATCGTCCTTTTAGCGTGGCAGAACTCCGCCAGATTGCAGGGCATCCGTTGGTTAACATTGGGAACCACACGGCCGACCATGATATTTTAACATCGTGCTCGCCGAAGGAAGCGGAAGCGACCATCGCCATGGCACAAACCGTTTTGAAGGAAATCACCGGGAAAACACCCGTCTCCATCGCCTACCCCAACGGCAGCGTGAACGAACGCGTTTGCGAAATTGCGAGGTCGCAGGGGTTGAGGATCGGTTTCGCCGCAGCTCAGCGGAAGGAATTCTTGCCCCATGCGCTCAGCCCCCAACGCCGTATGTTGCTTGGACGGTTCCCGCCGCTTGGGAATCTCGATGTTCGAGAGCAGGCGGATTATTTTCGCTCCGACCTGATGCTGGTCGAGCGTCTGCAGAATCTGAAGCGCACTGTCTTCAAATGAACGATAAGTCCGCCTCCAGATGCGTCAGGTGAAAAGTCTGTCCTTCCGGCAAAAGCTTCTTCGGATCGCGAAGAAATAGCGGCGTTTTCCCACGACGAAAGAACCCAGCTCTTTGCAGACCTTCTGCCATCCAGGGCGTCGACCCGTAAACTGAAATGATATCCGGATTCCTTTCGAGCGCGCGCTGGTGGAGAGCTGCGATGCAGTCGGTGCACAAGTTCGGGTCCGGTTCGTCCAGAAAACATTCCACGATACGAACGACGCGGCAATGCGGCTTCGGAATGGACACTAAAATGGCAAATCCCCGTGGCTTGGAATCCTGCAGGAGATACCCGCTGAAAGTGCCGAGCGGATATCGCAAATAGTAGTTTAGCAACTCTGGCGAACGGGATGAACAGATCACAGGCCATGTGGACCGGGCAAAGATTTTGGCTGTTTCGGTCCCGAACTCCTTTACGGGCACGGCCTCTAAGGCGCGGGCTCCTTTGCGAGGTCGCAAGCTGTTCAACCCATCAACAGCGAGGAGGGTCATTCCTTTTACCGAACGGTGGTTGCCGTGTAATTGCTCCCATGCGCGAGGATTGAAGCGGTTTACGATGCGGTGAAACAGAGGCACGTCCAGAATGTGCTTGTAACCACCCTTCAAAAGTACGCGGGAAGCGACCGCCGTCGAACCGAGCGCGTAGTGAACAGGTGCGAGCTTGAATGTTTCAAGCATGAGCAATGCGCCAAGCGCAGTGCCGGGACGCAAACTTAACCAGTCACTGATGTGACCGGCTTCGACCGCAACGGTTGATTTGTCGGGCGCAACGAAAGTCGTTGGATTGTAACCGACGTGTGCAACCAGTTTACCCTCTTCGAATCCGCCCCAGGAGCGCGATACCGTCCACGCCGCGCGAGGCTCAAAGAACTTCCATTTGAGGACGCGTTCATCGGCGAAGTCGCAATATTCGCCTTCCCGGCAGAATTGTTGTCGCAGCAAGGCAGACAACTCCGGAATGGCGGAAGATTCGACGGGGTGAATCAAGGCGGCCATTTAATTCTCCAGAGGTCTGAACAAACCAGGGCGGAACCAACCACGAATGGACACGAATGAACACGAACAAAACCCAACTTCGGCAGAATAGTCTAATTCGTGTTTATTCGTGTTCATCCGTGGTTGGTTCATCTGTCGAAATCAATTAGGAATTAGTTGTTCGAGGGTGGCGTTGACAACCCATTTCTTTGCCTTGAGACTCTGAGCCGCCGCAAATGATCGAGAAGATCCGCACCTATTTTCCCGAAAAGAAACTTACAAACGAGGAGCTCTGCACTCTCTTCCCCGAATGGACGCCTGATAAAGTTTTTCAGAAAACAGGCATCGCCAGCCGGTTCATCGCCGGCCCGGAGCAGACCGCGGGCGATCTGGCATTTGGAGCGGCGGAAGAGGCGTTGAAGGACACCGACCGTTCCAAGGTGGATTTCCTCATCCTTTGCACGCAAACGCCCGATTACTTTCTTCCCCCCACCGCATGTTTGCTGCAGGAACGTCTGAAGTTGCCAAAGACCGTCGGAGCGTTCGATATGAACCTCGGATGTTCCGGCTATATCTACGGGCTCGCCCTTGCCCAAAGTCTCGTTCAGTCGGGCATGGCTACCGGCGTTCTTCTCCTGAATGCGGACACTTACACAAAGCTGCTCGGACCGGAAGATAAGAGCACTCGCGCGATCTTTGGAGACGCTGGGGCCGCTACTCTTTGTTCCTCAGGCAGCAAGAACCGGTTGCATTCATTCGTGTTTGGGACCGACGGCAGCGGAGGCGCGCAGTTGATCATGAAGTCGGGCGCGATGCGGGCGTTGTGCGTAGCGTCCAAAGCCGAATCGCTCCACATGAACGGACCGGAGGTTTTCAACTTCACGATTCAGGCTGTGCCGCCGCTAGTTCGCCAGGTTCTGGAAAAGGCAAAACTGGCGATGGAACAAATCGATTATTTTGTTTTTCACCAGGCTAACACATTCATGCTGGAACACTTACGAAAGAAGATCGGCATCCCTGCAGAAAAATTCATCCTCTGTGTTGAGGAATTCGGGAACACCGTGTCGGCCACCATCCCTATCGCTCTCGAACAGATGCGCCGAAACGGCCAAATCAAGGTCGGACAAAAGCTTCTGCTGGCCGGTTTCGGGGTTGGGCTGTCGTGGGCCGGATGCGTTTTGGAAGTGAATCAACCCCTCTGATATAACTCCAGAAGTATTTGATATACCGGTTGTTGCAACTTAATTAGCAAAGCCGTTTTCAATTTGAATTCTTGACGCTGACATAGGATTTCCCTAGAGTCAGCCCCGACATTCAGATTGTGATTGAGCAGAGTCGATACGACGCTGCTTTTTTGCTTAATGAGCCTGTACATCATTTACATCAGTGGAAAATCGGTCGCCCGGGAGTCGTCATGGATTTAAAAGACATCAAAGCGATCGTTGACTTGATGAAGAAAAACTCCATCTCGGAATTCGAGTTGGAGAAAGGGCAGGAGTTCAAAATCCGGCTCAAGAGATCGGCTAACGGTGGCTCGCACGGCGGCGATGAGATCCAGATGCCGATTTATCTCCCTCCGGGCACGCCCGTTCCGACGCAAATGGCCACGCCTGCTCCTCAAGCGAGTGCTGGTGTTCCACCTTCGACTGACGTCGAAATCAAGTCGCCAATGGTCGGCACATTTTATCGCGCGCCGTCGCCGGAAGCGGCTAATTACATCGAAATCGGTGCTGAAGTGCACCCGGACACAGTCGTGTGCATCATCGAGGCGATGAAAGTGATGAACGAGATCAAGGCCGAAGTGCGCGGCGTGATCACGCAATTGCTGGTGGAAAATGCCAAACCGGTCGAGTTTGGGCAGCCGCTTTTTAAAATCCGTCCCATCTAAAAGGGCTCAATGTTTGAGAAGATACTCGTCGCCAACCGTGGCGAAATAGCCGTCCGTATTATTCGCGCCTGCAAAGAGTTGAATATACGTACGGTTGCGATCTATTCCGAGGTGGATGCTAACTCGATGCATGTCCAACTCGCGGATGAAGCGATCTGTATCGGTAAAGCTCCCAGCAACGACAGTTATCTTCGGATTGACCGCATCATCAGCGCCGCAGAGATCGCGGATGTGGATGCGATTCATCCTGGATACGGCTTTCTTTCTGAAAACGCACACTTCGCAGACGTCTGCGAGAGCTGCAACATCCGGTTCATCGGCCCGAATTCGCGCGCCATGAACTCATTAGAGAACAAAGCGACCAGCCGAGCGCTCGCAAAAAAGGCTGGCGTGCCGATTCCTCCGGGATCGGACGGGTTAATTCAAAATGAAGAGGAAGCTCTTTCGACCGCGAAACGAATTGGTTATCCGGTAATGATCAAAGCGATCGCGGGTGGCGGCGGTCGCGGAATGCGCGTGGCTCACAACGACATTTCCCTGATCAAGGGTTATCACACCGCGCGCAGTGAGGCGGAGAAAGCGTTCGGTAATTCAGCCGTCTACATCGAGAAGTTCATCGAGAATCCGCACCATATCGAGTTTCAAATCCTTGGAGACAATCGGGGGAACATTATTCACCTGGGCGAACGCGACTGCTCGATACAGCGGCGCAATCAAAAAGTGGTCGAAGAAACTCCGTCTCCGCTCATTGAGGGTAAATTCAAGGATCTGCGAAAAAAGATGGGGCGCGCCGCAATCAAGCTGGCGGAGGTTGCTCATTACACGAACGCAGGCACGGTCGAATTCATCGTCGATGATTCCGGCAATTTCTATTTTCTCGAAGTGAACAAACGTGTTCAGGTGGAGCATCCGATTACGGAGGAAGTCACCGGCATCGACATCGTCAAGCAGCAGATTCTCATCGCAATGGGCGAACAACTCCGGATCTCACAAAGTGATATCACTTTCAAAGGCCACGCCATCGAATGCCGGATTAACGCGGAAGACCCCTTTGATGATTTTCGACCGTGTCCCGGACGTGTCGAAATGTATTACGCCCCGGGCGGCCGCGGAGTGCGCGTCGATAGTCACGCCTACGCCGGTTACACCATCCCGCCGAACTACGATTCGATGATCGGCAAGCTCATCACCTACGGTAAAGATCGCCGTGAAGCCATGGACAAAATGAGCCGCGCTCTCGGCGAATACATGATCACCGGCATCAAAACCACAATTCCATTCGAACAAGCGATTCTTCAGGACCCGAACTTCCGGCGCGGCGTTTACTCCACGAACTTCATCGAGCAACTCCTCGGCGGCGGTCGGCGCGGTCTGATGGATGAGAAAGAATAGCGGGTGGTGAAACCGCTCAGCGAGTGTTCCCTCTACACCTTTGTTGATTCGGCATACCTGCATGGGCGCGATCCGATTCGAATCGCGGAACAGCTTTGTTTCGGCGGTTCTGATCTAATTCAACTTCGCGCCAAGGACTGGCCCGAAGACAAAATTGCTGCCGCCGCCCACCACATAGCGAAGGTCACGCGTGCTTTCGGTGTCCGCCTCGTTATTAACGATCATCTCTCCCTGGCGCGCAGTGTGGGCGCAGACATCTGCCACCTGGGACAGGAGGATTTCTTCGACTCAGGATACAAAAGCGTTTCAGAACTTGAAGGTACGGGGAAAACCCCTGAGATCGGGTTGAGCACCCATGCTCCCGAACAAGCTCAACGCGCCATCTCCGCAGGCCCTGCTTACATTGCCATTGGACCTGTGTTCGCGACCGGCACCAAGCCCACCGCATCACCCGTTACTCTGGATTACGTGCGCTGGGCCGCGGCTAACGTGCACATTCCCTGGTTCGCCATAGGCGGCATCAACCTAAGCAATCTGACCGCTGTACTGGCGGCCGGCGCGACACGAATTTGCGTCGTGTCCGCCATTCTCAATCAGGACGACGTGGCCGCCGCCTGCCGTCAGTTCAGGCAAGCTCTTGATCAGAAACGCCAGATTAAATCAACGGTGTAACGGCTGTCGAACAAACCTTCCGGCTTCGTCATGCTTGTTTCGAACGCGAAGCCCACATCGACGTTTTTCACGATGCGCGACCGCAGGCCCGCCGCAAAGACGATCTGGGTGAAGCCTCCGGCATTTTGTGAGCCAAAGTTAATCAAATCGAAGCCTTCGATGCTCAAGGGTAAAGCATTGGCTTCGCTCAACACAGTGAATCCGTTCGCCGCCACAAACGGGATGAAATACTGGCACGTGTAGTAGTCCAGTTGTAGGCTGTAGTGAGCAGAGGCAGTCTCCTGATCCCAATTATTCGGCAACCGGAACCCTCCGCTTCCCGTCACGTGAAAGTTTCCCCAGCCTTTGCTTGAGGAAACAAACAAATCCCACTCCCCTGCCCCATTGCCCTGAAACACTTCGTCCTGACCGGCGGGCAGTTCCAGTTTGAAGCCCGGAGTTAGAATGAAATTGTTCGCCTTGTCGTCGATGATCGCATACTTGAGCCCAGCTCCGATGTCGGCCCAACCATCTTCGTGCGGAAGGTCGCGCGAGCGCAACTGAATGTAACCGTCCTTAGTGGCGATGATGGCGAGTCGATCATTTACCGCGTAGCGTAGCTGCAGCGCGTAATAGTTCGCGTGTCCGCCAATGAAGTTTTCATCGATCTCGTGATAAGCATAGATCGGCCGAACCTCTGAATTGATCTGCGGATCCTCGAAGAACAAAGGGTTCGCGACCGGGGAAATCGTCTTATCTTTCCAATCGCCCGCGAGGGAATGCGAGAGGTTCAGAGCCGCTGTTGAGATCGCGGCCGCTGCCGCGATGGATTTGTGCGTCATATTTTTGTTTGTAGCGCATGCGCGCTCGCGTGGCGGAGAATAACAATGAATACGAAGCGATCGGCTCAGCCTCTTTTGGCGAAAACCGGCCCTCTTTAGCCGAACTGATGAAACGCTTTTTATTTGCGCGCCCGGAGTGCTGCTCTAGCTTCTCCCCCGAGATGTCGGAGTTGGATACTCGATTTGTGCATTATCTCAATTCGGCCCTGGGCTGGCTCGAATTAGGAAATCCGCGAGAAGCGCGCGCGGAGTTGGACCAATTGCCGGCCGAATTCGCTGATGATCCCGACGTGCTGGACATTCGATGGAGCCTTCATGCGAGGGAAGGAGATTGGGACGGCGCATTGGAGATCGCCGAAAGATTAGTTGAAGTAGCACCGGACGATCCGACCGGTTGGCTGCACCGCGCCTACGCTTTACGACGCGTTCATGGCGGCGGCCTGGAAAAAGCCGCGATGATTTTACGACCGGCCTTTGACAAGTTTTCGGACGAGCCCACTATTCCTTTTAATCTCGCCTGTTACGCCTGCCAACTGGGCCAATTACCTGAATCCCGCGCCTGGCTGAAACACGCCTTCAAGCGCGGCGATAAATCTTTCATCAAGAAGATGGCACTTTCGGACCCAGATCTCGAACCGTTATGGTCGGAGATCCCGAAATGGTAGCCCTCGAGGAAATTACCCGCGGCTTGGCGCATTTACGTGAGCGGGATCCGGTTCTCGCTCAAGTTATTAACCGTGCCGGGCCGTTCGCTCTGAAGCAGGAGAAAGATCTGTTCAAGTCGCTCGTCCGCGCGATTGTGGCCCAGCAAATCTCGACCGCAGCCGCCCGTTCGATTTACCAAAGGTTGCTCACCGCGGTCGGCGGCGAGAAAAAATTATTGCCCGGGCTGCTTCGAATGACCGATGCGGAATTTAGAGCGGCCGGGTTGTCTTCCCAAAAAACTCGATATCTCCGGGATCTGGCAGAGAAAGTCTCGAATAAGACCGTGCGGATTCATCACGTCAAAAAGATGTCCAATGATGAAGCGATTGCCGAATTGACGCAGATTATTGGGGTTGGCAAATGGACCGTGCAAATGCTCCTGATCTTCTCGCTCGGGCGGCTCGATGTCTTTCCCGGCGACGATCTGGGCGTTCGCACCGCGATCAAAAAACTCTATCGCAAACGAATCGTGCCCGAAGCGAAGCAACTCTCGAAATACGAGAAACTCTGGCAACCCTACGCCAGCATCGCGAGCTGGTACTGCTGGCGAAGTCTTGAGTTCCGTGACTGAGATTCCTTTGCATTTGAGCATTCCCGAAATGGTCCCTTCAGCTATTGCCGCCGCGCGATGGTGGGGATAGAATTCAGGCAAACCAACCAAGCGTATGTATTTCGGCGCCGATTATCATCCTGAACACTGGGTCTATCCATACGCGGGCACGCCTGAGGAACCGGAATCCCGCTGGGAACGTGACGCAGAACTGATGGCCCAGGCCGGCTTCAACGTCGTCCGCATGGGCGAATTCACCTGGGGCCTTTGCGAACGCGAGGAAGGGAAGTACGACTTCACCTGGCTCCGCCGGGCTATGGATGCGATGGCACGACGCGGCATCCAGGTGGTTCTGGCTACCCCAACTGCCGCTCCGCCGATTTGGCTGGCACAGAAATACCCTGAGATTCTGCCCGTCAACGAACGCGGCGAGACTTTGCACGAAGGAACGCGCCGCGCGTACTGCATGAACAGCGATGTCTACTGGGATTTCGCCAAGAAGCTCGTACGCGCGATGGCCGAGGCGCTCGGTGATCATCCTCAATTGATCGCCTGGCAGATCGACAACGGGCTGGGAGGCCACAATACCGAAGCCTCTTACAATGCACAATGCGCTAAAGATTGGCATGCCTGGCTGCAGGCCAAATACGAAACAGTCGAGCGGCTGAACGAAGCGCTCGGCCTCCGGTTTTGGGGTCAGGTGGTCAATAGCTTCTCGGAAGTGCCGATGCCGATGATTGCACCGACGGTTCACAACCCGGCACTGGTTGTTGACTGGATGCGCTTCTGCAGCGATACCTGCGTCGCCTTCGTGCGCTGCCAGGCCGACATCCTTCACGAAATCACGCCGAAAATCCCGGTGACTACGAATCTACGCGCGCTCACCAGAAATTTCGATCACTTCGATGTCGCCGAAGCTCTCGACTTTGTCTCCGTCGACAGCAATGCCACCATCAAAGCTCGCTCCGCGGAGAACGCCTGTGAAATCGACATGCTCCGTTCTCTCAAGAAAACCGGAATCAAAAGTCCCGGCGGCAGCGACGGTTTTTGGGTGATCGAACAAAAGGCTGCGCACGTAAACTGGCAGGAAGTTAACTCACTTGTCCGACCGGGCGTCGTCCGGCTTTTTACCTACCAACTGATCTCTCGCGGTGCCGACGGCATTCTTTACTTTTTCTTCCGGCAACCGCGCATCGGCTCAGAGAAGTTTTACGGCGGTGTCCTGAATCACGATGGCCGTGGTGAAAACCGCATGTACAAGGAGATTGCCCAGATTGGCGACGAGATGAAGCTCCTCGCACCGGCGATCAAGGACACCAAAGTCACGGCGGAGGTTTGTATTCTATTCAGCCACGACAATGCGTGGACCATGAAACTGCCCGGCCAACCCCAAAAGCACTTCAACTACCGCGAGCACATTCAGCTTTTCCACACTGCTTTTCACGACCGGAACATTCCCGTCGATTTCGCGCGACCGACCGAAGATCTCTCCCGTTACAAGTTGGTCATCGCCCCTTCATTGCACATGCTCGCCGGCGGCGAAGCGGACCTATTAAAACTCTATGTACAAAACGGCGGTACACTTCTCGCCACCTGCAACACCGGGTTGGTCGATGAGCACGGCATGGCGCCCGACAACGGCATTCCCGCGAACTGCACCGATCTTTTTGGAATTGAAGTAAGCGAATTCGATCCACTCCCTCCGGGCGAAGAGAATCATCTCACCTTCAAGGGTGCCTTCCCGGCCACCCACTTGCATCCCGCACGCCTCTGGTGTGATCTGATTGAACCAAAGGAAGCCCAGATCCTCGCGACCTACGCGAAAGATTTCTATGCCGGTCGCGTCGCCATGACCACAAACGACTTTGGCTTGGGCAAAGCCATTTACTTTGGCACGGTCAGCCACCAGCATTTCTATTACGATTTGGTTGCGTGGTTGCGGCAGCAATGCAATCTATTCCCGCTTTTGAAGGTCCCCGACACAGTTGAGGTAAGTATGCGGCAGAAGGACGATCGCAAGATTTACTTCCTGCTCAATCACCAGAATTCGCACGTGCGCCTGCACTTCTACAAGCCGATGCACGATTTCCTCACCGGCCAGACTTTCACCGGCAATTACGATCTGCCATCCCACGGTG
The DNA here is from genome assembly GCA_044226545.1 of Limisphaerales bacterium. GTDB lineage: Bacteria > Verrucomicrobiota > Verrucomicrobiia > Limisphaerales > SXQI01 > DASVNK01. The sequence continues at coordinate 698,882 of JBGAGW010000002.1, forward strand.
TGCTCGTGCTCGACGAAAGCATGGTAAGAGAGGAAGAGAAAGCGCCAGCCGAAGCTGAGCAAGCTGCACCCGTCGCCACTCCCTCGACAGAACCTGAAGCAGCCGTTCCTGCCTAGCCATGCTTCCCCGCCCTGCCTATTTGCTTCCGCCGCTCTCGGCGAAAATCAAGCTCACGCCGAAACAAAAGGCGATCGCTGCGTGGCGCGGAATTGACCTGAGCGAGGAGGAAAAGGCCCGTATTAACCGCGTCAAACCGATCGCCGATGTCGTCCCCGGCGTACTCAAAGGCCTCGGCCTGGAGCGCAAACAGTCCGAACTCGAAATCCTCAAGGTGTGGAACAATCTCATGGATCCCACCGTCGTAGCCCACGCCAAACCGGTTGGCCTCGCCAAAGGAACGCTTTTTGTCAATGTCGACAGCAACGTCTGGCTCAACGAAATCGTCCGTTACCGTCGCCGCGAAATCCTCCAACGTCTCGGCCACAGCTTCGGCCCCGATCTCGTTCAACGCATCAGCTTCCGCGTGGGATAACAATCAACCATGAACAATGACTCAAGAAAACTTAGAACCTTGGGACCTTGGCTCATTCTTTGGACCTTAGTGCTTGGTCATTGGTCATTCGCGCTCGCGGCCGATCTCTCAATCTCCTGGACCAATAACATGCTCCGCATCAAAGGTCCGAACATTCCGGGCGACTATGTAGACATCTGGTATCTCGAGGCATTTTGCCGCAGCAAATCAACGCACCAGGTCTGGGATAAAACAACCATCCCGCACAAAACCGAACTCCTCTCCAATGACGGCGGAAAGAAAATTCGCCTCCGAACGAAAGTGGAACCGGAAGTCATCGTTGAACACGAAATCACCGCCGGCCGTGATGACATCGATTTCCGCGTCGCCGCTCGAAATGACGGAAAGGAATTCGTCGATGTCCAATGGTTTCAACCCTGCATGCGAGTGGACCGCTTTACCGGTCTGAAACAAACGAATTACATCGAAAAATCGTTCATCTACACCGACAAGGGTCTGCAGATGCTCGACAAACTCCCGCGTAACGAAGAAGCGATCTACCACGGTGGACAGGTTTACGTTCCAGCCGGAATTCCGCCGGAAGACGTGAACCCACGCCCCATCAGCTCGATTAAACCCGTCAATGCGCTCATCGGCTGCTTCTCCTCCGACAACGGGCAAATGCTCGCCATGGCCTGGGACCAAACCCAGGAACTCTTCCAGGGCGTCATCGTCTGCCTGCACAACGATCCCCGCATCGGGGGCCTCAAGCCCGGCGAAAAGCGCAACCTGCACGGAAAAGTATATATTCTTCCGAACGACTCGGACGCATTGCTCGCCCGCTATCGAAAAGATTTCCCTTAGCGGAGCCGCGACCGTAAGGGAGCGTCCACCGCTTTCTAGTTTAGTCCCGGCGTGATCCCTCTGGGCCCGTCCTGTCGAAAAGACATGACCTGCGAAGCTTCGCGCACCACCGGTTCCCCAAAAGCCTGGCCGACCTATCTGAAAGCGTTCTCATTCTTGTTGCCGCCCTTTGTCGTTTTCTCGGTCGCCGCAATCTTCGTTATCCCGAAGATCAAACAAATGTGCACGGACGTCGGCTACGATCCACGCCCCATTTTCAGTCCGATCGACCTGGTTATGGAACAACTCTGGCTTTTCCTCTTCGCCATCGTAGGTCTCCTGATCATCCTGGAAAAGTGCGTCCCATTCTGGCGCCGCCACCGCAGTGCCTTTATCGCTCTGCTCGTCTTCTTCCTGAACTCTGCCGTTTTGATCGAACTGGTCTGCATCCTCTTCGTCGCCGCCATCGTCGGCCCGCAAATGAAACCCATCCGTTAAAAATCGCTCGCGGCCGAGCTCTCCAAAAAATTTCTCACTCCAAATTGGCGGCATCGCACCGCGCGCGTTAGCATTGCCGCGCATGCACGATGCACCGCTGTTGCAAGACCTGGCAGTGGTCATGATCGTGGCCGGAATCGTCACGCTGATTTTTCATCGGCTCCGTCAACCGGTCGTGCTGGGATACATCCTGGCCGGAGTGATCATCGGACCACACACGCCGCCTTTTCCTCTGATTGGGGACGAACACGCGATCAAAACTCTTTCCGAGTTGGGCGTCATTTTTCTCATGTTCTCGCTCGGGCTGGAATTCAGTTTCCGCAAGCTCAAACAAGTCGGCGGCAGTGCGCTGATTGCCGCGGTTCTCGAAATTCTCCTCATGGCCTGGGTCGGCTACGAAATCGGACGCTTTTTCGGGTGGAAGCAGATGGACAGCATTTTCCTCGGTGGAATTCTGTCCATCTCCTCAACCACCATCATCGTCAAGGCGCTGGAGGAACTCAATCTCACGAAGGAACGCTTTTCCGAGTTGATCTTTGGCGTTCTGATTTTCGAAGATCTGCTCGGCATTCTCATTATCGCCCTCTTATCCGGAGTGGCGAAAACCGGCTCGCTTCAGGTGGAAGAAAGCATCGCTGAAGCCGCGAAACTCGCCGCGTTTATGGCCGCTTCGGTCGTTATCGGAGTGCTGACCGTGCCGCGCCTGCTCCGCTACGTCGGCAAGTACCGGCGCCCCGAAATGCTTCTCATCACCACACTCGCGCTTTGCTTTGCGGCTTGTGTCTTAACCCTGAAACTCGGCTACAGCATCGCACTTGGCGCGTTTATGATGGGCGCGATCATCGCGGAAGCTCGTGAGATCGGAAAGGTCGAGGAACTGATGGAACCGATCCGCGACATGTTCAGCGCCGTTTTCTTCGTTTCCATCGGCCTGCTCATCGATCCGAAACTTCTTCTGCAATATGCCGGTCCCATCGCCGCGATCACCGTGGCGGTCATTGTGGGAAAGGTCCTGACCTGCTCCTTTGGAGTTTTCGTCACCGGCCAGGACATGCGCACATCTTTGCGTGTCGGCATGGGCCTGGCTCAAATTGGCGAGTTCTCCTTCATCATAGCCGCGCTGGGAACGAAGCTTGGCGTCACGAGCCCATTTCTCTACCCGATCGCTGTGACTGTTTCGGCGCTGACCACCCTTACCACGCCTTACTTGATTCGCATCTCGGACCCTGCAATCCGCCTTTTTACGCGCCACTCTCCCTCAAACCTCACCAATCTCCTCCAAACCTATACGCGCTGGGTAAGTAGCGCCGCGGATTCGCACCCGAACAACCTCGGACGTCGTTTGCTCCGAAAGTGGCTCGCTCTGATGGTTCTCAACCTCATCTTCGTTTCCGGCATTTTCGCAGTCGGCGCGTTTTTGGCAAACTCCCGTCAGTCTCTTCTCGATCGTTGGGTGGGTGCACGCGTGGACTTGAACTCCGTTATCTGGTTCATCTCAGCCGTTTTATCGCTGCCATTCCTGATCGCCACCTATCGAAAGCTCCAGGCGTTTGGCATGCTGCTGGCCGAACTGCGAATTCGAAAGGAACTGGCTCGGGAAAGACAAGTCGTCCTTCGCGCGCTCGTCGCCAACGGAGTCCTGCTCGCCGGCACGGTGGTAATTGGTCTTCTCCTGCTGATCTTGAGCAGTGCCATTCTGCAACGCGGACATTCCCTCTGGCTCTTGCTTTTGCTGGTTGTGATTATCGCCATTCTACTTCGCCGAACCTTTGTCCGTATCTATTCAAAAGCCCAAATTGCCGTGCAGGAAGTCTTCACCGCGCCCAAGGAGCAGCACCGTCATCACGCCTTGACCGATCTCCTCGCCGACGCCGAATTGCAACGAATCAGCGTCTATACCGGCTCAGAGGCCGCAAACAAACTCATTCGCGAACTCCAATTACGGACCCGCACCGGCGCGAGCATCGTCGCCATTCGGCGTCAGGGACAAAACATTCTCAATCCCGACCCAAATGAAGAGCTGCTGCCCGGCGATCAGCTTCTCATGATCGGAGCTGAAGAACAAATCAGCGCCGCCAAAGGGCTTTTCGAAAATGGCAAAGCCAACGCTGAACCCAATGCGAGCCATTCGTGAAATCACGTTGGTCCCCGCTCTGAGCTACTTCGCGTTTCGCCGCAGGAGGCAAAATGAATCCTCGATAGCCGAACAGTCATTTCGCCGGCGGACCGATCTTGTCCTGCTTCGCCCCAACCGCTACTATTGCCTCGTGTCATTCCCAGCAAAACAGATGCGCCCGACCGCTTGGGGCGTGCTCCTCCTGCTCTTTGCTGTCTTTTCGTCCGCCGCGGCGGAAAACACGGACGTAACTTTGGCTCGAGACGCGATGCGTCTCCTGAACGCGAACTGCCTCTCCTGCCACAATCCTGAAAAGCACAAAGGCGGTCTGCAAATGACCTCACGGGAATTGCTGCTCAAAGGAAGCGATTCCGGAGCGGTCCTCGAAATGGGCCAGCCAGAGCAGAGTCTGTTGCTAAAAGTTCTCGCGTCCGATGCCGACCCGCACATGCCTCCGAAGAAGCAGCTTTCCACCAACCAAATTGCCCTGCTGGAAAAATGGGTTTCCGCCGGTGCACCATGGGATGCGGAAACACTCGCAAAAGCCTCCGCGCCACGCGTCGTGAAGCTCGGCCCTGTTCCGGAGTCTTATCAGGCCGTCTTGACACTCGCGCTTTCGCCGGACGCCAGACAATTGGCTGTCGCCCGCCAGGAGCAAATCGTCATCTACAATCTCGGTTCGACGAACTTCGAGATTGCTGCCAGCGTGCCCGCTCACCGCGAAATGGTGCGAGCCCTCGCTTGGAATCCGGAAGGTAACCTCCTCGCCAGCGGTAGTTTTCGCGAACTGAAAACCTGGAGCGTCACTTCCAATTCTATCAAAGCCAACTGGAGCCTCTCCTCGAATCTGCTAGGGCGAATCAATTCCCTTCGCTTCACTCCGCATGGCGGTGCCTTAATCGCGGCGGATGGCGCCACGGCTGAGAACGGCTGGATTCGCGTCCTTTTCACCCGCACCGGCGCAGAGATCGCTGCATGGCAAACCGGTTCGGATGTAATTTACGATTTGGCCGTCACTCCGGATGGAGGTCTTCTCGCCACGGCGAGCGGCGACAAGCTCGTCAAACTTTGGGAACTCGTCTCCCGGAAGGAAGTCGCCCAGATCGAGGCCCATTTCGGGGCCGTTTGGGGTGCAGCTTTCAGTACCAATGCGGCCGAATTGATCACCGTTGGCGCGGACAAGATGATGAAGCTCTGGGATGTGAAAAGCCGCGAGAGCGTCGTCACCATTCCTCGCAAACATAATTTCATCAATGTCGCGTGGTCAGGTGATGGGAAAACCGTTGTTGCGGCCGATGATGAAGGAAGGCTCATTCGTTTCACCAATTTCAAGCGCCACACCGGTGAGCAAAGTTCTGAGACAGCCAACGAACGGGAACTCGGCCATTGGTCTGAACCGCTTCACGCCATCTCCGTTTCGCACGACGCCACTCGCATTGCCGCCGCGGGTCAGGATGGCATCGTCTACCTGGTCGATAACGATGGCAAACTTCTGCATAAGTTTGAACCCGAAAAAGCCACACTTGCCTCCACTGCCGTCCCCTCCTTCGTTTATGACGTTTTGCCGATGATGGCGAAGGCCGGTTGCATGGCAGGCGCCTGCCATGCAAAGCCGGAAGGCCAGAATGGCTTTAAACTCTCCGTGTTCAGTTACGATCCGAAAGCTGATTACGCTGAAATTGTTAAAGAAGCGCGGGCTCGCCGCGTGTTCCCTGCCGCGCCCGAAGAAAGCCTCATCCTCCTGAAGCCTACAATGGCCATTGAACACGGCGGTGGGCAACGCATAGAACCGGGTTCGGAGATTTACAAAACCATGGTGGACTGGATTCGCGGCGGTATGCCTTACCAGCGTCCAAATGAGCCATCCCTGGTGAGGATTGTCGTCGACCCCTCGCAATCCACCTACGCCAAGAACGAATCACGACAGCTTCACGTTCGTGCCATCTATTCCGATCGAACCGAGCGGGATGTTACGCACCTCGCGGACTACATTTCGAACGATAAGGAAATCGTGAAGGTCGATTCGGAAGGCAAAGTCCAGATCGGCAGCTTGCAAGGCGAAGGCGTGATTGTGACCCGCTTCATGGGATTCGTGGATGCGAGCCGCGTTACGGTTCCAGCCAGTCAAACTCTTCCTGAACAACGTTATGCTGCTCTCCCCGTTTACAATTTCGTCGACCGGATCGCCTATACACAATTCAAACGGCTCGGCCTGTTCCCTTCGGACCTCTGCGGCGACGCCGAGTTCATCCGCCGCAGCTCACTCGATGCGCTCGGAATTCTCCCAACGCCCGACGAAGCGCGTCGTTTCCTTGTCGATCCCACCCCCGGCAAACGCGCCAGGTGGATCGAGCATCTCCTTGATCACCCGGCTTACGCGGATTTCTGGGCAAACAAATGGACCGATCTCATCCGCCCCAACCCCGATCGCGTTGGAGTGAAGAGTATCTACTTCCTCGACCAATGGGTTCGCGATTCTTTCCGTGCGAACAAGCCGTACGATCAATTCGTCCGCGAGATCCTCACCAGCGAGGGGAGCAATCATCAACTCGGGCCCATGACCGTTTACCGCGATCGTCGCGAACCGCCTGACCTCACCACCATGTTCAGTCAGCTTTTTCTCGGCGTTCGCATGGAATGCGCGAAGTGCCATCACCACCCTAATGAGAAATGGACTCAGGATGACTTCTATCAGCTCGCTGCCTACTTCGGCCCATTGAAACAAAAGGGCGCCGGCCTTTCGCCTCCCATTTCGGCTGGCACTGAGAGTTTCTATTTCGCCGCGGGTGGCACGGTGAAAAATCCCGTCACAGATCTGGTCATGAAACCACGCCCGCTCGACGCGCCCCAATGCGATCCCGAAACTGCCGCCGACCCGCGTCAGCGTCTCGCTGAGTGGATGACCGATTCGAAAAATCCATTTTTTGCCAAAGCCGCGGTAAACCGTCTCTGGGCTGCGTTTTTCGGCCGCGGCATCGTGGATCCGGTGGACGACTTCCGCATCTCAAATCCCGCCAGCAACGAGCCTCTTTTGAATGCGCTGGCCGACGATTTCATTCAGCACGGCTACGATCTCAAGCATGTCATCCGCACCATTCTCAACTCGCGGCTGTACCAACTCAGTTCCCTGCCTAACGAATACAACCTCACCGACACAAAGAACTTCTCGCGTTCCTATCGTCGCCGCCTCTCCGCCGAAGTTCTCCTGGACGCGGTCGATGACATCACAGAGACCGAGGAGGAATTCAACGGTTGCCCGCCCGGCACTCGCGCGATTCAAACCTGGAGCTACAAAATCCGTTCTCATTTCATGGACGCGTTCGGACGTCCCAATCCGAGCTCCGATTGCCCCTGCGAACGCGATGCCCGATCCAGCGTTGTGCAATCTCTTCACATGATGAACGCCACTACCCTCCAATCCAAACTCGCGAATAAAGAGGGCCGCGTGAAAAAGCTCGCGGAGAGCAATCTTGCCCCCGAGGAAATTATCACCGAACTCTATTACCTCGCCTTATCCCGCCCGCCGACGGCACAGGAACTGGACACCGCAACTGCGGCTTTCTCCACGCCTAAAGCGACGCGTCAAATTGCGAGTGAAGATGTCCTCTGGGCTCTCCTGAACTCGCCCGAATTCCTATTCAATCACTAAACTAAAGCGGTTAGAACAAACCGGACGCAATCCGCGGACGCGGTCGAAGTCGTGATCGTTGCTTAATAACGTAGTGTTGTAATTACAGGGCATACGAGGTGGTCGGTGTTTTGGTCATGCAAGGGCCTCTTCAAGGAAAGCTCACTGGGCTGGTCAAACTTGAAAGGCCTTACGGAGCATCGCGATGCTCTTGGGCACTGCAACGTCCGGGTTTTCTTTTCCTTCGAATTCCAGGGAGATGTAACCTTTGTACCCAACTTTGCTGAGAATGGTTGCAATCCGATCGTAATCCAGATCGAGCGTATACCACTCGCCGCCACCGTAATAAGTTTTCGCCTGCACGAAAGCCACCCGCGGGGCGATCCGCTCGAGCTTTGGATATGGGTCTTCCAAAAAGTTCCCCGTATCCATCAGTCCACCAAGCCATGGCGATTTGATGGCGTTGAGAATGCGCAGCAAACCTTCGGGCGTTCGCGTCAAGCCCCAATGATTTTCGAGTGCCAGCATCACGCCGCACTCCTGCGCCTTCGGCAGGCATTGCTCGATGCAATCGATGCACCACTTGAACCCTTCGTCCTCGGTCCGACCTGGCAGGATCGGTTCGATACCGCGCTTTTCCATGAGCTCATCGAACGACTTGATCGTATTCCATCGTCCGGAATTGATCCGGATGCATGGGATGCCCATCTGGTAGGCCAGTTCGATGCACTTAATCGTGTGATCGACGTTCTTCTTTCGCTCTTCCGCCGATTCCTCAACAAAATCCTGATGGATCGACATGCAGATCAGATCGATGCCGTTGATGAACGCAGTGCGTTTTAGTTTTTGCAAATAACCCCGCTCCTCCGAGTCCAATTGCCGATGGAGAATATCGACCCCGTGCACGCCGATCGCGGCAGCCTTTTCAATCACGGTTTCGACCGGTGTTTTGGGATCTTTGAAATGCCAGTAGG